>NZ_JBEXTS010000005.1:0-262148 GCF_040628815.1 Streptomyces sp. NPDC006140 | reverse complement strand
GCGGATGACGCGGGGTGGCCGTTCGCGGATGACGCGGGGTGGCCGTCGCGCTTGACCCGGTGGTGGCTGTTCGCGGATGACGCGGGGTGGCCGTTCGCGGATGACGCGGGGTGGCCGTCGCGCTTGACCCGGTGGTGGCTGTTCGCGGATGACGCGGGGTGGCCGTTGGCGGATGACGCGGTGGTGGCCGTCGCGCTTGACCCGGTGGTGGCTGTTCGCGGATGACGCGGTGGTGGCCGACGCGGATGACGCCGTGTTGGCCGTCCGCATGACGCCGTCAGTGGCCGTCCGCATGACGCCGTCAGTGGCCGTCGCGCACGACGCCGTAGCGTCCGTCCCCGGTCATACCCGTAGTACCTGAGAGCCACTCCCGAGGTGAGCTCCGCGGTGGGACGCGGACGACGGGGCCGGCTCCGTACCTTCCCTTTCACACGGACCCGATGGCCGGGTGCGGTGGAGGGGGACGACCATGGGGTGGGCATCGGGATACCGCCGGCGCGCCGTGCGGTGGCGCCGGGCCGTGCTCGCCGCCCTGGTCACGGGCGCGGTGGTGCTCCCGCTCTCCGGCGCTGTGCGTCCGGACATCCCCGCTCCGGCACCCGCGTCCCTCGCGCCGCTCAGCGCGGCCACGCTCGCCGACGTGTACGCGGCGAACCGCGCCAACGCCGCCGAGGCGGCCCGCATGGCCGCGGCCCACCACGACCCGGACCGGGCCGCGACGGACCGTTCCCTGGCCGCCCCGGCCCGGCACCTCCTCCGGTTCGACGGCCGCGGCCCCGGCCGGGTGACGGAGGTCCTGGGTGACCTCGCCCGGGCCGACCGCGTCGCCGTCCTGGTCCCCGGCTCCGACACGAGCCTCGACACCTACGGCCGGTTCCACGCCGCCGCCTCCGCCCTGTACGGGCAGCTCGCCCGGCAGGCCCCGGCGGGCACGAGCACCGCGGTCGTGGCCTGGCTGGGCTACGAGACGCCGGGCACGGTCAGCACGACCGTCACGACGACCGGCAGGGCGGAGCAGGCGGCCCCGGGGCTGCGCGCGCTCGTGGCCGACCTGCGGGCCGTCTCGGCCGGCGCCCCGCGCATCGCGCTGCTGTGCCACTCCTACGGCTCGGTCGTCTGCGGGCGGGCCGCGGCCGGACTCGCCGTCGACGACATCGCGCTCGTCGGCAGCCCCGGCACCGGCGCCGGCTCCGCCGCCGCCCTGCACACCCGCGCCCGCGTCTGGGCGGCCCGCGGCGCCGACGACTGGGTGGCGCACGTCCCGCACGTCAGCGCCGGCCTGTTCGGCACCACGGTCGGTTTCGGCACCGACCCCGTCTCCCGGGCCTTCGGCGCCCGGGTCTTCGCGGCCGGCGACGGCGGCCACAGCGACTACTTCAGCCCGGGTTCGACGTCCCTCGCCAACCTGGCGCGGATCGTCCTGGGCGAGACCGAGGCGGTGACCCATGACTGACATCGGTGTGCGCGCCATCCCCCGCGCCCTGCGGCGGGAGGCCGACCGGATCGACGAGGCCACCCCGGCCGACCGCGACCGGGCCGTGGACGCCCTGCGCGCCGCCGCGGTCCTCGGCGTCGTCCTCGGGCACTGGCTGGTCACGGCCCTGGTCGCCGACGGCCGCGCCCTGCGCACGGCGAGCCCGCTGCAGCACATGCCCTGGCTGGCGCCGATCTCCTGGCTGTTCCAGACGCTCGCCGTGTTCTTCCTGGTCGGCGGCCACGTCGCCACCCGGGGCTACGCCTCGGCCCGCGCCCGGGGCGTCCCCTACCACCGCTGGCTCACGGGCCGGCTGACCCGGCTGTTCAAGCCGGTGCCGGCCGTCCTCGGCCTGTGGACGGTCGCCGCGTCGGCGCTGCTGCTGTCGGGCGCCGAGTACGGGACGGTCCGGACGCTGGTGAAACTGGCCCTGTCACCGCTGTGGTTCCTCGTGGTGTTCGCGGCGCTGACGGCGGCGACCCCGCTGCTGACCCGGCTGCACCCGCTCTGGCCGCTGGCCGTCGTCCTCCACGTGGACCTGCTGCGCTTCGGCCTCGGCGGGCCCTCCTGGCTGGGCTGGGTGAACGTCGCGGCGGGCTGGCTGGTGCCCTTCACGCTCGGCGCGGCCTGGACCAGAGGCGAGCTGGAGCACCGCCGCGCGGGCTGGGTGCTGCTCGTCGGCGGGGCGGTGGCGACGGCGGCGCTGGTGGCGTGGGCGGGCTACCCGGCGTCGATGGTCGGCGTCCCGGGCGAGGGCACGTCCAACCTGGACCCGCCGACGCTGGCCGTCGTCTGCTTCGGCCTGGCCCAGTGCGGTCTCGCCCTGCTGCTGCGCGAGCGGCTGCGGCGCGCGATGCGCCGGCCCGTCGCCTGGGCGGCGGTGGCGCTCGTCAACCTCTCCGTGATGACCGTGTTCCTCTGGCACCAGACGGCCCTGATGGCCACCACGGCCACCGGCCTCCTCGCGGGCCGCCTCCCCGGCCTGCACACCCGGCCCGACGGTCTCGGCTGGGTCGAGGCCCGGCTGCTGTGGCTGCCCGTGTTCGCCCTGGCCCTCGCGGTCTGCTGGGCCGCGTTCCGCTCCTTCGAGCGGGGCGGCGGCCGGGACCGGGGATCGCGCGTGGTGCGCACGCACCGCCCCTCCGGCAGGGGTGCGGCGGCGAAGGCACGGCATGTCTAGGCTGGGCCGCGTGACGGACAGGGGGGTGGGGCGTGTGCTGCGGGCGCGCGTCATGGGCTGGCTGCGGGACGTGCGCGCGGACCTGTGGACCCTCCGGCCGGACCCGCTGCCGCCCTCCACCTGGCTGCGCTGGCTGCCGCACGGCCTGGTGTGCCTGGCCGCGTTCGGCGTGACGGTCGGCGGCACGGGCGACATGAGCGACAACGGCCACCTGACCCCTCTCCTGGCCTTCCTGGTCGCGGGCGGGCAGGGCGGCGCCATGGTCCTGGGTCTGTGGCGGCCGGTCCCGGCGTGGTGGCTGTCCATGGCCGCCTTCCTCCTGGGTGCCGTGGCCGTGCGTGGCCGGCTGGGCTTCGACCCGGAGACCTACACCTGGCCCTGGACCGCGGCCGGCATCGTCGCCGAGCTGTTCGTGCTGCTGCTGCTCGCGCTGCGGGTGCCCACCCGGGCGGCGATCGCGGCCCTGGCCGTGACCGCGCTGCTCACCTATGTCGCCGAGAGCCTGGAGCCAGCGGGGCACTACGACACCACCGGCGTGCTCGCCCTGTCCCTGTCCACCGTCGTCGTGATCGTCGGCACCGCCCTGCGCGGCCGCCGCGAGGCCCGCGCGGAACTCGTCGAGCAGACCACGCTCACCGCGGAGGAACGCACCCGGCGGACCCTGCTGGAGGAGCGCAGCCGCATCGCCCGGGAGCTGCACGACGTGGTGGCCCACCACATGTCGGTCATCTCCATCCAGGCGCAGGTCGCCCCGCACCTCGTCCAGGACCCGCCCGACGAGCTGAAGGAGAACCTCGCCGGCATCCGGCAGAACGCGCTGGAGGCGCTGACCGAGCTGCGCCGGGTGCTGGGCGTGCTGCGCTCGGAGCATCCGGAGCCGGGGGAGACCGCCGACCCGGGCGACACGACCGGCGCGCACGCCCCGCAGCCCACGCTGGACCGGCTCGACGCGCTGGTGGAGAACACCCGGGCCGCCGGCCGCGAGGTCCTCACCGAGATCAACGGCGAGCGGCGTCCCCTGCCGCCCGGGGTGGAGCTGTCGGCGTACCGGATCGTGCAGGAGGCGCTCAGCAACGCCCTGCGGCACGCGCCGGGCGCGCGGATCACCGTCCGCCTCACCTACGCGGCGGACGGCCTGGAAGTGGAGGTCGTCAACGGCCGCCCGACCGCGCCCCCGCCGCCCTCGACCGGGGCGGGGCACGGGCTGCTCGGCATGCGGGAGCGCGTGGCGATGCTCGGCGGCACGATGACGGCCCACCCGTGGCACTGGGACGGCTTCAAGGTCACCGCCTTCCTCCCGGACACCCCGCCCGCCGACGCCCCGGGCACCGACCGCATCACCGACCGCGAGGGAAGGACACCATGACGAGCGGCACCGGCGACCCCATCCGGGTCCTCATCGTCGACGACCAGGGCATGGTCCGGCAGGGATTCACCGTGCTGCTCGGCACGCAGCCCGACATAGAGGTCGTCGGCGAGGCCCGGGACGGCGAGGAGGCCGTCGCCAAGGCCGCCGAGACCGCCCCCGACGTCGTCCTCATGGACATCCGCATGCCCGGCGTCGGCGGCATCGAGGCCACCGAGCGCATCACGGCCGCGCACCCGGACATCAGGGTGCTGGTCCTCACCACCTTCGACCTCGACGAGTACGTGTACGACGCGCTGCGCGCCGGGGCCTCCGGGTTCCTGCTGAAGGACGCGTCCTCGGAGCAGCTCGCCGAGGCGGTCCGGGTGGTGGCCGCCGGGGAAGCGCTGCTCGCGCCGGTCATCACGCGCAAGCTGATCGCCGAGTTCTCCCGCCTCGACGGCAGGCCCCGCGCCCCGCTCAAGGAGCGCGTCGGCGACCTGACCGAGCGGGAGACGGAGGTCCTGTCCCTGATCGCGCAGGGCCTGTCGAACGCGGAGATCGCCCGGCATCTCATCGTGGCCGAGCAGACGGTGAAGACGCACGTGGGCCGGATCCTGGTGAAGCTGGGCCTCAGGGACCGGACGCAGGCGGCGGTGTTCGCGTACGAGTCGGGGCTGGTGCGGCCCTCCGGGTACTGAGCGCGCGGGCCCCGCCGTAGTACCTGAGGAGGACCCGGAGGAACCCCCCTCCATGGGGACGACCGCGACCCGGGGGTACGCCTACCGTTCTGTACGTGACCGAGACGACTCACCTGCAGACCATGCCGCCGGGGGACGGGGCGAGAACGCGCAGCCCGGAGTACCGGGTGGCGGTGGATTCCCTGCGCGGGCTGCGGCAGGACCTCTTCCACAACGCGTTCGCCTACCGGCCGCTGCCCCGCGGACGCACCGACGGGCGGATCATCCGGCGGCTCCCCGCCCGCCTGCGCGAGTACGCGACCTGGACGCCGCACGCACTGATCGCCACGGCGGCCCTGATCACGCTCCTCCTCTCCGGCGTCGACACCGACGGCGAGGCGCTGCTGGTCGCTCCGCTGACCGTGCTCCCGGTGCTGCTGACCATGCTCCGGCCGGTGCTGGCGTTCTGGCTGTCCATGGCCGCGACCCCCGTCACCGGGATGATCGGCAGCGGCTGGGGCGACTGGCCGTGGCAGGCCGGCAGTTTCGCCTGCCACCTGACCGTGCTGACCGTCGTGGCCATACGCACCAGGCCGCGCACGGCGGGCTGGATGTGGGCGCTGACCGCCCTGTACGCCCTGATCGTGGACGCCGGCTTCGGCCCGACCTACTACTACGGCACCAACTCCGGCCCCATGCTGGTCTTCTCGGCCATGATCCTGCTCTGCGTCACCGTCTGGCACATCCGCCGGGACGCCGTACAGGAGGTCACCGCCCAGCAGACGGTCACCGCGCACGAGCGGTCCCGGCGCACCCTGCTGGAGGAGCGCACCACGATCGCCCGCGAGCTGCACGACGTGGTCGCGCACCACATGTCGGTGGTCGCCATCCAGGCGGAGGCCGCGCCCTACCGGGTGGAGAACCCGCCGCCGGAGCTGGAGAAGGCCTTCGCCACCATCCGGGAGAACGCGGTCGCGGCGCTGACCGAGCTGCGCCGCGTCCTGGGCGTCGTCCGCGCCGAGGACTACGAGGCCCCGGACGCCCCGCAGCCCACCCTCGCCGACCTGGACGGGCTGCTGGCCAATGTGCGGGAGGCCGGGCTGAACGTGGACAAGGCGGTGACCGGGGCGGTGCGGGAGCTGCCGCAGGGCGTGGAACTGTCGGCGTACCGGATCGCGCAGGAGGCGCTGAGCAACACCCTGCGGCACGCCCCCGGCGCGACCGCCCGGGTGGAGATCGGGTACGTCCTCGGCGGCCTGGGCCTGCGCGTCGTCAACGGCCCGCCGCCCAACCCGAGCCTGATCAAGCCCTCGCCCGGCGCCGGGCACGGCATCACCGGCATGCGGGAGCGCGTGTCGATGCTGAACGGCGAGATGACGGCGGGCCGCACGGACGACGGAGGCTACGAGGTGACGGTGTTCCTGCCGGTCGCCCTGCCGGACGAGGACGACGCATGACCATCCGGGTCCTGATCGCGGACGACCAGATGATGGTCCGCGAGGGCTTCTCGGTCCTGCTGAACGCGATGCCGGACATCGAGGTCGTCGGCGAGGCGGTGAACGGCCGGGAGGCCGTCGCCAAGGTCCGCGAGCTCGCCCCGGACGTCGTGCTCATGGACATCCGCATGCCCGAGCTGAACGGCATCGAGGCGACCCGCGAGATCGTCGCCGCCGACGGCGCGGCGAAGGTCCTGGTGCTCACGACGTTCGACCTGGACGAGTACGTGTACCAGGCGCTGCGCGCGGGAGCCTCCGGCTTCCTCCTCAAGGACGCCTCGGCCCGCCAGCTCGCCGACGGGGTGCGGGTCGTGGCGTCCGGGGAGGCGCTGCTGGCCCCCTCGGTGACCAGGAGGCTGATCACCGAGTTCTCCAAGCTCTCCGAGACCCCGCGCCTGATGCCCTCCGCGCAGGCGGCGTACGGCGACCTCACCGACCGGGAGACGGAGGTGCTGGTCCTCATCGCGCAGGGCCTGTCGAACGCGGAGATCGCCGAGCGGCTGGTCGTCGCCGAGTCGACGATCAAGACGCACGTCAGCCGGATCCTGGTGAAGCTGGGCCTCAGGGACCGCACGCAGGCGGCGGTGTTCGCCTACGAGGCGCGGCTGGTGACACCCGGCTAGCCGGGCCCGCCGTTCAAGGAACGCCCCTGGTCAGTGAGGGGGGTGTGGGGCTAGCGTCCTGGCATGGCTGCCCTCTTCGACCCGTGGGACCCGGCGTTCCTCGCCGACCCGTACCCCGCCTACGCCGAGCTGCGTGCCCGGGGCCGCGTGCACTGGTTCGAGCCCACGAACCAGTGGCTCGTCCCGCACCACGCGGACGTCTCGGCCCTGCTGCGCGACAGGCGCCTGGGCCGGACGTACCAGCACCGCTTCACGCACGAGGAGTTCGGCCGCAGCGCGCCCCCGCCGGAGCACGAGCCGTTCCACACGCTCAACGACCACGGGATGCTCGACCTGGAGCCGCCGGACCACACGCGGATCCGCCGCCTGGTGTCGAAGGCGTTCACCCCGCGCACGGTGGAGCGGCTGAAGCCGTACGTGCGGGGCCTGGCGGACGAGCTGGCGGCCGCCCTGGTCGAGCGGGGCGGCGGCGACCTGCTGAAGGACGTGGCGGAGCCGCTGCCCGTCGCGGTGATCGCCGAGATGCTGGGCATCCCGGAGTCCGACCGGGCCCCGCTGCGCCCCTGGTCGGCGGACATCTGCGGGATGTACGAGCTGAACCCGTCCGAGGAGACGGCGGCGAAGGCGGTCCGGGCGTCGGTCGAGTTCTCCGACTACCTGCGCGAGCTGATCGCGGCCCGCCGCGAGGAACCCGGCGAGGACCTCGTCTCGGGCCTGATCGCGGCCCACGACGAGGGCGACCGCCTCACCGAGCAGGAGATGATCTCCACCTGCGTCCTGCTGCTGAACGCCGGACACGAGGCCACGGTGAACGCCACGGTCAACGGCTGGTACGCCCTGTTCCGCAACCCGTCCCAGCTGGAGCTGCTGCGCGCGGACCACTCCCTGATCCCCTCCGCGATCGAGGAGCTGATGCGCTACGACACCCCGCTGCAGCTCTTCGAGCGCTGGGTCCTGGACGAGATCGAGATCGCCGGCACGACGATCCCGCGCGGCGCGGAGATCGCCATGCTCTTCGGCTCCGCCAACCACGACCCGGAGGTCTTCGCCGACCCGGGCCGCCTCGACCTCGCCCGCGCCGACAACCCGCACATCTCCTTCAGCGCCGGCATCCACTACTGCATCGGCGCGCCCCTGGCCCGGATCGAGCTGGCGGCGTCGATGGGGGCGCTGCTGGAGAAGGCGCCGACGCTGCGCCTGGCCGCCGAGCCGGAGCGGAAGCCGAACTTCGTGATCAGGGGGTTGGAGGGGCTGGCCGTGGAGGTGGGCTGATCATCCGTTCGGATGATCGTGGGGGGATCGGGCCGGTCGGACACCGGTGGCTCGGCAGGCTGGTGGGCCTGAGAGGGGAGCAACCATGGTGGTCGAGGTGCGGCAGCCGTCGGCTCAGCTGTCGGTCGGCGAGTTCGAGGCGCTCGCCGAGTTCACGGCACGCGAGATCGAGACGGTCTCACTGGAGTTCATCGGCGGGCGGCTCGGGGTCAGGAAGGCGAGGAACGGCAACCACGGCGCGATGGCCGCGTGGCTGGCCTGCCGATGCCTGGAGGCCCGCCCCGACCTCGGCCTCCACCCCAACCTCGGCCTGCGGGTGGAGGAGCACGGCGAGGGGCGCGCCCTGCCCGACGGGGTGCTCGCGCCGAAGGGGAGTTTCGCGGGCCAGGGCGCCTGGGCCGACCCCGGGACCGCCCTGATGACGGTGGAGATCACCTCGCACGACCCGGACACCCACCACCGCGACCGCGTGGCGAAGCCCCGGTCCTACGCCGGTGCCGGGATCCCCCTCTACCTGCTGGTCGACCGGGACACCCGCTGGACGGCCGTGCACAGCGATCCCGACCCCGCGCTCGGGTACCGGGACGTCCACATGGTCAGGTTCGGCGGCACCCTCACCCTCCCCGAGCCCCTCGGTATCGCACTCGACACCGAGGAGCTCCAACAGTACGTCGACTGATCACGTCGACAGGTCCCGCCCGCGCAACCCGGCGAGCCCCGCCGCCACCAGCACCACCGCCAGCCCGGTCAGCACCCCCACCGGCCCCCACTCCATGGACCCCCCGGGCAGCTTCGGCAGGTGACCGAACGGCGAGATGTCCAGGACCGCCTGCGGCACGTCCAGGGCGGGACCGACCCAGCCGATCAGCAGGACCGCCCCGGCGACGGCCCACGCCGCCGCGGCCCCCCGGGGCAGGACGCCGTGCAGCAGCACCGCCACCCCGCCGATCACCCACACCGCCGGGAGCTGCACCAGGCACGCCCCCAGGATCGGGCCGGCCTGCCTGCCGTAGCCGGCGGCGAAGCCGAGACCGGCCAGGAGCATGATCAGGGCGGATCCGCCGAAGGCGATCACCAGGTGCCCGGCGGCCCAGCGCAGGCGCCCGACCGCGTTCGCCAGCACCGGCTCCGCCCGGCCGGACGTCTCCTCGCCGTGCAGGCGCAGTACGGACGCCACGATGTACAGCGCCGCGACCAGGCCCAGCATGCCGATCATCGACGCCAGGAAGGCGTCCGTCAGGCCTGCCTGGCCGCCCATCCGCTCGATGATCCGCCGGGCGTTCGCGTTGTCGCCGACCAGGTCGGCCGCCCCCTCGGTCATGCCGCCGTAGACGGCACCGGCCAGGAAGAAGCCGATGCTCCAGCCCAGCACGCCGCCCCGCTGCAACCGCCAGGCCAGCGCGCCCGCGCTGCCCAGCCGGCCCGAGGCCGGTCCGGGCCGCGTCGGCAGGAAGCTCATGCCGATGTCACGGCGCCCGGCCAGGGCGTAGGCGACCGCCCCCTGGAGCAGCGCCGCCGCACCCGGCAGCGCCAGCACCCACCAGCGTTCGTCCGCGTACGGCCGCAGGTTCTCCAGCCATCCCAGCGGTGACAGCCAGGTCAGCACCGACGAGCCGTCGTCCGTCGCCGAGTCGCCCGCCGCGCGCAGCACCAACGCGGCGCCGAGCACCGCCGCCGTCAGGCCGCGGGCCAGCCGCGCGCTCTCCGTCAGCTGCGCGACGACCGCCGCCAGCGTGGCGAAGACCATGCCGACGCCGGCGATGCCGAGCCCGAGCGCCAGCGCCCCGGCCGTGCCCTGTCCGGCCAGCCCGGCCGTGAGCAGCAGCGCCAGGACCGCGTTCGCGACCGCCGCCGCCAGCAGGGCCGCCGTCAGGGACGCCTTGCGGCCCACCATCCCGGACGCCACCAGCTCCTGACGGCCGCTCTCCTCCTCGTCCCGGGTGTGCCGCACGACGACCAGCAGGCTCATCACGGCGGCCAGGGCGCCCGCGTAGACGCCCACCCGCCAGGCCGTCAGGGCGCCCAGCGAGTCGCCGAAGACGGGGCCGACCATCGCCCGCAGCGAGGAGTTGGTTTCCATCTGCCGGACCAGGTCTGCCCGCTCGGCCGGGGTGCCGTACAGGCCCTCCAGGGTGCCCGGCATGGAGAGCACCATCAGCGCGTTCACCGCGATCCACACCGGGACCATCAGCCGGTCGCGGCGCAGCGCGAACCGCAACAGCGTGCCCGTCCCGGCCAGTTGGCGTGAGCTGCCGGGCCGCACCGCGAAGGCCGTCATCGGGTCGCCGCCTCGGCCTGGTAGTGCCGCAGGAAGAGTTCCTCCAGCGTGGGCGGCGTCGACGTCAGCGACCGCACGCCCGACTCGGTCAGCGACCGCAGGACACCGTCCAGCCGGTCGGTGTCGACCTGGAGCCGGACGCGGCGCCCTTGCACGTCGAGGTCGTGCACGCCGGGCAGGTCCGCCAGTCCGTTCGGCGGACCCGCGAGTTCCGCGACCACGCTGGTGCGGGTCAGATGGCGCAGCTCGGCGAGCGACCCGCTCTCGACCGTGCGGCCCTTGCGGATGATGCTCACCCGGTCGCACAGCTCCTCGACCTCGCTGAGGATGTGGGAGGAGAGCAGGACCGTGCGGCCCCGGTCGCGTTCCTCCGCGACACACCGCTGGAAGACCTCCTCCATCAGCGGGTCGAGGCCCGAGGTGGGCTCGTCCAGGATCAGCAGGTCGACGTCCGAGGCGAACGCGGCGACCAGGGCGACCTTCTGCCGGTTGCCCTTGGAGTAGGTGCGGCCCTTCTTCGTGGGGTCGAGCTCGAACCGCTCGGTCAGCTCCGCCCGGCGCCGGGCGTCCAGGCCTCCGCGCAGCCGGCCGTAGAGGTCGATGACCTCGCCGCCGGAGAGGTTGCGCCACAGCGTCACGTCCCCGGGGACGTACGCGATGCGGCGGTGCACCTCCACCGCGTCCGCCCACGGGTCGCGGCCCAGCACCTGCGCGGCGCCCGAGTCGGCGCGCAGCAGGCCGAGCAGGACCCGGATGGCGGTGGACTTCCCTGCGCCGTTGGGGCCGAGGAAGCCGTGGACCTCGCCGGTGGCGACCTCCAGGTCGAGCCCGTCGAGTGCGTGCGTCCGCCCGAACGACTTGTGCAGTCCGGAGACGGTGATGGCCTTCGTCATGCTTCAGAAGCTACGCTTTCTTCAGAAACTTGTGAAGTTAAGGAAGCGTATGAATCCCGGATAGGGTGGTCCGCATGACGGATTCAGCCAGCAACGGCCGGGACGCGGAGGCGGTGTCGAGGTTCGTCGAGTCCTTCGCGGCGCACCTCGTCGAGGCCGGCATGCCCCGGATGCCCGCCCGGGTCTTCGCCGCGCTGCTCTCCTCCGACGAGGGCTCGATGACCTCCGCCGGACTGGGCGAGCAGCTGCGCATCAGCCCGGCGGCCGTGTCCGGCGCGGTCCGCTACCTGGCCCAGACGCACATGGTCTCGCGCGAGCGTGAGCCCGGCTCGCGCCGGGAGCGCTACCGGGTGCACGGCGACCAGTGGTACGAGGCGCTGACCAACCGCGAGGCCGTCCTCAAGCGGTGGGAGAGCGCCCTGCGCGAAGGCGTCGCCAGCCTCGGCGCCGACACCCCGGCGGGCCGCCGCATGGCCGAGACGCTCGCGTTCTTCGAGTTCCTCGACGGCGAACTCGCCGCCCTGATGGAACGCTGGCGCGAGCACCGGAAGAAGACCTTCGGCAACACGCTTCAGGGCTGAGCCCGGCCGCGGACCCGCTCACCCCGCCGCCGGCACGGTCAGCCCCCAGGCGCCCTCGCGCACCACCCAGGTGCGGGTGCGCACCGGCCCCGACACCAGCGCGTCCGCCCGGTAGCGGAAGTGCGCGCCCGACACCGTCACCGTCCGGCCTTCCGCGAGCAGCGGCGACGCCTCGGCGCCCACGGACACGGGACGGACCTCCACCGAGGCCACCCCGGCGGCCCCCGGCGACACCGACACCGCCTCCACCGGCTGGTTCAGATCGACGAGGGTCTCGCCGTCGACCTCGACCCGCAGCCGGGAGGGGCCGGGCTCGGGCGCGGACGGGGGCCGGGACGGGCGGCCGGCCGGGACCAGGGTGCGCACCAGGTACTGGCAGGTCCGCAGCCAGGGGTGCCCCGGGGCCGTCTCGGGGTCCGGCGCCTGCGCGGCGGCCGTCACCGGCGGTATGCGCAGTGCGCCGAGCACCACCCCGTCGCTGTCGTCGACGAGCAGGTCCATCCGCCGCTCCACCCCGTCGAGCACCGTCCGCGCCGCCGCCACCGTCCCCGTCGGCACGCCCAGCGACCGGGCCAGGGACAGCGCGCCCCCGACCGGCACCACCGACAGCGCACATCCGGCCAGCTCCCGGTGCCGGTGCAGCAGCGACACCGCGCGGATCAGGGCCCGGTCGTCGCCCACCACCACCGGGCGCCGCGAGCCCCGCCGGCGCAACGCCCGGGCGAACTCCTCCGGGCCGTCCGGCAGGCACAGCTTCACGGCGGCACCCGCTCCGAGCACGTCTTTCGCGATCCGTACGGACTCGCCGTCCGACCGGCGGGCGACCGGGTCGATGACCACCAGCAGCTGCTCGGACGTCGCGGAAGTCGCCACCTCGGCCATGCCTCGCTTCCTCGGGTAGCATCTTTGTGCAAGAGCCCCTTGCGCTATTGCGCCAGGGGCTTCGTCTATTCCGGGGCATCCGGTCCGACGGTTGGCGGCCAACGGCGGTCGCGGTGACGCGGCTGCAGACGCTCCGCGTTCGCCCTCGACCATGGACATGCCCCGCCCGGAAGGGGTGTACGCGCGTGCCCGCACTTGTGCTGCTCGGTGCTCAGTGGGGTGACGAAGGCAAGGGAAAGGCCACCGACCTGCTCGGTGGTTCGGTGGACTATGTAGTGCGCTACCAGGGCGGCAACAACGCCGGCCACACGGTGGTCGTGGGCGACCAGAAGTACGCCCTCCACCTCCTCCCTTCCGGAATCCTGTCCCCCGGCTGCACGCCGGTCATCGGTAACGGCGTCGTCGTCGACCCGTCGGTCCTGCTCTCCGAGCTGAGCGGTCTGAACGAGCGTGGTGTCGACACGTCCAAGCTCCTCATCAGCGGAAACGCGCACATCATCACGCCGTACAACGTGACGGTGGACAAGGTGACGGAGCGCTTCCTCGGCAAGCGGAAGATCGGCACGACCGGGCGCGGCATCGGCCCGACCTACGCCGACAAGATCAACCGCGTCGGGATCCGCGTGCAGGACCTCTACGACGAGTCGATCCTCACGCAGAAGGTCGAGGCGGCCCTCGACGTCAAGAACCAGATCCTCACCAAGCTCTACAACCGGCGCGCGATCGCCGTGGACCAGGTGGTCGAGGAGCTGCTGGGCTACGCCGACAAGCTCGCGCCGTACGTCGCCGACACCGTCCTGGTCCTCAACCAGGCGCTGGAGGAGGACAAGGTCGTCCTGTTCGAGGGCGGCCAGGGCACCCTGCTGGACATCGACCACGGCACGTACCCCTTCGTCACCTCGTCCAACCCGACCGCGGGCGGCGCCTGCACGGGCGCGGGCGTGGGTCCGACGAAGATCAGCCGCGTGATCGGCATCCTCAAGGCGTACACCACCCGCGTCGGGGCCGGCCCCTTCCCGACCGAGCTGTTCGACGAGGACGGCGAGGCCCTGCGCCGCATCGGCGGGGAGCGCGGTGTCACCACCGGCCGGGACCGCCGCTGCGGCTGGTTCGACGCGGTCATCGCCCGCTACGCGACCCGCGTGAACGGCCTGACCGACTTCTTCCTCACCAAGCTCGACGTCCTCACCGGCTGGGAGCAGATCCCGGTCTGCGTGGCGTACGAGATCGACGGCAAGCGCGTCGAGGAGCTGCCCTACTCCCAGACCGACTTCCACCACGCCAAGCCGGTCTACGAGATGCTGCCGGGCTGGAGCGAGGACATCTCCAAGGCGAAGACCTTCGCCGACCTGCCGAAGAACGCCCAGGCGTACGTGAAGGCGCTGGAGGAGATGTCCGGCGCCCCGATCTCCGCGATCGGCGTGGGCCCGGGCCGGGACGAGACGATCGAGATCAACTCGTTCCTGTAGCCGCACCGGACGGGCTCGTCGGTCGACACCGTCCCACAGCCCCCCTCGGCCGGCACGCGCGTCACGCCCCGGCGACCTTCGCGGTCGCCGGGGCGTCGTGCTGTCTGCTCCCGATGGAGCAGTGGAGGGGCATAAGCGGCAAATCCGGTCATAGTCTGAGCCTGCGATTCGCAGCAGCCACCACCACCCCGAGACGGAAGAAGTGAGTGCTATGCGTGTGATGCTCAAGGCGACGCTGGACACCGACAAGGGCAACGACGCCATCCGGGGCGGCAAGATGCCGCAGATCATGCAGGAGGCCCTGGAGAAGCTGAAGCCCGAGGCGGCCTACTACGGGCCCTGCGGGGGCCGCAGGACGTGTTTCATGGTCTTCGACATGCAGGAGAGCGCCCAGCTCCCGCCCCTGCTCGAACCGTTCTTCAACGACCTCAACGCCGACGTCGAGGTCTTCCCGATCATGAACGGCGACGACCTCCAGAAGGGCCTCTCCCAGCTGGCCTGACCCTCAGCTGAAGACGATCATCGACCCCTGGGCCAGGCTCCGGGTCACGGCCGCGTGCAGGCCGAGCCAGACATGGCGTTCACGGGCGAACGGACTGGGGTCGTACGGGGCGGGGACGGCGGGTTCCTCCAGCTCCGTGGGGACGAGCGGCGGCTGGGGGGCCGCCGGCGGGTTGGCCGGGTCGATGCCGAGGGCCGGGGCGACCAGCTCCAGCTCCCGCAGCAGGGCGTGCGAGGAGCCCAGCGGGCCGCCGCCCGCCAGCAGTTCGTCGTCGGCCAGCGGACTCGGGAAGTCGACCGGGACGTAGGCGCCCGCGTGGTCGTAGTGCCAGACCAGGTGCGACTGCTGGGCCGTCGACTCGAACATCTCCAGCAACTGCTCGTAGTCCCCGCCCAGTTCGTCCACCGGCGTCACCGGCAGACCGCACACCTGGAGCAGGTAGGCGCGGCGCAGGAAGTGCAGCGCGTCGTAGTCGAAGCCCGCGACCGGGGCGACGTCGCCCGACAGGCCCGGCATGTACTGGTACACCGGCACCGGTGGGAGCCCGGCCTCGGCGAGCACCTTGTTGTATTGCGCGAGTTCCTCGGCGAACGGGTTGTCCGGCGTGTGGCACAACACGTCGACTAGCGGTACCAGCCACAGATCACAGGCCAAAGAAGGCTCCTCGCTCAGCGCGGTGGTCGGGTAGCACGGTGGTCAGGGAAGGGTATCGGTGCGGCACGCTCACGGCTCCCGCCGTGCATGTCCCATACCCAGCCGGGCCGGGGCGACGCGGGTCATCCGGCCGCGAGGCGCTCGATCAGGGCCAGCGCGTGGGCGTTGTAGTCGGCGATGATCGCCCGGGCCGTGTCGTTGTCGCGGGCGATCAGGGCGTCGACCAGCTCGGTGTGACCGGCCCACAGCTCGCCGCGCAGGTCGGTGAGACGGCGCAGGTGCTGCACCGCGCACACCCAGGTCTGGACCCGCAGCCGGTGCAGGAAGTCGGCGAGGTAGGGGTTGCCGAAGCAGGCGCCGAGCTCGCGCCAGAAGCGCAGGTCGTAGCCGATGAGGACGGTGAGGTCACCGGCGGCGGCGGCGCGCTGCGCCTCCTCGCCGCGCCTGCGGACCCCCGCGACGACGGCGGCGGCCCGGGGATCGTCGGGACGCACGGCGTTCGGGCGTCCCTCGGTCAGCGCGAGGAACATCCCCTCGATGACCAGACCGCGCGCCTCGATCATGCCGCGGAAGTCCTCGACCGAGTACTCGTGCACCTTGAAGCCGCGGTGCTGGTCGGCGTCGAGCAGACCCTGCGCGGAGAGGTCGACCAGCGCCTCCCGGACCGGCGTCGCGGACACCCCGTACTGCTCGGCGATCTCCTTGACCGTGAACTCTTGCCCCGGCTGCAGACGCCCGGCCAGCACCTCGTCGCGAAGCGCTTCGGCGATCTGCTGGCGCAGGGTGCTGCGCGTGACGGCGCCGTTGCCGGTGCTGCCGGGCATGGTCAGGGCGTCTCCCTCGTCGCGTTCGGGTGGCGTGCGCGTATATGTCTACGGGCACGCCACCTTACGCGTTCGAATGAGGCGCGAGGATGTCTGTTACTGACGGGTTTACAGGTGTTTACCGGTGTGCTCGTCGGCCACGGAGAGCGCCGCGTCCAGGACGGCCAGGCCTTCCTTCAGCTCCGCCTCGCTCACGTTGCAGGGCGGCACCACGTGCGTCCGGTTCATGTTCACGAACGGCCACACCCCGCCCGCCTTCGCGGCGGCGGCGAAGGCGGCCATCGGCGCGTTCGCCTCCCCGGCCGCGTTGTACGGCACCAGCGGCTCCCGGGTCTCGCGGTCGCGCACCAGCTCCAGCGCCCAGAACATGCCGACGCCACGCACCTCGCCCACGCTCGGGTGCCGCTCGGCGAGCGTCCGCAGCTCCGGCCCGACGACGCTCTCGCCCAGCCGGGCCGCGTGCTCGACGACGCCCTCCTTGGCCATGACGTTGATCGTCGCGACGGCGGCGGCGCACGCCAGCGGGTGCCCGGAGTACGTCAGACCGCCCGGGTACGGCCGCTTCCCGAACGTCTCCGCGATCGCGCCGGAGATCGCCACCCCGCCCAGCGGCACATAGCCGCTGTTCACGCCCTTGGCGAAGGTCAGCAGGTCGGGCGTGACGCCGAACAGGTCCGCCGCGAACCACGTGCCCGTCCGCCCGAAGCCGGCCATGACCTCGTCCAGGACGAAGACGATCCCGTACTTGTCGCAGAGCTCGCGCACCCCGGCCAGGTAACCGGGCGGCGGGACCATGATCCCGGCCGTGCCCGGGATGGTCTCCAGGATGATCGCCGCGATCGTCGAGGGCCCCTCGAAGGCGATCGTCGTCTCCAGGTGCTCCAGCGCCCGCGCGCACTCCTGCTCCTCGGTCTCCGCGTAGAAGCGGGAGCGGTAGAGGTAGGGCGCCCAGAAGTGCACCACCCCGGCCGTGCCGCTGTCGGAGGCCCAGCGGCGCGGGTCGCCGGTGATGTTCACGGCCTGCTGGGTGCCGCCGTGGTACGAGCGGTACGCCGAGAGCACCTTCGGGCGGCCGGTGTGCAGCCGGGCCATCCGGATGGCGTGCTCGACGGCGTCGGCGCCGCCGTTGGTGAAGAAGATCTTGTCCAGGTCGCCCGGGGTCCGCTCGGCGATCAGCCGGGCCGCCTCCGACCGGGCCTCGACCGCGAACGCGGGCGCGAACGTCGTCATCCGCGCCGCCTGCTCCTGGATCGCGGCGACGACCTTGGGGTGCTGGTAGCCGATGTTCGTGTAGACGAGCCCGCTGCTGAAGTCGAGGTAGCGCTTGCCGTCGTAGTCCCAGAAGTACGACCCCTCGGCACCGGCGACGGCGAGCGGGTCGATCAGCTCCTGGGCGGACCAGGAGTGGAACACATGGTCACGGTCGGCGGCCTTCACGGCGGCACCGGCTTCGGGGTTCGGCTGAGGGGTCATGCGGGCGAGCGTAGGCGCCGGGGAGAGGGCGGTGGTATCGGCGGCCTGTCTGGCGTCGGCGGCATTCCGCGACAGGTTGTCCAGGCACGGTGGAGTGCATTGACAGCATGCTGTCGAAATGTAAGGATGCTGTCATAAGGCACAGGGTCCCGAGGAGGAGCCATGAACGCCACGCCAGCCCCCACCGGCCATGACCGCAAGCCCGTCCATCTCGCCGTCTACGACACCCTCGCCGACTGGGAGACCGGCCACGCCACGGCCCACCTCGCCCGCGCCGGCCACGAGATCCGCACGGCAGGCCCGTCCACCGCCCCGGTCACCAGCATCGGCGGCCTGCGCATCCAGCCCGACCTGGCCCTGGACGACGTACGCCCCGAGGACAGCTCCCTGCTGATCCTCCCGGGCGCCGACCTCTGGGACACGGGCGACGACCTGGCGCCCTTCGCCCGCAAGGCCCGGGCCTTCCTGGAGGCGGGCGTCCCGGTCGCCGCGATCTGCGGGGCCACCGCCGGACTGGCCCGCGAGGGCCTGCTCGACGACCGGGCCCACACCAGCGCGGTCTCCTTCTACCTCGCCGCGACCGGCTACGCGGGCGGCGAGCGCTACGTCGAGGCCGACGCCGTCACCGACGGCGGCCTGGTCACCGCGGGCCCGACCGAACCCGTCGCCTTCGCCCGGGAGATCCTGAGCCTGCTCGGGGTCTTCGAGGGCGAGGTGCTGGACGCCTGGTACCGCCTCTTCCACGACTCCGACCCGACGGCGTACGCCGTGCTGGAGAAGGCCGGGGCGGCATGAGCCGGGAGCGGCAGGACCTGCTCAGCCGCAGCGCCCTCGGGGTGTTCCGGCTCAACGGCCAGTTCCTCGGCGTCGCGGAGGAACTGGCCCGGCCGGCCGGGCTGACCGCCGCCTGGTGGCAGGTCCTCGGCGCGGTCCTCGGCGAGCCGCTGCCGGTCTCGGGCATCGCCCGCGCCATGGGCATCACCCGGCAGAGCGTGCAGCGCATCGCCGATCTGCTGGTGGAACGCGGTCTCGCGGAGTACCGGCCGAACCCGGCGCACCGCCGGGCCAAGCTCCTCGCGCCGACCGGGGAGGGCCGGGCCGCCGTCGCCCGCATCGACCCGGGGCACGCGGCCTTCGCCGACCGGCTGGCCGAGGCGTTCGGGGAGGCCGAGCTGGCGGAGGCGGTACGGCTGCTCGAACGGCTGTCGAAGGTGCTGGACCAGGTCGGTCCGCCTGTTACGGAACCGTAGACGTCTCCCAGGTCACCCGGCCCCCGCCCCGCACTATTCTCGATCCGTTGCTCGCGTGTGGGGGGAAGGCGGCGGAGCGATGGAGACGTTGGGGCCCGGGGATCCGCAGCGCATCGGCGCGTACCGGCTGCTGGCGCGGCTCGGGGCGGGCGGCATGGGGCACGTGTACCTGGCCCGCTCGGAGCGGGGCCGGACGGTCGCCGTGAAACTCGTGCGCGAGGAACTGGCCGCGCAGGAGGAGTTCCGCGAGCGGTTCCGGCAGGAGGTGCAGGCCGCGCGGCGGGTCGGCGGGTACTGGACCGCGCCGGTGCTGGACGCCGACACCGAGGCCGCGGTGCCGTGGGTCGCCACCGGGTACGTCGCCGGGCCGAGCCTGCAGCAGGTCGTCGGGCACGACCACGGGGCCCTGCCCGAGCGGACGGTCCGCATCCTCGCGGCCGGGCTCGCGCACGCGCTCCAGGACATCCACGCGGCCGGCATCGTCCACCGCGACCTCAAGCCGTCCAACGTGCTGGTCACCATCGACGGCCCGCGCGTCATCGACTTCGGCATCGCCCGCGCGCTGGAAACGGTGACGGACGGCGGGCTCACGCGCACCGGCGCGCTCGTCGGATCGCCCGGCTTCATGGCGCCCGAGCAGGTGCGGGGCGACCGCATCACCCCGGCGTGTGACGTCTTCTGCCTCGGCTCGGTCCTCGCCTACGCCGCCACCGGCAACCTGCCCTTCGGCACCGCCAACAGCGGCGTGCACGCCCTGATGTTCCGCATCGCCCAGGAGGAACCGGACCTGGAGGGCGTCCCGGAGGGCATCGCCGACCTGGTCCGCGACTGCCTGCGCAAGGACCCCGCCGCCCGCCCGACCCTCGACCGCGTCCTGCAGCGCACCGGCGCGGACGACACCGTCGCCGACGGCCGCGCCCTCGACCCCTGGCTCCCCAGCGCCCTGGTCGCCCAACTGGGCCGCCACGCGGTGCGGTTGCTGGACGCGGAGGACCCGGAGGGGGAGGGGGCCGGGAGTGCCGCCGACCGGCCTGGGGGCCGGCAGGCTTCTGGTCCCGAGGAACTTCCTCGTCCGGACGCGTCCCCCGAACACGCCCCCGCCGCCGACGAGTCGACCCCAGGGTCCGCGCTGCCCCCGCCCCCCGCTACGGCACCCGCCGCGGCCCCCGGCCCGCCTCCGCCGGGTCGCCCGGGCGAGGGGGCGCCGCTGAACCATCTGCCCACCATGGTCGCGGGCCAGGGCACCACCGCGCCCCCGGCGCCGGCCCCCGGCAGCCACCCGCAGACGTCTCCGCCGAGCCACGGCCCGGCCGCCCCCGCGCACCCGCAGACGTCTCCGCCGAGCCACGGCCCGGCCGCCCCCGCGCACCCGCAGACACCGCCGAGCCACGGCCCGGCCGCCCCCGCGCACCCGCAGACACCGCCGTCGAGTCACGGTCCGGGCGCGCCGGTGTACCCGCAGGCCGGGCAGGCGAACCCCGGCCCCGGTGGCGTGCCGCAGGCGCAGGCGCCGGTGCCTCCGTACCCGGCGTACGGCTACCCCCAGCAGCACCCCCAGCCCGGCGCCCCGGCAGGTGGCGCGCCCTCGTACCCGGGGTACGGCGGCCTCGGCTCCACACCGCCCTACGGTCCGCCGCCCTACGGCACGACACCGCCGTACGGGCCCCCGCAGGAGCCACGGAGAAACGGGCGTTCCACCGCGCTGCTCGTCGTGATCGCCCTGGTCGTCGCGCTGGCGGCCGGCGGGTCGGTGTACGCGCTGATGCAGGGCGGTGAGGGCGACCGGGCCGGCGGGGATCCCACTCCCACGCAGAGCACGGACGCGCCCACGACCCCGGACCCCACCACCCCGGGCCCGTCCCCGACCACCTCGCCCTCACCGGCGGACGGCGCGGTCCCGACGTCGTACCTCGGCACCTGGACCACGACCATCGACAACGCCGACGGGCAGCACAGCCGCTCGCTCACCATCCAGCAGGGCGAACCGGGCGACACGGTCCTCTCCCTCGTGGCGGACGGCCCCACCGACGGAGGCGGCACCTACCACTGCGTGTTCGAGGGCGACCTCACGGCGGCCCCCGACGGCGACGGCCCGCTGAAGATCGGCCCGTCCACCGTGACCGTCGGACAGCCTCGCACCGCCTGCACCCCGGGCGCGGCCACCGAGATCACCCTCCTCCCGGACGGCACGCTCCAACGCGTCAACACGAGCAGCGGGGAACGGCTGACGTACACGAGGCAGTGACCAACTCCCGGTGCCGTCGAGGCCGTTGAACATCCGGCGAATTCGGGCCGACGAATCCCGGATACCCGCTCGTACAGCCGTACGGTGACCAGACGATCGAGTCGGTCCGGGCGGCGGCGGGGGCACCCACGATGGAGTGGCTGAGCGCGGAGAACCTCGTGGCCGTGGCGACGGCCCTCCTCGGCATCATCGCCTCGGGCGTCATGGTCTGGTACGAGCGCCGGGTGCCGCGCCGCAAGCGCGTCGGCTACCGCGTGCAGATGGACAGCCCCATCGGCGACGACGTGCGCTCCGGGCGCGCCAACCCCCGTCTCGGCCTGTTCGACGAGGTCCCGGGCATGGCCGACGCGACCCTGGTCCTGCTGCGCATCGAGAACGACGGCTCGCAGGGCATCGACCGTGACGACTACACCGGCCCCGAAGTCCACGGCCTGACCGCGGTGTTCACGGGCCGCACCGTCCGCGGCGTCTCGGTGACCCAGCCGTCGGACACCGACCACATCATGGACCACTTCACCGCAGGCCGCGGCTTCGCCTACGAGGGCAACACGCTGCGCATCCCGCGCGTCCCGCTCAACCGCGGTGACCACTTCAAGCTGCTCGTGCTGCTGTCCGGCGGCGACGTCGGCGACGAGATACGGCTCGTCGGCGGCCTGCGCGACGGCGAGGTGCACCCCAACCGCAGTGCCACGCCCGACGACAAGCCCCCGCTGTTCAGCCGGGCGGCGCGCCTGATCACCATCGCGCTCACGGCGAGCGTGGTCGTGCTGGCCACGATCGTCGTCGCCCAGGACGACACCCCGCCCCCGATCGGCTGCGCGAGCGGCACGCTCACCCTCACCGGCTCGACCGCGTTCGCGCCCGTGCTGCGCGAGGTGGCGCGCAAGTACGAGCGGGACTGCGGGGGCGACCCGGTCATCGAGGTGGACACGCACGGGTCGACGGCCGGGATCAGGGAGCTGGCGGCGGCCGGCGCCCGGGCGGCACGGGAGGAGCAGGGCTCCCCGCCGGTGGTGGCCCTGTCGGACGGGCCGAAACCCGCCGGGCTGCCCGAACTGCGTGAGAACAGGGTGGCCGTGTCCGTGTTCGCGCTCGTGGTCAACGACGACGTCGGGCTGAGGAACCTGTCGACGGAGGACGTCCGGCGCCTGTACCGGGGCGAGATCCGCAACTGGCGCCAGCTCGGCGGCCCCGACCTCCAGGTGCACCTGGTCAGCCGGGACGCCAACTCCGGGACGAGACAGGTGTTCCAGCGCCGGGTGCTGGGACGGGGCGAGATCGCCAACTCCTCCGTCGACTGCGTCCACAAGGACGATCCGACGGCGGCCGTCCTCCGCTGCGAACTCGATTCGACGGAACAGGTGCTGGCCACGGTCGCTGACCTCCCGGGCGCCATCGGCTACAGCGAACTCAACCTGGCGGCCCGCGCGAAGGGCCTGCACTCGCTCCGCCTGGACGGCGACCCGGCCTCCGTCGACGCCATCGAGGACGGCACGAGCGACTACCCGTACCGCGAGATCGAGTACGCCTACACCTACGGCCGGCCCCCGGCCGACTCCCTGGCGTCGAGCTTCCTCACCTACCTCTCCCGCGGCAACGGCCAGGACGTCATCCGCACGCACGGCCATCTGCCGTGCTGGACGCCGGAGGGCCTGACGCTGTGCGCCCAGGACGGCCAGGGCTGAGGTCCCGCACCAGCAGACCCGGCGGCCCGCTCACCGAGGCTCCGGTGGTCGCTGGCGAGGCATGTTCGGCCGGGCCCCGCCGTGCGGTGGCACGGTGAAGCGTCCGTTGCCGCCCACCGTCTCGGCCGCGCGCCCGGCCCCCGGAAACACCACGGCCTGCACGCCCACGGGCGCGCCCCCGCTCCGGAACTCCCCCATCCAGTCGGCCGTCTCCACCCGCACCAGCTCGGTCACGTCCTCGGAGAACCTCCGCAGCACCGTCAGGCACCGCTCGGCCGCCTCACCGGCCGTCCCCTCCGTCGGCCCCAGCACCTCCCGCACGCTCTCCGCCGCCCAGTCGAACTGCAACGCCTGCAACCGCCGCTGCACCGCCTGCGCGGTCGCCACGTCCCGCATCCACCCCGACGTCACCCCGAAGTACCGGTCGGCGGCCACACACGCCACCCCCAGCAGCAGCGCCAGGCACCCCCAGGGCGCGGCCCCGCCCACGGCCCCGGTCAGATCCAGCAGCGGCAGCGCGATCCCGGTGCCCGCCCCCACCGCCGTCCCGCAGCGCAGCGCCCGCGCGGACCGCCGCTTCCACACCCGGTCCTCGAGGTACCAGGCGGCCGTCTGCAGCGCCCCGCGCTCCACCCACCGGTACAGCTCGTCCAGCCGGGCCGCCGGCTCGCCCCAGTCGCCGTGCGGGAAGGCCCGCCCGGTCAGATCCCCCGGCCGCAGCCGGGCCGCCTGTTCGCCCCGCCCGTCCTGAGGCGGCCCCTCGGGCTGCATCTCCGGCTGACCCACCCGGCACTCCCTACTGACCACGAATGACCACGCGCGGTTCACTCACCGATCACACTGCGCGACGGACGACACACGCGCCGGACCCTTCCTACCCCCCAATGGGTGGCGAAGGCGTAGCTTTCGCCGCTTTTCCGCCCGGAAGTATTCCTTGATCGGTTATGGGGCGCGAGGGGGACTCACTCGAAAGAGTGCTGGAGCGGCGGCAGGCCCGACCACGTAGGCTCGTGCCGAACGGGAAAACCCGTACCGAGCAAGGAGCTGATCGTGATCCCCGGTGGTGGCCAGCCCAATATGCAGCAGCTGCTCCAGCAGGCCCAGAAGATGCAGCAGGACCTGGCGCGGGCGCAGGAGGAACTGGCGCAGACGGAGGTCGACGGGCAGGCCGGCGGCGGCCTGGTGACCGCGACCGTCACCGGCGCCGGCGAGCTGCGCGCGCTGAAGATCGACCCGAAGGCGGTGGACCCCGAGGACACCGAGACGCTCGCGGACCTGGTCGTGGCGGCCGTCCAGGCGGCCAACGAGAACGCGCAGGCGCTCCAGCAGCAGAAGCTGGGCCCGCTCGCGCAGGGTCTGGGCGGCGGCGGCATCCCCGGCCTGCCGTTCTGACCCCGCGCACCGCCTTCCTCGGAGAGGCGGCTGACAACTACGGTACGTACGGGAGGGTGCGTACCGACCTCGAAGACCCAGGAAGGGCAGTCCGTTGTACGAAGGCGTGGTCCAGGACCTGATCGACGAGCTGGGGCGGCTGCCCGGCGTCGGTCCGAAGAGCGCCCAGCGGATCGCCTTCCACATCCTCCAGGCGGAGCCGACGGACGTGCGGCGCCTCGCGCAGGCCCTGATGGAGGTCAAGGCGAAGGTCCGCTTCTGCGCGACCTGCGGCAACGTCGCGCAGGAGGAGCTGTGCAACATCTGCCGCGACACCCGCCGCGACCCGGCCGTCATCTGCGTGGTCGAGGAGCCGAAGGACGTCGTGGCGATCGAGCGCACGCGTGAGTTCCGGGGCCGCTACCACGTCCTGGGCGGCGCGATCAGCCCGATCGACGGGGTGGGCCCGGACGACCTGCGCATCCGGGAGCTGCTGGCCCGTCTCGCCGACGGCACCGTCACCGAGCTGATCCTCGCCACGGACCCGAATCTCGAAGGCGAGGCGACCGCCACGTACCTCGCCCGCATGATCAAGCCCATGGGCCTGAAGGTCACCCGCCTGGCCAGCGGCCTCCCGGTGGGTGGCGACCTGGAATACGCGGACGAGGTCACCCTCGGCCGCGCCTTCGAG
Source organism: Streptomyces sp. NPDC006140 (assembly GCF_040628815.1). Lineage (NCBI taxonomy): Bacteria > Bacillati > Actinomycetota > Actinomycetes > Kitasatosporales > Streptomycetaceae > Streptomyces > Streptomyces sp. NPDC006140. The sequence continues at coordinate 237,280 of NZ_JBEXTS010000005.1, read as the reverse complement.
GGGAGACGACTCCTAGATGTCTGACGCCACGCTGCACGCGACCGACCAGAACCCGGACGACTTCGCGGTCCAGATCGCGGACCAGGTCGAGAGTTTCCTGGTCGCCGTCACGGAGGTCGCGAAGGGCGACGAGCCGGAATCGGCCGTGCCCTTCCTCCTCCTGGAGGTCTCCCAACTCCTCCTGGCCGGCGGCCGGCTCGGCGCGCACGAGGACATCGTGCCCGACGAGCGCTACGAGCCCGACACGGGCCCGGACGCGGACGTCGACGAGCTGCGCGAGAACCTGGCCCGGCTGCTGGACCCGATCGACGTCTACTCCGAGGTCTTCGACCCCTACGAGCCCCGCAAGGCCCCCGTGCCGGCCCGGATCTCCGACGACCTCACGGACGTCATCACGGACCTGCGCCACGGCATGGCCCACTACCGCGCCGGCCGCACCACCGAGGCCCTGTGGTGGTGGCAGTTCTCGTACTTCTCCAACTGGGGCTCCACCGCCTCGGCCACCCTGCGGGCCCTCCAGTCGGTCCTCGCCCACGTCCGCCTCAACCAGCCCCTCGCCGAACTCGACGGGCTGGACACGGACCAGGGCATGGGCGACGACACGCTGGAGATCGAGGCGGGCCGGGTCATGGCGGAGGAGATCGCGGGCCCGCTGGGGCTGCGCCCGGCGCAGTAGGCGGTCAGCCGGCCAGCCGGCCAGGCGGTCAGATCGGGACTGCCGTCCCGGTGACGCCGATCCCGGTGTGCGGGCCGGCCGGCACGGACACGGTGATCGTGCTCGGCCGTCCCATGTCCGCCCCCTGATGGATCGTCAGGGTCGTGGGCGGGGACACGAGTTCCAGCTCGCGCAGGTAGCCGCCGAAGGCGGCGGCCGCCGCGCCCGTGGCCGGATCCTCGACGACACCGCCCGGCGGGAAGGGGTTGCGGGCGTGGAACACCGTGGGGGACTCCCGCCACACCAGGTCGACGGTGGTCCAGCCCTCGCGGTGCATCAGCGCGGTGAGGGCCGGGACGTCGTAGTCCAGGTCGGCGAGGCGCCGCCGGCTCCCGGCGGCGACGACCGCGTGCCAGGCGCCGGCGAAGGCCGTGCGCGGCGGCAGCGCCGGGTCGAGGTCCTCGGCCGGCCAGCGCAGGGCCGCCAGCAGTTCGTCCAGCACGGCCTGGGGCAGCGGCGCGGTCCGCGGTGCGACGCTCACCAGGGTCGCCACCACGGTGCCGTCCCCGGCGCGGTCGGTGGTGACGGCGACCTCTCCGGCCTTGGTGCGCAGCAGCAGCCGGCCGGTGCCGTGCGCCCGGGCGTGGGCGACGGCCGTCGCGATCGTCGCGTGCCCGCAGAACGGCACCTCGGCGAGCGGGCTGAAGTACCGCACGTCGAGCAGGCCGTCGCCGGCCTCCACCGCGAACGCCGTCTCCGAATAGCCGACTTCGGCCGCCACCGCCTGCATCGCCGCGTCGTCGACCCCGGTGGCGTCGAGCACGACTCCGGCGGGGTTGCCGCCCTTGGGGTCGGTGCTGAAGGCCACGTAGCGCAATATCTCCATCCGCCGACCGTAGCGCGCGCTCGGGGAAGCGGCGCGGGATTTCGGGTGCCGGGGAGGGGCAACTGCGGGGCGTGGGCCGGAGGTTGTCCTCGGCAGTCGGGTTCCGCTGCGGCACGGCGGCCGGCGGCGCGATGATGGGCCCATGACGACGGGGCGTGCGAAGGCGTTGCGGTGGACGGGGGTCGGGCTGTGCGCGGCCGGGGCCCTCGCTCTGGTCGTGGGGGGTGTGCTGGATGTCGACGCGGCGGATCCCTGGGCGAGTGTGGCCGGGGGCGCGGCCGGGCTCATCGGGCTGGCGCTCACGATCTGCGCCCTCTCCGCGGGAAGGGCCGGCGGGACGCCCGGCGCGCCCCAGGTGACGGCGACCGGCACACGGTCGGTCGCCGCCGGCGGGAACATCGGATCCGTCACGACCGGGAACGGGGCGTCACTGCCGCTCCCGCCTTCCGGGCCGCTCCCCGCTTCCGGGCCTGTCCCGCCTTCGGGGCTTGCCCCGGCTTCCGGGACTGTCGCGCCTTCCGGGTCTGTTGCGCCTTCCGGGTCTGTTGCGGCCTCCGCGCAAGCCCCGGCCTCCGGGCCTGCCCCGGCCTCCGGGCCTGCCCCGGCCTCCGGGCCTGCCCCGGCGTCCCCGCCTGCCCGGCCCTCCGGGGCGTCGGGTCCCGCGGGCGCGGTCGTCGCCGCCTCCGGGGAGCGGGCCGTTGCGGCGGGTGGTGACATCGGCTGCGTGTCGACGGGGGACGTATGAGCGGCGGGTCCGCGCAGGCCCGAGGGGAGCGGTCCGTGGGGGCCGTCGGGAGCATCGGCCAGGTGGCCACGGGCGATCACGTCGTCCAGCACACCACGCTCCTGCCGCCGGAGGCCCTGCCTCCGGGAGCGGACCCGGGGCGGGTGTGCCATCTGCCGTACCGCACCGCCCTGTTCGTCGGGCGCGAGCGGGAACTCGCCCGGCTGGACGAGGCGTTCGCCACGGCTCACGGCGTCGTCGTGCACGCCGTCCACGGGCTGGGCGGCATCGGCAAGTCCACGCTCGCGGCACACTGGGCGGCCCGGCACGCGGCGGAGTTCAACCCGGTCTGGTGGATCACGGCCGAGACCCCGGCCGACCTCGACGCGGGCCTCGCCGCGCTGGGCCGGGCGCTCCAGCCGTCCCTGGCCGGGGCCCTGCCGGAGGAGGCCCTGCGCGAGCGCACCCTGCACTGGCTCGCCTCCCACGACGGCTGGCTGCTCGTCCTGGACAACGTCTCGGACCCGGCGGACATCAAGCCGCTGCTCGACCGCGCCCCCTCCGGCCGTTTCCTGATCACCACCCGGCGGGGCGCGACGGGGTGGCGGGGGATCGCCGAGCCGCTGAGCCTCGACGTACTCGAACCCGCCGAGGCCGTCGAGTTGTTCACGAAGATCCACCAGGGGCCCGCCGACGGGGTCGAGGAGCTGTGCGCCGACCTCGGCTGCCTGCCGCTGGCGGTCGACCAGGCCGCCGCGTACTGCCGGGAGGCGCGCATCAGCCCGCGGACCTACCGCGAACTCCTCGCCCGGTACCCGGCCGACATGTACGCGGCGACGGCGGAGGGCGGTGAGGCACAGCGCACCGTCGGACGGGTCTGGCGGGTGACCCTGGACCGGCTCGACGACACCCCCATGGCCCTGCTGGTGCTGTTCACGATCGCCTGGTGGGCGCCGGACGGCATCCCGCGCCGCTATCTGGAGCCCTTCCACGTGCCGGGCCTGGGCCCACTGGGCTCACCGCTCGCGGTGACCGAGGCCCTGCGGCGGCTGGCCGCCCACAGCCTGATCACCCTGCACGGCGACACCCTCTCGGTGCACCGGCTGGTGCAGGCCGTCGCCCGCACCCCGGACCCCGACGACCCCTACCGGGACGCCGAGATGATCGACTCCTGCCGGGACGCCGCCGTGGGGCTGCTCCTCCTCCAGGCGCCCAGGGAAGCGAGGCTCACCCAGGACCTCCGGGACCTCACCACGCACATCGAGGCGCTCGCCGGCCACACGGATCCCGCGGCCGACACCGAGTTCTCCATGCTGCTGTTCCTGGACGCGGCGGCCTACCTGCAGAGCAACCACTTCACCGACCGTGCGGCCGTGCTGCTGGAGCGCGCCAAGCCCGCGGCCGAGCGCATCTGGGGCCGCGGGCACGGCGGCGCCCTGAACATGGCCGGGCTGCTGGCCAGATGCGCGGAGGACCAGGGAGACCGAGGGCGGGCCCGTGCCCTGCTCGAACAGGCGCTGGCGGAGAGCCTGGAGCACAACGGCCCCGCCGATCCGGCGACCTTCCGGATGCGCCGCTGGCTCGTGCAGTGCCTGACGCGCGGGGACCGCGCCGGGGCCGAGGCGGCGGCCCGGGAGTACCTCGCGGAGGCGACGCGCCTGCTGGGACCCGAGCATCCCGAGGCCTTCGAGGCACGGCTGCACCTGTACTGGGTCGACGAGCCGTGGCCGAAGAGCCCCCAGGTCGAGGCGTATCTGGCGGACGCCAGGAGGCTGCTGGGCGAGGACCACGCCTCGACCAGGCGGCTGGAGGAGGAGAGCGTGGTCGCCGCGCTGGTCGCCGGCGAGACGGAGGAGGCCCTGGCCCGGGCGGAGCGGCACATGGCCAGGTGCCTGCGGGTCCTCGGGGACCAGCACGGGGACACGTACAAGGCGCGGCTGCTGCGGGCCGGCCTCGCGGCCCTCACCGGGGACACGGCGTTCGCCCGCGAACTCGTACTCGACGCCGGTCAGCCGTTCAAGATGGAGCTGGCGCTGCCGCCCACCGAGAACTGCCGCCGGCTGGTCCGGGCCCTCGCCGCGGCACTCACCCCGCGCCAGGCGTGACCGTCCGGTCACGTCACGTGATTTATCTCCTCCTTGTACGCCCGCTGTACGTCGGCTGCACGGGCCCTAACCGGTGTCACGCGAATCTGGAGTCACTTCCTCCCCGGAAGCGAACCGGATCCGGCGGAGGGAGCAACGCCCAGGATCCCTGAAGGAGTTCGCGATGACCACCCGTTCCACCGGCAAGCGCATAGCCCTCGCCACCGCAGTCGCCGTCGTCGCCGCCGGCACCTTCGCCGCCGGTGCCGGCGTCGCCGGGGCCGACTCCAGGGGCAAGGCCCACAAGCCCGCCGGGACCGCCACCAAGGCGCAGGTGCTCGGCCTGTTCGACAACTGGAACGCCGCGCTGCGGACGGGCGACCCGCAGAAGGTCGCCGACCTGTACGCCAAGGACGCGGTCCTGCTGCCGACCGTCTCCAACAACGTCCGCACGGACAGAGCCGAGATCGTCGACTACTTCGAGCACTTCCTGCGGAACAAGCCGGTCGGCACGAAGATCGAGTCCGTGGTCAACGTCCTCGACCGCGACACCGTCATCGACACGGGCGTCTACGAGTTCGCGCTCACCGACCCCGCCACGGGCGAGAAGAACACCGTCAAGGCCCGCTACACCTACGCCTACGAGAAGCAGCCCGACGGCCGGTGGCTGATCGTCAACCACCACTCCTCGAAGATGCCGGAGAGCTGAGCCGCCCCTCAGCCGCCGCCCCGGTGGGACGCCCGGAGCGTGATCGTCACGCACAGGCCGCCCCCGGGCGCGTCCTGAAGCGCCACGGTTCCGCCGTCGTCCGTCGCCAACTGCCGGACGACGGCGAGACCGAGGCCGGAGCCGGTCTTCCCGGTCAGGCCCTGGCCCCGCCAGAAACGGTCGAAGGCGCGGGACTTCTCGGCGTCCGACATGCCGGGGCCCTCGTCCAGGACCGACACCTCCACCACGTCGCCCCTGGGCTCCACCCGCACGGTGATCGTCCCGCCGTCCGGTGAGACCTCCAGGGCGTTGGAGAGCACGTTGTCCAGCATCTGGTCCAGGTGACCGGGGCTGGCCAGCACAGACGACCGGCCGTCGGCACTCCCCCTGAGCGCGATGGTGACTCCGCGCTCGTCGGCGGCCGGTCTCCACACGGCGAGCCGTTCCCGCACGATGTCCATCAGCGGGAGCGGCTCGGCCGCCGACACCTTGGCCTCGGCCCGGGCCAGCACCAGCAGGCCGTTGACCAGGCGGCTCATCCGGACGACCTCCGCCGTGGCCTGCTCCACGTCCTCGCGGACGAACTCGTCGTCCACCCCGTCCGCGATGTTGTCCAGGGACAGCCGCAGCGCCGTCAGCGGGGTGCGCAGCTGGTGGGAGGCGTCCGCGACGAAGATGCGCTGGGCCGCGATCAGCGTGTCCAGGCGTTCCGCGCCCTGGTTGAGGGTGCGCGCCAGCGTCTGCGTCTCCGGCGGGCCCGTCACGGGGGAGCGGGCGGTCAGGTCGCCGTCGCTGAACTTGCTCGCCATGTCGTTCAGCTGGCGCAGCGGCCGGGTCAGGCGCCGGGCGACCACGACGCCGATGACGGCCGCGACGCCCAGCACGAGCACGGCGAGGACCGCCCGGAAGCCCCAGATCTGCCACAGGCGGTCGGTCATCTCATCGGTCGAGTACACGATGCGCACGGCACCGACGACCCGGTCCGTGCCGGTCGCGCGGGCGGGCACCGTGACCACCAGCTCGGGGCCCCAGATGAAGGAGGAGCCCCAGTCGGTCGTGGGTTCGCCGTCCTCCAGGGCCTTGGTCAGTGCCGCGTCCGGCGCCGGGCGCGGCAGGTCCGCCGGGCAGTCCGCGGTGCGGGTGACCTGGATCTCGTCCTCGTAGGCCCTGGCCATCTCCTCCAGGGCCTGGCAGGAGGCGGCCCGGCCGTCGCCCAGCAGCAGGGCCATGGCGTCGGCCTCGCGCAGGACGGCCGACCGGGTGTCGCCCCGCAGCTGATCGGTCAGGGTGAAGGCCACCGGCACGGTGAACAGCGCGATGGCCACCGCGACGAGCAGGACGTAGCTGCGGACGAGCTGGCGGATCATGAGCCCGCGGCGCCGTTCTCGCCGTTCGCCCGGCCCTCGCCGCCGTCCTCGTCCTTGACGATCTCCAGGCGGAACCCGACCCCGCGCACCGCCTCGATCGCGATCGCCCCGGCCAGCTTCCGCCGCAGCGCCGCCACGTGAACGTCCAGCGTCTTCGTCGGCCCGAACCAGTTCGCGTCCCAGACGGCTTCCATGATCTGCTCGCGCGACATCAGCGCGCCGGGCTCCTCGGTGAGGAAGGCCAGCAGGTCGTACTCCTTGGGCGCGAGGGCCACCTCCTCGCCGTCCAGGTGCACCCGGGCCGCCTTGCGGTCGACGGTCAGGCGCGTGCCGTAGCGGTCGGGGCCGGTTTCGGGGGCGTCGGCGGCGGGGGTGCGGGGCTGTACGCGCCGCATGACCGCTCGTATCCGGGCGATGACCTCCCGGACTCCGAACGGCTTGGAGACGTAGTCGTCCGCGCCGATCTCCAGGCCCACCACCCGGTCGGTCTCGTCGCTGCGGGCGCTGATCACGATGATCGGGACGTCGCCGCGCTCGCGCAGTGTCTTGCAGACGTCCAGGCCGTCGGTGTCGGGCAGGCCGAGATCCAGCAGGACGACGTCGTACGGACCCTCGTGCTCCAGGGCCGCCGCGCCCGTGCTCACCCACTCGACCTCGAAGCCGTAGCGCTTCAGGCCGCGTCGCAGCGACTCGGCGACCGGTTCATCGTCTTCCACCAGCAGTACGCGCACAGGCGAACCATAGTGCTTGAAAGTTTGCTCACCGGGATCGGCCGGGTGTCGGCTGTGACGCCGGGCACTTTCTCGCGTGGCCCGTGCCCAGATGGGCATGAGCAGCTCTGGACGAGTACCCCGGAAATCTCACCATGCGATATCGCGGAAGGGATTTTCGGACGCTCGTTAGACTGAGCCGACCGCAGTACGAATGCGTATGAGCGGATAGAGACGGATTGAGCGAGGAGCGCACGTGGGCCTTGTCGTGCAGAAGTACGGAGGCTCCTCCGTAGCCGATGCCGAGGGCATCAAGCGCGTCGCCAAGCGGATCGTGGAAGCGAAGCAGAACGGCAACCAGGTGGTTGCCGTGGTTTCCGCGATGGGCGACACGACGGACGAGCTGATCGATCTCGCCGAGCAGGTTTCCCCGATGCCTGCCGGGCGCGAGCTCGACATGCTGCTGACCGCCGGAGAGCGGATCTCCATGGCCCTGCTGGCCATGGCGATCAAAAAGCTGGGCCACGAGGCCCAGTCGTTCACCGGCAGCCAGGCAGGTGTCATCACCGACTCGGTCCACAACAAAGCCCGGATCATCGACGTCACGCCGGGTCGGATCAAGACCTCGGTGGACGAGGGCAACATCGCGATCGTCGCCGGTTTCCAGGGCGTCAGCCAGGACACCAAGGACATCACCACCCTCGGTCGCGGCGGCTCGGACACCACCGCGGTGGCCCTCGCCGCCGCGCTCGACGCCGACGTGTGCGAGATCTACACCGACGTCGACGGCGTGTTCACCGCCGACCCGCGCGTGGTGAAGAAGGCCCGGAAGATCGACTGGATCTCCTTCGAGGACATGCTCGAACTGGCGGCGTCCGGGTCCAAGGTGCTGCTCCACCGCTGCGTGGAGTACGCCCGCCGGTACAACATCCCGATCCACGTCCGGTCCAGCTTCAGCGGACTTCAGGGCACATGGGTCAGCAGCGAGCCGATCAATCAAGGGGACAAGCAGGTGGAGCAGGCTCTCATCTCCGGTGTCGCGCACGACACCTCCGAGGCCAAGGTCACGGTCGTCGGCGTGCCGGACAAGCCGGGCGAGGCGGCCTCGATCTTCCGCACGATCGCCGACGCCGAGATCAACATCGACATGGTCGTGCAGAACGTGTCCGCCGCCTCCACGGGCCTGACGGACATCTCCTTCACGCTGCCGAAGACCGAGGGCCGCAAGGCCATCGACGCGCTGGAGAAGAACAAGGCCGGCATCGGCTTCGACTCCCTGCGCTACGACGACCAGATCGGCAAGATCTCCCTGGTCGGCGCCGGCATGAAGACCAACCCGGGCGTCACGGCCGACTTCTTCACGGCGCTGTCCGACGCGGGCGTGAACATCGAGCTGATCTCGACCTCCGAGATCCGCATCTCGGTCGTCACGCGCGCCGACGACGTGCCCGAGGCCGTCCGTGCCGTGCACTCCGCGTTCGGGCTCGACTCCGACAGCGACGAGGCCGTCGTCTACGGAGGCACCGGCCGCTGATGGCCGGACCCGGGCAGACCGGCCGGTCGGGCCGGCCCACGCTCGCCGTCGTGGGAGCGACCGGAGCCGTCGGCACGGTCATGCTCCAGATCCTGTCCCAGCGGGCGGACATCTGGGGCGAGATCCGACTCGTCGCCTCCCCGCGCTCGGCCGGTCGCAAGCTGGCCGTGCGCGGTGAGGAGACCGAGGTCCTGGCGCTCACCGAGGAGGTCTTCGACGGCGTCGACGTCGCCCTGTTCGACGTCCCCGACGAGATCGCCGAGCGGTGGGCGCCCCTCGCCGTCGCCAAGGGTGCGGTGGTGGTCGACAACTCGGGCACGTTCCGGATGGCCCCGGACGTGCCCCTGGTCGTGCCCGAGGTCAATCCGCACGCCGTGCGCATGCGCCCGCGCGGCATCGTCGCCAACCCCAGCTGCACGACGCTCTCCATGATCGTGGCCCTGGGCGCGCTGCACGCCGAGTTCGGGCTGCGCGAGCTGGTCGCCTCCTCGTACCAGGCCGTCAGCGGCGCCGGGCGCGCCGGTGTGGCGACCCTGCGGGAGCAGCTGGCCCTGGTCGCCGGCACCGAGCTGGGCACCAGCCCCGGTGACGTGCGGCGGGCCGTCGGCGACCGCACCGGGCCGTTCCCGGAGCCGGTCGCGCTGAACGTCGTGCCGTGGGCCGGTTCGGCGCGCGAGGACGGCTGGTCCTCTCAGGAGCTGAAGGTGCGGGACGAGACCCGCAAGATCCTCTGCCTGCCCGGCCTCCCCGTGGCCGTCACCTGCGTCCGCGTGCCGGTGATCACCACGCACTCGCTGACCGTGCACGCCCGCTTCGAGGGCGAGGTCACCGTCGACAAGGCCCGCGAGATCCTCGCCACAGCGCCCGGTGTCGTGCTGTTCGACAATCCGGCCGCCGGGGAGTTCCCGACCCCCGCCGACGTGGTCGGCACCGACCCCACCTGGGTCGGGCGGGTGCGGCGCGCGCTGGACGACCCCACGGCGCTCGAACTCTTCGTGTGCGGCGACAACCTGCGCAAGGGCTCCGCGCTCAACACCGCCCAGATCGCCGAACTGGTCGCCGCCGAGCTGTCCTGAACGGTCAGGGGGGTTTTCGGGAAACTTTCGTCCTGGCGAACCCCCCGGCCGATGTCAGAGGTGGTTTGTAGGATCTGTGCACGACATGTGAGCCGGTCGATGGTTCGGACCACTTGTCCGAGACGCTTCGACAGCAGAGGATTTACCTCCCCGCCCTCCGCAACCGCGCGGAGGGCGGGGAGCGTCTTTGCGGTCGCCTCTTCGGCCGTGGGAGCGCTTCATCAGGCGTGGGGACGCCTGGAACCGGACGTGGGGACGTCCGTTCACATCTGGACATAGGGGAAGAGCGGGACGCATGAGGGCATTTGACGCACTATCGGTTGTGCTGCCTGACGCGGGTAGACCGTCGACGGCGACGGTCGGCGTGAAAGTGACGCCCGGCACGTACAACCCTCACGGGGGTCAGCGTGTCCAACAGGCGTGGCAGAGGTACTCGACTTCAGCGCGGCACGCGGCACGGTCCTTCGACCGCCCCGTCCGGCGGCTCTCCGACCCCGCATGCCCGGTACGCCCGGTGGCATGCCGGTGATCGCGCCCGTGCCCGCAGCGCGGCCGGCCCGCATACCGAACCAGCGCGACGGCGCCGAGGACGGAGTCGCGGCCGGTACGACCGTCGACCACCTCACCGAGACCTACCGGGCGCACTACCGCTCGCTGCTGGGTCTCGCCGCGCTCCTCCTCGACGACACGGCCTCCTGCGAGGACGTCGTCCAGGAGGCCTTCATCCGTGTCCACTCCGCACGCAAACGCGTCCGCGACCCCGAGAAGACCCTGGCGTACCTGCGCCAGACGGTCGTCAACCTCTCGCGCTCGGCGCTGCGCCGCCGCATCCTCGGCCTCAAGCTGCTGTCGAAGCCCATGCCCGACATGGCGAGCGCCGAGGAAGGCGCCTACGACCAGCTGGAGCGCGACTCCCTCATCAAGGCGATGAAGGGCCTGCAGCGCCGCCAGCGCGAGGTGCTGGTGCTGCGCTACTTCGCGGACATGACCGAGGCGCAGGTCGCCGAGACCCTCGGCATATCCCTGGGCTCGGTCAAGGCGTACGGCTCGCGCGGCATCGCGGCGCTCCGCATCGCCATGGAGACGCCGGCATGAGCGACGGCAACGGCGCGCCCCGCGACGGGCGCGACCGGCACGAGCCCTTCGAGTGGCACGAGCCGACAAGGCTGCACGGGCAAGATCCGAAGCAATCGCACGCTGGGAACGGAACTGTGAACCACGGCCCCGACGACCAGAGCCTCCAGGGGTTCGACTCGGACGAGCTGGACCTGCGCACGATGCTGCACCAGGCGGTGCAGGAGGTGGAGCCGCGCGACGGCACCCTGGACTATCTGCGCAAGGCGGTGCCCCAGCGCCGGGCACGCAAGCGGCAGGCCGTGGTGGGCATGGCCGCCGCCGCCCTCTTCATCGGCACCGCGATCCCCGCCCTCGTACACGTCTCCAACGCCACCGGCTCCGACGCCAACCCGTCGGTCGCCGGCCACGCCTCCGAGACCCAGGGCGGCACGAGCGAGGGCAAGGGCCCGGACGGCGGCGAGAGCACGGCCGCCGGCTCCTCCGGCAAGACCGAGGGCAAGGACAAGGACGACAAGAAGGAGAAGGACAAGGGCAAGGGCTCCGGCACCGCCCCCGGCGCGCCCGAGGGCGCCGGCCCGTCCTCCACCACCGCCGCCGGCATCCCGGCGTGCACCCCGGCCCAGCTCGGCCCCGCCGCCGGCAGCAGCGCCGCCCCCGACTCCACCGGCGCGGTCTACGGCTCCTTCCGCGTCACCAACGTCTCCGGCGCGAGCTGCACGGTCTCCGGCGCCGGCTCGGTGAGCGCCCTGCCGCAGGGCGCGGCCGACCCCGCGAAGGTAGGCGCCGCCCGGCACGTGGCCGGGGACGCGGCGGCCGGTCTGCCCAACCCGTCCCTGGAGGCCGCCGAGCTGGTGCTCCAGCCGGGCGCCGCCTACGACGTGAAGTTCGCGTGGGTCCCCTCCGAGACCTGCCCCACCCCCGGCGGCGACCCCGGCGACCCCGACCCGACCCCCGACCCGACCCCGTCGGGCGACACGACGACCACGGGCGGCACCTCCACCGGCGGCGACACGGGCGTGGCCCCGCAGCTGGCCACCGAGGACGGCACGACCGACGGCAGCGTGGTGGTGACGTACTCCCCGGCGACCGGCTCGGCCGGAAGCACGGTGACCGTGTCCAACGCGTGCGCGGGGACGGTGTACTGGACGGGGTTGCTGGCGGGGGCGTAGACGCCGTCGCCTACTGGGCTGAGGGCCGCTGGTTCCGCTTAGCTGCGGGCAATCGTGCCGCTGGGGCGGCACGGGTGGGCGCAGCGGCACCTCGCTCCGCCGAGGCGCGGACCCACCCGGCCCCGGCACAAACGCCGCCTCACTTCACAGCGGCGTCCACAGCAACAGACTCTTCCTGCGGCACCAGACCAAGCTCCGCATCCCGCGCGAACTCCACCTCACGCCGCAGCAACCGGAACCACATGAAGATCACGAACCCCACGAAGGCGAACCACTCCGCGGTGTAGCCCAGGTTCTGGAACGCCTTCAGATCCAGCCCCGTGTCCGGCGGCGCGGCAGCCGGCACGGCCTTCATCCCCGAGTCACCCTTCGCCAGCGTGACCCACGCGTCGTACACGTCGTACGGCACCAGGTTCACCAGGGACGCCGCGCTGATCGCCGCCGTCTGCCCGGCCGGCAGCCCGCCCTGCGCGCTGACGCCGTTGTCACCCGGGGTCTCGGACGCCTGGAGCGCCCCGGTGACGGTGACCTCACCGGCCGGCGGGGCGGGGGCCTCGGCCGCGTCGGCGGCACCGGGCAGCCAGCCGCGGACCACCGGCAGCGCCTCGCCCGAGTCGGTGCGCAGCAGCGTCAGGACGTAGAAGCCCTGCTTGCCGTCGAGCTGCCGCCCCGGCACCAGCAGCTGCTTGCCGTAACGCCCGGTCGCGGTGACGAGCTTGCCGGACGTCGCCTTGGTCACCGGCAGCATCTCCCCGAGCGGCCGCGGCGCCTCGCGCTTCGCCTCGGCGACCTGCTCGGTCGCCGTGCGATGGTCCTGCACGCGGTCCTCGAACCGGCCCAGCTGCCAGGACCCCATGAAGATGCAGAAGGGGATCGACAGCAGCACGAAGAGGTTGATCCCCCACCATCGGGGCGTCAGCAGAAACCGGTACACACCCCCACGGTACGGGGCCGCAGGGCCGGTCCCGCCCGCGGGGTGGGCAACAGAACCGCCCCCTCCGGCCGTCTCCCCTGACCTGCCCGGAAGGGGAACCGGTGGAGGTTATCCACAGGCTGGGGACCTCGCCAGCGAATTGTCGGTGAGGGCGTGCAGTATGGGGCCATGACTGAGAGCAACGGGTCCGAAGCGCGGGATCAGCGGGACCAGCACGAGCAAGAGGTACAGGCGGGACAGCAGGAGCGGATGCCGGACTGGGAGAAGCGCTTTCGCGCGCCCCGGGTCTCCCTGCCCGACTGGGCGGAGGACGCGCCGGCCCGCTCCCTGTTCGTGTCGAACGCGACCGGGACGTACGAGCTGTACGCCTGGGACCGGTCGACGGGCGAGCAGCGCCAGGTGACGGACCGGCCGAACGGCACGACGGACGGCGTGCTGTCACCGGACGGCGCCTGGATCTGGTGGTTCGACGACAAGGACGGCGACGAGTTCGGCGTGTGGCGCCGCCAGCCCTTCGAGGGCGGCCCGGACGAGCCGGCCGCCGAGGGCCTTCAGCCCTCGTACCCGGCGGGCCTCGCCCTCGGCCGCGACGGACGCACGGCGGTGGTGGGCCGCTCCACGGACGAGGACGGCACGACGATCCACCTCGTCCGCACCGGCGAGGCCCCGGTGGAGATCTATCGCCACCGCGAGTCGGCCGGCGTCGGCGACCTCTCCCACGACGGCTCGCTCATCGCCATCGAGCACACCGAGCACGGCGACGCGATGCACTCCGCCCTGCGCGTCCTGCGCCCCGACGGCACGCCGGTCGCCGACCTCGACGACACCAAGGGCGGCACGCGTGAGCTGGGCCTGGAGGTCCTCGGCTTCGCCCCCGTCGACGGCGACACGCGCCTGCTCATCGGCCACCAGCGCCGGGGCCGCTGGGAGCCCCTCGTCTGGGACGTGGCCACCGGCGAGGAGACGGACCTGGCGCTGGAGCTGCCCGGCGACGTCAGCGCCGAGTGGTACCCGGACGGCACCGGCCTGCTCGTCGTGCACGGCTTCGAGGCCCGCAGCGAGCTGTTCCGCTACGACCTGGCGAGCCGCGCCCTGACCGAGATCCCGACCCCGCCCGGCACGGTCTCCGGTGCCACGGCCCGGCCCGACGGCAGCGTGGAGTACCTGTGGTCCTCGGCGGCCGAGCCGTCGGCGGTGCGCTCCACGGCGGGCGGTGTCGTCCTCGACCCGCCCGGCATGAAGTCGCCCGGCTCGGTGCCGGTCGAGGACGTGTGGGTGGAGGGCCCGGGCGGGCGCATCCACGCCCTCGTGCAGAAGCCGGCGGGCGCCACCGGCCCGCTCCCCACGGTTTTCGACATCCACGGCGGCCCCACCTGGCACGACAGCGACTCCTTCGCGGCGGGCCCCGCGGCCTGGGTCGACCACGGCTACGCGGTGGTCCGGGTCAACTACCGCGGCTCGACGGGCTACGGCCGCGCCTGGACGGACGCCCTGAAGCACCGCGTCGGCCTCATCGAGCTGGAGGACATCGCCGCGGTGCGTGAATGGGCCGTAGCCTCGGGCCTCGCGGACCCCGACCGCCTCGTGCTCACCGGCGGTTCGTGGGGCGGCTACCTCACCCTCCTCGGCCTCGGCGTCCAGCCCGACGCGTGGACCCTGGGCATCGCGGCGGTTCCCGTCGCCGACTACGTCACGGCGTACCACGACGAGATGGAAGCGCTGAAGGCGATGGACCGCACGCTCCTCGGCGGCACCCCGGAGGAGGTCCCCGAGCGCTTCGAGGCCTCGTCCCCGCTCACCTACGTCGACCGGGTCAAGGCCCCGGTCTACATCTCCGCCGGTGTCAACGACCCCCGCTGCCCGATCCGCCAGATCGAGAACTACGTCAAGCGCCTGGAGGCGAGGGGAGCGGTCCACGAGGTGTACCGCTACGACGCCGGGCACGGGTCGCTGGTGGTGGACGAGCGGATCAAGCAGGTCCGGCTGGAGCTGGAGTTCGCGGAGCGGCACCTGAAGGGGGTGACGAGCGCCCAGTAGCTCGGGGGTGGGGGTGGTGTCGGCGGCTGCGGGTGGGTCGTGGTTGATCGCGCAGTTCCCCGCGCCCCTTGGGTTGCTGCGCAACTCCCCGGCGCCACCCGCGGGCAGTCGTGCCGCTGGGGCGATGGGGGGTCGCGCGGACGACCCGGCAGCAGCACCATCGCCGTGCACCTTGTGATGCCGAGCCGTGAAACCCACCGCTCGGCGTCAAGTTCACGCCCCCGCCCGCTCCCGCCGCCTCCGCCCCAGCAACTCCGCCAGCCCCCGCCGCGTCGCCGCCAGCACCACCCGGTCCCCGGCCCCCAGCACATACGTCGACGGCAGATCCCACACCAGCCCCGAAGCCGGCGCGCCGGCCTCCTCGGCGCCCTCCCCGTCACCCCGCCGCCCGGAAGGAGCCGTGTTGAGCGCCAGCACCCGCCACGCCCCGGCCCGGAACGCGTCCCCGACGGTCCGCCCCTCCAGCTGCGGATGCCCGGCCACCTCCAGCTCCGCGAACAGCAGCACCCGCCGCTCCACCGGGATCGCCCCCAGGATCTGCCGCCCCATCATCGCCCCGGCGAACGCGGGCGCGGCCAGGTGCGACACACTCCGGCTCCGCGTCAGGGCGGACGGGTGCGCGGCCCGGAGCGTCCGGTACACGGCCGTCGCGAAGTCGTCGTCGTACAGCCGCAGCACGACCCGCAGATCCGGCCGCACCGACCGGGCGTACAGCGCGGCCTCCAGATTCGTCGTGTCCGCACTGGTCAACGCCAGCAGCGCGTCCGCCCGATGGATCTTCGCGGCCTCCAGCACGCCTTCCTGCGTGACGTCCCCGAGCACCACCGGCACCCGCAGCCGCCGCGCCGTGGCCAGCCCGCGCGCCTCCGGATCGGACTCCACGCACACCACGGGGATGTGCAGTTCGCGCAGCCGCGTCAGCACCCGCGTCCCGATCTTGCCGAGCCCGAGCAGCACCACGTGCCCGCCGAGCCCGCGCGGCGGCTTGCGCAGCGCGGACGCGCTGCGGAACGTGCCCAGGGCCTCCAGCACCGCGGCCAGCAGCACCGGCAGCAGCAGCAACCCGACCAGCCCGGACAGCAGTTGGAGGACCTGCCGCCCCGTCGACGCGTGGTACGCGGGGTCGTTGATGCCGAAGAGGTCGAGCAGCGTCACGTACGTCGCGTACAGCGGATGCTCCCCGGTCACGAACATCAACGCCACGGCGAGCGCCAGCACACATCCCACCAGCCCCGCCAGCGACCACCGCAGCCGCCGCGAGAACAGGGAGGCGAACGGCGGCACCCCGCCCCGCCCGGCGGGCAGGGCGGGCCCGGAGTACGACACCTGCTCCAGCACCACGGTCCCGCGCCCGGTCGCCGACGCCACCGCCGCCTCGTCGGGAAGCAGTCGCGGCCCGTGCTCCCCGCTGCCCTCGGAACCGTCCGCGCCGGCCGGGTCGTTGCTCGTCGCGGACAGCAGCGCCAGGGTGCACAGCCCCGGATCGGCCACCTCGCCCGGCCGCGGCGGCTGCCGCTCCACCGCGCGCAGCACGAGCCCTTCCGTCTGGACGACCTTGCTGGTGCCGGCCAGGGCGGTCGCGGCCAGCGCCGGCGCGGCCGTGTCGGCGTCGGAGAGCACGGTCGTCGACGCGTCGAGTCCCGCGGACCCCGGTTCCACCCCGCCGGCCAGGGCGGCCGTCTGGTCGAGCAGTTCCTCGATGTGCTGCCCCAACCGCCGGTTGTACAGCCGCAGGACGAGACGCAGGCGGGGGTTGAGCCGGCGGGCGGTGAGCGCGGCGCGGATGTTGGTCTCGTCGTCGTCGTACACGAGCGCCAGGGCCGCCGCCCGGTCCACCCCGACCTCGGTGAGCACGGCCTCGGTGACCTCGGCGGCCTCCACGACCTGCTCGCTCCCGGCCGGTTCGGCGCCGCCGGCGCCGGTCCGGCTGGCGGCGGCGTTCACGACCCGGTCGAGCAGGGCCGCGGAGGCCGCGCGGGCCCGTCCGACCACCGGCTGCCGCACCCGGCGCCCCGAGGGCGGCACCACCAGCCTGACCTGTTCGCCGTACACGCCCCGCAGTTCGGCGGCGAGCCGGTGCGCGAGCCCGTCGTCGCCGCACACGATCATGTGCGTGGCCGTGTCACCCGGCCGGCCTTGGTTCGGAACGCTCCCCACGGGGAGAAGACTGCCGCACGGGGACGGCTGGTTCCAGAAGAGAGCCCTGGGGCCTGAACGCCCGGGCCGGTCCGCGCGTACAGAAGGGGAGGGAAGGGGCAATGCCCGTGCGCACAGGCGGAGGTACCGGGCCCGTGGCCATCACGAAGACCGCCCCGCGGGAGAGCGGCGAGCACGCGGACACCGATCCGGACCGGGACCGGGACGAGGGCAGGCACCTCAACTCCCCCCTCCTCCTCACCCTGCTGCTGCTCACCGCGGTGATGTTCCAGGACCCGATCCGCGGGGCGCTGTCCGCACCCGTGATGCAGAGCTGGATGACGGTGTTCGTCGCCGTCATGGTCCAGGCGCTGCCGTTCCTGGTGCTCGGCGTGCTGCTGTCGGCGGCGATCGCGGTGTTCGTGCCGCCGTCCTTCTTCGCCCGGGCCCTGCCGAGCCGCCCCGCCCTGGCGGTCCCGGTCGCGGGCGCGGCGGGCGCGGTGCTGCCGGGCTGCGAGTGCGCGTCGGTGCCGGTGGCCGGGGCCCTGGTCCGCAGGGGTGTCACCCCGGCCGCGGCCCTGGCGTTCCTGCTGTCGGCGCCCGCCATCAACCCGATCGTGCTGACGGCGACGGCCGTGGCGTTCCCCGGCAACCCGGAGATGGTCCTGGCCCGCTTCGTGGCAAGCCTGCTGGTGGCCTGCGCGATGGGCTGGCTCTGGCACCGCGTGGGCCGCACGGACTGGCTGCGCCTGTCGGCGGGGGCGTCGTACGAGGGGCAGGGCAAGGGGGCGGCCTTCTGGGACTCGGTGCGGCACGACGTCACGCACGCGGGCGGCTTCCTGGTGGTCGGCGCGATGGCCGCGGCGACACTGAAGGCGGTGGTACCGGCGGACTGGCTGCGCGTGGCGGCCGACCACCCGGTGCTGTCGGTCCTGGCCCTCGCGGTGCTGGCCGTGCTCCTCTCCATCTGCTCGGAGGCGGACGCGTTCGTGGCGGCCTCGCTGACCCAGTTCTCCCTGACGGCCCGTCTGACGTTCCTGGTGGTGGGGCCGATGATCGACCTGAAGCTCTTCGCGATGCAGGCGGGCACCTTCGGCCGCGCCTTCGCCCTGCGGTTCGCCCCCGCGACCTTCGCCCTGGCCGTCGTCGTGTCGGCCCTGACCGGAACGGTCCTGCTGTGAACCGCCTGGCCCAGTCGGCCCTGCTCTTCCTGCTCGGCGCGACCCTGCTGCACGCCGCCACGACCGACCTCTACCTCCGCTACGTCAAGTCGGGCCTGCGCCCGCTGGTCCTGCTGGCGGGCGCGGTACTGATCGCGACGGCGGCGGCGACGCTCTGGTACGACCACCGCCGCGGCAGGACGGCCGTCCACGGTGAGGCGGCTGCCGGCGGTGAGGCGGCTGCCGGCGGTGAGGCGGCTGCCTGCGGTGAGGCGGCTGCCTGCGGTGAGGCGGCTGCCTGCGGTGAGACGACCGCCCGTGGCGAGGCGGCTGCCCGCGGCGAGGCGGCCGCCCATCACCACGACCCCCGACGCGGCAAGGCAGCCGCTCACCACCACGAACCGCGCGTCTCCTGGCTGCTCACCCTCCCGGTGCTCGCCCTGATCCTGGTCGCCCCGCCGGCCCTCGGCTCCTACAGCGCCGCCCACACCGGCACGGCCCTGACCAAGCCCTTCGGCTTCCCTGACCTCCCCGACGGCGACCCCCTCCGCCTCGGTGTCGCCGACTACGCGGGCCGGGCGGTCTACGACGACGGCCGCTCCCTGCGCGGCCGCCAGTTGAAGATCACCGGCTTCGTCACGCTGGACCGGACGGGCGCCCCCTACCTGGTCCGCATGGGCCTCAACTGCTGCGCAGCGGACGCCCAGCCGGTCAAGATCGCCCTCACCGGCAACGTCCCTCCGGTCCTCAGCCCGGACACGTGGCTGGAGGTCACCGGCCGCTACACACCCCGCCGCACCCGGGACCCCGTCAACGACGGCCCCATCCCGTACCTCGAGGTCACCGGCTCCCGCCCGGTCGCCACCCCGCACGATCCCTACGACGAGACGTGGAACACCTGACGCCGGCGTAGTAGAAATGCCCCTCCCGGGTACCCGGAGAAGCCGCTGATCAGCGAGGGGGATCGATGACCACACTCGAAGGGGAGCGCACCGCCGAACTCGACCCGGCGCTCCTGACCGAGGCCCGTGAGCGACTCGCCAAGGCCGACAGCAGAGCGGGACTGACCCTGGCGACCCTGGGCGCGGCCCTGACCGCCCTGCTCGGCGCGATCACCGCCGGCGTCATCGCGCCCGGCCAGTACCCGGCGATCCCGCAACTCCTCGTCTGGTCCGGCTGCGCGGCCTGCGCCCCGGCGCTGGTCCTGCTCGGCCTCGCGGCCCAGCCCCGGCCCGGCTCCGGCCACGCGACCCGCCTGGAGTCCCTGGCCCGCGCGACCTCGCTCAAGTACCGCCGTATTCGCCTGGCGATGATGTGGGGCGCGGCCTTCCTCACCCTGACCCTCGCGGGAACCCTGGCGGGAACGCTCGCCTGACCGGGATCACCGCTCCTCCGCGGCGCGGGGGTCGTACACCCACACGGCGACCTCGCCCCCGCAGTCCAGACACGCCGTCATCGCCAGCGCCCGGGCGACCTGCCGGGCGCCCTCGGCGCTGCTGACGGTCCCGCCCATCGGCGTGCCCGAACGCTTTAGGTCCCGTACGTGGATCAGATGCGGCGAATAGATCCGCAGGCAGGTCACACACTGCAACGGCGCCCGCATGACGGCCCGGGTCTGCGGGGCCTGCTCCCCGAAGGCCTTCGACAGCGCGTCGTACAAGGGGTAAAGGTCGCTCGCCGAGGCCGCGTCGATGGTGGTCTTCAACAGTGTGACGTTCCCCGCGACAGCGTCCCGGCTGAACGCGTCGAAGTCCTCGTGCGGGACGCAGTGCCGCTCCCCGATCACGAGCTCCCGTCGCGGCACCCCGTCGCCGCCCCGGCCGGTCGTCTCGTCCCCGACGAACCGGACGAAGACGCCACCACGATCATTGAAGGTGTTGCGGACGACCCGGTACCGCGAGGTCGTCACGTCGTGCCGCAGCCCGTGCTGGGCGAGGACCTCCCCGATGAACAGGTCGTCGGCCCGTCGCACGTCGGCGATCCACAGGGCTTCCAACTCCCCGGCGGCATCCCGCATCAGCACGTGCTCGTCCCCGACGGACCGCCGCGCCTCCGGCTGATCCCCCGGCTGATCCTCCGACTGGGACACCGCCGCATCACCGGACTGCCCCTCGGGCCCCTGCCCCTGCGGCTGCTCCCGCCGCTCCCTCCATCTACGGAACAACGCCACCACAACCACCGCCTCCCACTCCAGACACGCCCTGCGGATCGCTCACGCCAGCTTCTTTCCGCCGCGCTTCTCGGCACGGGTCAACAGCTCCCACGGCAGCAACGCCATCACGCTCCGGTCGGCGGCGAGATAGGCGAGGTGCAGGGCGCGCTTCGGCTCGTCCACGCAGACCAGCCAGTGCGCGACGTCGACCCGCCCGAGCGGCGCGCCGGCACCCCGGAACACGCCGTCCACCCACTGGATGTATCCGCCGGGCATGAGCCGCCGGATCTGCCGCGGTCTGGCGCGGGGCAGCAGGCTCACGACCACGTGCACGTCGTCCCCGAACGACCGCCCGGCACCGTCCCGCGCCTCGGCGACGAACGCCAGCGCGCCGTCCTCCGCGAGCCGCCGCCATCCCGCCCGCCGGGTCAGTGCCATATCGGTGGCCTCGACCTTGTCCAGGTGCTGCGGGATGACCCGCCGCACCCAGCCGTTGACCTCCCCCGCCCACACCACCACGGCCACGACCAGCCGCCCCCCGGACACCTCGTACCGGTACGTGGCCGCACGGGACAACGAACCGGGCGCGACCTCGCCCTCCCTCTCCAGCCGGAACACCAGGGCCTCGGCGAGCCCCTCGCTCGGCTCACCCGCCGGATAGGTGGTGAGCCGCGTCCCCGCCAGCTCACCCCCGGACTCCCGCTCGATCGAGTCCACGAGCCCACGGATCTCCCCGACGTCGAGGTCGTCCCCCTGATGCAGAATCAGCACACGCTCCGCGCCCATGCGGGCATGGCACCACACGGGGCCGGGGACCGGTCCCGGGCGCGGAATCGGAAGTATCCGTTCACAGGGGGAGCGAGCAGTTGACTGATCAGCCGGTATTCGTCCTGGGCAGTGGTCTGCAGGCGCTCGAACCGGCCGCGTTCGACACCGAGGCGGAGTTCCAGGAGCTCCTCGCCCGCCATCCGCGGGTGCTGGATTTCGGCTCGCTTGCCGATGGGCAGCCGCTGCGGCTGGTGCTGGTGGCCCGGGAGATGGGTGTCCCGACGAACGTGGAGAGCGGTCCGGCGTACTGGCTGGACCACCTTTTCGTCGACGGCGACGGAGTGCCGACGCTGGTGGAGGTCAAACGGGCGAGCGACACCCGGATCCGGCGCGAGGTGGTGGGCCAGATGCTGGACTACGCGGCGAACGGCGCGCGTTACTGGCCGGCAGCCCTGCTCCAGCGCTCCTTCGAGGAGACCTGCGTCGCGGACGGACGATCGCTGGGAGAGACGTACGGGGAACTGCTCGGCGACCGCTCGCCGGAGGAGTTCTGGTCGATGGTCGAGGAGCGGCTGGCCGCCGGGCAGATGCGGCTGCTGTTCGTCGCGGACCGGATCCCGCTGGAGCTCCGGGCGATCGTCGAGTTCCTCAACAGGCAGCTGCGGCAGACCGACGTGTACGCGATCGAGCTGACCCAGTACCGAGGCGACGGAGACCTCCGCGTCCTGGTCCCACGCATCCACGGCGAGGTCGCCACGGCGGCGAAGTCCCCCACCGGCCGCCGATCCACGCAGAGGACGACGCGTGACGACATGGACGCCGTCATCCGGACGCGCCTCGCCCCGGAGCCGCGACGGGTCGCGACGGCACTCCTCGATCACGGGGCGGCGAGAGGCCGGCTGGAGGGCGGCACGGCCAAGTACCCGAGCATGTCCGTCTACTATCCCGCCGCCGGCCGGCAGGTGCCGGTCTGGACGCTGTCCCTGTACGACAGCCCAGTGAAGGAAGAGCTCGCTTTCAGCTTCGGATCGATCACCCACCACCTCGGCAGGGACAGGGCGGAAGCATTCGCGGAATCCTTGCCGATGGTTCCCGAGCTGCGGAGGAAGCTCGAGGTGCAGCGGGAGAAGGGCTACAACGGTTGGCCCTCGGTCCCACTGGACTCCCTGGCATCCGAACCCGGCGCCGTGGACGGCATCTTGGCGGCGATCGAGCAGCTCATGCACGGCCGGGGAGTACCCGACTGAGCCGCACCCTTCGGTATGTCAGCCCGGATGGGCCGCGTGGCGCCGAGGCGGTGCGTGGCGGCGGGCCGGTCATCGGTGAGGGACATGCGTCGGCCGGCGGGACGGGGGACAGATGCCGACTGCGAGGCTGGATTTCGCGAACGCGCAGGTCCGAGCGCCCTCAGCCGCTGCGCTCCGGACGGCCTCATCAGTCTTCCCCTGGGAGAACCCGACCAAGGTCTTCTCCCGGATTTCTCCCAAACGATCTCCGGAAACCCGTCAGGGACCTGACCCACCGAGTGGATCAGGCCCCTGACCTGGTACTTCACTGTCGGGGTGGCGGGATTTGAACCCACGACCTCTTCGTCCCGAATGAGGTTCGGGCGTGCTCGGCACCGGCTTGTTTGCTGTTTTGCCTGGTCAGGGCGTTGGGGTGCGGTGGTGTCGGGTGGTGTCGAAGGGGCTCGGGGAGCGGGTTGGCTCCCAGATGGCTCCCTGCGGGAATGATCTCAGGGCGTGTCCTCGAGCTTGCGCATCAGCTCGGTGACGAGCGCGCGATCGCGTGCTTCATCGGAACGCCCGGCCGGTTCCCGCTGGGCCTGATACTGCCGGAGCCTCTCGTTTTGCTCGGCATCCCGGGCTGTTCTCACACGCTCGGCACGGTCCCGTACGACGGCGAACTCCTCCGGCAGCTCATCCTCGGCTTCCTGCTCCCAGAGGAAGTCCAGCAGTTCTGTCATCAGTTCCAGGTTCGCGGCATGCGGTTCCTGCTCCGGCTCGGCGGCCAATCGGCGCAGCTCCTGCAAGGCGCACCGCACGAGGACTGGGGTCACCGGCTCACGGTCCGACGCCGACGGTATCGACTGCAGCTGGTCGTACAGAGTGCTGGACCGGTACCAGTCGCCGACTTCGGCGCTCTCCAGCAGTTCGGCTTGGATCCGGTCGGTCAGTTCTTCGACGAACCGCTCCGCATGTTCCTGCGGCACCAGCGGGCTTGCACTCAGCGAGTTGGCCAGGCTCACCAAGTGGGAGATGGGCGAAAAGTGCGTAAATGAGGGGAGCGTTTTCTTGTTCACGTACGCGGCCAGTGACGCCGAGTCCAGCAACTCGGCCGCCCCTAGGGCCCACTCCAGATGGGTTGACAGGCTCTCGTCCTCATCGAACAGCCCCATCTCCAGATCGTCTTCCATCTGATGGGCGGCAGCGGTCACGGCCAGCTCGTGCTCCCTGAGTCTGGCCAGTATCCCTGCGCCGTCGGCCATGCGCGCCGCCGCGACCAGTCGGCGCAACTGTTCTCCCTGGACGGTGGCCCTGATCAGCTCCAGGAAATGGGCTCGGCCGGCGTTGAGGTGAAAGCGAAGGTAGTCCTCGATCGATGGGTTGTGGAACGCGACCCGTCCCTGTTCGATAGTGATCATCGTGCTGTCCAGCAGTTGCAGTGCCCTGCGGAATGTCCGGCCGTCCGCCGCTTGGTCCATCTCCTCGCGGTACCAGTGCCAGGACTCCTCAAGGTCCTCCAACGGTGCGGACCTGAAGGTGAACAGCACCTCCAGCATGTGCACGGCCGCGTCCGACAGCTCGTTCTCCACGATGCGCTCCCAGACGCGGCCCGGATCGTCCAGGTTCTCCAGCATCGCTGCGCCGACGTCCTGACCCCGGCGCGCGGACAACCGGAGGGTCTCCTCGACCAGACGCGGATTGAAGTTCCTGTGCTGGACCACCGGACGCCAGACCGCCGGATCGGCGAACCGGCGCTTGTCATTCAGCGGCAGAGAAGAGTGGTGGACGTGGTTATAGAGGATCTGGCCCCGTACCTGTAGATCCAGGTCGGTCAGCCGGATCACACTGACCGCGTCCGACACGTCCGGCTCCGCCAGCCGGTCGTGCCGAAGACGGGCGTGCTCCAGCAGGTAGTCGCGGGTCGTCATCACCAGCGCCTTGCCGGGCGTCTCCTGGATCTCCCGGATCACTGACAGCAGGCGATTGTCCTCGTTCTTGTTCAACGGCGTATCAAGGGTCGTACTTCCCAGGAAGTCGTCGTACAGGAACACTTGCCGCGTGTCGTCGCGCCAAAGGGTCCCGATCTCGTCGACGTCCTGGGAGATCTCGTGGACCTCGTAGTTGTTGCCCATCAGCCAGGCCGCGAGCATCAGCGCCACTGTCGTCTTGCCCACCCCGGGGATGCCAGCGATGACACAGACCTGCTGGGTGTCCAGAAGCTGCTTGGCGCGCTCGAAGCCCTCGTGCGGGACGAAGGTGTCGGCGATGCCCGGTAGCCGCTTCTGAAGCCACGACGAGCGCAGGTACCGGTCCTGGTTCAGCACGGTCTGAAGGACGGAGGTGCTGCTAAGCCAGAGCCGGAAGTGCCGACGGACCAGGTCCGGACGGCGCAGGAGCTCGGCGACGATCTCATCCACGCCGTACAGGTCGCCGGTGTCGCGCACGTACGGGGCGAAGGCATCGCAGAGCTCTTCTTTGCCGTCGACGGTCAGACCGACCGTCGTGGCGACGATGTAACGGTCGGGTGCCAGCGCGCGGACCTTGGGCAGTTCATCCTTGATCAGGCGCCTGATCAGCCTCGCCTGGGTCGCGCGCGGCCAGTGCTTGCACTGTACAACGGTCGTCCCCGAGGGGCCGGTGTGCCGCAGGTCGATGCCTCGGTCCCGGCCGCGAGGAAAGATCTCCAGGGGGATGCCGAGGACATCGCTGAACAGGTCACGGCAGACCACCTCGAAGTCATGGTCCGTCAACCGCCCCAACTCGAAAGAGTCCATGCCGTTGTCACCCCGTGAATGCCGCCACCGGCCGCCATTCTCCCTGCAGCGATCCGAGTGCTGGCCAGAGGGGCAGCTTTTCCTCCAGATCCACTCCGGGGCCGTGTTCGAAGGAAGCGGTCAGCAGTCGAATGGGCCCCGGAGTGCTCTCAGCGGCAGGCGGGTTTCTCGAACGGCGGCGTCGCCCTCGAATCGGACGCCTTCGGCCACCAGGACATCCACGGGTATGTCCGTGCCTGTCGGGTCGGTCCATCGGAAGCCGGCACTGACGCCCGCGTAGCGGTGAGGACCCGCCAGGTGTTGGGGCACCGGCTGAAGGTGGCCAGGCGGGTGCCGACCGGAACGGCGGGCGCGGGCGGCCATAACGGTCGTCACGTCGCTGTGCGTCGTCCACCGTCCGATGGGAGGCATCCAGGAGGGTCTGGAGGCTCGTCCAGTCCTTGCGGGCGCCGCTGAGCTGCTTGGCCAGGTCCGGCGAGGTTCATCGATCTGAGCCGGCGGCGGCCCCTGCACTCCCTTCGTGCTCTTCATATTGGAAGTAGCAGCGAGATACAGTAATTTGACATTCCATTAGTAAGTCGCAGGTGGGGGAACCGCGGCTGGCCGAGGGGGAGGGACCAGGGCATGGCTTATCCACGTGCGGTGGGTTGGCTCCTGGCCAGTCTCGGCTGGGTTCCGGCGAGTCTTGAGGCTGACGCATAAGCATGCAGGCCCCAGGCACGTTTGAGCGTGGTCAGAGAGTAAGGGTCCAGGCCGCTGGCGTACCGGAGTTTGCCACGGTCAGGTTCGCCCTGCCCGGAGATCAACCGGGGTCATGGGACCTCATCCTGGTCGACGATGAAGACCGTCGTCACGAAGTGAATCTGGCAGCTGGAGACACGGAGACCGTGCGGCCTCTCGTCAGCGACGGGAAGGCTGACTCCGCACGTGTGCTGGCGGCCATGTGGACACAGTGGATGAACGCCGCGGCGACCAACGCCGAGTCCAGCGCAATGGCAGCCACACCGCTGAAGCCGTACGCGCACCAGACGACGGCCGTCTACGGAGCGATGCTTCCCCAGCCCCTGCTGCGTTTCCTCCTGGCCGACGAGCCGGGTACCGGAAAAACGATCATGGCAGGTCTGTATCTGCGTGAGATGCAGAGGCTCGGCCTGATCAAGCGGGCGATCATCGTGTGCCCGGCGAACCTCGCCACGAAGTGGGTGGACGACTTCCAGCGGCTGCTGGGGGGCGGTTTGCGTCAGTTGACCTCAGCCACGGTGCGTGAGGATGCCCTGAACTCCAACGACCTGTGGGTGGTTTCGCTCGAGTTAGCAGCGGTGAATCCCGCGGTACAGGACGCCATCCGGCCGGACAAAGCCGGCTGGGATTTGGTCGTCTTCGATGAGGCGCACCGGCTGACTCCGACTGCCGCCGGATTCCACCAGGTCGGACGGCTGCTGGCCAAGAACACACCGCGGGCGTTGCTGATGACGGCAACACCTCACCGAGGCAAGGAGTGGCTCTTCCGGCACCTGCTGCACCTGGTCGACCCGGAGATCTACCCGGATCCGGGCAGCGACCCTAACGTCGAGCTCAGTGCGCTGCGCCCTGGCCCTATCCACTTCTTGCGGCGGATGAAGGAGGACTTGGTCGACTACGACGGCACGACCCGGTTGTTCAAGGGGCGCACGGCGCACAACCACAGCGTCCCGCTGTCGCAGACCGAGTACGGCTTCTACAAGGCCGCCCTGGAAATGGTCGACCGGTTCTTCCCTCCGGTGGCGCAGCCGCTTGCCCGCATGGTCTACGGCAAGCGAGCAGCCTCCAGCCTCTACGCTCTGGCCCAGACGCTGCGCCGGCGGCATGAGCACATGGGGGCGATGAGCGAGGCTGAGGCGGCGCTCATCGCCGACCGCGAGGACCACGGTGACGAGGCCGAGGTCGACGAGGCGAAGGTGATCCATACGGTCTCGGCTTCTACAAGGGCGGAGCGAGCTGCGATCAACAGCCTCGTGCAGCAGATCGAGACAACGCTCAACGACTCCCGCTGGCAGCCGTCGAAGTGGAAGCGGCTCACTGACGACTGCCTGGCCCCCCACGGGATTCACCCCGGAAACGTTGATCAGGCCGTGGTCTTCACCGAGTATGCCGACTCGGCCGAGTGGATCGCCCGGCGGCTCCAGGACCAGGGATATACCGCCCAGCTCTACTCCGGCCGCCAGAGCAAGACCGAACGTGACGAGGCGCGCAAGGCATTCATGCGCGGCGAGTTCCAGATCATCGTCACCACTGATGCCGGCAACGAGGGCATCGACCTGCAGGCCGCGCACGTGCTCGTGAACTATGACATCCCGTGGTCCTTGGTCCGCCTCGAACAGCGGATGGGCCGCATCCACCGCGTGGGTCAGCAGCGCGACGTCTACCTCTACAACCTGGTCGCCACCGACACCCGGGAAGGCGTGACCTTGCTGCGCCTCCTGGACAACTTTGTCACGGCCGCGAACGAACTGCGCGGCCAGATGTTCGATAGCCTGTCGGTGGTCGCCGAAATGACCGGCGTTGACTACGACAAGTGGCTGTCGGACCTCTACGGCAACGACGAGCTGAAGAAACAGCAGGCCATCGACGCAGTCCAGGCGGTCCAGGCCCAGGAACTCATCCGGGCGGCCCGGAAGGTACGGGACAACGAGCGGCGCCTCGCCAGCCAGGTGGACGCGGTGGCTGCGCTGACGCTGCTCCAGCGTGACTTATTCGCACGCATCAACCCTGCCATTGTTGAGGCATACCTCGACCGGCTCGCAGCGGCCGGTGTGCTGAAGTCCACGCCCACCGCGGCCGGGCCCGGGTTCCGGCGGCTCTCCCGGAGCGGCAAGGCAAGATTTCCGGCCACGTTGGGCGGACGGAACGAGGTTCACGTCGCCACCAGCGGGGACGTGGTGCGCGAAGCCTCAGAGAGCATCGATGTCGGCGACACCGTCACCCTCGGCCCCGGTGAGCCCGGCTTCAGCGACCTGATTGACATAGCCGGGCACACCCTGGCCGAGGACCTCTACCAGTCCGGCGCCGCGGCAGATCCCACCAGCCTCACCCCGTACGACCTGTACGCGTACGAGGCCACGATGACGGAGAGCAACGGCAAGCGCGCCAGCGTTTGGGCCACCTTGATCAAGGTTGACGACAGCGGCACCGCCCGCCCGGTGAGGTGGGAGTCCCTGGCCAACCTCGTGCCCACCGACCAGAACGGCAGCGCACCGCATCCGGCCCGGGAGGGACACGCGCTCACAGCTGCCCACCGAGTGGCCGCCGCGACCGTCGCAGAGCACCGGAAGGTGCGCGCCGACTGGTTCGCTCAAGCCCGCCGTGACCTGACCAACCTGCCACTGAGCCTCACCGACCGCATCGATGATCGCGCTGCCCGGCTGGAGCTGAGGCACCGGCTTCAGGCCCAGACCGCTCAGCGCCTCGAAGAGCTCGAGCGGCTCGCAGACGTGCAGCTGACCGAACCGAAGCAGGTGGGTCGGATCCGGGTTCTGGCCACTGCCGACAGCAGCGTTCAGGCCGAGATCGACGCCGAACTGGTCTCCATGCGACGCGTGCAGCAACTCCTTGAGGATGACGGCTGGGCAGTGGCCGATGTCCATACCGAGGGCCGCGGTTACGACCTGGAGGCCCGCCGCCACAGCCAGGTCCGCCACGTCGAGGTCAAGGGCGTGCTCGGCAGCGCGGCCAGCGACGGCATCCGGATGACCGGCAACGAAGTTCTCATCGCTACCCAGCACCGCAAGGAGTACTGGCTGTACGTCATCGACCAGTGTGCCGACGGCAAGGGCCGATTCTTCGGCGCCTATCAGGACCCCGCCACCCTCTTCGCGAACGTCATGACCGGGAACGCGGTGTTCCGCGTCCCGGGCAGCAGTCTCAAGAACGCCCCCGGGAGCAACGCATGACCCGCATGATCGAACGCTGGTTCCCCTGTGCCGAGGTTTCGGTGAACAGTTCAGCGGGGTGGGGAAGCGGTGCGACCGAGATCGGGCTGTTTCCGTGGTTCGCAAAGCGTCCTGTCGCACAGGCCAAGGCAGCGGTGCTCTGCTCGCTGCTGCCCTGGCCAGAGGATCAGGCCGAGCAACAGCGTCTTCAAGAGCTGGTGCACACTGCCATGTCCGGGCGCTACGCCGCCTGGCAGATACTCCACGACGAGATTCTCAAGGCGAACCCTGAGGGCGCATCGGTCCTGGACCCGTTCAGTGGGCGCGGAATGATCCCGCTTGAGGCGGGGCGGCTTGGGCTTGAAGCCCACGGTGTCGATTACAGCCCGGTCGCGGTGCTGGCCAGCTCGCTCCTCACCGACTTCCCCTTCCGGGACTGGTCTCAGGAGCCGAGCCTGCCGTTCGCCGAGGAGAGCGACGCTCTCTACGACGACCGGCCGCGGCTGCTTGTTGACGTTCGCGCCACTCTCGATGAGGTGGGACGCCGGTGGACGGCAGCCATGGCGGACTACTACCCCGAGGTCAACGGCAAACGACCGTGGGGGTACCTGTGGGCCATCGCCATACCGTGCCAGGAGTGCGGCAACCGGTTCCCTCTGGTCGGCTCGTACGAGCTGCGACGGCCGAGTCAAAAACGTGGCCGCAAGGGCGCCCCGCCTGTCAATGATCCCGGCCAGTCGTTCTACATCGAAGCCGACCCGGCTGCTGGTACCTGCGCACCGGTGGTGCACGAGGGACCTCCAAGGCGTATCCCAACGCTGACACGCGCTCGTACTGCTGAGGGTCGGACGCTGCCGGGGAAGTCGGCGATCTGTCCGTTCTGCAGCCATGTACACCCACTCGATGTGCATCGCCGACTCACCGACGAGAGGCGTGCCACGGACATGCTCCTAGTGGTGGCTGACCACTCGGACGACTTCGGCAAGGAGTATCGGGAGCCCACCGAGGCGGAGCTCGAGGCTGTCGCCGCAACGCCGGCGGCACTACGTGAGCTGTCCGACCCGAGCCCCTTTCTGAGTGCCGTACCCGACGAACGGATCGCACCGGGCAACAACAACATCATCGGACCGTCCATCTACGGGGCGCGCACCTATGGCGATTTCATGTGCGATCGCCAGACCCTGGCGTTCGCCATGCTTGCCCGGACAATTTCGGAGGTTTCCGAAGAACTGGTACACAAGGCCGGGGTGAGCCTTGACTACGCGCGAGCGCTGAGCGGATACGCCGGCGCAGTCGTCGCACGTAGGCTGCGGACATCAACACGAGGCTCCGCGCTCTACTCAAAGCTCAGCAAGGTTCGCGACATCTATGTGAACCAGGGGTCGATCGTGTTTTCCCAGGACTTCTTCGAGGTGGGCATCGGCACTGGCCCGGGATCATGGTCGTCGCTGTCCAAGAGCAGCATGTCGACGCTTGCGAACCTGATGGCCGGCATCCAGGGGGTGCCGGTGAGCGTGGCTCGCGGTACGGCCACCTCGATGACCCTTCCGGACGCATCCATCACTGCCGTAGTGACCGACCCGCCCTACGACGAGATGATCGCGTATGCCGACTCCTCCGATCTGATCTACGCATGGCTGAAGCGCGCCCTGCACAGCACCTGGCCCGAGCTCGTCATCACTTCCGATGAACACGGCTGCCAGGAGAAGTCGGAAGAGATCATCGTCAAGCGAGTCCGTGGAGAGGCACCTAACGAGCACCGAACTCGCGAGCATTACGACACGAAGATCGCCGAGGCATTTAGTGAGATGCGTCGCGTGGTCCGCGACGACGGACTGGTAACTATCGTGTTCGGATCCGGAGACCCGGAGGTCTGGCAGCGCCTGCTCACGGCCATCGAGAAGGCTGGCCTGGTGATGACGGGCTCCTGGCCCGCGAACACCGAGGCCGGCAACCACCAGGGCAAGGCGAACATCGAGACCACCCTGACGATGTCGTGCCGCCCCATGGCGCCCGGGCGATCTCCCGGGCGCAAGGGCGCTGTCGAGGCCGAGATCAAGGCCGAGATCAAGCGGCGTTACCCGGACTGGGAGCGGTGGGGCTTGGCGCCGGCGGACATGCTGATGGCCGCTGCCGGACCCGCCATGGAGGTCGTCGGCCGTTACAGCGAGATTCTCGACGCCAAGGGCGAACCCGTCGACATCTACACGTTTCTTCCGCTGGCGCGAGCTGCAGTCCAGGAGGCCATGGCCGTCGAGATCAACCACCAGCCGCTGGAGACCTTTGACGCTCGAACGCGGTTCGCGTTGTGGTGGATCACGCTCTACAGCCGCCAGATCCGGGCGAAGTCCGAACTGCGCTGGCAGGCTCTGGCTTCCTCGCTCGACCTGGCGGCGATACGCGACCTGGTTCCTGATGCCGACAAGGGTGTGCGGTTCATCGCCTCCCGGGACTACAAGGGCAAGATCGACGGAGATTCGACCGTGATCGACATTGCCCTCGCGCTCGCAGCTGCCTCGGAGGAGGGCCTACAGGCCATGGGGCAGGTACTGGCGGCCGCAGAGCACGCGGCCGACGACACCTTCCTGTGGGCCGCCGTCCAGTTCCTCGCAGACCGGCTTCCCGACAACGACCCGGACTCCGTCCGCTTCACCCGCGTGTTGCGCAACCGGCCCGGCGTGGTCAGTGCCGCTGAGGCCGCTGCTGCGAGCGACTACGAAAAGGGCCAGCCCCAACTGACCGACGACGTCCAGTTGCGGCTCATGTGATGACGACCAACACCACCCTCACCCCCGTGATCCTCGTATCCACCAGCCCAGGAGAGCAGCCATGACGACCAGCGTGACGCCGTGGTGGAAGGCGCTCAAGCTCCGCCAGGAGATCCGCAGTGCCTCCGGGCAGATCGATGACGTGCAGATGTCGCTGTTCCGGGCCGTTCACGCCACGGGAGCCGACCGGCCGCCCTATGCCGACGCCGACTACTACGGGGACATCACGCACCCGACCGAACGGCTCATCGACCTGCTCAGCGAAATCGCCGTCCGCATCGGTGGTGGCAGCGACTACTTGAAAGCCCGAGCAGTCACTCGACTCGACCAGGGCATGGGTGGCGGTAAGTCGCACGCGTGCATCGGCGCCTACCACCTGGCCGCCAATCCAGGGGCTCTGCTGGGAACCGAGCTCGGTCAAAAGGTGATCGAGCGTGCGAGGGCCAGGATCGGGCACCCGCTTACCAGTGACCTCGGACGTCCGCATGTCGTCGTGCTGCCCTGCGACAACATGACCCCGGGGGCCGGGGTGCAGGAGCTCGACGGGCCTGCGGTCAACCTCTATGAGCGTTTCCTGTGGCGTCTGTTCTCCAAGGACTACACCCTCTTCGAGCGCTACCGGCGGTTCTGGAGCGACAAGCACAAGATCGCTGAGGCCATCAGTGCGGTGCACCGACCCGTTCTGATCATCATCGACGAGGTGCTCGACTACATCGGCAACGGGCTCGATGGCGCGAACCAGATCGACCTGGCGGCCCAGGACATGGCGTTCCTACGAGCACTGCTCGATGCCGTCAACGATGTCCCCCACGTCTCGATGCTGGTCGTGATGATCGCCTCAGACATCGACAAGACTGCGCTCTCGCCCGCCGCTCAGGCCCGTCGCGACGACCTGAACAGCCAGCTCGACCGCAACGGCCTGCCGACCACCGTGACCGGCGTAGGTGACTTCGCCGACATCCTCCGCCGCCGGCTGTTCGACGCCGAGCCCGCCGGTGAGGTGCTCGCCGCGACTGCTGCGCTCTACGAGGACGTGCTGACGGACAAGACCTGGAGCAAGCAGGTCTGGGACCCGATCGGAGCCGCGTGGCGTCGCAACTGGCCCACGCAGATGACAGCCTGCTACCCGTTCCACCCCATGCTGATCAGCCTGGCGCAGGAAGAGTGGAGCAAGGTCGCCGGTTTCCAGCGGGTCCGGTCCACGATCCGCATCTTCGCCGCCACGGTCTATGCCCTGCAGCAGCGCGGCAAGGCAGGCGAGTGGGTGCCGGCACTCATAGGGCCCGGAGACCTGCCACTGTCGGACAGCACCGTCCGGGAGGCGCTCCTGGGCAGCGGTCTGGTGGAGGACGACCGCACTATCGCGAACTACCGGAGCCTGGCCGAGATCGAAGTTATTAACCACGACGGCTCGTCAGGCGCGGCGCGTCGCCAGGACCTTGAACGGCCACCCAGCACTTGGGGCACGAACAATCCACGCGCAGCTGAACGTGCGGCCACCTTCATCTTCCTGGCGAGTGTTGTCGGCACCCTGCGCCCGGGGCGGGGCCGCGGAGCCAGTGCTCCTGAGGTCAAGGCGGCCACCAGCGTGCCGGAGACCACGTACACCGTCACCGACGCCGATGGCGTCGTCGATGAGCTGGTCAACCCGAACCGAGGGATGAGCGCTCTCGACATCACTCCCGGCCAGGGCAACAACAAGCCGGCCCGTTACTTCCTCTCCACCCGTCTCACCCACCGAATGCTGGTCAAGAACATCCGGCGCACCATCACCGAAGCCGAGCGTGATCAGGTCATCGCCGCCATCTCGAAGCGACTGGCCAGCAACGGCCCCTTCCGGGAGGTGCAGTTCGTCTCGGCGGACCCTCAACGCAGTCCTGCCGACGTCCTTGCCACCGCAGGCTTGGACACCGCCTACACCACCCGGCTCATCGTGCTGGACCCCGCGCAGTACAGCCTGCGCAATGGCATGGAGAAGCCGACCCTTGAGGCTCTCACCGTCGCCATGGGGCTCGGGCAAGGTGCGCAGCAGCTCCCCGTCCAGTGGGCCAGCAGTGCGGTATACGCCGTGGTGAACACCCAGCAGCGAGCCCTGGCACGCAACCTGGCGGTGGAATATCTAGCGAGGCAGAAGGCTCTACAGGCTCCCGAGATTCAGAACGACGACGAGCTCAAGACCATCGGCGCCAAGGAACTCGCCGAGGCCAAGACTCAGTTGGAGAGGGCACTCAAGCGGGCGTACCAGCATGTCGCCTACCTCGCCCAGCCCGACCCGGACGGGGAGCGGTACCTCGACCAGCTCACGTTCGACAAGGACAACATCACCGCCCTCGACGGCATGCTCGTCTGGAAGGGCCTTGCTGCTCGGGACAAGGTTTTCGACACCGGCCAATTCAGCGCCAAGGCTCTCCTGCACAACCTTCGCGACCACGACTACGGCAAGACCCTCTCCGACATCCGAGCCGCCTTCTACAGCGCCCCACGATTGCCGCTGCTGTACGGCGGTGACCGCGACCTTCAGCAGGCCATCTACGATGCTGTCAACCAGGGTCTGGTGAGCATCGTCGACGGAGCAGGCACCGAGGTGGAGGTCACAGCACCAGGGCAGGTTAACCTCGCGAGCACGGGCCTGCGCCTCGCCAAGCCACAACCCAAGACGTGCGCCGACTGCGACCAGCCGGTTCACGAAGGTCGATGCTTCGTGAGCACCGACGACACCGTCGACAAGGGCTCACCGCGCAAGCCCGGCAGCCCAGGGGGCGACGCCCCAAGCGTGCCCCGGCAGCGGGAGACCGACAGGCCGAGTCCGGACCAATCTCCGAAAACGGAACAGGTTAGGGACCGGCAGGTCGCCTTCTCGTTCACCAAGAACCTCCTGGCCAACGCCGACAGTGCCGACGGTTTCGCCGCACTCTTCCGGGCGTTCTACATGGCCCTAGACGAACGGCAGATCAGCTATCTGCAGGGAACACTCCAGTTGGTGATACAGGCCGATGAGGCTGAGCAGATCCAGCAGCGCCTAGAAGAACTCGGCATAAACGGGACGTTTAAGGAGATCTAACGGGATAGTCAGCATGCCGGTGACGGCATTCCCCGGTTGTGTGGATAGGCAGTCATCCGTTGGTGCAGTGTGCGGCACCGGGTGAACGGTCTGGAGCAGTATCTGGAGGTGCTGGCTGGGGCGGACGCGCTCTGCGGCTGTCGCCTGACAGACGGCCTCGAAGCCGGCGGCCATAGGGGTCGGCCTTCGGTGGCTTCGGTCGTCTGGGCGGCGGCCCCGTCCAGCGCCTCTTGCCCGCATCCGACTGAGACGGAAGATCGCGGAAGCCCAGGCTGCTGAGCAGCCTGGGCTTCCGTGTGCCCAGGTCGGCGATGCGGCAGATCCGAGATTCGAACTGGTGAGAGGTTGCCCTCAGCATGCTTTCCAAATGTTCGTCCGGGGGTCCGGGAGTGATCAGGAGCGTTCTGACCTGCGGTGCAGCTGGGTCGGGTGAGGCTTCCGAACGGTGCTGTACGCCGGCGAATGAGACCAGAACTGAGACCAGCAGACATTCCGTTCCTACAGGTCACGCCGCTAAGCGTCCAACACATCCTCGCTGCAGGCTCCGGGGTACATGGGTGAGTTCCTGGTCGTGTCCCCTCATGTGGTGTAACGGGATCAAGGTGAAAAGCGCAGGTCGCGGCCACAATCGGCCCGTCCGCGATCACCCTGTGCCTGATGGGCAGTCAGTTTCGATGTCAGCTGCCGCGCACCTCATCCGGCTGACCTCGGGCTACATCGCGACCAAGAACGCGGCGGACGCTCGCGGCCCCTATTGCTGACATGCCGTCAGAAGGGGGTGGGCGCGGCCGCGCCGATCCGCGCCTTGACCAGGGGCTATGCGGAGATCGCTGTTACACCACTCGGCGGGACACCATCGAGTTCCTTGCTTGCAACGGCTTACATGTCCTTTGAGCGTGCCAATCTGCCAGGAATCCCCCAGACGGGCGCTCCGCGAAGATGGAGGCGCCATGGGAGCCGAGGGCGGTCTATCTCGGGGGCGCGAGGGCAGTGCCACCGGTCGATCCAGAGAAGCGTCGCCGTCGGCAGCGGTAACCCCATTGCCATGAAGTCTTCATTGCAGTTCTATGGAGGCATGCCATTGCCCGTTCGCGTGATAGCTCCCAGCCGCCTTGCGGCGCTGCGGGAGCGTGCGGGGCTGTCGAAGGCTGAACTTGCCCGGCGAGTCGGGGTGTCGACACGCATGGTGTTCTTCTACGAGCAGGGGCGGCACACGCCCACTCCGCAGCGGCTGCAGAGGATGGCGGCGGCCCTGCACTGCGATGTGGAGGAGCTCACTGGGGTTCGCCGTGGGGAGGAGGGGCTCGTCGACCTGCGGTTTGCTGCTGGCCTGACTCTCGATCAGGCGGTGGAGCTGCTGCGCCGGACGCGTGTCGGGCGTGACCTGTGTCTGTCGGCCCCGAGGCTCTCCGCTTTGGAGCAGGGGCGGCCCGTGCATGGCCGGAATTGGCGGGATCGCGACGTGGTGGGGCGGCTCCCTGCCGCGCTGGCCAAGATCTATGGTGTGCCCGTGCGCATGGTCGTGGACGCTTGGATGCGTACCCGCCCTGATGAGTCGGCGCCGGTGCGCCCGAGGCGTCAGCCTCAGAGGGGTTCGAGCGACTCGGCTGAGGCCGCCTGGCGATCGTTGAATGAACGGCAGCAGGTTTACCTCGGTGAGATCCTGCGGGACGAGCGCATGACGGAGACGGAGATGTGGATGCGCCGGACGCATCATCTGCCTGTGCCTCGCCCTGCGGAGTGGCGCAAGCTCCCCCTCACTCTCCACGCGCCAGCGGATGTCGTGGGCTACACGCGGCTGCAGGAACGCTTGCGGCGCAAAGGAGTTCACGACCCTGGAGCCGGTGCGACGGTGCACGCGTTGGCACGCCGAGGACTCCTGGTGACCAGCACTGATGTGGTGCATCACGCTGAAGCTGGCGAGGTGACCAGGGTTCGGGTGGAGATGACGAGGCGGGGCAGAGCAGCCGCCCGCGCTGGACTGGGCGAGCGCGCGGAGCAGCAGCCGGACACGCCTCTGCTGTCTGAGTGGCTGTGGGGTGTCATGGCCCGGGTGGCCGACGCAGGCCCGGACGGGCTGGAGCGGGACGCACTGTCTGGCCGGGCTCCATTCTATCTGGGTGTCGGCTACAAGAACCGGTCTGCAGGGCGGCCGAGCCGGGGATTCATCGACGAGGTGCCGGTACTAGCGGCCGACGGGAGTCACGTCGTCGGGTACCGGTGGAAGCTGACCCCGGTCGGGCTGCGGCACGCATTTGAGTACCTGGATGAGTACCGCCGTCGGTATCCGCAGGTTGATACCACGGGCGTCGGAGCGCTCGCTGGCGAACACTCGTAATACGTCTCTTCCGTACGAGGCCCGACGAATTGTCAGTGGCAGCTCTTACTCTCTGGGCTCATGAGGAACGCGACGAACAACGGCGTTCGGCCGACCGATGAGCTATGGGTGAAGTCCCTGGTGGCACGCTCGGTGTTGCGTGCGGCCGACGCGATGACGGCCCCCGGCGTGAGCCCTTCCGCCCGCCTCAAGGTCTTGATGGAGTGCCACGGCGCGCTGCTGGCAGCGCGTGGACCGGGCAGTGAGCTGTCTTTTGCGGACTTCCGGCGCCAGGTTCGCGGTGATCCCTCCCGGCTCTTGCCCGAAGGTGTCCCTGGGTGGGACGTCGACGAACTGCGCGCGGTCGATGCCGACGGGCACGTAACGGAGGACGCCTTCGATATCGCCGCGGAACAGCGCCTGGTGCTCCGCATCCTGCAGAAGGGCGGCCGAGATGCCGGCCTGCTCAGTGGCCAGGACCTGGACGACGAGGTTGCGCAGGAAACGGCCTTCGCCCAGTTGTGCAAGGCGGGCAACCAGAAGGTCTACGAGAGCGGACGTACCGATCTGATCCGCTACCCGGCGGGCCCGGTGAGCGAGCTGAGTGAACTGAGGCTGCCTCCGCTCGTCGCGGATCTGTACGAGGACATCCCCTATGCCTCGAGGTACCGGGACTGGTGGTTCGCGTGCCCCGTATGCCGGTGGCCGATGCGCGTCGCACTGCGTCGTGAGGCGGGGCAGCAGGTCGGGGTGGTCGCCTGCTGGCACACGCCGCACCAGGAAATGGGCGCCACGTATCGCTTCCGCCCGGTCGAGGGGATCGTTCCGCCCGAGCTGCTGCCGGATCCGCCTCCGCCTCCCCCGGACGAGCGGGAAGCAGTCCTCTGGCCCGACCTGGAGTACGTCCCGGAGGCGAAGCCCGTGGAGGGGCATAAGGCTCTGGTCCGGGGTGTGTGGCGGTACACCTGCGTCCCCGGGCTGGCGGAGCTGGCGTTGCGGGACCGGTTGGTCGAACGGGGCCTCAAGGTGGAGCTGTGGCCCGCCCTGGACGCCTACGACCTGTGTGTACACGTCGGGCGCAAGCGGGCACGGAAGAAGGAGCATTTTCGCGTGGACGTGAAGGACTACACCTCGGGCACCGCGCTCGCGCAACTGATCCACGCACAGGAAGGCGACAGCGGGGGAGCAGAGTGGCTGGTGGTTCCAGACCACCGCGCCAGCCAGGTGCACCTGCTGTCTGGAGTGGGGGCGAAGTACGGGCTGAAGGTAGCCACGGCGTCCGAGTTCGGCGAGATGGTCTGCGAGCGTTCGGGGGTGGCCTGGTCGTGAGCGAGCCATCCGTGGAACAAACAGCCCTGTGCGCCTCACTCGCACTGGCTGCCTACTACTTCCCTGCCACGTCCGTGGACAACGATGCGCCCGCAGCCCCCTTCCGGAAGGCGGCCTTCCTGCTGTCCGGCCAGTTCCGGGCCTGGGACCGGTGGCCGGAGCTGACGAGCGAAGAACGCCGACGCATCGTCGACGTGTACCGCACCGCCCCCAGCAAGTTCGGCGACGTGCGGAACTTCACTCCCGCCGCCCGCGCACTGCTCACAGCCCTCGGTGACGAGGACCCTGGTGAGCCCCAGAAGCTGCTCACTTTCGAACCTGCAGGCGGAGACCCGCTCACTGCCGAGGCAGCCATCCCCCGGGTCGGCGGTGACCTGCTGGCCTACGTCGACCGGCAGATCGCCCGGTATCGGCGGCCCAGCGCGCGGCCGAAGCCCCCTGAGTTCGCCGGCCCCGGAGTCTGGAAGACGGGGGAGATCAGCGTGCAGGGCGTCGGCCAAGTACATGGCCAGCTGACGATCCCCACCTATCCCGGCTTCACCGAGGCGTTCGGCCACGACCGCCTGCCGCACATCGCCACCGCACCCCCGCTGGACAACCTCCGTATCCCCACGGAGGACCTGTTCGAACTGGCGGCGCAGATCGAGAGCGGTGAGCCGAAGGAGAAGCGGTACCTCCACGCGGTCCTGAAGGGCCTGTTCTCCGTCCTGCAGACGTCCGACTCCATCAGCCCACAGGAAGCGCTGCGGATGACGGCCGGCGGCCTGGAGATCTTCCACGCGCCGACCGGGACGGGCAAGAGCGTCTTGGTGCGCGTCCTGGCCGCATGGTTCGCCCAGCAGGGCCACCGGGTGGCCATC
This sequence comes from Streptomyces sp. NPDC006140, assembly GCF_040628815.1. Taxonomy (NCBI): domain Bacteria; kingdom Bacillati; phylum Actinomycetota; class Actinomycetes; order Kitasatosporales; family Streptomycetaceae; genus Streptomyces; species Streptomyces sp. NPDC006140. Next base: position 197,859 of record NZ_JBEXTS010000005.1, on the reverse strand, counting down.
GTGCTGCCCGACATCAAGGCGTGCCTGGCCATCACCCGCAAGATCCGGTCCGACCTGCGCGTCCTGCAGGGCCTCGGCGTCATCAAGCACGAGACCGGCTGTGCGCACCTGATGTCGTCATCAGGCATGCACGAGCGCGCGCACAAGCTGGCCCGTCTCATCGACGAGGACCCGCAGGCACCGGGAGAGTGGGGAGAGAGCGGCGAACGGGACGTGGATCCGCTCTCCTACGGGTGCGCCCAGCGACCACTGCTGGAGTCCAACGCCGACTATCCGCCCGGCCGTGAGCCTTGCCTGTCCCTGTACCGGCAGGACTTGGGTGCGTCCGCCTGTCCCTGGATTCCCACCTGCGGCAAGTTTGCCCCCGTATACGAAGCCTGTTCGGCGCACGTGGTCGTGACGAATCACTTCGCCTTTCTCCAGGGCAACCTGCGCATCGGCGTGAACCTTGACGGGCGCCCCGTTCAGGGGGTGAGCGTTGCCGAATTCGCGTTGCGCACCTGCCACGCCGTCCTCGTCGACGAGGTCGACCAGTTCCAGTCGAGGGCGGTGGATCGATGCGCCGGCGAGGTCGTCCTGCACTCACGCAGGCACTGGACGGCGGCCCCGCAGGAGATGGACACGGACGCGAAGCGGCTGCCGATCTCGGCCGAGGCCGACCTGCTGCCGTCGGTCGGCCAAGTACGTCTGATGGCGGAGTTCCTGCTGCTCGCCGTATGCAGCAACGCACTGCGTCTGGATGTCAGGGAGGACGAGCGTGCGGAGAATCGTGTGCCGGACCGCACCGGGCTGCGCTGGCACCTGGCCCGTGGCCGTGATCGGCAGCTGATCCGTCTGCTCTGGCCGGACCTGGCCACCTCCGGGGAGACTGATCTTCCAGCCGACCTCGCTCGACGCCTCCAGGGCCTCATGCCCGCCCGCTACCTGCAGCCACGCACCACGGAGAGCGATCCGACGGAGGTGGGGTGGGACGAGGTGCGCCGCGCTCTGGAGGCGCTGGTGGCCCCGCGTGGCCAACAACTGCTCGACGCTGTGAAGCTCGATCTGCACCGGCTGCTGGAGTCACGGGTGAAGGACCCGCACCAGCGTGCCCAGGCGGTCAACCTGCTCGTCACCCGGGCGACCCTGACCGAGCTGGACGAGGCGCTCTCCGAACTGCGCACCTGCGTGCAGCACTACCGCCCCTCCGGCCTTCGCTCCGCGCAGCGGATCGCCGAGACGCTCAGCCCGAGTGCCGTCTCGGCCGTCCTCCCGCTTGGCCTGTTGGGGCGCTCAATCACGGGATATCGCGTAACCGGCCTGGACAAGAAGGAGAGCGACGCCGAACTTGTCGCGCAGAGCATCGCGGGCGACCCGCACACCTTCACCGCCGAGCTGGGCGGTCTTGTCTCACTGTGCCTGGCTGGGGTCGAGCGTCCCGTCATGGGCCTGTCCGCCACGGCGTACTTTCCCCAGGCGGTACGCGAGCACGTCCACGCGCCCGTGCGCTGGTGGATGACCGACGCCCAGGCCCGTTCGATCCGCGCTCGACGCCACCGTATCGAGTACGGCGAGGGTCACCCCATGTACGGCGAGCCGATCAAGATCTCGGGCCAGCACCCGAGCCGCAAGAAGGGCGCCTTGATCGAGCTCGGCACGGAGCTGTACGACCAGTACATCTACCGAGAGTTGGAGCGACAGCGTGCCAAGGACAAGGACCGCGCGCACGTCCTGGTCGTGGCCAACTCCTACCAGCAGTGTGCCTGGCTGGCCCGAGGCATCGCCCAGGCCGGCACCTACCGCGAAGGGCTTTGCGTGGCCGTGCGCGACGGCGACCGGCGCAGCCCCGACCCCGACCTGCCTCGGGAGAACATCGCCACTCGCCTCACGGCCGAGCAGTTCGAGGACTTCCCGCAGTACGGCAACGTCCTGGTCGTCCCCCTGGCCCTGATCGCCCGCGGTCTGAACATCGTGGTCGGTATCCGCTCCGCCGTGCGCTCGGTCTACCTCTGCGTCCGACCCTTGGCGCTATTCGCCGAACCCGCGGAGATGTACGCCAGTGTCAACGCTGCCGGGCTGCACGCACTCCCAGAGGGCGGCACCGCCAACCCCGACGACGCGTTGGAGAAGGCACGCACCGCCGCATGGCAACGGCTTGAACTGATCCTGCGCGCGACACCCCAGTTCACCTCCATGCCCAAGTCGCTCCAGGAGGAGGTTGTCGCGGGTGTCGTCGTCGACCTGATCCAGCTGGCCGGACGGGCCCGTCGTGGTGGTACCGAGGCCGTCCTGCACCTGGTCGACTACGCCTTCCACGAGGACACCTGGAGCTCCGACCTGGAAACCGTCCTGCGTCGCATCCACGAGCAGTGGCCGCCGGCGGTGAAGCGGCAGATGAACGACCTGTACGGGGAAGCCCTCAACGCCTTCCTCTCCTACGCGGGCATCGACCCGACCCTCACCCACTGAAAAGAGAAGAGACGAGTGAACGACCAGAACCTCGAGCCGGGCAAGTACCTGCACACACTGGCTTACCGCTGCACTCCCGCTCTGGTGGGCGATGCGACGGTTCACGTGCGCCAGCTGGACACGGAGACGGTCAAGCTGTGGGCCACCTTCACCGCCCAGTGCAGGAAGCGCTTCGGCAAGGAGGAGGCCCAGGCTCCGTACACCATCGCCACGACCGTGCTCCAGGTGATCACTGGCGGGTATGTGTACTTCGAGCCCAAGGGCGCGGCGCCGTTCCTGGTATCCCGGCAGCCGATCGACAGCGATCTGCTGTGCAAAGCCTTCACCCTGACGTACGGCCTCGCCCTCGGTGAACAGGTAGAGGTGATCGACCTGAGGCAGCCGCCCGATCTCGCGGTGCGCATCGCGAGGACTCCGGAGCAGGAATTCGCTCTGGAGGAGCACCTGGCGGGGGCCAAGGGAACACAACCGGATGCCCCTAACTGGCTCTACAAGAGCGTGGGGTGGGGGCTGGCAGAGCGTCTCGCAGCCGTTCCCTTCCAGCTCTCCAACGGCCGAGAGATCACACTGCGTCCCGATATCACCGGCGGCCTGGTGGCGTTGGACGATCCCTGGGAGAACGAGAGCGGCGGTCGCTACGCCGTGTGCCGAACGGCGGTGCGTCTCAAGACCCTGCCGAACGTGCAGCATCCCGTGCTGCTCTTGGACGCGCGCGTCTCCCGCATCTCGTCCTCGCTGATCTTCAGCTCCACAGCACTTGCCGTCCAACCCGGAGAGGGCCGCCCGATCCTGGAGGTCAAGCTCAACGGGCGCGGCGGCACAAAGACGATCCCGCGGCAGACCCTGCAAGCGCTCGGCCGACTGGAGATGGACTACTCGATTCTGCAGTCCATCGCCAAGCGTTCCGAGCGCGAGCAGAAGCTTCGCGAGCGGGCCAGGGCTTTCAAGGAGAAGCTCCAGTTCCCCCGCGAGCACCCGGGCCAGATCTGGCCCATCCCCGCGAAGAACTACCAACACCCCATCGGAACGGGCGTGGGCATGCACCACCTGAGGCTCCTGCGTGCTCATGCAGACGCTGTCTTCGGCGATGATGCTCAGCGGCTGTCCCTGCGCCAGTCCGCGATGACCCTGCCGCGACGCCCCACCGACCCTGAAAAGGTCTCGGCCCAGGAGTACAAGCGACGCAAAGAGGAGCGCGAGCGGACCGGCAGCAAGGAGCCACTGCGCCCGCGGGGCAGCCTCTTCCCGTCAGCAGAGTCGCTCTGCGTCTCCGTCGCCGAGGCTGGCTTCAAGAAGCTCCGCATCGCTTGCCTGTGGTATCGGGACGAGACCCGGCAGCGCATGCTGCAGACGTTCTGCCACGCATTAGGACTCAGCCCCGTCGGCCTTGACACCCAGGAGGGCGTCGAGCTCGACTTCTACCAGGGCCGCATCACAGCCGTCTTCCATTACGTGCCGGATTTCCTGCGGCCGGGTCGCGGGCGGGACCGGGCAGAAGCGCTGGGGGCTGTGAGCGCCTCACTCAGGTCCCGTGACGGTGTCCTGATCGGCGCGTGGTGCGAGACCGAATTGCCGCACGCCGATGACTTCCCTGGCATCGACGCTCGTGACCTGGACGATCTGGATGCCAAGCCGCAGACGAAGGCGATCCTGGCTCGTCTCGACGTTCCGTCGCAGTACCTGATGGGCCGCGGAAAGGAAGGTGTCATCGAGCCGGGCGGCGAAGACCACCCGGCGCAGATGGCTCTGCTCGACCTGTACCGCTCCCTCGGCATCACTGACGAGCGGATCTCCAATGCTCTTCAGGGCACGAGCGGATTCCCGGTCGACCGGCTGGCCCATGTCGGCGTGCATGTACGACAGCAGAACCGACGCTACGGCGAGAAGGGCGAACCCAAGATCGTCGTTACGGCCACCGCGTTGGTCCCGCCCCAGTCCCCGGAAGGGGCATGGTCCCTGCTCGGCTGGAGTTCCACGGCACCGGTATGGCGGCCGTACCGCTCGGCTCAGAACGCCTTCCACACCCACCCATATCCCGAACCTTCCGCGGAGACCGCGAGCTATCGGCAGAAGTGGGACGGTGCAGCCGATATGGTGGAGCGCGCCCTCGGCGACCTCGCCGACGAGCTGGACGGCGTGCCCTACACAGTCACCGTGGACGCGCAGTCCGCGCGACGCATGTGGGACGGCTTGCAGAACCTTCGCCTCGGCGAACATCTCGCGCAGGCAGGAACTGACGGCAACCGCAGCCGATACCAGCTTCCCGGAGCACGCCTCGGCCAGGACGCCCCGCTGGCCGTCATCCGCCTAAACACGGACGACGAAGAAGTGCCACAGCCCGTCAGCGTCACCCACCTGGGCAAGAAGGACGGCGCCGAACCCGTTGAGAAGGACACCTCGACGCTGCTCTTCGAAGTCGACACGGACTTCGGAACGCCGGTATGGCTGCTGTGCAATGTGCCTCGCGCCTACGACGGCAGCGGCGCCGGTCGACTGGGCTCCAAGCGCACTCGATGGGAAGCGGAGAAATCCGTGCAGTCAGAGGACCGGTCAAAGCGCCGCAAGGGCGAGATGCCGCAGAACTTCTACGCCATGACCGCCACCGAGATCCTTCCCATCGGGGGACCGTCCGACGAGGCACGTGAGGCACTGTCGGCTATGACCGCCCGTCTGTGCCACCAGACCCTCTTCTGGTCCGACCGCGCCCGCTACCCGGTGCCGCTGCATGCAGCACGGCAAATGGACCTCGACCACCCGCAGTATCGGCGCGAGGTAGCTGATGCGGAGCCAGGAAGTGGGGATGAAGGCGAAGAGGGAGAAGCAACGGCGTAGAGAGGGAACGTAGGCAGGTGCGGGGGTGGAGCAGTTCGCTCCACCCCCGCGTGGTCTCGCCGGAGTGACCGGATCCGGTGTCGCAGTTGCCTCGGCCTACGCCTCGAACAGGGTGGGCCGCCACTCCAGGATGTCGCTGTCGAAGCCGCCATTACGTACGTCCTGCAGAGCTGCCGCATAACCGACCTCGATAGCCTCGGTGATCAGCTGCCGCAGTTCTGACGGCGCGTACAGGAGTCGGTGCCCGGCGCCCGAGTAAAGGTTGGCCGCGGCGTGGCCGACGGCACGGGCATGCTCACCGGGAACCGTTGCGACACGCATGTCCGAGATGGCCTGTGCAGCGTTCTTGATCTCTTCCTGCGGAGACGAAGTCATGGCGGCCAGTATCCGCAGGAGGGCGGCGGAACGGAATGCCGCCTCCGTCGGCACTGTGGCCGACCATCCGCCAGTTCGCCGGGGCCGACAGGGAAGACCCCGGAAGGGGCTGGTGCGTGACCACAACACATGTTCCGTACACACGGTGGCTGTCGTTTGCCGTGCACGCTGAGGCAGTCGAATGCTGAGCCCCAGGGTCACCACCGAACTCAGACGCTTACTACGCGGGACCCAAGACCTTGCCTACTGCGCGGCCGATGTGTTCACGGATTTCATTTGCCGACACGTACGAGAGGGCCTGATCCAAGCACTTGGCAGTGGCAGCGAACTGGACCGCCTGCTTCCGAAGGTGGGCGTCGAGGAAGGGTACGACGGCGCCCCTGGCTCTGCGCCGCGCCTCCCGTGCGTACAGCACGGTGAGGGAAAAGGCCCAGCACGCGTGGAGGAAGCCGAAGACGGAACGCTGCGTGTCTCGCCAAGGGGAGAAGAAGGTGACTTCAGCGGGGAGGCTCACGTCGTACGCGACCAGGGCGTCGTTGAGCCAGTTGTGGGCGGCCTCGTGAATCAGGTCGCGGGCCAAGACCTCGGGGTGGCCCGTGTAGTCGGTGAAGACGGTGCCCGGGAGGCGGGTGAGGGCCCAACTGTGGAGTGTCTCGTCAAGTCGGCGATGGTTGAGCAGGCAAACGACGGGGGCGTGCTGGGTGAGCAGGGTCCCGAAGCCGTGCTCGGTCGCGGACGCGATCGCGGCACCAACGAGGCCGAGGGCCTCGGGTGGGGCAGGGTTGGTGTCGGGGCCGACGAGGTAGTACGCGGTTTCGGAGATCTCTGAGCGGAGCAGGTCCGCGGGACACGGGCTGAGCACGAGGTGTGGGCCGGCCGACAGGTGGGTCAGGTCTCGTACCGTCGTACGGCGGTACCAGGCGAGGCGGTCCGCGTGCCGGGTGCGCGCCGCGTGTTCGGCGCCTTCGAGCAGGTGGTGGGCCACGGCGTAGTCGAGGGCGGACGAGCCGAGGCGGTTGCCGAGTACGGAGGCGATACGGCTGGTCCGGAGGCGCTGGTGGTCGGCGATTCCGCCGACGGTGACCAGGGCTTCCGGGGAGAGAGCGCTCATCTGGGACTCCGGGGTGGAACGGGGCCGGACCGGGACGGGCCCGGCCCCGTGGCGGGTCAGGTCTCGGTGGTGGGCTCAGCGGCGTTGGGCTGCACCGTGGTGGCCAGCCAGGTCTCGGTGGCCGCGTTGGAGGTGTGCGCGGTGGTGCGCACGGGGTCGCTGTCGCGCAGGGACGCGACTGCCTCCAGGAACTCGTCGAACGTCTTGTCTTCTGCCACTGCTCGCTCTCTCCTCTGGTCGGGGCCGTGGGTTGGGGGCGGGTGGCCGTGAGGCGGGCCGCGGGGTCCGGTCATGGCGGCGAAGCTTCCTACTCGGAGACGAAGAGCGTGAGGAACTTGCGGACGCGGCCGGCACGGACAGGTTCTGTGCCGTGAATGAGCTGGCTGCCGAAGACCACGAGCGTGCCGGGTGCAGGTGTGACGCTCCATCGGGTGCGGGGCATGGTGCGGAACCAGGGGGAGGAAATGTCCGTCCCGTCGTGTGCGAAGCGCATCCCGTGGGCGTAACCCGACTCAGTCGGTGCCTCGTCTGCGGTCCAGACGGCGTCGCTGCCCGTGGTCTCCACATAGAACGCCCCGCCGGTGTCCTGGAGGTCGGTGAGCGTGACCGTCGCGGCCGCGATCTGCCGGGGACGGGTCAGGGGATCGGGGGCGATGCCGTCCGCATGCGGGGTGATGTACTGGCTGGCGCCGTATTCGAGGTAGATCCATGGCCGGTGGCCGGTGACCGAAGGCAGGGTGCGCGTGACGGCGGCCATGTGGAGCTTGAGGGCTTGGTCGAGGAGGGTGGTCGCCTCGTACGGGATGTCGGTCATCTCGATCCGGCCGGCCGGCTCGTAGACGTCCTGCGCCTCGGAGGGGGAGCGACCGGGGATCTCGTGGATGGTCGTATGGCGGCCCGCGCCGTACCGGTCGCGCCCGAAGGAGCCGAGCGCGCCGTCCATGACGTCGTTGAGGCGATCGATCTCGTTCGGTTTGAGGAAGCTCTCCACGGTCCGGATGGACAGCGTCTCGGCGATGTGGATCACTGCTCGCCTCCATCGCTGGAGCGGGCGGCTTCGGTCGCGCAGACACAGAGGGTGGACGGCGGGGCAGAGGCGGCCTCGGCCAGGGCCTCCGTGAGGACGTGCACGGCCTGAGCGACATCCTCGAAGTACTCGGCAGGAGCGGTGCCGGCAGCGGGTACGAGATGGAGGTCGAGCGTCGGGTACGCCCGGCCGGTGGTGCGGCAGGTGAGCTCGCTGCGGCCGAGGACCAGGGAACAGGTCCCGGGCAGAGAGGGCTCGGCTCGGCCAGCGGCCCGGCACAGGCGCGCTGCCGTACGCGCGTACTCGTCGCGGTCGCGCGGCAGGATGCCGACCGAGAGGAAGCGGGGCTCGGCTCCGGGGAGGTCGGCGTACGCGTGGCCTTGGCAGCTGTCATAGGTGATGGCGTTCCAGCCTGTGGTGAGTTCGTCGACGACCGGGCGGATGCCGGGTTCGATGCCCTCGTACCACTGGGGATGGTGGGGGTCGAGATCGTCTGCCTCGTGCACGCCGGGGAGACCGACCGTGTTGATGTTGCCCTGGGCGCTGACCTGCAGGCGTGCGGGCTTGCGGGGCACAGTGGGGTCGTCCCAGCGGGCCATGAACGCCGCGACGTGCTGCATGTCATTGGGGCGGACGGGACGCCAGCGAAGCCGGGAACAGGAGGCGCCGGGCGGGAAACTCGGCTGGGCGAGGAGGGCGGCGACGCCGTCGATCAGGCGCATGCGGTGGTCGCAGTACGCGTCTTCGTCGCCCGCGGCGGCGAAGCGGAGGCGGACCGCCGGGCAGCCTGCGCCGCAGGAATCGCGGTAGTCGCAGGTCGTGCACTTCGTGACCAAGGAGCGTGCCTGCTGAAGCAAGGGAGAGCCGCCCTGGGCGCCGGCTATGTCCGCCTCGGCGTGCATGTCGCCGAGTGCGGCGAGGCCGGCCTGCGGCCAGGGCAGCTCGTCACAGCTTCCCAGGCGGTCGTCGGGATAGAGGGTGAGGACGTGGTCGCACTTCAAGTCGGAGAAGTGGCAGGAACGCGTCTGCAGACCCTTCAGACGGCGGATGACGGAGACGACGGGCTCCAGCTTGACGCGGCGGAACAGGCCGTCGGTGACCCAGTGGTGGGCGGCCTCCAACACGAAGTCGGCGTACTGCCGAGGCGTGACGGCCCAGGCCGGGCCGGTGGGACCGATGGCTCGTCGCTGGAGTGCCCGACTGGTCGGCGCACGGGATCCGACCACCATGGTCGACCGGGTGACCGCCGCGTCGAAACACGGCACCAGGCTGACCGTCGTCACGGCGGGAAAGGAGGCGAGGTGCTCCATGACCTCGGAGGCCCGGCCGAGGACGTACGGGGTGACGGCGCAGATGACGCCGACGTTGCGTTCCCGACGGCCGAGGAGTTCCAGGGCTTCGACCACTCGGGGGTACGTGGGGCGGCCGTCGTACCCGACGCGCCACGAGTTCCCAAGCGCGTCCCCGTCGAGGGAGATGCCGATCTCCAGCTCCGGGCAGTGCCGCTCGAACAGGTCCACCCACGCGTCGTCGAGCCGGAGGCCGTTAGTCTGGAGGCTCACGCGGAGGACGTTCGGCTGTGCGGCGAGCGCGTCCAGGAGCTCCGCGATCCGCTCCCGGCCGGCGGTCAGGGGCTCCCCGCCGTGGAGTTCGATGCTGAGCGGGCGCCCGGAGAAGATCGAACCGAGGCGGTGGACCTGTGCCGCGCTGAGCCGGGCGCCGCCCGGTGCCTCCTTGCGCTTCTCGAAGCAGTACAGGCAGTCGATGTCGCAGGTCTCTCCCCGGAGCTTGAGGATGACGGAGACCGCCGTGTCCGGCCCGGTGTTCGACAACGGGGCGTAGAGACTCTCCAGGTCCGTAGGGGCGGTGCGGGTGACGGGCATCAGAAGCCTCCCGAGGAGGAGAGGCGCGGTCTACGCGCCATCGGTGGAGACCGCGGACAGCCATCCGAGAAGCTGTCCGCCGGTGATGGGGCTGTGGGCGTCGCCGCGGCGAAGGAACCACCCGTCGGCGTACCGCTGGGGCAGCCAGCCGGCGTCTGGGGCGCCCAGACTGGGAGGCTTCTGCAGCGGGTCGTCGACGGGCCAGCAGCCCAGGAGCGCTCTGGCCACGCGTCGCTGAACCGGACGGAACCACTCCCACGTCTCCCCGCGAGCCGGGTTGATCGACGGGCGGGGCGGCGCGCCGACGAGCAGCGGCAGCCACTTGTCGCCCAGGACGGGATGGCCGGCCGCCGCGCAGTCGAGCGCGGCGAGACAGGTCTCCAGCTTCCGGCATACGACGCCGACCGATTCGGCCAGGCCGTCCTCGACGAGGCCGGTCAGGTCCTCGGCGAGACTGGCCGCCACTTCGGCCTGGTCGGCGACCGCCCACCGTCGGTAGCCCTGGCGCTCCCCGGGAGCGAGCACCGGATTCCAGTGTCCGGAGCCGTAGGAGAGAGCGGTGCGCAGGCACATGAGGTCGTGCATCGAGGCGCGTACCCGGCGGAACGAGCTGAGGTCGTCGCGGCGGACGTCGAAGGAGCGGAGCAGGTGACGGAGCAAGGCTGCCGAGAACACCGGCACCCTGGACCGCCGCATCGGCGAACTCTCCGAACTCGACCGTCATCAGGTCCCGGCCCACACCCGCCGCCTCATCGAGGCCTGCAAGGTGCTCGACCCGCTCTACCCCGACCGGCGCCTGTGGGCTTGGGCTCACATGCTCGGCTTTCGCGGCCACTTCTCCTCCAAGTCCCGCCGCTACTCCACCACCCTCGGCGCCCTTCGCCAGGCTCGCGCCGACTACCGCGCCGCCCAGGAACACGCCGTCCTCGACCTGGAGGACGTCGAGCCAGACACCGTCCTGGTCCTGGCCGACTGGCAGTACGCCGGACACGGCCACACCCCCGGCGAATCCGCCCTCGCCGCCACCATCGCCCGCGACCTACAACTCAACCGCGAAACCGCCCGCGAAGCCCTACACGACCAACTCGCCCTGGAAGGAGCCGCAGCATGACCACTGCCACCCTTGAACTGCTGACGGTGTCGGACGTCATGACACGGCTCAAGGTCGGACGCTCCAAGGTCTACGACCTGATCCGTACGCACCGGCTGGCCTCCATCAAGATTGACGGAGCTCGCCGGATACCCGCCGACGCGGTACGCGACTTCATCCAGCACCAGCTGGAGGAGGCCGCCTGATGACCAAGCGACGCAGCCGCGGCGACGGTGGGCTCCACTGGGACGAGAAGAGACAGCGTTGGGTCGCCACGGCGAACCTTGGCTTTGATCCGAGCGGCAAGCGGATCGTGAAGCGGGGGAGTGGCAGGACCAAGACAGAGGCGAAGAACAAGCTCAAGGAGGTGCTGCGGGACCACGAAGACGGTCTTGCGATCGCGCCCACGGGCTACACCGTCGCCGACGCCGTGAACGACTGGCTTGCCTTCGGCCTGGCGGGTCGTGACCCGGGCACCGTCGAGACCTGCACCATCCTGAGCCAGAACCACGTGATCCCCGCTCTGGGCGCCCGGAAGCTCCGCGACCTCAGTGCGGAGGACGTCGACCGCTGGCTGGCCGCCAAGGCCAAGACGCTCAGCACCCGCACGCTGCAGTCCGTCCACTCCTGCCTGAACCGCTCGGTCAAGCGGGCCATGGCGCGGGACAAGGTGAAGCGCAACGTCGTCGAGCTGTGCTCCGTGCCCCAGGGCCAGGCCGGGCGACCGTCCAAGGCGCTCACCTTGGCCCAGGCCGAGGCGGTACTCAAGGCGGCCGAGGGAACCTCGATGCACGCGTACATCGTCGTCGCCCTGCTGACCGGTGCCCGCACTGAGGAGCTGCGGGCGCTGACCTGGGACCACGTCTTCCTCAAGGGCAGGCCGGACGCCGATCCGCCGCAGCCCCCGCACATCGCCGTGTGGCGCTCGGTCCGGCGCGGCGGGGACACCAAGACCCGGAAGTCCGGGCGAACGCTCGCTCTGCCGGCGCGTTGCGTCGATGTCCTGTGGCAGCAGTTCGAGGACCAAGGCTGGGAGCGGCTCGCCGCTGGCGACAGCTGGGAGGAATACGGACTGGTCTTCTCCTCGGCCGTCGGCAAGCCGCTCGACGCCACCAACGTCCGGCGGGCCTTCCGCCAGGCGCTCAAGGACGCCGAGGGGATCAACGCCGACGAGTGGACACCGAGGGAGCTCCGCCACAGCTTCGTGTCCCTGCTGTCCGACCGAGGTGTTCCGCTGGAGGAGATCTCCCGCCTCGTCGGTCACTCCGGCACGGCCGTGACCGAGGAGGTGTACCGGAAGCAGATCCGGCCCGTGATCCAGACCGGCGCGGTGGTTATGGACGGCATCTTCAAGCGGGATTCAGAGCGGTAGTCACGCAGATAGACACGCAGCAACGCCAGAGGGCCCTTACCGATTCGGTAAGGGCCCTCTGATCTGCTACTTAGCTGTCGGGGTGGCGGGATTTGAACCCACGACCTCTTCGTCCCGAACGAAGCGCGCTGCCAAGCTGCGCTACACCCCGATGTCGCTGCTCTCGCGGCGACGACGTTTACTTTAGCCCACCGGTCGCTAGACACGAAATCCGGTTTTCCCGCGGTGGCGGATGGGGTTCGGGCGGGCGTGGTCCAGGGCCACGAGGAGGACGGCCAGGGCGTAGAAGGAGAGGCCCAGGAGGAGGGCGTTGCCGAGGACGCGCTTGTAGCCGTCCTGGCCGACGTCCAGGAAGGGGTAGAGGTAGCGGTCGGGAGTGCCGGGGAGGAGCAGTTCGCCCCGGGTGAGGGAGAAGGCCAGGTAGGCCAGGGGGTAGAGCAGCCAGGTCGGGGCGTGGCGCAGGTGCAGGCGGCCGGGGGTCGTGAGCAGGAGCCAGTCCAGTACGGCCGCGATCGGCGTCACCGTGTGGAGCGTGTGGTGGGCCAGGGCCTGCCAGCCCTTCGGGGTCGCGGCCTCGCCCGTGAGGGAGAAGGGGCTCGCCTCGTTCACCAGGAGCAGATGGTGCACGAGGGCCGCGATGACGACGTAGAGCAGGGTCGCGCCCAGGACGGAACCCGGCAGGGGGCGGCTGGCCGTCCACGCGCGGCGGGCCGAGAAGGTCATGACCACGGCCAGCAGGATGTTGCTCTGGACCGCGAAGTAGCCCAGGACCCGGGACGGGTCACCGAGGAGCAGTTCGAGCGTCACGCCGGCGGCCGCCGCGAGGGCGATCAGCAGGCGGTAGGCCGCTGCCGCGGGGCGGCGGACCGGGGTGACGACGGCCGTGGCGGGGACGGGGGAGGGCCGGAGTGCGGGCTTGCGCGGGATCGCGGGGAGGTCCGGGAGGTCCCTGGGTATCGGGGCTGTCATGCCCCCACGCTGACAGAACCGGACAAAGGGGGCGATGTGGGTGCGGCTGTGTGGGTTACCCCTGCCGCCTTTGCCTGGTCCGGCCCGCCCTACGCCCCTTCGACGCCCTGGGCTACTCCCGTCCCACCAGCGTCAGCAGTGTCGCCTCCGGCGGGCAGGCGAACCGTACCGGCGTGTAGCGGTTCGTGCCGCACCCCGCCGACACGTGGAGGTACGACGTACGGCCCTCCGCCGTGTGTGTGGACAGGCCCTTCACCCGGTCCGTGTCCAGGTCGCAGTTGGTGACCAGGGCGCCGTAGAAGGGGATGCAGAGCTGGCCGCCGTGGGTGTGGCCGGCCAGGATCAGGGGGTAGTCGTCAGCGGTGAAGGCGTCCAGGGTGCGCAGGTACGGGGCGTGGACGACGCCCATCGAGAAGTCCGCCGTGTCCGACGGGCCGCCGGCCACCTGGTCGTAGCGGTCCCTCTTGATGTGCGGGTCGTCCAGGCCCGTCAGCTCCAGCGACAGGCCCTCGACCTTGAGCGTGCCGCGCGTGTTCGTCAGGTTGAGCCAGCCGGCCGCGTCGAAACCGTCCCGCAGGTCCTCCCACGGGTTGTGCACCGCGCCGACGGCCGGCGGGTTGCCGTTCAGGCCGTGGCGGCCCTGGGCCTTCTCCATCAGGTAGCGGGCGGGGTTGCGCAGCTTCGGGCCGTAGTAGTCGTTGGAGCCGAAGACGTACGCGCCCGGGAACTCCATCAGCGGGCCGAGCGCGTCCAGGACCTCCGGGACGCCCTCCGGGTCGGAGAGGTTGTCGCCCGTGTTGATCACGAAGTCGGGGCGCAGGCCCGCCAGGGACCGCAGCCAGCGCTGCTTCTTGCGCTGGCCGCCCACCATGTGGATGTCCGACACCTGGAGCACGCGCAGGGGGCGCATCCCTGAGGGCAGGACCGGGACGGTGACCCGGCGGAGGCGGAAGGAGCGGGCCTCGAAGCCCGCCGCGTACAACAGACCGGCGGCACCAGCCGCCGCGATTCCCAGGGGGACTCCGTATCGCGCGCGCATACGACCATCGTGTCAGACCGCGTGGGATGCCCGCGCCCGGCGGTGCGCGAATTGGCCTGGCGACACCGGCCCTTGCCCTGCCGTCCCGTAGAGGGAGCGGGCCGACGTCCCGTAAATCAAGGGGCGCCTTTTCCGTCGCACCTGCGACAATCGACCCCATGACCACGCTCAAGTCGAAGCTGCAGGATGACCTCAACGCCGCGATCAAGGAGCGCGACGAGCTGCGCTCCTCGACGCTCCGGCTGACGCTCGCCGCGATCACGAAGGAGGAGGTCGCGGGCAAGGAGAAGCGCGAGCTCTCCGACGACGAGGTGCAGAAGGTGATCACCCGGGAGGCGAAGAAGCGGCGTGAGGCGGCCGAGGCCTTCGCGCAGGGCGGTCGCGCCGAGCAGGCCGAGCGGGAGAAGGCGGAGGGTGAGGTGCTCGCCGAGTACCTGCCCAAGCAGCTGTCCGACGAGGAGCTCCAGCGGATCGTGGCCCAGGCCGTCGAGGAGGCCAAGGCGGCCGGTGCGGAGGGGCCGCGGGCCATGGGCGCGGTCATGAAGATCGTGAACCCGAAGGTGGCCGGTCAGGCCGAGGGCGGCCGTGTCGCCGCCGCGGTGAAGAAGCTGCTGGCCGGCTGACCGGCCGGCGATCACCGCCACCGTCTTACCGAGCCTGGTCTCCGCCGACCGGCCTGTTGAGCCTGGTCTCCGCCGACTGGCTCACAGAACTTGGTCGGCACAGACCGGCTCACAGAACAAGGGGCGGCCCTCCTCCTTCCCAGCCGGGAAGCAGGAGGGCCGCCCCTTGTCAGATCACGCCCGTTCGGTCACGCCGGTTCGGTTACGCCGGTCACGCCCGTCAGGTCACACCGGCCGCTCAGCCGAACCGCCCGCCGTTGCCGTTCCCGCCCCCGTTGTCCTGGCCCCGGAAGAATCCCTCGGGGATGGAGAACGAAGGCGTCGGGACGGGATCGCCGCCCCCGCCGCCGTTGTTGTTGCCGCCGACCAGGCCGCCGATGAAGCCGTCGTTGTCGCCGTTGTCCCCGTCGTCGCGGCCGCCCCCGCCGCCGTTGTCGTCGCCGCGGTCCCGGTCGATGCCGTCGGGGATGTGGACGGTGTTGAAGCTCTCGACGGGCTTGCCCTCCAGCGCCCCGTACATCATGTCCTTCCAGATGGGGCCGGGGACCTCGCCACCGAAGACCTTGTCGTACGGCCGGCCGCCGATGGTGATGTTGGTCATCCTCCGCTTGTGCGCCGGGTCGCCGACCCACACCGCGCCCGCCATGTTCGGCGTGTAGCCCACGAACCAGGCCGCGTAGCGCTCGTCCGTCGTACCGGTCTTGCCGGCGCTGTCCCGGCCGTTCCCGAGACCGGCCTTCCGGCCCGTACCGTCCTCGACGACGCCCTTCAGCAGCGCGTTGATCGTGTCGGCGGTCTTCTCCGACATCGCGCGCGAGCACGTCGACTTCGGGACCTCGAGCTTGCGGGTGTCGTCACCGACCCGCTGGCTGACCGACTCGATGGCGACCGGCGTGCAGTACATGCCGCGCGAGGCGAAGGTCGCATACGCGTTCGCCATGGTCAGCGGGGACATCTCCTGCGTGCCGAGGGCGATGGAGGGCACCTGGGGCATCTTGTCGCCGTCGGCCCGCACGACGCCCATCTTCTTCGCCATCGTCGTCACCGGGCAGATGCCGATGTCGCTGATCATCTGCACGTAGTAGGTGTTGACCGACTTCGCGGTCGCCTCCTTCATGTCGTACGGGCCGACCTCCGAAGAGTTCTCGTTCTCGAGCTTCGCCGGGTTGCGGGGGTCGTTCAGCCACTTCTTGCCGTCGCAGGCCGCGACCGGGCTCGGGTACGCCATCCGGTACGGCGAGGAGTACACCTTGTTGGCCGGCATGCCGTCCTCGAGGGCGGCGGCGGCCACGATCGGCTTGAACGTCGAACCGGGCTGGTAGCCCATGCCGCCGCCCATCGCCTGGTCGACGGAGAGGTTGATCTGCGTCTCGTTCTTCTTGAAGCCGTACGGACGCGACTGGCCCATGGCCAGGATCTTGCCGGTGCCGGGTTCGACGAGGGTGACGGCGGTGGCCACCGGGTCGCTCTTGTAGACGTGGTCCTTGATGGACCGCTGCGCCGAGTCCTGCGCCTGCGGGTCCATGGTGGTGCGGATGGTGAGACCGCCCTGGTTCCAGACCTTCGCCCGGGCCTCCCTGGTCTTGCCGAAGACCGGGTCGGTCAGGAAGACCTCGCGCACGTAGTCGCAGAAGAAGCCGGCGCCCTTGACCGCCGTGATGCAGCCGTTTCTCGGCTTGCTGACCTTCAGGCCCAGCGGCGCCTTCATCGCCTCGGCGGCCTGGGCCCGGGAGATGTCGCCGACCTCGGCCATCCGGCGCAGCACGGTGTTGCGGCGCTTGGTGGCCTCCGCCTCGTCGTTGACCGGGTCGTACCGGCTGGGCGACTGGACGATGCCGGCGAGGAGGGCCGACTCCTGGAGGTTCAGGTCCTTGGCGGACTTGGAGAAGTAGCGCCGGGCCGCGGCCTCGACGCCGTAGGCCTGCTGGCCGAAGAAGGTGATGTTGAGGTAGTTCTCGAGGATCTTCTTCTTGCCCAGCTCCTCCTCGACCTGGATCGCGTACTTGAGCTCGCGGATCTTGCGGCCGATGGTCTGCTGGGTGGCCTGCGCGACCTTCGTCGGGTCGTCGCCCGCCTCCTCGACGAAGACGTTCTTCACGTACTGCTGCGTCAGGGTGGAGGCGCCCTCGGAGACTCCACCGCTCTGGGCGTTCTTGTTGAGGGCGCGCAGGACGCCCTTCAGGTCGACCGCGCCGTGCTGGTAGAAGCGCGAGTCCTCGATCGCGACGATCGCCTTCTGCATGTCCGGCGCGATGTCCTTGAGGGGGACCACCGTGCGGTCGCGCGAGTAGACGGTGGCGATCTGGCCGCCGTCGGCGTCGAGGATGGTGGTGCGCTGGCTCAGCGGCGGCGTCTTGAGGTTGGCCGGGAGCTCGTCGAAGCTCTCGACCGATCCCTTCGCCGCCAGCCCCAGCGCGCCCACCGCGGGCAGCGCGATACCGGCCAGCACGGCCCCCGCGAGGACACTGACACCGAGGAACTTGGCGGCCTGCTGCGTGGGAGACAGACCACCGCCCGAGCGCTTCTTTGGCATGAGGGCAGCCTACGTTCTCATTCGCCGGACAGGCGTATAGGCATTGGCCTAAGCTGCTCTCAACTGTCACAGCAGTGAGGTCACGTATCAATACGTCCGGCGACCCCGAATCGTTCCGGGTGTTCCCCAACTTTTTTGGTGGGGTCGTGTCCGAATCCGCCTTGTGTGTCATACGGCGTCCGTTGTGACGCAACTGAACTGTCCTGGTTTGCCGGGAAAGTTACGTATGTCGCCAGCTCACTCCCCCGGGTGATCTGCCGCTTACCCATAGTCCGTTCGGGCCATTCAAGATTGGGCCCGCTGGGGGTGTTGCGCCGTGCCCACCTTCCGTAACGTCCTCAACTGGCGGCGGTGAATATGCCGCTGCCGCCGTGGGGGAGCCTCGATTCGGGAGAGGACGGCGCCGGTATGGGCTGGGTAACCGACTGGAGTGCGCAGGCGGCCTGCCGCACTACCGATCCGGATGAACTGTTCGTTCAAGGAGCAGCGCAGAACAGGGCCAAGGCGGTGTGCACCGGATGTCCGGTGCGTACGGAGTGCCTGGCCGACGCGCTCGACAACCGCGTCGAGTTCGGCGTGTGGGGAGGCATGACGGAGCGGGAGCGCCGCGCACTGCTGCGCAGGCGGCCCACGGTGACCTCCTGGCGCCGGCTGCTGGAGACCGCGCGCTCGGAGTACGAGCGCGGCACGGGTGTGGTGCCTCTCGACGACGACGAGGTCTACGAGAACTACGCCGCGGTGAGCTGAGGAGTTCCCTCCGGGGTCTCCGCACGTCTCAGGGCCCTTGACGGGCCCTTTGGCCGCTTCGGCAGCAGCACCGGGTCGCCGCTCGGCGGCAGCGTCGGTTGGCCGCTGCGGCGGCAGCAGCACCGGGACCGCCGCATGCGGCGGTGGCACCCGGCCGCGTCCGTCAGGCGCTCGCCTCGGGCAGGCCGGACGCAGCGGACGCGTCGGAGACAGCGGACGCGTCGGGCAGCTCGCGTTCGTTGGCCGCGAGCCGGTCGCCGATGTCGCGCAGTCCCGCGAGGTCGTGCACGTCACCGGGCAGCGCGGCCACTTCCGTCACGGCCACCTCGGGGTGGAGCGCGGTGAAGCGGTCACGCGTGCGCTGCTCGCGGGAGAGCAACTGCATACGTTCGGCGTGCAGCCTCAGCAGGCCTGCCGTGAGCTGGTCGACGGAGCGCTCGGCGTGCTCGGCGTCGTCCTCGGCGGGGGAGCCACCGTCGGAGGCCTCAGCAGCGTCCGGAGCTGGGGTTTCGTCCGTGGGAGAGTCTGAACTGCCGTACGTGTCGGGAGAGTTACGAAGTCCAGCTTTCCCGCCCTCCTGATCCACAATGCGGGAGTCCTCAAGATTTTCCGCGGCGGCGAGCGCACGCTCGGCCGACAGCCCGTCGGCGCCGCTGCCGTGGACCCGGTTGAGCACCAGCCCGGCGAGCGGCATGTCCTCCGCGGCCAGGCGTTCCACGAAGTACGCGGCCTCGCGCAGCGCGTCCCGCTCCGGGGCCGCGACCACGAGGAACGCCGTCCCCGGCGCCTGGAGCAGCTTGTACGTGGCGTCCGCGCGCGTGCGGAAGCCGCCGAAGGTCGTGTCCATCGCGGAGACGAACGTCTGGACGTCCTTCAGGAGCTGGCCGCCGAGAAGCTTGCCCAGCGTGCCGGTCATCATCGACATCCCGACGTTCAGGAACTTCATCCCGGCGCGGCCGCCCAGCTTCGCCGGGGCCGTCAGCAGCCGGATCAGCCGCCCGTCCAGGAACGACCCGAGCCGCTTCGGCGCGTCCAGGAAGTCCAGCGCCGAGCGGGACGGCGGGGTGTCGACGATGATCAGGTCCCACTCGTCCCGGGCGCGCAGCTGGCCGAGCTTCTCCATCGCCATGTACTCCTGCGTGCCCGCGAAGCCCGCCGAGAGCGACTGGTAGAAGGGGTTGCCCAGGATGGCGGCCGCCCGCTCGCGGTCCGCGTGCGCCTCGACGATCTCGTCGAAGGTGCGCTTCATGTCGAGCATCATCGCGTGCAGTTCGCCGCCCGCGGAGTCGTCGATGCCCTTGACCCGGCGCGGGGTGTTGTCGAGGGAGTCGATGCCCATGGACTGGGCCAGCCGGCGGGCCGGGTCGATGGTGAGCACGACCACCTTGCGGCCCCGCTCGGCCGCGCGCAGGCCCAGGGCCGCCGCGGTCGTGGTCTTGCCGACCCCGCCCGCGCCGCAGCAGACCACGATGCGGGTCTTCGGGTCCTCCAGCAGCGGATCGACGTCGAGCAGACGCGCCGGCGACAGATGGTGGTGGGCCGGGTCCGGACGACTCATGACATCCCCTGCTTCCGACTCATGACGGTCCTTGCCTGTGTGCCGGGCCGGAGCCCTGTGCCGGGCCGGAGCCCTGTGCTGGCTCGGAGCCCTGTGCGCGGCCGGCTCACGACACGCCCTGCTCGCGCAGCTCGCGGGCCAGCTCGTACAGCCCCGCCAGGTCCATGCCCTCGGCGAACAGCGGCAGTTCGTGCAGCGGCAGGCCCAGCTCGGTGAGGACCGCACGCTGCTCGTGCTCCAGCGCGTACCGCTCGGCGTACTCCTCGGCCTGGGTGAGCAGCGGGTCCACCAGCCGCTCCGCGTGCCCGCCGCGCCGCGCCCCGCCGAGCCCGGCGGACGACAGCGACCGCGCGACTGTGGAACGCGGGACCGTGCGTACGAGTTCCAGGTCGGCCGCGTCCAACACCTCCGGCCGCACCATGTTCACGATGATCCGCCCCACCGGCAGCCGCGCCGACCGCAGCTCGGCGATGCCGTCCACGGTCTCCTGGACGGGCATCTCCTCCAGCAGCGTCACCAGGTGCACGGCCGTCTCCGGCGACTTCAGCACCCGCATCACGGCCTGGGCCTGATTGTGTATGGGGCCGATCTTGGCGAGGCCCGCGACCTCGTCGTTGACGTTCAGGAAACGCGTGATGCGCCCCGTGGGCGGGGCGTCCATGACGACGTAGTCGTAGGCGAACCGCCCGTTCTTGTCCTTGCGGCGCACCGCCTCGCACGCCTTGCCGGTCAGGAGTACGTCCCTCAGACCGGGCGCGATGGTGGTGGCGAAGTCGATCGCGCCGAGCTTCTTCAGGGCCCGTCCGGCGCTGCCCAGCTTGTAGAACATCTGGAGGTAGTCCAGAAGGGCCAGTTCGGGGTCGATGGCGAGGGCGTACACCTCCCCGCCCCCTGGAGCGACGGCGATCTTCCGCTCCTCATAAGGCAGCGCTTCGGTCTCGAAGAGCTGCGCGATGCCCTGACGGCCCTCGACCTCGACGAGAAGCGTCCGCTTCCCCTCCGTGGCCAGGGCCAGCGCTAGGGCCGCGGCCACCGTGGTCTTGCCGGTACCGCCCTTGCCGCTGACGACCTGGAGCCTGCTCACGTATTCGAGCCTAACCAGTCCGCGCCCGGGCTACGCGGGAGGCTGTGGACAACCTGTGCCGGGGCCGGCCCCGGACCGCCGCCGTGACCCCGCTCGGACAGGGGCTAAAGTCGGCCGCATGACCAAGTGGGAATACGCAACCGTGCCGCTGCTCGTCCACGCCACGAAGCAGATTCTGGACACCTGGGGCGAGGACGGCTGGGAGCTCGTCCAGGTCGTGCCCGGGCCGAACAACCCCGAGCAGCTCGTGGCCTACCTGAAGCGGGAGAAGCAGTAGTGGGCGCCGTCGAGGCGAAGCTCGCCGAGCTGGGCCTGAGCCTGCCCGACGTCGTCCCGCCGCTCGCCGCCTACCAGCCGGCCGTGCAGTCCGGCCCGTACGTCTACACCGCCGGGCAGCTCCCCATGGTGGACGGCAAGCTTCCGGTCACCGGCAAGGTCGGTGCGGAGGTCACCCCGGAGGAGGCCAAGGCGCTGGCACGCACGTGTGCGCTGAACGCCCTGGCCGCCGTGAAGTCCGTCGCCGGTGACCTGGACCGCATCGCGCGCGTGGTGAAGGTCGTCGGCTTCGTGGCCTCGGCCTCGGACTTCACCGGCCAGCCCGCCGTGCTGAACGGCGCGAGCGAGCTGCTCGGCGAGGTCCTCGGCGACAAGGGCGTGCACGCGCGCAGTGCGGTCGGCGTGGCGGTGCTGCCGCTGGACGCGCCGGTGGAGGTCGAGATCCAGGTGGAGCTCGCGTAACACCTCCCCTCGCGCAACCCCTTCCCGGGGGCTCCAGCTGCTCCTTCCCGGGGACCCCAGCTGCCCCTTTCCGGGGGTCCCAGCTGCGGAATCCGTCCCCGGGGCCACTCGAACATCCGCCCGTCACGGGATAGCCTCGCGCCCATGGCGAACGGTCAGTGGTATCCCCCGGAGTGGCCGGACCGCATCCGCGCACTCGCGGCCGGCACCCTCACTCCGGTCACCCCCAGGCGCGCGGCGACCGTCATGCTCCTGAAGGACACCGGCTCCGGCCCCGTCGTCCACATGCTGCGCCGACGCGCCTCCATGGCCTTCGCCGGGGGCGCGTACGCGTATCCGGGCGGCGGCGTCGACCCGCGCGACGACGACCACCAGGTGCGCTGGGCGGGCCCCACGCGCGCGTGGTGGGCGGACCGGCTCGGCGTCGACGAGACGGCGGCCCAGGCGATCGTCTGCGCGGCCGTACGGGAGACGTACGAGGAGGCGGGCGTGCTGCTCGCCGGCCCGGCGCCCGACTCGGTCGTCGGCGACACCACCGGCGCCGACTGGGAGGCGGACCGTGCCGCCCTGGTCGCCCGGGACCTGTCCTTCGCGGAGTTCCTGGACCGCCGCGGCCTGGTCCTGCGCTCCGACCTGCTCGGCGCCTGGACCCGCTGGATCACCCCGGAGTTCGAGGCCCGCCGCTACGACACCTGGTTCTTCGTGGCCGCCCTCCCCGAGGGGCAGCGCACCCGCAACGCCTCCACGGAGGCGGACCGCACGGTGTGGATCGCCCCGGGCGATGCGGCGGCCGGGTACGACCGGGGCGAGTTGCTGATGATGCCGCCGACCATCGCGACCCTGCGGCAGCTGACGGCGTACGAGACGGCCGCCCAGGCGCTCGCCGCCGCCCCCGACCGGGACCTCACGCCCGTCCTGGCCACCGCCCGCCTGGTGGACGGCGAGATCGTGCTCTCCTGGCCGGGCCACGACGAGTTCACCAAGCACGTTCCGACCGCCCCTACCGGTGGAGCCGGCGCATGACGGACGCAGCAGCCCTTCCCGGCCAGCCCCGAGGCGGAGTCCTCTCGGGACCGGCCACCGCGCGGGCCGTCAACGTCCTGGCCCCCAACCCGTCGGCGATGACCCTGGACGGCACGAACACCTGGATCCTCTCCGAGCCCGACTCGGACCTGGCGGTGGTGGTCGACCCGGGGCCGCTGGACGAAGGGCACCTGCGGCATGTCGTCGCCACGGCCGAGCAGGCCGGCAAGCGTGTCGCCCTGACCCTGCTGACCCACGGTCACCCCGACCACGCGGCGGGCGCCGCCCGGTTCGCGGAACTGACCGGCACGCGCGTGCGTGCCCTCGACCCGGCGCTGCGGCTGGGCGACGAGGGCCTGGCCGCCGGGGCCGTGATCACCACCGGCGGCCTCGAACTGCGGGTCGTGGCGACGCCCGGCCACACCGCCGACTCGCTCTCCTTCCACCTCCCGGCGGACCAGGCGGTCCTGACGGGCGACACGATCCTGGGGCGCGGCACGACGGTCGTGGCCCACCCCGACGGCCGCCTCGGCGACTACCTGGACTCCCTGCGCCGCCTCAGGTCCCTCACGGTCGACGACGGCGTCCACACGGTCCTGCCGGGCCACGGCCCCGTCCTGGAGGACGCCCAGGGCGCCGTCGAGTACTACCTGGCCCACCGCGCCCACCGCCTCGCCCAGGTCGAGACAGCGGTCGAGGACGGCTACCGCACCCCCGCCGAGGTCGTAGCCCACGTCTACGCCGACGTGGACCGCTCCCTGTGGCCGGCGGCCGAGCTGTCGGTACGGGCACAGCTGGACTATCTGGAGGAGCACGGACTCATCTAGGAGCCCTCATGCGGGTCGGGGCGCTTTGACGCCGTGCACGCGCGCGTACTCGGCGGCGAGCCACGGTCCGAGGTCGTCGACGTACGACCGGAGCACGGCGGCGTCCCCCGTCGGCTCGCGCCCGAGGACGGCCGCTGCCCGCAGTTGCTCGGCGCGCTGCGGGTAGTACCCGGCGAACGCCTCCGCCATCTCCCGCAGGTCGCTGGTCCAGCCGTTCCAACGGGGCATGACGAGCGTGAAGCCGGTGCGGACGAGGTGCCGGGACATGAAACGGACGAGCGGACGGCGGGCCTCGGCCGTGTCGTCCGCCTCGGCGATCCGCCGGCGCCAGCCGGGCAGGAGCAGGTGCAGATCGCCGTTGGTCTCGCGGGCCAGCAGTGAGTCGGGTCGGTAGCGCGGCAGACGCGCCGCCAGGTCCTCGCCCAGCAGCGGGGTGCACAGGCAGGCGAGGAACCAGCCCAGGTCGTGCCGCTCCAGGTCGCTCAGCAGCCGCTCCCGGCTGTAGAGCAGCGTCCCGTGGCCGTCGATCTGGTCGAACTCCGCGTCCAGCGCCGCGCCGAGCGCACGGGCGTCGGCCCGGTCCGCTTCGGTCGGCTCCTCGCGCAGGGCGAGCAGCAGGTCGAGGTCACTGCGTCCCACGCGCGCGGTGCCGCGCGGAATCGACCCGTAGAGGTACGCGCTGTGCAGCCGCGCCCCGAACACGTCGGTCAGCCCGTCCCTGGTCGCGGCGACGACGGGGCGGAAGGCGCGGGGCACGCGCGCGAGGGAGCCCTCCCGGGCGATGAAGCCCCGCGCGTCGAGCCCGGGGCGGTGAACGGTTCCGGCCATGTGGTCACTGTGCCGTGAGAGGGCTCTCCGGCGCGGCTCTTTTTTCGGCGCCGGGCGGGACGGCCGGGCTGGCGCTCCTGTTCGCGGCCGGGCATGACGGCTGGGCAGGCGCTCCTGTTCGGCGCAGAGCCGGACGGCCGGGAAGGCGCCCTCCTGGTGCGGTGCCGTGCATGACGTCGGGCCCCGTCCCGTGAGGGACAGGGCCCGAAGACGTACGGCCGGGGCGCGTCAGCGCGAGCGCTTGGCGAGGCGCTCCACGTCCAGGAGGATCACCGCGCGGGCCTCCAGGCGCAGCCAGCCGCGCTGGGCGAAGTCCGCCAGGGCCTTGTTGACCGTCTCGCGGGACGCGCCGACCAGCTGGGCCAGTTCCTCCTGCGTGAGGTCGTGGACGACGTGGATGCCCTCCTCCGACTGCACGCCGAACCGGCGGGACAGGTCGAGCAGGGCGCGGGCGACGCGGCCCGGGACGTCCGAGAAGACGAGGTCGGACATCGCGTCGTTGGTCTTGCGCAGCCGGCGTGCGACGGCGCGCAGGAGCGCCGAGGCCACCTCCGGGCGGGCGTTCAGCCAGGGCTGGAGGTCGCCGTGGCCGAGGCCGAGCAGCTTCACCTCGGTCAGCGCCGTGGCGGTCGCCGTGCGCGGGCCCGGGTCGAACAGCGACAGCTCGCCGATGAGCTCGCCGGGGCCGACGACGGCGAGCATGTTCTCGCGGCCGTCGGGGGACGTGCGGTGGAGCTTGACCTTGCCCTCCGTGACCACGTACAGGCGGTCGCCGGGGTCGCCCTCGTGGAACAGTGAGTCACCGCGGGCGAGGGTCACCTCACTCATGGAGGCGCGGAGCTCCGCGGCCTGCTCGTCATCGAGCGCCGCGAAGAGCGGATTGCGCCGCAGAACGTCGTCCACGAGTTCTCTCCCTTTCGACCTGCTCAGGGGATCTTGCACCCCCGCGTACCAGGGGACCGTGGTGCCCATTTTGCCGGACGGTCCAAACAGTGTGATCTGTCACAAGGATGCCGCACAGGTGTCCCGGGGTACGCGGCAGGGGTCCAATTGGGCGCCGATCTTCAGGGGCCGGGGCGGATGTCGGTGGCTGGCCTTAGGCTGGCCGGGTGTCCAAATCGCCGGTGAGAGCACAGGCCGAGGGGGCTGCGCGGGTGGTTGTACGTCGGGATTCCGCTGTGGGCGAACAGAGCCCCGATGGCGGTAGGAAAACGGCGAAAGCGACAGGGGAGGCGACGGCCGCCGCTGCGAGGAAAGCCGGCTCCGCGAAGAAAGCGGCTTCTGCGAAAAAAGCGGCTTCCGCGAAGAAGGCGGCGGTGAAGAAGGGGGCCGTGAAGAAGGCGGCCGTGAAGAAGGCTCCCGCCGCCACGAAGGCGGCCGTGAAGAAGGCCCCCGCCGCCAAGAAGGTCACCGTCGCGCCCAAGAAGGCCACCGCCCGGGTCAAGGGCGCGGCCCCCGCCAAGGCCGTCGTCCACCCGCCGGGCGGCGAGTCGCGCACCGCCCTGGTCCGCCGCGCCCGCCGGATCAACCGCGAGCTCGCCGAGGTCTACCCGTACGCCCACCCCGAGCTGGACTTCGACAACCCCTTCCAGCTGGTGGTCGCCACGGTCCTGTCCGCCCAGACCACCGACCTGCGCGTCAACCAGACGACACCCGCGCTCTTCGCCAAGTACCCCACCCCCGAGGACCTCGCCGCCGCCAACCCGGAGGAGGTGGAGGAGATCCTCCGCCCCTGCGGCTTCTTCCGGGCCAAGACGAAGTCGGTCATAGGGCTGTCCAAGGCGCTGGTGGAGGACTTCGGCGGTGAGGTGCCCGGCCGGCTGGAGGACCTCGTCAAGCTGCCCGGCGTCGGCCGCAAGACCGCGTTCGTCGTGCTCGGCAACGCCTTCGGGCGCCCCGGCATCACCGTGGACACGCACTTCCAGCGCCTGGTGCGCCGCTGGCAGTGGACCGCCGAGACCGACCCCGACAAGATCGAGGCCGCCATCGGCGCGCTCTTCCCCAAGAGCGACTGGACGGATCTCTCGCACCACGTGATCTGGCACGGCCGCCGCATCTGCCACGCCCGCAAGCCCGCCTGCGGCGCCTGCCCGATCGCCCCGCTCTGCCCGGCGTACGGCGAGGGCGAGACCGACCCGGAGAAGGCGAAGAAGCTCCTCAAGTACGAGAAGGGCGGCTTCCCCGGCCAGCGCCTGAGGCCTCCGCAGGCCTACCTGGACGCGGGCGGCAAGCCGGCGCCGCCCCTGGGGGCCGGATGAGCCGCCCGAGCCGCCCGCACACCCCCGCAAGCCCCCCGTACAGGGGACTCCGGCCCCTCGCGGAACGATCTCGGGGCGGTCGTGCGTTGGAAGCGTCAGGACGACGGGGGTGGCGATGACGCGCGCGAGCGACACACAGGGCGGCCCGGTGACGGTGAGCAAGGAGGGCCTGCCCGCCTGGCTGGACCCGGTGGTGCACGCCGTGGAGACGGTCCGGCCGACGCAGCTGAGCCGCTTCCTGCCCCCCGAGGACGGCGCCGGCCGCCAGTCCGCCGTGCTGATCCTGTTCGGGGAGGGCGAGTACGGGCCGGAGCTGCTGCTCATGGAGCGAGCGAGTTCCCTGCGTTCGCACGCCGGGCAGCCCTCGTTCCCCGGCGGCGCCCTCGACCCGGAGGACGGCGACCCGAGGGGTGACGGACCGCTGCGGGCCGCCCTGCGCGAGGCGGAGGAGGAGACCGGCCTCGACCCCGCCGGCGTCCAGCTCTTCGGCGTCCTGCCCCGGCTGTACATCCCGGTGAGCGGCTTCGTCGTCACGCCGGTGCTCGGCTGGTGGCGCGAGCCCAGCCCGGTCGGGGTCGTCGATCCGAACGAAACCGCCAGGGTCTTCACGGTTCCCGTGGCGGATCTCACGGATCCCGCCAACAGAGCCACCACCATCCACCCCAGCGGTCACCAAGGACCGGCATTTCTGGTCAAATCAGCCCTTGTCTGGGGTTTCACCGCCGGAATCATCGACCGGCTGCTGCACTACGCGGGCTGGGAGCGGCCCTGGGACCGCGGGAAGCAGGTCCCGCTCGACTGGCGCGCATGACAGGGTGGCCTCCGTGAACGTGCTGGACATCTTGTTGCTGGTCGCCGCCGTGTGGTTCGCGGTCGTGGGGTACCGCCAGGGCTTCGTCGTCGGCATCCTGTCGGTGATCGGCTTCCTGGGCGGAGGCCTCGTCGCGGTCTACGCGCTGCCCGTCATCTGGGACGCGCTCACGGACAACGCGGAGGTGAGCACGACCGCCGCCGTCGTCGCGGTCGTCGTCGTCATCGTCTGCGCCTCCGTCGGCCAGGCCCTCACCACCCACCTCGGCAACAAGCTGCGCCGGCACATCACCTGGTCCCCGGCCCGGGCCCTCGACGCGACCGGCGGCGCGCTGGTCAACGTCGTGGCGATGCTCCTGGTCGCCTGGCTGATCGGCTCGGCCCTCGCGGGCACCACCCTGCCGACGCTCGGCAAGGAGGTCCGCAACTCCAAGGTGCTGCAGGGCGTCTCCCAGGCGCTGCCCGACCAGGCCGCCACCTGGTTCGCGGACTTCTCCTCCGTCCTCGCGCAGAACGGCTTCCCGCAGGTCTTCAGCCCGTTCTCCAACGAGCCGATCACCGACGTCCAGCCGCCCGACCCGGCCCTGGCCGACAGCCCGGTGGCGACCCGCGCCCAGCGCTCCATCGTCAAGGTCATGGGCACGGCCCCGAGCTGCGGCAAGGTCCTGGAGGGCACCGGCTTCGTCTTCGCCGACCGCCGCGTGATGACGAACGCGCACGTGGTGGGCGGTGTCGATGAGCCGACCGTGCAGATAGGCGGCGAGGGCAGGAAGTACGACGCCACGGTCGTGCTCTACGACTGGCGGCGCGACATCGCCGTACTGGACGTGCCGGACCTCAAGGCGCCCGTGCTGCGGTTCACCTCGAAGGACGCGGCCAGCGGCGACAACGCGATCGTCGCCGGCTTCCCGGAGAACGGGTCGTACGACGTGCGGGCCGCGCGCGTGCGGGGACGCATCACGGCCAACGGCCCGGACATCTACCACCGCGGCACGGTCCACCGCGACGTCTACTCCCTCTTCGCCACCGTCCGCCAGGGCAACTCCGGCGGCCCGCTGCTCACACCCGACGGCAAGGTCTACGGCGTGGTGTTCGCCAAGTCCCTCGACGACGCCGAGACGGGGTACGCGCTGACCGTGGACGAGATCCAGGAGGACATCACCAAGGGGCGCACCGCCAACCAGCAGGTGGGCAGCGACAGCTGCGCGCTCTAGGAGCGGCTCCGGGGAGGGGACGGCCCGCGCGTCACTCGCGCGGGTGACGCCTCAGTCGCGTGTGTGGCGCAGACGTACGGAGACCCAGCGGGCCCGGCGGCGGAGGATGCGCGGAATCCCTACCCTGGGGTCCGCCGCCGCCATCTGCGGTGCAGCGCCTCGCTGGTAGGAGTTCGCACCGCCCGCCGAGCGGCGATTGCGGCTTGCGTCACTGTAGTCGTGCGTCCAGCCCATACCCCGACGTGTGCCCCTGCCCCATGGTCGATAACCGCTCCCGGGGCGTCCAATTGGCCTATGCGCCGGGCAATTGGCCGTTCGTAGGACAAGCGTTCACGAGCGGGTACCGGGTGCGGTCACCCCGGTCACCGATCGGGATCATCCGGTCACCGATCAGGTTCGGGATCCCGCAGCCAGTTGATGAGCTCCGCGGAGAACGCGACCGGGTCCTCCTCGTGCGGGAAGTGGCCGAGGCCGTCGAACAGGCGCCAGCGGTACGGGGCTTCGACGTACTCGCCGGAGCCGGCCGCGCTGCGCGTGCGCATCACGGGATCGAGCGAGCCGTGCAGATGGAGGGTCGGCACGCGCACGGGCCGCTTCATCCGGCGGTTGAACTGGATGCCGTCCGGGCGGGCCAGGGAGCGCACCATCCAGCGGTACGGCTCGACCGCGCAGTGCGCCGCGGAGGGGATGCACATGGCGCGGCGGTAGTTCTCCAGCGCCTCGTCCTCCGGCGGGCGCGGCCCGGACCACTCCTGGATCAGCTCGGCCACGAGCGCCCCGTCGTCGGCGGTGAGCTGCCGCTCCGGGATCCAGGGCCGCTGGAACCCCCAGATGTGTGAACCGGCGCGGCTCTGCTTGACGTCTCTCAGCATGGCCGAGCGCCAGCGCCGTGGGTGCGGCATGGACGCGACCGCCAGCCGCCGCACCAGCTTGGGGCGCATCGCGGCGGCCGTCCACGCCAGGTATCCGCCCAGGTCGTGGCCGACGAGCGCGGCGTCCGGCTCGCCCAGCGAGCGGATGACCCCGGTGACGTCCAGCGCGAGGTTGGCGGGGTCGTAGCCGCGCGGCGTGCGGTCGCTGCCCCCGACGCCCCGCAGGTCCATGGCGACGGCCCGGAACCCGGCGTCGGCGAGCGCGACCAGCTGGTGCCGCCAGGTCCACCAGAACTGCGGGAAACCGTGCAGCAGCAGCACCAGCGGCCCGTCGCCCAGCTCGGCGATGTGGAAGCGGGCGCCGTTGGCGGCGACGTCGCGGTGGCTCCAGGGGCCGTCCAGGAGTACGGCCGAGGCCGGTTGTGCCGGGGGTGTGGCGGGGTCCGTCATGACGACGAGCGTGCCACAGCCTCGATGGCTTCGGGGACCCGGTCCTGGGTGGTGAGCTCCGGGCGCGGGTGCGGCTTGGCCTTCTGCAGGACGCCCGCGCTCTGCTTCATCGAGGCGGCGACCTTCTGCGGGCCCTTGCCCTTCTTGGCCTTCTTCGCGAAGACCACGCCGATCAGCGCGAGCACGAGCGCGACCAGCACGTTCGCCGCGAAGGACAGCAGGAAGCAGACCGCCAGGTTCCAGTCGCTCCAGGTGCGGATGCCGTACGCCAGCGCGAAGTTCAGCATCGGCAGGGAGAACAGCAGCACCGCGCCGGCCATCGAGAAGGCGCCGCCGCTGGTCGCGCCGCGCTTGACGTCCTGCTTGAGCTGCGCCTTCGCCAGCGCGATCTCGTCGTGCACCAGCGCCGACATTTCTGCCGTCGCCGAGGCGAACAGCTGGCCGATGCTGCGTTCGGCGCCGACCGGGCTGCCGTCGGGTGCGCTCATCGCGGTCTCCCTCTTCTGCGTACGGTCCGATTTCCGCGTCCTGTGCCTGACTCGCCGCAGTCGTCCGACTGCGGAGGGCCTGACTGCGTACGGTCCCGTCTTTTGTACCGTCTCGTCAGATCATGCCGGACCGTCGCGGTCATCGCCTGCCCCGCCCGGCACTTCGGCAAGCCCGTGGCGTGCCGCTGCCTTCTCCTGGGCGATGCGGCGGTGTTCGGCGGCCTTGCGCTCGTAGCGCTCCGCCAGGCGCAGGTGGTACGCCGGGTCGTCCTCCTCGTAGATGTCCGGGATGCCGTCGGCGTCCTCGTCGCGCTCCTCTTCCTCCCACAGGCGGCGGTACTTGGCGTTCCGGATCTTCAGCAGGACGGTCGCGAGGGTCGCCGCGATGAGCGAGCCGCACAGCACGGCGGCCTTGACCTCGTCGGTCATCACCTGGTCGCCCTCGAAGGCGAGTTCGCCGATGAGCAGGGAGACGGTGAAGCCGATGCCGGCGAGACTCGCCACCGCGAACACGTCCGCCCAGGCGAGGTCGTCGCTGAGCGACGCCCGGGTGAACCGGGCCGCCAGCCAGGTCCCGCCGAAGATACCGAGCACCTTGCCGACGACGAGTCCGAGGACGACACCGAGGGTCTCGGGCTGGGTGAACACGTCGGCGATCGCCCCGCCGGACACCGAGACGCCCGCGCTGAACAGCGCGAACAGCGGTACGGCCAGTCCCGCCGACAGGGGCCGTACGAGGTGCTCGATGCGCTCGCCGGGGGAGTGCGCCTCGCCCTCGTGGCGGTGGCAGCGCAGCATCAGACCCATCGCCACGCCCGCGATGGTGGCGTGGACGCCGCTGTTGTACATCAGCGCCCAGACCACCACCGCGAGCGGCACGTAGACGTACCAGCCGCGTACGCCCGTGCGCAGCAGCAGCCAGAAGACGACCAGGCCCGCCACGGCGCCGCCGAGCGCGGCGAAGTTCAGGTCGTCCGTGAAGAAGACGGCGATGATCAGGATCGCGAAGAGGTCGTCGACGACGGCGAGCGTGAGCAGGAAGGCGCGCAGCGCGCTCGGCAGGGACGTGCCGATCACGGCGAGCACGGCGAGGGCGAAGGCGATGTCGGTGGCGGTGGGCACGGCCCAGCCGGCCAGGGAGCCGCCGCCGGTGACGCTGGTGACGGTGTAGACGAGCGCCGGTACGGCCATCCCGCACAGCGCGGCGACGACCGGGAGCGCGGCGGCTTTGGGGTCGCGCAGATCACCCGCGACGAGTTCGCGCTTGAGTTCGATGCCGGCGACGAAGAAGAAGATCGCGAGCAGTCCGTCGGCGGCCCAGTGCGCGACCGACAGGTCGAGACCGAGGGCGGCGGGGCCGAAGTGGAAGTGGGAGACGCTCGCGTAGCTGTCGTGCAGCGCGGGGATGTTCGCCCACAGCAGCGCGATGACCGCGGCGGCGAGCAGCAGCACACCACCGACCGTCTCGGTGCGCAGCGCGTCCGCCACGTACGTCCGCTCGGGGAGGGAGAGCCGGTCGAGAACCTTGCGGGGTGTGGAGGGGCGGGGCGCGGTCACGGGGAGACCTCCGGTCGGTGGGCAGGGCTGAACGCTTGCCGACCAGACTTCCCGGCGCACCATGGAGCACTTGTTTTTCTTAGTTTATCTAACTTGTATGGGCCTGTGCATCCGTTGGTCCGCGCCACGGGCGCGGGAAGGGCACCCGGAGTGCCGAGTTCCGGGTGCCCTTCCTCCGCTCCGCTATGCCCGTGCCGTGATCAGTCCTCGCTGGGCGCGGCGGGCAGCTTGGCCTGGATGAGGTCCATGACCGTGGAGTCCGTCAGCGTGGTGACGTCACCGAGCTGGCGGTTCTCGGCGACGTCCCGCAGCAGCCGGCGCATGATCTTGCCGGAGCGGGTCTTGGGCAGCTCGGCCACCGGCAGGATCCGCTTCGGCTTGGCGATCGGGCCGAGCGCGCTGCCGACGTGGGCGCGCAACTCGTCGACCAGGGTCTCGGTCTCGGAGGCCGTGCCGCGCAGGATCACGAAGGCGACGATCGCCTGCCCGGTCGTCTCGTCCGCCGCGCCGACCACGGCCGCCTCGGCGACCGAGGGGTGGGAGACGAGCGCGGACTCGACCTCGGTGGTGGAGATGTTGTGCCCGGAGACGAGCATGACGTCGTCGACCCGGCCGAGCAGCCAGATGTCGCCGTCGTCGTCCTTCTTCGCGCCGTCACCGGCGAAGTACTTGCCCTCGAAGCGCGACCAGTACGTGTCGATGAAGCGCTGGTCGTCGCCCCAGATGGTGCGCAGCATCGACGGCCACGGCTCGGTCAGCACCAGGTAGCCGCCACCGCCGTTCGGCACCTCGTTGGCCTCGTCGTCGACGACCGTCGCGGAGATGCCGGGCAGCGGCGTCTGCGCGGAGCCGGGCTTGGTGGCGGTCACGCCCGGCAGCGGGGTGATCATCATCGCGCCGGTCTCGGTCTGCCACCAGGTGTCGACGATCGGGGTGCGGTCTCCGCCGATGTTCTTGCGGTACCAGATCCACGCCTCGGGGTTGATCGGCTCGCCCACCGAACCCAGCACGCGCAGGCTCGACAGGTCGAACTTGGCGGGGATGTCGTCGCCCCACTTCATGAACGTACGGATCGCCGTCGGCGCGGTGTAGAGGATCGTCACGCCGTACTTCTGGACGATCTCCCAGAAGCGGCCCTGGTGCGGGGTGTCGGGCGTGCCCTCGTACATGACCTGCGTCGCGCCGTTGGCCAGCGGGCCGTAGACGATGTACGAGTGGCCGGTGACCCAGCCGACGTCGGCCGTGCACCAGTACACGTCCGTCTCCGGCTTGAGGTCGAAGACGGCGTGGTGGGTGTAGGACGCCTGGGTGAGGTAGCCGCCGGAGGTGTGCAGGATGCCCTTCGGCTTACCCGTGGTGCCCGAGGTGTAGAGGATGAACAGCGGGTGCTCGGCGTTGAACGCCTGCGGGGTGTGCTCCGCGCTCTGGCGGCCCACCAGGTCGTGCCACCACACGTCGCGGCCCTCGGTGAAGGCGACCTCCTGGCCCGTGCGGCGCACGACCAGGACGTGCTCGACGTTGCCCGCCTTCTCCACCGCCTCGTCCACGGCCGGCTTGAGCGCGGACGGCTTGCCGCGCCGGTAGCCGCCGTCGGAGGTGATGACCACGCGCGCGTCGGCGTCCTGGATACGGGTGGCGAGCGCGTCCGAGGAGAAGCCGCCGAAGACGACCGAGTGGGCGGCGCCGATGCGGGCGCAGGCCAGCATCGCGATCGCCGTCTCGGGGATCATCGGCATGTAGACCGCGACCCGGTCCCCGGCCTGAACTCCCAGCTCCAGCAGGGCGTTGGCCGCCTTGGAGACCTCGTCCTTGAGCTCGGCGTAGGTGATCGCGCGGCTGTCGCCGGGCTCGCCCTCGAAGTGGATGGCGACCCGGTCGCCGTGCCCGGCCTCCACGTGCCGGTCGACGCA
Source organism: Streptomyces sp. NPDC006140 (assembly GCF_040628815.1). NCBI lineage: Bacteria > Bacillati > Actinomycetota > Actinomycetes > Kitasatosporales > Streptomycetaceae > Streptomyces > Streptomyces sp. NPDC006140. The sequence goes on along the minus strand of NZ_JBEXTS010000005.1, from coordinate 164,193 downwards.
GTTGTAGGCGACGTTGAGTTCGCCGTCCTTGAACCACTTGGCGAACGGCGGGTTCGACCAGTCGAGCGTCTCGGTGGGCTCCTTGGCCCAGGTCAGCCGGCGGGCCTGCTCGGCCCAGAAGCCGAGCCTGTCAGCCTTGGCCTGTTCATACGCCTCCGCGGTGACGTTGGCGTTCGCGGCCAGGTCGGCGGGGGGTGCGAACCTGCGCTCTTCCTTGAGCAGGTTGGCCAGGCTTTCGTTGCTCACGGCATCTGCCTTTCCCAGGGTGTCCGTTGTGTCCCAGGCCACAGCTCATCAGACCCGGGGGTGCGCTGACAAGGGCCGACCGTCGATTGGTTTAGACCTGTCAGGCGGGGTCTTCGACGGCCGGGGTCATCCGTACCCACGGACGCCGACCAGGGAAAGTTCATATGTGTAACGCCGGTCACGTGACCTTCGGCGGGGCAGCGGGCCGAGGCGGGCGGCCGCCACCTGAGGGGTGGTGCGGGGCGGGGCGGTGCGGGGCAGTGCGAGCCGCTCGGTGCGGGACTGGGCCGGCGGCCGGGTGCGGGGGTGCCGACTGCCCGGGTGCAGGGCGGTGTCGGCGGCCGGTGAGGTGCGGCGGGGAGTGCCGGCGACCGGGTGCGGGGCCGTCGGCACTCCTCGGCGCCCGGGTGCGGGCCGCCGGCACTCCCCGGCCGCCCGGTGCGGGGCCGGCGCCCGGGTGCGCGGGCCCGTAGGTCCTGCCCCGCACCCGGGCGGGCGCCCGGCTCACGCCGTCAGGTCCGTCTCCCGTACGCGGTCGAACACGCCGACGCCGTCCGTCTCGGTGAGCAGGTACGACTCGGCCTCGCCCACGTGGAAGTACATGCCCTGGAGCACCAGGGAGCCCTCCGCCAGGGCCCGGGCCACCGCGTCGTGGGCGCGCAGGTGCTCCAACTGCTGGACCACGTTGGTCAGGCAGAGCTGCTCGACCACGTCCTTGGGCACCCGTCCGGCCAGGCTGCCCGACGGCCGGCTGTCGTCCGTCATGCGCTCCAGGCTCGGCAGCCCGTGCCGCAGCCACCGCTTCAGCGGCGTAGAGGCGCCGCCGGGCTCGGAGTTGAGCAGCGCCTGCATGGCGCCGCAGCCCGAGTGCCCGCACACCGTGATGGACCGCACGCGCAGCACCTCCACGGCGTACTCGATCGCGGCCGCCACCGAGTCGTCGCCGCTCTCCTCGCCCGGGAGCGGGACGAGGTTGCCCACGTTGCGCACGACGAACAGGTCGCCCGGACCACTGGAGGTGATCATCGATGTGACCAGTCGGGAGTCGGCGCAGGTCAGGAAGAGCTGCGAGGGCCGCTGTCCCTCCCGCGCCAGCCGGGCCAGCTCGCCGCGCACCAGGGGCGCGGTGTTGCGCTGGAAGGCGCTGATGCCACGCGCCAGTTCGTGCCCGTCGGTCCCGTCGGCGTCTGCCGGGTCCGGCTCGGGGCGGTCCGACCCGTCCGTGTCCCACTCGGAGGACGGTGCGGACTGCGGGCGTTCGCACTGGTGGTTGCGCCAGGCCGTCCAGGGCCGGCAACGGCAGTCGGCGACGGCCGTGGGTTCGGAGATGCGCGTGCCGGGGTGCCGGCCGGTGATCTCGACCGTGCCGCCCTGCGCGGTGTGCGTCTTCTGCCAGTCCTGCAGCGTCTCGTACGCCGCGTGGTCCATGAACGACCCGTCCAGCTCGACGACGGTGTCGGCACCGTGGGGCACGAGATGCAGGGCCCGGCTGAGCCGCGGCACCGCGAGGAACGTCAACTGTCCTCTGACGTGTACGTGATGGACTCCTTCCCTCTCTTCGTGCGTGATGCGTGTGCGGGTGAGGCGGTGCAGGGCGACGGCGACGGCCATGGCGATGCCCAGGGCGACGCCCTGGAGGACGCCCAGGGTCACCACGCCCAGGGTGGTGATGGCGTAGACCCACACCTCTCGGTGGCGCGTCACCGTGCGGATGTGGTTCAGGGACACCATCTGGATGCCGACGGACATCACCAGGGCGGCGAGCGAGGCGAGCGGGATGAGCTCCAGGATCGGGACCATCAGCAGTGTGGCGATCACTACGAGAACGCCGTGCAGCATCGTGGAGTTCCGGCTCACCGCTCCCGCGTTCACATTCGCCGTGGTCCGCACCGCGACACCGGCGATGGGCAGGCCGCCGAGCGAGCCGGAGACGATGTTCGCGGCACCCTGTCCGAGCAGCTCGCGGTCGAGGTCGGAGCGTCCGACCCCGGCGGGCAGGCCCGGGCGGCCGGCCACCAGCTTGTCCACCGCGACCGCGCCGAGCAGCGACTGCACGCTGCACACCAGCGTGGTGGTGAGCACGGCGGCGACCAGGCCGAGGACGGGACCCTCGGGCAGTCCGGCCAGCGCGTGGTTGCTCCAGGACGGCAGGTCGACCTTGGGCAGGCGCAGGCCGGCGAGGGCGGCGGCAGCGGTGGCTCCGGCGACGGCGATGAGAGCGGCCGGGATCTTGCGCAGCAGGCGCCCGGCCCGGCCGGGCAGTCTCGGCCAGAGCAGCAGCAGCGCCAGGGTCAGCGCGCTCACCGACACGGACGCGGGGCGCAGGTCCGCCAACTGGGCCGGCAGGGCTCTCAGGTTGTCGGGGACCGAACTCTGCGGTGTGCCGCCGAGCACGATGTGCAGCTGGGCGACGGCGATGGTGACGCCGATCCCGGCGAGCATGCCGTGCACGATGGCGGGACTGACGGCGAGGGCGCCACGGGCCACGCGCAGGCAGCCCAGGCCGAGTTGGGCCAGACCGGCGAGAACGGTGATGGCGCAGGTCGTCCGCCAGCCGTAGCGCTGGATGAGGTCGGCGGTGACGACGGTGAGTCCGGCGGCCGGTCCGCTCACCTGGAGCGGGGAGCCGCCGAGCCGCCCGGCGACGAGTCCGCCCACGGCGGCGGCGACGAGGCCGGCCTGGAGGGGTGCGCCGGTGGCGAGGGCGATGCCCAGGGACAGGGGCAGGGCGATCAGGAAGACCGCGATCGAAGCCGACACGTCGGCACCCGCGATACGGAAGCGGCGGGGGCCCGTCGGCGGCGGGCTGTGGGGTGGGTGGGTCCGCTCGGTCCGGTTCGGATCGGCGGCACGGGTGGGAACACAGGCTGACATGGTTTCCCGTCTCCTCCGGGGCTGCGCGGTCGCGTGACTGGGGTCCCGCTCGGGGCGGGTTCTGTCGCGGCCGTGGGTCACGGCGTAAATCGGCGGGATAAATCAACGCTCGGTAAACGGATCGTAATGCAGAGTAAAGGACGAGCATAGACTTTACGGGCAAATGGGTTAATAAATCACTCTGACGAGTGAAGTGGCTATTTGATCGGCTTGTCGTACTAATTCCTTCTCGGTCTCGTGCGAATTTGGCGGCGCTGTCGGCACCCGAGAGAAGGAAGAAGGTGGGCCGAACATGGCCGCCACCCACAGGATCGCCGCGGGCTCCGTGATCGCCGCGGTGTGTGCCGCGTCGCTCGCCGGTTGCGGGATCGGCACCTCCCGGCAAGGCACTCCCGAACCGTCCAAGGCGAAGCCCGCTCAGGCGCCGAAGAGCGCGGTCCGGCTGATCGGGGACGGCTCCACCGCCTACACCGGCGCCCAGCCCCGCCTGCCCCGGCCCGAGCGGCTGCGACCCGGCCAGAGGCCCCCGCAGTTCGTCGTCTTCTCCTGGGACGGCGCCGGCGAGGACAGCCAGAAGCTGTTCTCCCACTTCCGCAAGGTCGCCCGGGAGAACAACGCGACGATGACGTACTTCCTCAGCGGCGTGTACCTGCTGCCGGACGAGAAACGCGACCTGTACCGGCCCCCGCAGCACTCCCCGGGCCGTTCCGACATCGGCTTCAACGACCGCCGCGGCATCGCCGCCACCGTGGAGCAGCTGCGCCTGGCGTGGCTGGAGGGCAACGAGATCGGCACCCACTTCAACGGCCACTTCTGCGGCAGCGGCGGCGGCGTCGGCGAGTGGTCGGTGGAGGACTGGAAGGACGAGATCGCCCAGGCCAAGCAGTTCGTCAAGACCTGGCGGACCAACACGGGCCTGAAGCACGCGTCCCCGCTGCCCTTCGACTACGACAAGGAGCTCATCGGCGCCCGCACGCCCTGTCTCGAAGGCCAGCGGAACTTCCTGAAGGCGGCCCGGGAGCTGGGCTTCCGCTACGACACCAGCGGCGTCAACGACCAGGTCTGGCCACGCAAGAAGCAGGGCCTGTGGGACGTGTCCATGCAGCTCGTGCCGTTCCCCGGGCACTCGTACGAGCAGCTGACCATGGACTACAACTTCATGGTCAACCAGTCGGGCACCACCACCCAGGGCGACCCCGCCATGCACGATTTCTGGGGCGACCAGATGCGCGACGGCCTGCTCAAGGGCTTCCAGCGGGCCTACGACGGCAACCGTGCGCCCCTGATCATCGGCAACCACTTCGAGTCCTGGAACGGCGGCACCTACATGCGGGCCGTCGAGGAGGTCATCGAGACGGTGTGCACCAAGGAGGAGGTGCGCTGCGTCTCGTTCCGGCAGCTCGTGGACTGGCTGGACGCCCAGGACCCGCAGACGCTGGAGAAGCTGCGCACCCTGAAGGTCGGCGAGGCGCCGAAGGAGGGCTGGGAGGCCTTCCTGTCCGGCCGTCCCGCCCCGGCCCCGAAGGGCGTCCCCGGGTCTCCGGCGGCCCAGGGGTAGCCGCTCGGCGGTCGCCCTGTCGGGCACGCGCGCGTGAAGAAGGCCACTCCGCCGCGGGACGGGCCCCCGGGATGCGTAGGGTCGTACTCATGAGTACAGCAGGCGCGACCGCCGATCCGCTCGCGGCCCTGGGGGCACTGCCCGGAGTGGCCGATTCCGTGGAGTCCGTACGCAAGTCCGTGGACCGGGTCTACGGCCACCGGATCATGCGGCGGCGCAGCAACGCGATCACCTCCGAGGCGGCCCTGCGCGGCGCCCGCGGCTCGGCGGCCCTGTCCGGCGCGGACTGGGCCCTGGAGGAGGTGCGCCGCCGTTCGGACTTCAGCGGCGACGACGAGGCGCGCACCGTCGGCGCCTCGCTGCGGCTCACCGCCGAGGCGGGCCAGCTGCTGTCGATCTGGCGGCAGTCGCCCCTGCGGGTGCTGGCCCGGCTGCACCTGGTGGCGGCCGCGGCTCAGGCCGACCAGGTGGGGCGGCCCCGGCAGGAGGGCGAGGCGGTCGACGAGCCGCTGGTCCCGCTGCCGCTGCCGAGCGCGGCCGAGACGCACGGCCGGCTGGAGGGCCTGGCCGGGCTGATCATCGCGGGCGGCTCCGCGCCGGCGCTGGTGACGGCCGCCGTCGTGCACGGCGAACTGCTCGCACTGCGCCCGTTCACGTCCCACAACGGCCTGGTGGCGCGCACCGCCGAGCGCATTGTGCTGGTCGGCAGCGGACTGGACCCGAAGTCGGTCTGCCCGGCCGAGGTCGGCCACGCCGAGCTGGGCCGCGAGGCCTATCTGGAAGCCCTGGAGGGGTACGTCTCCGGCACCCCGGAGGGCGTGGCCGCCTGGATCGCCCACTGCGGCAGGGCGGTCGAACTGGGGGCGCGCGAGTCGACGGCGGTGTGCGAGGCGCTGCAGCGCGGAGCGGCCTGAGAGTCCTGTGGACAAGAGATGCGGCGGTACGAGTTCTCGTACCGCCGCTGGCATGAGCACCGGGTTACCAAGCGTCCTCGATATATGCCCATCAGGTCGGGAACTTTGCCCGTCACCTGGTGCGGCTGGCCCGTAATCGACGGGTCGACGTCGCGTGGGTGCCCGGTGTCCATGCTCGGTCCGTGGGGCCAAATGCGTTTTAAGGTGATCCTCTCGGATGTCCTTGGTCTCGCGGGCCGTTGAGTCCTTTGTACTCCTGACCCGAAGTAAGCGGAAGTCCAGACTGCACTTCTTTACTTTTGGGTTCAAATAGGACTTCGGGAAGCCCGAGGTCAGGCGACCGTGGCCCGGCGCCGGTTCGCGTACCAGACGAGGCCCGCGGTGGCCGCCGCGGCGCCTATCGCGGCGACCGCGACGAGCGCCGGACGCGGCGGCACGGAGAACGCGGGGATGCGCTGCTTGAGCCGGACCGGCCGGTGGAAGTCCAGGATCGGCCACCCGCGCGCGAGGGCCTCACGGCGCAGCGCGCGGTCCGGGTTCACGGCGTGGGGATGCCCGACGGACTCCAGCATCGGCACGTCGGTCGCCGAGTCGCTGTAGGCGTAGCAGCGGCTGAGGTCGTACCCCTCGGACTCGGCCAGTTCCCTGATGGCCTCGGCCTTGGTCGGGCCGTAGGCGTAGTACTCCACCTCACCGGTGAAGCAGCCGTCCTCGCCCACGACCATGCGGGTCGCCACCACGCGGTCCGCGCCGAGCAGCTCGCCGATCGGCTCGACCACCTCCGCGCCCGACGTGGACACGATCACGACGTCGCGGCCGGCGGTGTGGTGCTCCTCGATGAGGGAGGCGGCCTCGTCGTAGATGATCGGGTCGATCAGGTCGTGCAGGGTCTCGGCGACGATCTCCCTGACCTGCTGCACGTTCCAGCCGCGGCACAGCGCGGACAGGTACGCGCGCATCCGCTCCATCTGGTCGTGGTCGGCGCCGCCGGCCAGGAAGACGAACTGGGCATATGCGGTGCGCAGCACGGCCCTGCGGTTGATCAGACCGCCTTGGTAGAACGACTTGCTGAAGGTGAGCGTGCTCGACTTCGCAATGACGGTCTTGTCCAGGTCGAAGAAGGCCGCTGTGCGGGGCAAGGAGTGGTTTTCCACGCCCTTGAGCATAGGGGCAGCCCATTCGGCGTAAGGTGGGGCGCGTGGGTTTGCCTGAGAGGGCTCTCGGGTACACCATGGAAGTCACGGATCGTTCGCGACCGTGCTAACCCGGCCCGACTCCTCCCCCCCCGAGTCGGCCGTGGGGACGACCCCCGCTCTCCCCCCCGGCGGGGGTCGTCGCATGTCCGGGTGGGTTTTCTCCTTCTTCTCGCGGCCGGAGCGCCGCTCCCGAGGCGGCTTCGGCCGCCTCTTCTGCATGCCCATGATCCGTCACGCTGCGTAGCCGTCGGACTGCTCTGTGGAAGTCGCACAGAGGGCCTGCGGGCGTCACCGGTATGGGTGACGGCGATATTCACAACCCCCGGGGTGTCCACAGTTATCCACCAAGATCCACACGATTTCCGGGATCGCTGCACCGTGATTCCAGCGCACCCCGCTCGCGGCGAGTTCATGGCCGGTTCCGATTGCCGGGGGGCGTTCGGCCGGTTTCCGCCGGCCGTTCACAGGGAGGCCGCCTTGCCGGTTCTTCCCGTGTTCGGGAATCGCGTGGCCGCAGGGGCCGCGCGAGTCGAGCAGCGAAGGGGGATGGAGACCAGTGGCCGGAACCGTCACACACGATCCACCGCCGGCCGCCGGAGGGCGGCAGGGCGGACCGCTGATCGTCACCGAGGACAGCGAACTCCTCGACGACCTGCTGCGCCTGTGCGCGGCGGCGGGCGCCACACCCGAGGTGCACCACGGGGTGCCGGAGCGCAGAGGCAGCTGGGAGGCCGCACCGCTCGTCCTGGTGGGCGACGACGCCGCGCGGCGCGTGCGCGGGGCCGCGCGCAGAAGGGGAGTCATCCTCGTCGGCCGGGACCAGGACGACTCGGGCGTGTGGCGGCGTGCCGTGGAGATCGGCGCCGAGCACGTGCTGATGCTGCCCGACGGCGAACAGTGGCTGGTCGACCGGATCGCCGACGTGGCCGAGGGCGTCGGCCGGCCCGCTCTGACCGTGGGCGTGATCGGCGGCCGGGGCGGGGCCGGAGCGTCCACGCTCGCCTGCGCCCTCGCCGTCACCTCCGCGCGTGAGGGGTTGCGCACACTCCTGGTGGACGCCGATCCGCTCGGTGGCGGACTCGACGTACTCCTCGGCGGTGAGACGGCCGAGGGGCTGCGGTGGCCGGCGTTCGCCTCCTCGCGCGGCCGGGTCGGCGGGGGCGCCCTGGAGGAGTCGCTGCCCGAGCTGCACTCGCTGCGGGTGCTCAGCTGGGACCGGGGCGACCGGATCGCGGTCCCTCCCCAGGCGGTGCGCGCGGTGCTGGCGGCGGCCCGGCGCCGGGGCGGCACGGTCGTGGTGGACCTGCCGCGCCGGATCGACGACGGGGTCGCCGAGGTGCTCGGCCAGCTGGACGTCGGCCTGCTGGTGGTGCCCGCCGAGCTGCGGGCCGTGGCGGCCGCCGGGCGGGTGGCGTCCGCCGTGGGCATGGTCCTGCGGGACCTGCGGGTGGCGGTGCGCGGGCCGTATCCGCCGGGGCTCGACGACCGTGAGGTGGCCCGGCTGCTCGGGCTGCCGCTGGCCGGTGAGGTGCCGCTGGAGCCGGGGCTGCTGCGCCCTGACGAGGGCACGGCACCGCCGGGTGCCGCCGGGCGGGGACCGCTCGCCCGGTTCTGCAAGGAGTTCTGGGAGCGGGCGCTCGTCGAGGCGGGTACGGCATGAGCACCCTGGCCGGACCGGAGGGCGCGGAGCTGCTCGACGGGGTGCGGCGGTGGCTGGCCGAGAGCGGTGGCGAGCCGACCCCCGCGCGCGTGGCGCAGGCCCTGCGCGAACAGGGGCGGGTGCTCGGGGACGCCGAAGTCCTGGGCGCCGCCGCTCGGTTGCGGTCGGAGCTGGTCGGCAGCGGGCCGCTGGAGCCGCTGCTCGCCGATCCGTCGGTGACCGACGTGCTGGTGTCCGCCCCGGACCGGGTCTGGGTGGACCGGGGCGGCGGACTGGAGCTGACGGCGGTGCGTTTCGCGGACGCGGCGGCCGTACGACGGCTCGCCCAGCGCCTCGCCGCGGTGGCGGGACGCCGTCTTGACGACGCCCGCCCGTGGGTCGATGCCCGGTTGCCCGACGGGACCCGGCTGCACGCGGTGCTGCCACCGGTGGCGGTGGGCTGCGCCTGCCTGTCGCTGCGCGTCGTGCGGCCGCGTGCCTTCACGCTCGGCGAGCTGGTCGCGGCGGGCACGGTGCCGCCGGGCGGGGACCGCGTGCTGCGCGCGCTGCTCGACGCCCGGCTGTCGTTCCTCGTCAGCGGCGGCACGGGCAGCGGCAAGACGACGCTGCTGAGTGCCCTGCTGGGGCTGGTCGGGCCGGAGGAGCGGATCGTCCTCGCCGAGGACTCGGCGGAACTCCGGCCGGACCATCCGCACGTGGTGCGGCTGGAGACCAGACCCGCCAACCAGGAGGGGGCGGGCCTGGTCACCCTCGAGGACCTGGTGCGCCAGGCGCTGCGGATGCGGCCGGACCGGCTGGTGGTGGGCGAGGTGCGCGGGCCCGAAGTGGTCCATCTGCTGGCCGCGTTGAACACCGGCCACGAGGGCGGCTGCGGGACCGTGCACGCCAACGCAGCCGCCGATGTGCCGGCCCGGCTGGAGGCGCTCGGCACGGCCGCCGGGCTCGACCGGGCCGCGCTGCACAGCCAGCTGGCGGCCGCCCTCGCCGTGGTGCTGCACCTCGTGCGCGACCGGTCCGGGCGACGTCGGATCGCGGAGGTGCACGTGCTGGAGCGGGGTCCGTCGGGGCTGGTGCGGACGGTGCCCGCGCTGCGCTGGGGAGCCGAGGCGTTCGTGCGGGAGCGGGGCTGGGAGCGGCTGCGGGGGCTGCTCCGGGGAGACGGAACGGGGCCGTGTGAGGCCGGGACGAAGGAGGGCGAGGCATGACGGGGGCGGCTGAGCTGTCGATGGGTGCGGCTGTGGCGTGCATGGGGGCGGCGGTCTGGCTGATGGGCGAGCGGCACTCGGCGGCGCGGCGGGCGCGGTTGCTGCTCGCGGGCGGCGGGGCAGTCGGGAGCGGGCCGCCCGGGTGGCGGCGCACGACCGATGGGGTGCGGCGCGTCCGCGGTCGCTTGCGGCCCGAGTGGTGGGCGCCGGTGGCCGGTCTGGTGCTGGCCGTGCTCGGGGCGTCGCTGCTGCCGGTCGTCCTGGGGGCGGCCGGGGTGCCGCTGCTGCGGCGGGTCCGGCGGGCCGCCCGGGCGCGGCGGGACCGGGAGCGCCGGGCCGACGCGGTGATCGCGCTGTGCGGGGCCCTCGCCGGGGAGGTACGGGCCGGACGCCAGCCGGGTGAGGCGCTGCTGCGGGCCGCGCGGGACTGCGGCGGACTCGCGGACGCGCAGGCGACGGTACTGGCGGCGGCGCGGTTCGGCGGCGACGTGCCCGACGCGCTCGCGACGGCGGCTCGGCAACCGGGCGCCGAGGGGCTGCGGGGACTCGCGGCGTGCTGGCGGGTGGCCGTGGACCAGGGCGCGGGGCTCGCGGCCGGCCTCGACCGGCTCGCCGCCGCCCTGCGCGCCGAACGGGACCAACGGTGCGACCTGCGCGCCCAGTTGGCGGGAGCCCGGGCCACGGCGGTGATGCTCGCCGGGCTGCCGGCCCTGGGACTCCTGATCGGCGGCGCACTCGGCGCCGATCCCCTCCATGTCCTGCTGCACACCCCGGCGGGCCTGGGCTGTCTGGTCGCCGGCGGTGTGCTGGAGGGCCTGGGGGTGTGGTGGGTGCTGCGGATCGTGCGGGGCGCGGAGGCGGCGACATGAGCGGAGAAGTTGTCCACAGGCTGGGGGTGGCCGTGGGGATCGTGTCGGCCCTCATCTGGTCGGTGCGGTGGCTGGTGGACACGCGGCGCCGACGGCGGATACGGCGGCGGCTGGCCGAGCTGCAGGTCCGGGAAGCACCTGCTCCTGTCCCGCGCCTCGCCCTGCGCGGGGCCGCGCGGAGATGGCTGGCGCCCGTGGGTGTGGCGTGTGCCGGGTGGGCCCTGGTCGGCGGACTCACCGGTGTCGCCGTGGGGCTGGCCGGCGCGGTGGGCATGTGGCGGTGGCGGCTGCGGCAGGAGGCGTCCGGCGGGGACGCGCGGGCGCCCGACCTCGCCGGGGCGGCCCGGCAACTGCCCCTCGCCGCCGACCTGCTGGCCGCCTGCATCGCGGCGGGCGCCGGTCCGGTGATCGCGGCACAGGCGGTCGGCGAGGCCCTGGGCGGCCCGGTGGGGGACGCGCTGGCCCGCGGTGCGGCGGAGGTACGGCTGGGCGGTGAACCGGGGGCGGCCTGGCGCCGGTTGGCCGCCGTCCCGGACGCCGGAGGGCTGGCCCGGCTGCTCGAACGGGCCGATGTGTCCGGGCTGCCGGCCGCCGCGCCGGTGGCGCGGCTCGCCGCTGAGGCCCGTGCCGACTGGGGCCGCGCCGCGACGGCCCGGGCCCGCCGAGCGGGGGTCATGGTCAGCGCGCCGGTCGGGCTCTGTTTTCTGCCCGCGTTCGTCGCGGTCGGCGTGCTGCCCGTGGTGATCGGGCTCGCGGGCGGCGTGCTGGGAGGGGGTGGCGGCTGACGCGGAGACGAAACGACAGCAAGCGATGTGAGAACAAAGAAAGTTCGGACTCTTTCCCACGGGGGTTGAGATGTGTCAGGTGGTATGGGCGCGGCTGCGGGCCGTGGTGTGCAGGGCGCGTGCGGCGCGGCGGGACGCGGGGATGGTCACCTCCGAGTACGCCACCGGAATCGTCGCGGCGGTGGCGTTCGCGGTGGTGCTCTACAAGGTCGTCACCAGCGGTGCGGTCAGCGCGGAGTTGCAGAGCATCGTGAAAGAAGCCCTCAATGCGCGGATGTGAGCGGGGCGCCGACCGCGGCTTCGTCACAGCGGAATCGGCCGTGGTGCTGCCCGTGCTGGTGATGTTCGCGATGGCATTGGTGTGGGGGCTGCTGGCCGTGGCCGCGCAGATCCAGTGCGTGGACGCGGCGCGGACGGGCGCCCGTGCGGCGGCCCGCCAGGACCCGCCCGGCGCGGTCGTGCGGTTGACCCGCGAGGCGGCGCCGCCCGGCGCGAAGGTCACCGTCAGCCGGGACGCGGAGCACGTGCGGGTGGTCGTCGTGGCCGAGCCGCCGGTGCTGCGCGGGCTGTCCTTCGCCGTTCGTGAGGAGGCCGTGGCGTCGGTGGAAGAGGCGGTGGGGTCGTGAGGCGGCGTCGCGTGACGGGGCGGGCCGGAACGGACCGCGGGTCGGCCACCGTCTGGAGCGTCGGTGCGATCGCCGTCCTGTGCGTGGTGTTCGGCGTGGTCCTCGCGCTGGGGCAGGCCGTCGTGATCCGGCACCGTGCGGCGGGCGGGGCGGATCTCGCGGCGCTCGCGGCGGCGGACCACTGGGCCGAGGGCGCTGCGGCGGCCTGTGCGCGCGCCGGCCGGGTGGCCCGGGCCCAGGGCGTGCGGCTCGCGCGGTGCGAGGTCGTCGGGGAGATCTCCGAGGTGACGGCGGCGTCGGGGCGGGGGCCGTTCACGGCGGAGGTGCGGGCGAGGGCGGGCCCTCCGTCGGCCCCGGGTCTTCCGTCGGCCCTGGGTTTTCCGTCGGCCCCGGGTCTTCCCTCGGCCCTGGGTTTTCCGTCGGCTCCGGGTCTTCGCTCGTCTCCGGGTCTCCCGCCGCATCTTCCTCCGCCTTCTCCTCCGGAGCCCCCTCCAGCAGTACCGTGAGGAGGCGCACCGCCCCCCTCTTGTGCAGCGGGTCGTTGCCGTTGCCGCACTTGGGGGACTGGATGCAGGACGGGCAGCCGGCGTCGCACTCGCAGGAGGCGATGGCCTGGCGGGTGGCGGTCAGCCAGGTGCGGGCGGTGTGGAAGGCGCGCTCCGCGAAGCCCGCGCCCCCCGGATGGCCGTCGTAGACGAACACCGTGGGCAGGAGCGTGTCCGGGTGGAGCGGGATGGACACGCCGCCGATGTCCCAGCGGTCGCAGGTCGCGAAGAGGGGCAGCAGGCCGATCGACGCGTGCTCGGCGGCGTGCAGGGCGCCGCCGAGGATCTCCGGGGTGATCCGCGCCCGGTCCAGCTGGTCCTCGGTGACGGTCCACCACACCGCCCGGGTGCGCAGCGTACGAGGAGGGAGGTCGAGCTTGGTCTCGCCCAGCACTTCACCGGTGATGAGCCGTCTGCGGAGGAAGGAGACGACCTGGTTGGTGACCTCGACGGAGCCGTAGCAGAGCCGGCCGTCGCCCCAGGGGATCTCGACGTCGGTCTCCAGGACGGAGATCGAGGTGGTGTCGCGGGCGACGGTGGAGTACGGCGGGGCGGCCTCCTCGACGAGGGCGACGGAGTCCTCCAGGTCCAGCGACCGCACGAGGTAGGTGCGGCCCTGGTGGAGGTGGACCGCTCCTTCGTGGACCGTCGAGTGCGCGGCGCCCGCGTCGACCGTGCCGAGCAGCCGGCCCGTGCCGGACTCGACGACCTGGATCGGGCGTCCGCCCTCACCGCGGATGTCGGTCAGGTCGGCGGCGCGCTCCCGGCGGGTCCAGTGCCAGGCCCTGGTGCGGCGGCGCAGCAGCTTCGCGGCCTCCAGCTGCGGCAGCAGGCCCTCGCAGGCCGGGCCGAACAGGTCGAGGTCCTCGTCCGTCAGGGGCAGCTCCGCGGCGGCCGCGCACAGGTGCGGAGCCAGCACGTAGGGGTTGTCCGGGTCGAGGACGGTGGACTCGACGGGCTGGTCGAACAGGGCCTCCGGGTGGTGGACGAGGAAGGTGTCCAGGGGGTCGTCGCGGGCCACCAGGACGGCCAGGGCGCCCTGCCCGGCCCGTCCGGCCCGGCCGGCCTGCTGCCACAGGGAGGCCCGGGTGCCCGGGTAGCCCGCGATGACGACCGCGTCCAGGCCGGAGATGTCGATGCCGAGTTCCAGGGCGTTCGTCGCGGCGAGGCCCAGGAGTTCACCCGAATGGAGGGCGCGTTCGAGTGCGCGGCGCTCTTCCGGGAGATAACCGCCCCGGTACGCCGCGACACGCCGGGCCAGCGAGCGGTCGACCTCGGCCAGCCGCTCCTGGGAGATGACGGAGATCAGCTCGGCACCGCGCCGGGAGCGGACGAAGGCGACCGAGCGGACGCCCTGCACGGTGAGGTCGGTCAGCAGGTCGGCGGCCTCGGCGGTGGCCGTGCGGCGGACGGGAGCGCCCTTCTCGCCGTGCAGCTCGGTCAGCGGGGGCTCCCAGAGGGCGAACACCAGTTCACCGCGCGGTGAGGCGTCGTCGGCGACCTCCAGCACCGGCACGCCGGTGAGGCGGCGGGCGGCCACCGCGGGCTCGGCGGCGGTCGCGGAGGCCAGCAGGAACACGGGCGAGGCGCCGTAGCGGGCGCACAGGCGGCGCAGCCGGCGCAGCACCTGCGCGACGTGCGAGCCGAAGACGCCCCGGTAGGTGTGGCACTCGTCGATGACGACGTACTTCAGTGACTTCAGGAAGGAGGACCAGCGGGGGTGGGAGGGCAGGATGCCGCGGTGGAGCATGTCCGGGTTGGTCAGGACGTAGTTGGCGTACTGGCGGATCCACTCGCGTTCCTCGAACGGAGTATCGCCGTCGTACACGGCGGCGCGCACGGCGTTGCCCAGGGGATGTGAAAGTTCCTTCACCGAGCGGCACTGGTCCGCCGCAAGAGCCTTGGTCGGAGCGAGGTAGAGGGTGGTGGCGCCGCGGCCGTTCGGGGCCTCGGCACCCTCCAGAAGGGTGGAAAGCACCGGCACGAGGTAGGCCAGGGACTTGCCGGAGGCCGTGCCGGTGGCGACGACGACCGACTCGCCGTCCAGGGCGTGCTCGGCCGCGCGGGCCTGGTGGGCCCAGGGATGCTCGATGCCCGCTGCCTGCACGGCGGCGACGACCTCGGCGCGGATCCGGTCCGGCCAGACGGCATGCCGACCCTCGCGCGGGGGCAAGTGCTCCGTATGAGTAATGCGCGAAGCCCTGCTCGGACCGGACGCGAGCCGGTCCAGGACCGCGCCCGGCGCGGGCCGGGAGGCGGGGTCCGTCGGGGTTCGATCGGATCGGTGATTCTTGGCCATCGGCACCGAGTGTGTCACTGGCGTGACGGACAATGGAGCCAAGGCGTCGTGCACGCCTGCCGGTAAGTGATTGAATGCCATCGCGGCTGGCGAAGCGTCCAAGGGCTGAAGCCGAGATGCCCCAAGGGCGACCGCTCGATAGCAAGGTGCTGGAGGATCCGTGGACCTGTCCCTGTCGACCGAGACCATGGGCGATCGCACGATCGTCAGGGTCGGTGGCGAAATCGACGTATATACCGCGCCCAAGCTGCGCGAGCAGTTGGTCGAGCTGGTGAACGACGGCAGTTTCCACCTTGTCGTCGACATGGAGGGCGTGGACTTCCTCGACTCCACCGGGCTCGGCGTACTGGTCGGCGGCCTCAAGCGTGTGCGGGCCCATGAGGGCTCCCTGCGCCTGGTCTGCAACCAGGAGCGCATTCTGAAGATCTTCCGCATCACCGGCCTCACCAAGGTGTTCCCCATTCACACCTCGGTCGAGGAAGCGGTAGCGGCCACCGACTGAGATGGGACCCGGGCCGTGTGCCCGGGCCCGCCGCAGTGCGGTACGAGTTCCGCAGAAGTGAAGACCGAGGGGGCCCGGGCTTTCGGCGGCCCGGTGCCTCCCGACAGCACGCCCGTAGTTGCGAGGGGGATGCATGGCCACCGTTGAGCTCCGCTTCAGCGCGCTGCCCGAGCACGTCAGGACCGCCCGGCTGGTGGCGGCAGCGGTGGCGCGCAGGGCCGGAGTGGACGAGGCCGTCCTCGACGAGGTCAGGCTCGCCGTCGGCGAGGCGTGCACCCGTGCCGTCGGACTGCATCAGACAGGCGGGATCTCGGCACCGGTGAAGGTGCTGCTGATCGAGGAGGAGAAACAGTTCTCCATCGAGGTCGGCGACGAGGCCCCGCACGCGGTCCCCGGCGAGCGCGGGCCCGGCGCCGGGCCCGGCGACCCCGACGGGGAGGCCGACGAGGACGAGATGGGCCTCGCGGTCATCAGCGGCCTCGTCGACGACGTCGAGGTCAGCGCGGGTGAGCACGGCGGATCGATCAAGATGACCTGGCCGACCACGCCGCCGCCCACCATCCTGGCCTGACCGGCCACCGCGCACACCGTTCTTCCGAAGGGCCCCACTCGTGGGGCCCTTCGCCATGTGCGGGTGTCAGTGCTCGCCTTTACAGTAGTTCCTGTGCCGTTCATCGCGTGAATTCGTTCACGATCATTCGCGTGCTCCGCGGCAGTCCCAGAATGCTTTCAGGGCATTACTGCAGAAGGCCAATTCCGTTTATCGCGCTCTGTTTTGATCAGGTTCCGGTACCTACAATCCCGTCCACATCTTGAGCTCAGCCCAAGCGTCAAGGAGGACGAATGGCGGGGCTTTCCATCTCACCACAGTCGGGCCATCCCACAGACCTCGCAGCCGCCGTACTGACCGATGGCAACCGCGTTCTCGTCGTGGTCATCGCGGTCGTCGCGCTGGCGGCGCTCGCGGTCGCGGGCGTCCTGGTGCGCCAGGTACTCGCGGCCGGCGAGGGCACCGACAGCATGAAGAAGATCGCGGCGGCGGTCCAGGAAGGCGCGAACGCCTATCTGGCACGCCAGCTGCGCACGCTCGGCGTATTCGCCGTCGTCGTGTTCTTCCTGCTCATGCTGCTGCCCGCTGACGACTGGAATCAGCGTGTCGGACGGTCGGTGTTCTTCCTGATCGGAGCGGCGTTCTCGGCGGCCACCGGCTATATCGGCATGTGGCTCGCCGTACGCAGCAATGTGCGTGTCGCCGCGGCGGCGCGTGAAGCGACCCCGGCGGCAGGCGAGCCGGAAAAAGATCTGACCGCCGTCTCGCACAAAGCGATGAAGATCGCATTTCGCACCGGCGGCGTGGTCGGCATGTTCACGGTGGGCCTCGGCCTGCTCGGTGCCTCCTGCGTGGTGCTGGTGTACGCGGCCGACGCGCCGAAGGTGCTGGAGGGATTCGGTCTCGGGGCCGCGCTGATCGCGATGTTCATGCGGGTCGGCGGCGGCATCTTCACCAAGGCCGCCGACGTCGGCGCCGACCTGGTCGGCAAGGTCGAGCAGGGCATTCCGGAGGACGATCCGCGCAATGCCGCGACCATCGCCGACAACGTGGGCGACAACGTCGGCGACTGCGCGGGCATGGCCGCCGACCTCTTCGAGTCGTACGCCGTGACGCTGGTCGCCGCGCTGATCCTGGGCTCGGCGGCCTTCGGCGACGCGGGGCTCGGTTTCCCGCTGCTGGTGCCGGCCATCGGTGTGATCACGGCGATGATCGGCATCTTCGCGGTGGCGCCGAGGCGCGCCGACCGCAGCGGCATGAGCGCCATCAACCGCGGGTTCTTCATCTCCGCGGTGATCTCGCTGGTGCTGGTGGCGGTGGCCGTCTTCGTCTACCTTCCGGGCAAGTATTCGGAGCTGGACGGCGTCACCGACGCCGCGATCCAGGGCAAGGACGGCGACCCGCGGATCCTCGCGCTCGTCGCGGTGGCCATCGGCATCGTGCTCGCCGCCCTGATCCAGCAACTGACCGGCTACTTCACGGAGACCACCCGCCGGCCCGTGCGGGACATCGGCAAGACCTCGCTCACCGGCCCGGCCACCGTCGTCCTCGCCGGTATCTCCGTCGGTCTCGAATCCGCCGTCTACACCGCGCTGTTGATCGGCCTGGGCGTGTACGGGGCGTTCCTGCTCGGCGGTACGTCGATCATGCTGGCGCTGTTCGCTGTGGCGCTGGCCGGCACCGGCCTGCTCACCACGGTCGGTGTGATCGTCGCGATGGACACCTTCGGGCCGGTCTCCGACAACGCGCAGGGCATCGCGGAGATGTCCGGCGACGTCGAGGGCGCGGGCGCGCAGGTGCTCACCAACCTGGACGCGGTCGGCAACACCACCAAGGCGATTACCAAGGGCATCGCGATCGCCACGGCCGTGCTCGCGGCGGCGGCGCTGTTCGGGTCCTACCGGGACGCGATCATCACCGGCGCGCGGGACGTGGGCGAGGAGTTGTCCGGGCCGGGCGCGCCGATGAGCCTGATGATGGACATTTCGCAGCCCAACAACCTGGTGGGGCTCGTCGCGGGCGCGGCGGTCGTCTTCCTCTTCTCGGGGCTGGCGATCAACGCCGTGTCGCGGTCGGCGGGTTCCGTGGTCTTCGAGGTGCGGCGGCAGTTCCGGGAGCGGCCCGGGATCATGGACTACAGCGAGAAACCGGAGTACGGCAAGGTCGTCGACATCTGTACGAGGGACGCGCTCAGGGAACTCGCGACCCCCGGCCTGCTCGCCGTCATGGCGCCCATCTTCATCGGGTTCACGCTCGGCGTCGGTCCGCTCGGCGCGTTCCTGGCGGGCGCGATCGGCGCGGGCACGCTGATGGCGGTGTTCCTCGCCAACTCCGGTGGCGCCTGGGACAACGCCAAGAAGCTCGTCGAGGACGGCCACCACGGCGGCAAGGGCAGCGAGGCCCACGCCGCTACGGTCATCGGCGACACGGTCGGCGACCCCTTCAAGGACACCGCCGGTCCCGCGATCAACCCGCTGCTCAAGGTCATGAACCTGGTGTCGCTGCTCATCGCGCCCGCGGTGATCAACTTCTCCTACGGCGCCGACAAGAGCATCGGGCTGCGGATCCTGATCGCGGCCATCGCGTTCCTCGTGATCGTCGGCGCGGTGTACGTGTCAAAGCGGCGCGGGATCGCCATGGGTGACGAAGACAACGCCGAGCCGGAGCCCAAGTCGGCCGACCCGGCGGTCGTTTCGTAGGGAGGTCCTCCAAGCCCCAGCTCAAGGTGCGGGCGGGCGGAGCGCGTTGGCGCGACGCCCGCCCGCTCTTGTGTGTACACGACCAC
Source organism: Streptomyces sp. NPDC006140 (assembly GCF_040628815.1). Taxonomy (NCBI): domain Bacteria; kingdom Bacillati; phylum Actinomycetota; class Actinomycetes; order Kitasatosporales; family Streptomycetaceae; genus Streptomyces; species Streptomyces sp. NPDC006140. Next base: position 145,579 of record NZ_JBEXTS010000005.1, on the reverse strand, counting down.
GCCGTGAGCCTTCTCTCGCTTGGTGCAAAAGGTTACAAAAAGGTCTTAATAGACGTTCGGCGTGCGGTTGCCGTGCATCTGGCGTGTATGTTCCGGGGCCGAGAGCCATGGAAGGGACCAAACCGGTGAACAAGAAGCTCGCGGCCGCACTGTCCGGCGGTGCGGTACTGGTACTGGCGCTGTCGGGCTGCGGCGGCGACGACAACGAGAAGCTGGACTCCTGGGCCAAGCAGGTCTGTGACGCCGTGCAGCCGCAGGCCAAGAAGATCGAGTCGGCCAATGCCGCGATCCAGAAGGAGACCTCGGACAACAGCACGCCGGAGGACGTCCAGAAGACCGACGCGCAGGCCTTCCAGGACATGTCCGACGCCTACAAGGCGATCGGGGCCGCGGTGAACAAGGCCGGGGCGCCGGACGTCGAGAACGGTGAGAAGAAGCAGAAGGACGCCGTCACGGAGCTCAACTCCATCTCCTCGTCCTACGCCGACCTGAAGAAGCAGGTCGACGGGCTGGACACGAAGGACCAGGGGAAGTTCGCCGACGGCCTCAAGGACATCGCCACCGAGCTGGACAAGCTGAGCAAGAGCGGGAACGACGCGCTCCGGAACCTGGAGGAGGGCGAGGTCGGCCAGGCGATGGCCCGTCAGTCGAGCTGCAAGGCGGCCACGGCGTCGGCGGGGGCCACGCAGAGCTGAGTGGGTGAGTAGAGGCTTCTGGGACGAGGGCGGCCCGCTGGGGCCAGTGTGGCCTCTGGCCCGGGACGCATGGGGCGAGGGCGACACAAGGGCCCAGGGTGACTGGCGGTCGCGAGCAGGACGCCGCGGTCCGCACCGGCGAGGACGCGCGCGATACCCGGTACGGGCACGTGCGACACCGGTGCCGACGGCCACAATGGGGGCGTGAGTAACGCCAGTCAGTCACCCCTGTCCCCGCTGCCCTCCACCGACCGCCCCGAGGTCGCCGCCCGGCTCCGGGAGGCCCTGCTCGCGGCCTCCTTCACGGCCGACGGACTGCTCGAACTGCTCGGCGCCCCCGCGTACGCGGCGCTGGCCCGGAGCGAGACCGTGCCCGCGCTCCGGGCCACCCGCGGGGACACGCCGCTGGAGATGCTCGTCCGGCTGTTCCTGCTCCAGCAGCCCGTGCCGCACGCGCGCGTGGCGGACGTCCTGCCCGTCGACGCCTGCCTGGAGAGCGGCTGGCTGGTGCCCGCCGGCGGCGACGAGCTCGCCGCCGCGGTGGACGTCCGGCCCTACGGCGGCCCCGGCGGCGAGGACTGGTTCATCGTGTCGGACCTCGGCTGCGCCGTCGGCGGCGCCGGCGGGATCGGCCGGCACGACGAAGGGGTCGTCCTCGGGGTCGGCGGCGCCTCCACGACCCTCGCCGGCATCACCGTCCGCACGCCCGTCGCCGCCGCCCTCGACCTCGGCACCGGCTCCGGCATCCAGGCCCTGCACGCCGCGCAGCACGCCACCCGTGTGACGGCCACCGACCTCAACCCGCGCGCCCTGCACATCACCGCCCTCACGCTGGCGCTGTCCGGCACCCCGGCCGCCGATCTGCGCGAGGGCTCCCTCTTCGCGCCGGTCCGCGAGGACGAGCGGTACGACCTGATCGTCTCCAACCCGCCGTTCGTGATCTCGCCCGGTGCCCGGCTCACCTACCGCGACGGCGGCATGGGCGGGGACGATCTGTGCCGCACGCTCGTTCAGGAGGCAGGGGAACGGCTGAACGAGGGCGGGTTCGCGCAGTTCCTCGCCAACTGGCAGCACGTGGAAGGGGAGGACTGGCAGGACAGGCTCAGGTCGTGGGTGCCCCGGGGCTGCGACGCGTGGATCGTGCAGCGCGAGGTGCAGGACGTCAACCAGTACGCCGAGCTGTGGCTGCGGGACGCGGGCGACCACCGCGGCGACGCGGCGGAGTACCAGGCGCGGTACGACGCGTGGCTCGACGAGTTCGAGGCGCGCAAGGTGAAGGCCGTCGGCTTCGGCTGGATCACCCTGCGCAGGACGGACGCCGCCGTGCCCTCCCTCACGGTGGAGGAGTGGCCGCATCCGGTCGAGCAGCCGCTCGGCGACACCATCCGGAACCACTTCGACCGGCTCGACTACCTGCGCGAGCACGACGACGCCGCCCTGCTCGAAGGGCACTTCCGGCTCGCCGCCGAGATCGTGCAGGAGCAGGTCGGGCTGCCCGGCGCCGAGGACCCGGAGCACGTGGTGCTGCGGCAGAACCGCGGCATGCGCCGGGCGACCCGGGTGGACACGGTCGGCGCGGGCTTCGCGGGCGTGTGCGACGGCACGATGAGCGCCGGCCGCATCCTCGACGCCATCGCCCAGCTGGTCGGCGAGGACCCGGTGCTGCTGCGCGACCGCACACCGGCGCAGATCCGGCTGCTGGTGGAGCAGGGGTTCCTGGAGCCGGCCGGCTGAGGGGCCCGGAGCGGGTTCCGCCGAGGAGGCCCGCCAACAAATTCGAGTCGATTTGAACACCTCGTCCGAAAGGGGCCGTGAGGGGCTGGACGTCCTTGATCGGCAGCCGCGTCGCCCCCGAGTTCACCTCGGGTTCGCCTGCCCGCCGCCCGCGCGTGTCAGCCTCCCGGGGCTGGAGAGTCACGGACGGGAGAAAAGGGGCACGGCGGGCCATGGAGAGCGAACCGGCGATCTTCGCGGGAGCGGTGTTCTCCCTGTTCGGAGGGGGACTGCTGGCCTGGACCGTGACGCGCGTGCGTCAGCACCGGCCCGTCGCCCACGGTGTGCGGCCGGCCGCGTCGGCGACCCTCGCGAGCGTCGTCGCGGTGCTCGCCCTCGTGGTCGGAACGTGGTGCTTCACCCGCCTGTGAGCCCCGGGCGGGAGACGTACCCGCCCGTGACCGGGAGGTCGCGCTCCGCGCAGGGCCGGGCTTGCTCTGGGTACTCCGGGCGGCAGGATTGGTGGTAGTCGGGTTACCGTTCGAGTGGCCGTTGCGGGCTTTTCCCGTTTGACACGGGGGCGGGCTGTACCGTCACACTCCGCAGCGTCACCACCTACCCAGCCCCGGTAAGCGACTCCGGGGAGGCCCAGCGTCGACCGGAGAGAAGAGCGAAGTTGTCCCCGACCAGCGAGACCGCGAAGGGCGGCCGCCGACTCGTCATCGTCGAGTCGCCTGCCAAGGCGAAGACGATCAAGGGCTATCTCGGGCCCGGATACACCGTCGAGGCGAGCGTCGGGCACATCCGCGACCTTCCCAACGGCGCCGCCGAGGTGCCCGAGAAGTACACCGGCGAGGTCCGTCGGCTCGGTGTGGACGTCGACCACGACTTCCAGCCGATCTATGTGGTCAACGCCGATAAGAAGGCACAGGTCAAGAAGCTCAAGGACCTGCTGAAGGACTCCGACGAGCTCTTCCTCGCCACCGATGAGGACCGCGAGGGCGAGGCCATCGCCTGGCACCTCCAGGAGGTGCTCAAGCCGAAGGTCCCGGTCAAGCGGATGGTCTTCCACGAGATCACCAAGGCCGCGATCCAGGCCGCCGTGGCCAACCCGCGCCAGCTCAACCAGAAGCTCGTCGACGCCCAGGAGACCCGCCGCATCCTCGACCGCCTCTACGGCTACGAGGTCTCGCCGGTCCTGTGGAAGAAGGTCATGCCGCGGCTGTCCGCGGGCCGTGTCCAGTCCGTCGCCACCCGTCTCGTCGTGGAGCGGGAACGCGAGCGCATCGCCTTTCGTTCGGCTGAGTACTGGGACCTGACGGGCACCTTCGCGACCGGCCGCGCGGGAGACCCGTCGGACCCGTCGTCGCTGGTCGCGCGCCTGCAGACCGTCGACGGCAGGCGGGTCGCGCAGGGCCGCGACTTCGACTCCCTGGGACAACTGAAGAGCGCGAACACCCTCCACCTCGACGAGGCGAACGCCCGCGCCCTGGCCGCCGCCCTGGAGCAGACGCGGTTCGCCGTCCGCTCGGTCGAGTCCAAGCCCTACCGCCGCTCGCCGTACGCCCCGTTCCGTACGACGACGCTGCAGCAGGAGGCCAGCCGCAAGCTCGGCTTCGGCGCGAAGGCCACGATGCAGATCGCGCAGAAGCTGTACGAGAACGGCTACATCACGTACATGCGTACGGACTCCACGACCCTGAGCGACACGGCGGTCGCCGCCGCCCGCGCCCAGGTCACGCAGCTGTACGGCGCCGACTACCTGCCGCCGCAGCCGCGGACGTACGCCGGGAAGGTCAAGAACGCGCAGGAGGCCCACGAGGCGATCCGCCCCTCGGGTGATCGTTTCCGCACTCCCGCCGAGACCGGACTGACCGGCGACCAGTTCAAGCTCTACGAGCTGATCTGGAAGCGGACCGTCGCCTCCCAGATGAAGGACGCGACCGGCAACAGCGTCACGGTCAAGATCGGCGGCACCGCCTCCGACGGCCGGGACGTCGAGTTCAGCGCGTCCGGCAAGACGATCACCTTCCACGGCTTCCTCAAGGCCTACGTCGAGGGCGCCGACGACCCGAACGCCGAGCTCGACGACCGCGAGCGCCGGCTGCCCCAGGTCTCCCAGGGCGACGCCCTGAGCGCCGAGGAGATCACGGTCGACGGGCACGCCACCAAGCCCCCGGCCCGCTACACCGAGGCCTCCCTGGTCAAGGAGCTGGAAGAGCGCGAGATCGGCCGCCCGTCGACGTACGCGTCGATCATCGGCACGATCCTGGACCGCGGCTACGTGTTCAAGAAGGGCACGGCGCTCGTGCCGTCCTTCCTGTCCTTCGCCGTGGTCAACCTCCTGGAGAAGCACTTCGGGCGGCTGGTCGACTACGACTTCACCGCCAAGATGGAGGACGACCTCGACCGCATCGCCCGCGGCGAGGCGCAGGCCGTGCCGTGGCTGAAGCGGTTCTACTTCGGCGAGGGCGGCAGCAACGGCGACGCGGCCGACGCCGGCAACGGCGACGGGGACCACCTCGGCGGCCTCAAGGAACTGGTCACCGACCTGGGCGCGATCGACGCGCGCGAGGTGTCGTCGTTCCCCGTGGGCAACGACATCGTGCTGCGCGTCGGGCGCTACGGCCCCTACATCGAGCGCGGCGAGAAGGACACCGAGCAGCACCAGCGCGCCGACATCCCCGACGACCTCGCCCCGGACGAGCTGTCCGTGGAGCTGGCCGAGGAGCTGCTGGCCAAGCCCAGCGGTGACTTCGAGCTGGGCACGGACCCGGCCACCGGCCACACGATCGTCGCCAAGGACGGCCGCTACGGCCCGTACGTGACGGAGGTTTTCCCCGAGGGCACCCCGAAGACGGGCAAGAACGCGGTCAAGCCGCGCACGGCGTCCCTCTTCAAGTCGATGTCGCTGGACACGGTGACCCTCGACGACGCCCTGAAGCTGATGTCGCTGCCGCGCGTCGTCGGCACGGACGCCGAGGGCCAGGAGATCACCGCGCAGAACGGCCGCTACGGCCCGTACCTGAAGAAGGGCACGGACTCGCGCTCGCTCCAGTCCGAGGAGCAGCTCTTCACGATCACGCTGGAGGAGGCGCTGGCGATCTACGCCCAGCCCAAGCAGCGTGGCCGGGCCGCCGCCAAGCCGCCGCTGAAGGAACTGGGCACCGACCCGGTCAGCGAGAAGCCGGTCGTCGTCAAGGACGGCCGCTTCGGGCCGTACGTCACCGACGGCGAGACCAACGCGACCCTGCGCTCCGGCGACAGCGTCGAGACGATCACCCCGGAGCGCGGATTCGAGCTGCTCGCCGAGAAGCGCGCGAAGGGGCCGGCGAAGAAGACCGCGAAGAAGGCGGCCAAGAAGGCGCCGGCGAAGAAGACGGCGACGGCGGCCAAGAAGACCGCGGCGAAGAAGACCACGACCGCGAAGAAGACGACGGCCAAGAAGACGACGGCGAAGAAGACCACCACCGCGAAGAAGACGGCCGCCAAGACGGCGACCGCCGCGAAGTCGGCGGAGGACTGAGGCCGTTCAGGCCTGGTGAAGACAGGTCGAGGACCCGTCGCGGGCCCGGGCCGCCAAGGTCCGGGGCTTCGCCCAGGGTTCGGAAAGCGAACGCCCCGGCAACACTTCGGTGTCGGGGCGTGCGCATGCCAGGCCGGGCGGCCCGGGGTGTCGGTGCCTCCCGATAGGCTGAATGCATGACGCGAGCCGAGCACCCTACGGCCCCTCAGCCGGCCCCCGACGACGCCCTGGTCGCGGACTCCCGCGAGCGTGCCGTCCGCGCCCTGCTGCGCCGTCCGCAGCTGAAGCGGTTGTGGAGCGCCCAGCTCGTGGGAGGCGTGGGCGACACCCTCGCGCTCCTCGTGCTGGTCGTCCTCGCCCTCCAGGCGTCCATCGCGGAGGGCTCGTTCGGGGGCGGCTACCGAGGCGTGGCGTTCGCAGTGGCGACCGTTTTCGGGGTGCGCATCCTCGCGACGCTCCTCTTCGGCGCCGTGCTCCTCGGGCCGCTCACCGCGCTCACCTCCCAGGACGGCCCGCTCGACCGCCGCTGGACCATGGTCGGCGCGGACGGGCTGCGCGCCGCGCTGCTCATCGTCGCGCCCCTGTGGATCGACTGGACGCCGCAGGACGCGCTGGCCATCCTCCTCGTCACGGCCTTCGTGACGGGAGTCGCCGAGCGGTTCTGGACGGTGTGCCGCGAGAGCGCGGCCCCCGCCCTGCTGCCCGCCCCGCCGCCGGAGGGCGCGACCATCCGGCCGCTGCCGGACCACATGGACGCCCTGCGCCGGCTGTCGCTGCGCACGGGCTTCGTGGCGATCCCCCTCGCGGCCGTCGCCCTCGTCGTCGCGGCCCTCTTCAACAACCTGCTGGGCGCCGGCATCGACTGGTTCGCCCAGCACCAGGCGGCCCTCGCCTCCTACGTCGCCGCCGGGCTGTTCGCCGCGTCCCTGTCCGTGCTGACCTTCCTGGAGCTGCCCGCCACGCGCACCCCGCGCGCGCGGTCGCCGCTCGAAGGGCTGCGCCGCCCGAAGACCACCACGGGCGCCGAGAAGGGCCGCACCGGCGCGATGCCGCTGCTCGTGCTGGCCTGCGCCGCCGTCGCCACCGCGGTGTCGGCCGCCGTCGCCGTGGCCGTCCTGCACGCCAAGGACCTGGGCGGCGGCCCGGTCCTGTTCGGCCTGTTCGTGGCCGCGCTGACCGGCGGTGTCGTCGTCGGCATCCGTACGGCGCCCCGCCTGCTGCCCGCCCTGTCGCGCCGCCGGCTCCTCGCGCTGGCGATCGCCTTCACCGGTGTCGCGCTGCTGGCCGCCGGCCTGGTCCCGGACGTCACCAGCGTGCTGCTGATCCTCGCGCTGGCCGGTGCCGGCGCCGGCCTGGCCGCCAACATCGGGCACACCCTGCTCGACCAGGAGACCGAGGAGTACCGGCGGTCCCGTACGACGGAGCACCTGCACGCGGTCGTCCGCGTCTGCGTGGCGCTCGGCGCGGTGATCGCCCCGGTGGTGGCCGCGGGCATCGGGCCGCACCGGCTGGAGAGCGGCAAGTTCGTCTTCGCGCACGGCGGCGCGGCCTTCACGCTCATGCTGGCGGGCGCCCTGCTGCTGCCGGTGGCCGTGCTGGTGCTGGCCAAGGTCGACGACCGCTCCGGCGTGCCGCTGCGGCAGGACCTGAAGGACGCGCTGCTCGGCGGCGACGACCCGGAGCAGGCGCCCGCCGCGTCCGGCTTCTTCATCGCCCTGGAGGGCGGCGACGGGGCCGGCAAGTCCACGCAGGCCGAGGCGCTCGCCGAGTGGATCCGCGCCAAGGGCCACGAGGTCGTGCTGACCCGTGAGCCGGGGGCGACGCCGGTGGGCAAGCGGCTGCGGTCGATCCTGCTGGACGTGTCGAGCGCGGGCCTGTCGCACCGCGCGGAGGCGCTGCTGTACGCGGCCGACCGGGCCGAGCACATCGACACCGTCGTACGGCCCGCCCTGGAGCGCGGCGCGGTCGTCATCTCCGACCGGTACATCGACTCCTCCGTGGCCTACCAGGGCGCGGGCCGGGACCTGTCGCCGACGGAGATCGCCCGGATCAACCGCTGGGCGACGGACGGACTCGTGCCGCATCTGACCGTGCTGTTGGACGTCGCGCCGGAGACCGCGCGCGAGCGGTTCACCGAGGCGCCCGACCGGCTGGAGTCGGAGCCCGCCGAGTTCCACGCGCGCGTGCGGGCCGGTTTCCTCACCCTGGCCGCGGCCGACGCCGGGCGGTACCTGGTGGTGGACGCCGGCCAGGAGCCCGAGGCCGTCACGACCGTCATCCGGCACCGGCTCGACCAGGTGCTGCCGCTGTCCGAGGCCGAGATCAAGGCCCGCGAGGAGGCCCGGAAGAAGGCCGAGGAGGAAGCCCGCCGCAAGGCCGAGGAAGAGGCCGCCCGCAAGGCCGAGGAGGAGCGCCTGGAGCGCGAGCGCCAGGAGCAGCTGGCCAAGCTGCGCGCCGAGGAGGAGGAGCGCAAGCGCCGCGAGCTGGAGGAGGCGCAGCGCCGCGAGGCCGAACGGCAGGCGGAGGAGGCCCGGCGCCGGGCCGAGGAAGCGCGGAGGAAGGCCGAGGAGGAGCGGGCGCGGCTCCTCGCGGAGGAGAAGGCCCGGGCCGAGGAGGAGGCCCGCCGCAAGGCCGAGGAGGAACGGCGCCGCAAGCAGGCCGAGGAGGAGGCCCGGCTGCGTGCCGAGGCCGAGGCGCTCCGCCTGGAGAAGCAGCGCAAGGCCGAGGAGGCCCTGCTGCGGGCCGAGGAGGCACGGCGGCTCGCGGAGGCGGCGACCGCCGCGGCCGAGGCCGGCCCGAAGATCTCCATGTCCAAGAGCCCCGCGCCGGAGCGCCCCTCCGGTCCGGCGGCGGGACAGGACGCGGCGACCGTGCCGACGCCCGTGGTGACACCGGGCGGCTCGGCGGACGACACGACCGTGCTGCGTCCCGTGCGGGACGAGGAGCAGGACCCGTCCCGGACCTCGGGGGTGTCCGACGCCGAGGTGACGGCCGAGCTGCCGAAGCCGCCGGTTCCGCCGGGGGCGGGGGAGGAGACGGAGGTCCTGCCACCGGTTCGGTCCGGGACCGACCCGTGGGCCGGTTCCCGGGACGAGACCGAGGTGCTGCCCCAGGTGCCCTCCGGGGCGACGGACGAGACGGCTGTGCTGCCGCCGGTGCGGCCCGGGGGCGCCGAGGACAGGGCTGTGCGCTCCGGGGACGCGGAGGAGACGGCCGTGCTGCCGCCCGTGCGGCCCGGGGATGCCGAGGAGACGGCCGTGCTGCCGCCCGTCCGCGGTGACGAACCGACGGACCGGGTGCCGCCCGGCTACTTCCGGGACGACGCCCCGGCCGCCCGGCCCGACGGAACAGAGGACCGGACGCGTGAGCTGCCCCAGGTCGACGCCGAGGGCACCCCGCGCCGCAGGCGGTCCGACTGGGCCGAGGAGACGCCGCTGGACGACCTGCCCTCGCTGGCGGACGAGCTGCTCGGACCGCACGAGGACGAGTCGGACGAGGGGCGGGGGCGCCGGGGCAGGGGCGGCCGGGGTCGCTGAGGCCTCCGGCGGACGGACGCAGACGCCGTGTCCGGGCCGGGAGTGTCATAGGAGGAACCGGGGCTGGACCGGGTCTGCCCCAGGAGCCGCGGCCCGACCGTGGCACGGCCGCCGCACGGCTCCGGCGCGGCCTCGGCATGGCTCTCGTACGGGCGCGGTACGGCCCTGGCACGGCCGTTGCCCGGCACGGCCATCGCCTCAGCCCTGCCGCGCTGTCGGCCAGGTCAGGCGGGCGCGGAAGGCGATGTCAGTGGTCGCCCCCACAATGGACCTCGCAAGGCGGAACGTGACGGAAGGGCGGCGTGACCCATGACCGTGTGGGACGACCTCGTCGGGCAGGAGAGGGTGAGCGAGCAGCTGGCCGCTGCCGCCCGGGACGCCGACGCCCTGGTCACCGCGGCCGCGACCGACACCCCGCCGCCCGAGGCGTCGAAGATGACGCACGCGTGGCTGTTCACGGGCCCGCCGGGAGCCGGCCGCAACCAGGCGGCGCGGGCGTTCGCGGCGGCCCTCCAGTGCGTCAGCCCCGACCGCGCGCTCGGCGGAGCCCCGGGCTGCGGCTTCTGCGACGGCTGCCACACGGCCCTGATCGGCACGCACGCCGACGTCACCACGGTCGCCGCGGTCGGCACGCAGATCCTCGCCGACGACATGCGCGACACGGTCCGCAAGTCGTTCACCTCGCCCGCGAACGGCCGCTGGCAGATCATCCTCGTCGAGGACGCCGAGCGGCTGAACGAGAAGTCGGCCAACGCCGTCCTCAAGGCCGTGGAGGAGCCCGCCCCCCGCACGGTCTGGCTGCTCTGCGCCCCCTCCATCGAGGACGTCCTGCCGACCATCCGCTCCCGCTGCCGCCACCTGAACCTGAGCACGCCGTCGGTCGCCGCCGTCGCCGACATGCTCGTCCGCCGCGAGGGCATCGAGCCGGACGTCGCCGCGGCGGCGGCCCGCGCGACCCAGGGCCACGTCGACCGGGCCCGCCGCCTGGCCACCGACCCGGCCGCGCGGGAGCGCCGGGCCGCCGTGCTGCGGCTGCCGCTGCGGGTGGACGACATCGGCAGTGCGCTCAAGGCCGCCCAGGAGCTCGTCGACGCGGCCGCCGAGGACGCCAAGCAGCTCGCGGAGGAGACGGACGTCAAGGAGACCGAGGAGCTGAAGGCCGCCCTCGGCGCGTCCCAGGGCGGCCGCATGCCGCGCGGCACCGCAGGGGTGATGAAGGACCTGGAGGACAAGCAGAAGCGCCGCAGGACGCGCACGCAGCGCGACAGCCTCGACCTCGCCCTGACCGACCTCACGGCCTTCTACCGCGACGTCCTCGCCCTCCAGCTCGGCTCCCGCGTGGCCATCGCCAACGCGGACGCCGAGGACGCCCTGGAGCGCCTCGCCCGCGGCAGCTCCCCGGAGTCCACGCTCCGCTGTATCGAGGCCATCGCCGCCTGCCGTGAGGCGCTCGACCGCAATGTGGCGCCGCTGCTCGCGGTGGAGGCGATGACGATGGCGCTCAGAGCGGGCTGAGGCGAGGCCGCGCACGGCTCGCGAGGGCACTCGCGGGGCACTTCCGGGGCACTCGCGGGATTGAAGCGCGTGATTGACGGCGTCACTCGTACGAGGCACGACACGCACGCAGGGCATCCATTCCGTCGCGCAGAGTTACGCTCACTGGATGTACACAAGGCGTACCCCCCGCACCGCCTCGGCCCCGACCGCTTCGGCCTCCACCGCCTCGGCCCCCCGCTCCGGCGGCCTCCACCGCAGGGCCCGCAGCGGAGCCAGGACCGCGGCCGGCCTCCTCGCCACGGCCGCGCTGCTCGTCTCCGCCTGCTCCTCCGGAAGCTCGACGACGGCCACCGCGTCCGCCGCGTCCGCCGCCTCCGCGGCGGCCGACACGGCCGTCCTCGTCGCGCTGCCGCGGCCCGTCCCCGCGGCGCTCTCGCCGTACTACCGGCAGAAGCCGGCCTGGCGCGGCTGCGGCGTCCCGGGCTTCGAGTGCGCCACGGTCAAGGCACCGCTCGACTACGACAAGCCGTCCGGCGGCGACGTCCGGCTCGCCGTCGCCCGCAAGAAGGCCACCGGCCCGGGCGCGCGGCTCGGCTCGCTGCTGGTGAACCCCGGCGGGCCCGGCGGCTCGGCGATCGGATACGTGCAGGCGTACGCGGGCATCGGCTATCCGTCCGAGGTGCGGGCCCGCTACGACATGGTGGCGGTCGACCCGCGCGGCGTGGCCCGCAGCGAGCCCGTCGAGTGCCTGGACGGGCCGGAGATGGACGCGTACACGCAGACGGACGCCACGCCCGACGACGCGAAGGAGACCGACGGGCTGGTCGCGGCGTACCGGACGTTCGCCGAGGGCTGCGGAGCGGACGCGCCCAGGCTGCTGCGCCATGTGTCGACGGTGGAGGCGGCCCGGGACATGGACATCGTGCGGGCGTCGCTCGGCGACGAGAAGCTCAACTTCGTCGGCGCCTCCTACGGGACCTTCCTCGGCGCGACGTACGCCGGGCTCTTCCCGCAGCGGACGGGCCGGCTGGTGCTGGACGGCGCGATGGACCCGTCGCTGCCCGCCCGGCGGCTGAACCTCGAACAGACGGCGGGCTTCGAGACGGCGTTCCGCTCGTTCGCGCGGGACTGCGTACGGCAGCCCGACTGCCCGCTGGGCGGCGCGGGCACCTCGCCCGGGAAGGCCGGAGAGAACCTCAAGGCGTTCTTCGAGAAGCTGGACGCGCGCCCCGTCCGGACCGGTGACGCCGATGGCCGCAAGCTGACCGAGTCGCTCGCCACGACCGGTGTGATCGCCGCCATGTACGACGAGGGCGCCTGGCAGCAACTGCGCGAGGCGCTGACGTCCGCGATGAAGAAGAACGACGGTTCCGGGCTCCTCGCCCTGTCCGACGGCTACTACGAGCGGGACGCCGACGGCGGCTACAGCAACCTGATGTTCGCCAACGCGGCGGTGAACTGCCTGGACCTGCCGCCCGCCTTCGACACCCCCGACGAGGTGCGCAGGTCCCTGCCCGCGTTCCAGAAGGCGTCCCCGGTCTTCGGTGAGGGCCTGGCCTGGGCCGCCCTCAACTGCGCGTACTGGCCCGTGCGGGCCACGGGCGAGCCGCACCGCATCGAGGCCAAGGGGGCGGCGCCCATCGTCGTGGTCGGCACCACCCGCGACCCGGCGACGCCGTACCGCTGGGCCGAGGCCCTGGCCGGCCAGCTCTCCTCGGCCCGCCTGCTCACCTACGAGGGCGACGGCCACACGGCCTACGGCCGCGGCAGCTCCTGCATCGACTCCACGATCAACGCGTACCTGCTCCGCGGCACCCCGCCCCAGGACGGAAAACGCTGCTCATAGCCACTGCGCCCGGCCCCGGAGGGCTCCCCTCCGGGGCTGGTACGGAGCACCCCCGGAAACTGTGTAGACTTACCGTCGTTGCTGATCGCACCATAGTGCGGACGGCGCGCCGCCTTAGCTCAGATGGCCAGAGCAACGCACTCGTAATGCGTAGGTCTCGGGTTCGAATCCCGAAGGCGGCTCCAGTAAAGGCCAGGTCACGTAGCTCGTGACCTGGCCTTTTGTGTTGCCCTCCAGGAGGGAGGCTTCACTTCTTCACGTAGAGGTCCCTGAAGGGCGTGAAAGGAGCCGCCTGGACGCAGACGTATGCGCTCCACTTGCCCTCCGCGATGCCGTTTCTGCCGGTCGACTCGCAGGCAGCGGCTGTGCCGAAGAAGGAGTCTTCGCGAGTGAAACCCGTGGGCGGTGTCCAGGCGTTCGCGGAGGAAGCCGCGGGTGGGCGCGCGGAACCAGTGGTGTTGCCGTCCGAAGCGGCAAACGCCTGTGGGGCGCCCAGGGCGAGCATGGCGGCGAGAATCGTGCCGTGCACTGCTGACTGTGCTGAACGGGTCATGGCAGGTTCCTCTTCTTGGGTCGCCTCGTGGCGAACTGGGGGAGGTCCGGAACCCTCACGGGCTGCTGTTCTCAGGCGTCCCATGGTCCTCAGGCTCACTGATCGGCTCGGGTTCCCACGCGGCGATGTCACGGAGGGCTGCCAAGTGGCGGTTGAACGCCGTACGCCCGTCGCCGGTGAGGGAGAGCCAGGTGCGGGCGCGCTTGCCCACGAAGGCTTTGCGGACCTTCACGTACCCGGCCTGCTCCAAGAGGGCGATCTGCTTGGACAGGGCCGAATCCGTGATCTCGATCGTGTCGCGGAGGGTCTTGAAGTCGGCCTCGTCGACCGAGGCCAGCGCGGCGGCGATGGAGAAGCGCACCGGCGCATGGATGACGGTGTCGAGGGACTTGCGCGGATGCTTCACTGCCGGGTCCCGGGGGTGCGGGCCGCCCTGCGGTCGACGATGCCGATCACGAAGAAGGGCACGGCGCACAGGACCGCCCCGGGCGCCCACCAGAGCGGTTCGCCGGAGAAGAAGACCGTGCCGAGTGTGACGGTGAGCGTGTAGACGGCCGCCCCGGCCGCCGTCGTCACGGCGAACAGGGCGCGGTGGTGGCGGGCCAGTACCGGGCGGGTCGCCGTGTGGATCACCAGGGCGAAGAACGGAATGAGCAGGACGACCGGAACGGCATAGCGCGACGATGGTTCGACCAGCAGTCCATAGGCGCCTGTCATCAGCATCATCGCCAGGCCGAGGACGAAAACGACGGGTCCGGGCCGCCGGCCCCCCGTACGCATGCGGGATGCCAGTGCGTCGGCTGAAGCAAGGGCTTCCTGCGCTTCCTTCTTGTCCATCATGGCGCCTTCCTCGCGGGTCAGGACTGGAGGATACGGTCACGCGCTCCTCAGGCGGGTTCACCTTGGTCCCACTTGAACGTCCGGACGGCCAGGACGACCGCCACAGCGGTGGTGGCGACGACGACCAGGATGGACAGCCACACCGGGTGGACCGGGTCGCCCTGTGACATCTGGGTGAGCATCAGGTCGGCGAAGAACGAGGTGGGCAGCAGGCTCAGCGTGGTGCGCACAGCGTCGGGCATGAGCTCGAGCGGGAAGGCGAGACCACTCAGGAACAGCGCCGCCAGTTGCACGAGCGTACCGACGTTGGTTGCGGCATCCGGCGAGGACAGGCGGCCGCCGATCAGGTACCCGACGCCTCCGAACATGGCGAGGCCGAGCAGGGCGATGCCGAAGAGCGCGGGCAGTCGGCTCAATTCCACCTTGCCGAGGGCGAGCGCCAGCAGGAGCAGGACGGCGGCCTGGGCGGTGACCATGAGAACCCGGGCGATCATGTGCGTGAAGATGAGGCGGGCCCGCCCCACGGGCGTGGTGCCCAGAAGGCGGAGCGTGCCTTTGGTGCGCAGGTTCGCCAGCGGCCCGGCGGTGACGGTCAGGGCCGCGCTGGTGACGGCCAGGAAGATGGCCATCGGGATGACCAGTTGGAGGAAGTCCGGGGCACCGGAGTCCTCCGGCATGGCGAAGCCGATGCCGAGGAAGATGGCCAGCATTCCGAAGGGGAAGAACAGCGCGAAGTAGAAGTACTTCGGGTCGCGTACGAGCTCCCGGGCGTGCATGAGGGCCAGCTCACGCGAGGAGGGGGACATCACGCCATCACACCTTTCTTCTGCGTGGGCTGAGCACCGTCGTGCTCCGCGGGCGGTTCCGGGCCGTCGCCCGCCTGGTGGAAGGAGACCCCGGTGAGGATGCGGAACACCGCCTCGAGCCCGGCCTCCTTGATCTGGATGTGACGGGCTCCGAGCGGGCCGGCGATCAGGCCGAACGCCGCGTCGGAGTCGCTGGTCCGCACAGTGACCCGGGTGCTGTCGCCGGAGTCGTCGCTCGCGACGTGGGACACCCCGGGCGTGGCACGCAGCTGTGTGATGTCGGTGCCGGCGGGGACGGTGAAGTGCACCTCGCGCTCGGGCGCGTGGGTGCTGATCAGGTCCTGCGGGGTTCCGCAGGCCGCGACCGTGCCCCTGTGCAGCACGGCGACTCGGTCGCAGAGCATTTCGGCTTCTTCCATCGAGTGCGTCGACAGCAGTACGGTGCCGCCGGATCCACGGTGTGCGCGGATCGCGTCCCACAGCTCCTGTCGTGCGTTGGGGTCCATGCCCGTCGACGGCTCGTCGAGCACCAGCAGCCGGGGACGGGAGATGAGCGCCGTGCCGACGAGCAGTCGCTGACGCTGTCCGCCGGAGAGCTTCGACACCCGGACGTCGCGTGAGGCCGACAGGCCCATGCGGTCGATGATGACGTCGGGGGCCTCGGGGTCGGGGTACAGGGACGCCCAGACCCGCAGCAGTTCCGCCACCGTCTGCTGTTCGAACACGGCGGCGTGCTGCGGCTGGATCGCGACGTACTTGCGGATCTCGTCGCGCTGCGCGACGGGGTCGAACCCGAGGACCCGGACGCTGCCCGCGGTGGGGCGGCGCAGACCGACGAGGGTTTCGATGGTGGTGGTCTTGCCGGCTCCGTTCGGACCGAGCAGACCGAAGATCTCCCCCGGTCGCACCGAGAGGTCGATGCCCGCCAGGGCGACGACGTCCCCGTGAGGGCCCGGGTAGTGCTTGGTGACGTTGCGCAGCAGGATCGCCATGTCGTGGGACGGGCCTTGTTCAGCCATGGGCATGTGCCTCTCATCGGATACCGAGGTCTGGCCGTGCGTACTGCTCACCCTCTGTATTCCAGCGTGGCATCCACTTTCCAATTTGGCAAGTGGATGCCTGCCGGGAAATAGAAGGAGCGGGCGGCTAGTCCGCCGAAGCGAGCACACCGAGCAGGCTCTCCTCGGCCGGTACGAATCCCCAGCGGTTGAGGTCCATGTGCAGGTAGTTGAGGAGCAGTTCCTCCCGTGACCTCGGGTTCCGGTCCACCGCCGCCGCGTCGAGGGTGCGTACGACCCTTGCGACATGCGCCCCGACGCTCCGCCGGAGACCGTCCTCGAGACGTACTGCGGCCTCTCCGGTCCCCTTCGACGCACGGGCGAGCAGGGAGCGCAGGTCCTCCTGGCGGGGCGCCGCCATGCGTAGCTGGCGCCCCCACTGGCGGCGGTGGGCGGTCCAGAACGCCGCCCGCGCCGGGGCGTCGGGGAACGCCGCCCGTACGAGCTCGCTCATGTACGAGACGGCCAGCGCCGCCCGGTCGAAGAGCGGGGTGAGGGAGCCGATCCGCTGGTCGTCGTACCAGCGGCAGGACGCCGTGAACAGTTCCTCCGCCCTGGCGACCCCGCGCGCTCCCCCGTACTTGGCGAGCTCCGGTGAGTACAGGCAGCAGCGGGCCTGCTTGACCAGCGGCAGCCCTTGGGGCACCGAGCCCGGAACAAGACGTTCGGCCGGGACGGGTCTGTCGAGCGAGTGCAGCAGCTCGACGAGTTCCGGCAGGCGTTCGTGAACGCGGTCGGCACCGTCGGCCGAGCACTTCAGGCGCAGGCGCAGATGGTGACCGCTCATGTCCCAGTAGCGGGTGAAGAACCACGCCGGCGCCGCCTCCTCGGACGCCCGTGCGGCCAGCCAGGGGATCAGCACCCTGGAGGCCTCGTCCATCGCATCCGGGTGTCCGGGGTAGGCGCGGACGTACCACCAGTCGGCCGCCACACGGTGGTCCGCTCGGTCCGTACGGTCCGGTGTCAGCATCATCGGTTCTCCTCGGGCCAGGCCAGCAGGGCCACGTGCTCGGTGGCTCTGGGCCGGCCGTGGGCGTCACGCTGGGCGTGCTGAGAGCGCTCGGGAAGTGCCTCCACGAGCCGGAGATGACTGGTCTGCGGGCTGAGCCAGTGGTGCAGAACCCCTATGGAGAGCGGCGAGGCCAGGGAGACCCACATCGGTTTCCGGTCGGCCGTCATGCCCAGGGCGCCTCCGGCACCGCCGAGCTGGTGCGCGAAGACCTCCTCCGGAATGCCGTGGGCGCGCCGGAAGGCGTCGAGCCGGACCGCGAGGGCGGTCTCGTCGCGCTCCCCGCCTTCCGGACGCGGAATGGCCGAGGCCGGCACGATCCACGAGGCGCGGCGGGTGACGAGACGGCCCTCCGGCCCTTCGGTGAGGCGCGGCAGCTCCACGACCTCGTCACCGCAGAGCGGACCGAGCTCGTGCGCCTTCGTCATCGTGTAGTCGGAGTACGGCGAGCCGTTGACCCAGGGATCGGCGAGTATCGCGAGCAGACGGACGTACGACTGGAGCAGATGCTGCGGTATGAGTCCGAGGTAAGCCAGGCCGACGGGCTCCCCGGCGAGGTCGAACAGGGACAGGGTGTCGTCGTTCGCGTCGTGGACGAGCACGGTGTCGTCCAGGGTCAGGCCGTTCCCGGCGTCCACCTCGCCCGGCAGGACCAACGGTGGCAGCAGGCCGCCGCACTCGGACTGCACGGTGTTGCAGTCGGTCCACACCACCAGCTCGCGGCAGGACACGCCGGGCCAGCAGCGTTCGATGTGCGCGGCGAGACGGCCGCGGAAGCCGTCGCCGAGGAGCCGGCCGAAGCGGCTGAACAGCCCCCCGGTACCCGATCCGTACTGGTTGACCACGAGCCGGTAGCGACCCGCCCGGATGTCGGCCTCGCTCGCCGACTCCAGCTGGAAGAAGACCCCGGCGTTCGGCGGGGCACTCGTCGGCCCCACCGGAAGCCAGGCCCGGTCGCCCGGGTCGCGCCGGCTCGCCATGTCGGCGAACAACGCGCGTTCGAGCGGGGGATTGGCGTCCCGGTCGACGGTGAGCCGCATCAGGAAACCGAGCGGGTCGCGGCAGACGCCGCCCGCGCCGAACTCGGCGGTGAAGCGCTCCAGGAGAAAGTCGTAGAGGTGCGAGCGGAACAGGTACGGCCGCATCCGTTCGCCCAGTGCCGACAGGTCGGCCCTGACCTCCGGCACGGTCAGGGGGTCGGGGAGGGGGAGTTCGGTCTCCCGGTCCTCGTAGACCAGCCCGCTGGGCTTGCGTTCGCCGCGGTCGCTGCGCCCGCCCCAGCCGTCGGTGAGGTCTCGGAGCTCGGCGGCGGCCGCGATGCGCCCCTGCGTGTTCTGCCGCCAGGCACCGTCGCCCAGGCTGTGGACCCGTGACAGCTCACCGCGCCCGATCGGCGAGCGGGTGCGGTCGTCCTCCAGCAGCGCGGCCAGTACGGGGAACGGGGGCTCGCCCCGGGTCCAGGGCACCACGGGATGGATGATGCCCGCGTCCAGCAGTCGGACGAAGCGGGCGAAGGGGCGTTCACCGCCGATGCCGGCGAGGAGTTCGGCGAACGTCGCGCCGGAGCGCAGGCCGCTCAGCGAGGTCAGGGCGTAGTCGGCCTCCACCGCCCGGTCGTGACGCCAGACGACGCCCTCGGTGATGATCACCTCGCTGTGGAGCAGCAGCCCGTCCGGCTCGGTGGGGGTGCCGGGCCGGACGGGCGCGACGCGGTAGCGCAGCAGGCCGGCCGTGGACGGGTCGTGCGCGAGCCGGCGCAGCGCCAGATAGGCCGTGGTGGCGGAGGTGCGGCTGCGCCCCCGGCCCTGTCCCCTCGTTCCGGCCTCGCCGACGGTGGTCAGCCCGGAGAAGGGACTCGTCTTGACGGCGGCGCGAGCGACGTACGAGTACAGCGTCTTGAGCTTCTTCGCCGAGCGCGCTTTGTGGTCACGGTGCCGGATCCAGTCGGGGGCGGCGATCGCCAGGGATTCGGCGAAGCCGCACTCCCCGGCTTCGCCCGTGGCGCCCTCACCGGATCGGAGCGTCTGGTGCAGCGTCCGGACGGCCTGTTCCCGGTCCTCGGCGAGCTGGGTGCCCAACTGCTCCAGCAGCGCCCGCCGTTCTTCGACGAGACGGACCCAGTCCTCCAGCAGGGAGGCCGAACGTGCCGGAAGGCGCTCCGCCATGCGGCGGCGCACGGTCTCGTCCCAGGGCAGCGGATCCAGGCGGTTGACCGACCGCTTGGCGGCCAGGGCCTTGCGGCGCAGCGGAACGTCGTCGTCGAGCCGGGGCACCAGCGCGAACAGTTCCTCGGTGAGTTCGGGTGCCAGGGCGCTCAGGCGTGCCGAGGCGGCGGCGTGTTCGGCCAGCAGCTTGCGGGTGGACGGTGTGACCAGGTCGAGTGCGTCGGAGGGCAGCCCCGCCACCCGTGTCAGCAGGAGCGGTGAGATCACGAACGACGTCATCGGCCCACCGCCGACAGAGCGAGGTCCACGGTGACGGGGACGGCGTGGAACATGGCGTAGGCGAGGAGGCACACGTAGGCCACGGAGAACAGTCCGTACGCCATGTGAACGCGGCGGACCGCAGTGCCGAGGTTGGCCAGGTGCGTGGGCAGCTCCTGGCGCAGGACGGTGTGCCGCAGCAGCGCGAACGCCCGTCCCCGGGCATTGGTCAGCCCGGTCGCGGCCTCGAGGGCCGTGTAACCGTCACTGGGCATGAGGGGATTGAGGTTGATGACGAGCATGAGGAGCTGCATCCCCAGCAGCAGCGCCGCGGTGTCCCTCAGCAGCCCCTCGGAGTTGAGGGCCACCACGCCCGACAGGGCGCAGAACCAGCCGTCGCTCAGGATGCCGGCCATGGCCAGCAGGACACGGCCGCCGCGTCCCCTGTGGCGGTAGGCGTCCGTGCGGTCGACGTACGCGACCGGCATGAAGTAGAAGAGCAGCGCGACTCCCAGTCCGCGCACCGGCGTTCCGAGCATCTGCGCGACCAGTGCGTGGGCCGTCTCGTGCATCAGCACGTACAGCAGCATCACGCCGGTGGCGACGAGGAACGCCGGCCCTGCCAGGTCCTGCGGCGGTGGCGTCGCCGTGAAGAGGGTGTGGAAGCCGAACGTGTACCCGCACAGCGCGCCGAGTACGGCGATCAGCACCAGCGGCTTCACCGGCACGGCCCGCAGGGCGGCGGCCAGGGGCTCCAGTAGCCGGGGCAGGGAGCGGGTGAGGATGATCCGGGGCATCAGCATCGAGGTGCGGACGCGGCCACCGCCCTGAGGGCTGTCCGACGGCTCGGAGCCCTCGAGGAGGCCGCTCTTGTCCAGGGCGGCCAGGAAGGTGTCGATCTGCCGGGAGAGGGCCTCGGCACGGGCCTGGTCGTCGCGTGAGAAGAAGGCGACGAGGTCGTCGCGGGTTCGCGTGCCGTCCAGATAGGTCAGCACCACTTCGCCTGCGCGGGTGATGCGGTGGTAGTTGCCGGTGACCGGATCGAAGATCAGCGGCATGTCGTCCATCCCGCGAATGACCTCCAGCTCGTCTCGGAGCTTCGGTGGCGAACTGATCACTGTCCTCTGCCTCTCCTGTACTCCTGGACACCCGGGGCCGGCGGACCACGACCGTTGACCCCGGGCCCTGCGTTGCAGGATGCTGCGAAATGGGAAAACCGCCTTCCAGCGGCGCCGATGACAGCGCCGCTGGAAGGAAGGAGCCGTGTCCGGCGGGCAGGTGCCTGAACGGTGTCAGCCAGTGCGGCACCGCCTGCCGGGCCCGGTCACCCGTACGACGACGCCGTGGTGGCGCTGCTGGCCGAACTGACCGGGCAGGACGCGCAGGCGGCGGACGTCGCCGTGGAGAAGGAGCCCAGGGCGTTGCCCTGCGGCAGTTCCTCCACGGACAGTTCGCCGTCCAGGGCGTAGAGATCGAACGCGTCCTCGTTGGTGTGCTGCTCGTTCATGGGGTGTCACCTCTTCTCTGCTTCTCGAGGCCGGCCCCGCTCGGGCCGGCGTTGACGGAACGGTTCAGCCGACGCAGGAGGCCGTGGTGGCGCTGCTGGCCGAGCTGGCCGGGCAGGAGAAGGAGCTCGCCGAGGTGGCGCTGGAGAAGGAGCCCAGGGCGTTGCCCTGCGGCAGTTCCTCCACGAAGAGCTCCTCGTCCATGGCGTACAGGTCGATGAGCTTTTCGGTGCTGTGCTCGTTCACGGGAGATGTCCCTTCTGGGAGTCCTGTGACCGCGAGACCGCGGTCAGCCGAACGTCGAGGCGCTGCCGATGCTGGAGGCCGAGGTCGCCGGGCAGGACGCGCTCGACGCCGAGGCGGCGGAGAACCAGCAGCCCAGGGCGTTGCCCTGCGGCAGTTCCTCGACGGAGAGTTCGCCGTCCAGGGCGTACAGGTCGAACATGTCCTCGTTGGTGTCCACTGATCGTTTCCCTTCGGAACAAGGTGCGGTGGAACGGAGGTGCCGGTGGCACCTCCGGGGGCTGTCAGGTGTAGCTGGAGAACGAGGTGAAGGAGGAGGCGGTGGTCGCCGGGCAGGAGGCCGAGCTGGCCGATCCTGCGGTGGAGACCGACGCCAGGGCGTTGCCGTCCGACAGCGTCTCCATCTCCAGGGAGTCCTCGAGGATGTCGTCGAGGACGTAAAGCTCCAGTTCGGGCATGCTGTGCTTCCCTTCCTTCGGGTTCACCGGGCTCAGCCCTGGCAGTTGGCGGTCATGATGCTTCCGGCGCTGCTGACCGGGCAGCTGGCCGTGGTCGCGCTGGAGGCGGTGCTGAAGGTGCCCAGCGCCACGCCCTCGGGGATCTGCTCGATGGACAGGTCCTCGTCGCCCAGGTCGATGCTGTGGAGGTCCAGCTCCCACGTCTTGGCGTCGGTCATCGGTTCACTTCCTTTCGTCGGGTGCTGCATCGGTTCACCGGTGGCCGGTCGGCCCCGGGGGTATGGGTTGCGGCACAGGTGCGCCGCCGAGGGCCAGGGCGAAGAGCTGGTGCCGACTGGCCCCGTCGCTGCGCAGCGGCAGCCGTACGGAGGCGGGGATGAACCCCGCGAAGACAGTGCCGACGAGTCCGACGGCGACGGCGTCGAGCCACATCGTGTACGCGGCCGCCCCGGCACGGGTCATGAGCGTCCGGTAGCCGTGGGCGCCGTGCAGTTCGCCTGCTCGGTCGAGGTCGGCGGCGAGGGAGATGATGGCCGCGGAGTCGCAGAACTCCCGCTGGACCGTGAGGCCGTGCAGGGCCTCGCCCTCCGGCAGCGGCGCGACCTGGACGTAGGACCGCTCGGTACCGCCGCCTTCGCCGGTGTCGAGGCTGTACATGCCGGGCTCCAGGCCGGCCAGCCGGAACGCCACCACACTGATCTGCAGGGGCAGCCGTTCCGCCTCGTCGGCCCAGGAAGCCAGGTCCGCCTCGACACCTCGGGCGGCCACGTCGGCGACGAGTGACGCGTCGACGGGGTCGGGGCCGAAGAACCGTACGGAGCGACGTTTCTCCAGCACCGTGAGCAGGGATGACCTGTCCCGCTGCCGGGCGGTGAAGCGGACGGGAGGCCCCAGGGGGACGGGCGGCTGGGGCGCGGGTCGCGGGGAGGGCCGCCCGGGGGCGGGGGTCCGGAAGGAGGTGAGGAGTTCCGCGGCCAGGTCGTGCGGGCTGCTCATGGGGCGTCTCCCAGGTCGATGACGGCCGTGACCGGTTCCATGTCGGGGTTGATGCCGAGGGCGGCCGCGATCGCGTCGTCGTCCCAACGGGGGCGCAGGGCGAAGCCGATGCCGAGGGCGCGGGCCGCCTCGCGGGCGGTGGCCTGGGCGCAGCCGCTGTCCAGCAGCACGATCCGCAGCGCGAAGGCGGAGTACTTGCGGGCGACCTTGGGGAAGTCGCCGGTCAGCACGAGGGTGAGCGGGCGGTCACCGGGTACCGCGTCGGCCCGGGAGGACAGCCGCGCGAGGCGGTGCTCGGTGGCGACGTAGCCGTAGACGCCGGGGGCCAGGCCGGGGATGTCGCGGACGACGGCGTACGCCGTCACCGAACCGATGTTGCCGCCGCTCGCCGTCCAGCGGGCCACCTTGTCGGTGCTGTCGGCCTTGATCCCTGCCGTGACGGAGAGCAGCAGCGACAGGGTGTCCGGGCCGGGCCGGGTGCCGGCCGGGGGCGGGCCGGTCCGGTCGAGCCGGTCGTGGTCGGGCGGTGGGAGTTCCACGGCGGCGGCGACGGGCCAGGTCCGGGAGACACGCTGCAGAGCCAGATTGGAGGGCTTGTAGTGCATCTGGTGGGCCTTGAGGTCGGCGAACTCCTTCGGGGGCATGGCCACCGAAGCCTCGAAGCGTGTCGCCGGCGTGGCGCGCTCCACGACCGGTCCCTCGGCGACGGAGCACCGGGGACAGCCGGGCCGGGTCGCGGAGGAGGTGTCCCGCTGGCCGAGCGTCTCCAGATCCACGAGCCGCCAGCGCATCGGCAGCGGGGTGGGGGTCGTGCGGGAGACCGCGGCGAACAGGTCGCGGGCGAACAGCGCGACGGCGAGTTCCCGGTCACCGGCGACGGCCGTGCGGTCGTCGTCCTCGTCGTCCGCGGTGAGGCAGTGCAGGCACGGCGTCGTCCGTGGGTCGACCAGGGGGCCCAGGGCCGCGCGGCGACCGCGCACGCGCAGGCGCAGCAACGGGACACCCTTGTCCCAGCAGTGTTCGGCGAGGGTGTGCATCATGCCGGTTCCGGGAGCGGGTTGTCCGCTGTCCCCCGCGTCGGCCCAGACCGCGAGCGTCGCGCGCTCGGTGGGGGTGTCGCCCGTGCCGAGGGTGACCGGCATGGACCCGGCCAGTTCGTCCCGCAGGAGGCCGGCGAGTGCCGGGTCGCCGAAGATCTCGATCCCGGCGGTCCGCAGGCGGATGGCCGCCCGCTCCCAGCAGGGGTTCACCTCGGTGGCGCTGCCCACCCGCGACAGGTAGTCGGCGAGCCGGTCGTCGATGTCCGGCACCGCTCCACCTTCTGCCCCGCCCGGTGGTCCCTCCTCGACCACGCCACAGGTCCACAGCAGCGAGAGGGCCTTGAACACGACCTCTTCGGGCACCCCGAGTTCTGCCGCGAGCCGGGCGTGGGTGCGCTCGCCGTCGAGCAGGGCCAGCAGTCCGGGCAGCAGTTGCGTGGCGGACCGGCCGCGGAAGAGCTGCTTCTTGGGCGGGCCTGTCACCACCACTTGGTCGGCCTCCGTGCCGATCACCAGGCCCCGGCGCAGTCGCGGGCGCAGGGGTATCCGCAGCTGCGGGTCGAACCGTGCGGCGGACCCGACGGTCTCGGCCGTCATCATGGAGGTGTCGCTCATGCCGTCCGCCCTTCGTCGATCCAGCCCAGTCGGCGCCACAGCTCGTCGCTCGTGGCTGTGGTGCGGCAGCGCGCGCATCGGTCCACCGCGATCACGGCCGCTCTGCTCGTGCCTCCGGTGATCTGGTCGAACTTCCGCACGGTGCCGCCGATCGCGTCCTCGTCGTCCGGCAGGCGCAGCGCTTCCTCGACCGCCTGTCGGGCGAAGGCTGCGGCGATGCCGACGTGATGCACCGGATAGCCGGTCGGGTGGCGGTCTCCCGTGTCGGCGGTGCTGTGCTCGGGCCGCCGGTGCTGGTTGCGGCGCCGTACGTAGCACTGGTGGCAGGCCGTGCGACCGGGGACCACGACAGGGCCGCACATCACCTCGGTGGCGGTGGAGTACACCCCGAACCAGGGTGTGCCCCAGGCGAAGGCCGCCCGGTCCGCCGCCTCGTTGATCCGGGGCCGCTCATGGGACGTGGCCAGCACGATGAGGTCGGCACGCGGCCACAGACTCGGATGCGTGCCCTCGTCCATCGTCATCGTGGTGATGTGGTGGCCGCGCTCCTCGGCGCCGTGTCCCAGGCGTCGTGCGACGTCCTTGCCGAACGTCCCCGAGGCGAGTACGAGCAGTTGGCGATTCATGACCCACCTCACGCGAAGGGCTGTGGATTGGGATTGATGCCGTCCTCGTCGTGCACGGGGTGGCCCATGGCGCGGGGAGCCTCGTAGAGGCGGGCAGTGGCGAGGTAGCGGGCCCGGTGGGCGAAGGAAAGCGGCATCAGCTGGGGCACCATGACCCGTACGGCCGTCGCGCCCACCTGGCGGGCCTCGTCGGTCGTGATGTCGACGACCACGACCTCGCAGCCGGCTCGGGACAGCCGGCCCAGCAGCCACGGCAGCTCCGCCTCGCCCTGTGCGGGACGGGGCAGGTCGGAGAAGGCGTGCACGGGCCGGTCGCCCTCCAGCAGGAAGTCGAACCGGTGGCGCTGGTCGCGCTTGCCCGCGAGGAGTGCGCCGCCGATGACGCTCACGATGTCCTGAGGGTCGTCCGGGTTCGTGTGCCGGCCCGCGTGGGAACGGAGAGCGATGCGCAGCGACGCGGCCTCGCGGTGCAGCTTGGCGATGGCCTTGCCCGGGTCGGTGTCGCAGGTGGCGACGACGAGCTGGGCGAGATCGCGGTCGTGGTCGGCGAGCTGCACTCCGTAGATGACGGGGATGCCCAGGTCCGTGGTGGCATCGAAGAGCAGGGTGCGGATGTTCTCGCTGGCCGCCCGCTCGACGTATGCCCGGTGTTCGGGGGCGAGGTCGTCGAGTTCGAACTCCAGCCGGGGCAGCCGGAGACGCTGGAGCCAGGTCAGGGCGATGGAGTCCCGTTCCACGACTTCCGACAGGCCGTTGGCTATGGCGGCCAACGGGTCGGAGTGGGTGGCGCATCCGGTGGAGACCGGGTGCACGTAACGCTCTGCGGCCGACTCGGGCGAGCACTTCAGATAGACCTGGACGGCCGGTACGTACACCTTGCGGCCACGGGCCAGCGACCAGCCCTCGACCCAGCGCAGGGGCATGTTCCGGTCAGTGGGCACCAAACCGCAGCGCGGGTCGGCCAGTTCGGCAGCGGAGAGGTTCGGCCACTCCCAGGGCGGGATGGCGTCCTCGCCCAGCTCCTGCGCGGTCGCCCAGATCATGCCCTCGGAGGACCAAGCGCACGAGGAGTACCGCTCCAGGGACTCGGCGGCCGCCAGATGCGCCGCCGTCTCGCGGTCCAGGGCCCCGCCGGCCCCGTCGAAGTTGCCGGAGGAGGCATCGTGCGTCCATTCCGACTGTGCCGCGAGAACCGCTCCGGGGTCGCCCAGCGATCCGGAGAAGACCTCGAAGTCCGGCTCTCCCTCCGTGACGGGCAGCCAGGTGAGCCGGGACACGAGCCCGTACGGCGACACCAGCTTGCCGATCCGGCGCAGGGATTCGGGCACCGCGGCACCTTGGGGTGTCGCCTGGAGCGTCCTCATTTCTCACCCTCCTCGGTGATCGGAGGTCCGGCCGGGTCGCAGCCGTTACCTCTTCCGAATCCCGTCTTTTGTGGCAGCAAAAGGAGATCCCTTGTTCTGGACGGTTTAGCTCCGTTTCCCGCCATGGAGCCGGAGTACGGTGCGTTTCCCCGAGCCACTAGCGAGAGAGCAGATGACATGTTTGACTCCGTTGAGCGCCGCGTGACTCGCGACTTGTCGTGAACGGTTTCAACCAGCTACACGTGGTGGAGACGCCGGGGCGCTGTCCGACAGGACGAAGAATTTTGAAACGGGGATGAACGGATTGGACGAGGCGCACGAGGAAGGTTTCGCACAGTACGTCGTCAGCGCACGACCAGCGCTCAGACGCAACGCCTTCGTACTGGTGGGGGACTGGTCCGCTGCAGACGATCTTGTACAGCAGACGCTGATCGCCCTGTACCGATGCTGGGAGCGGCTGGAGCGTCATGACGCGCTGTCCGGCTACACCCGCACCGTGATGGTGCGTATCTACATCGACGAACGACGCAAACTCCGCTGGACGCGTGAGCAGTTGCAGGGCTCGTTACCCGAACCCGAACCCGAACCGGGGGATGTGACCAGGGTGGGGGACAGGCTGGTCCTGCTCGAGGCGCTGTCCACCCTCTCGGCGCGACAGCGCAGCCTCGTCTACCTGCGCTACTGGGAGGACCTCAGCATCGATGAGGTCGCGCAGATCATGGGCTGCTCATCCGCGACGGTCCGCAGTTCCACCTCGCGGGCGATGAGGATTCTGCGGGAGTACCTCAACCGGCTCGGCGCAGCCGCGGGCGCCGACGGCACCTGAGCGGCACCCGACTCGGGGACGCACGACAAGAAGAATCACGGAATGGAGGATTCCGGCCGCCGGCCCCCTGGGTGCCCGCAAGGCAGCGGAACTCTTGCCAAGGGGTCGGCGGACCGGCACTCTCACCCACAGATGCGGCAGCGTCTTCCTGGACTTCCGTAAGAACTCCCTCGGGGAGGGAGTACGCTCAGCCAGCTCGAGATATTGTGATGAGGTTCCGTACCTGCGTCTTCATAGGATTGAGTCATGAGCGAAACTGGGCCAGACAATGCTCCAGAAAGCGAACAAGACGCTACCGAGTCATTTCGCGACACGCTGCACGAACTTCTCGGCTCGGCTCCGGCTCCGCCACCTCGATTGAGCGACGAAGAATTACTGGCGGAGATACGCGAGTCCGCCGGCAAGGACCCTGCGGGGGACGAGTGACGGCATGGCCACTGCGGTCGCACAGCGGCGCCGACTTGTTGTCCCGTACCTTGCCCGCCTGACGTGCCGGTGAGGTGTGGCTCGGTCAGCTTCGCATGGTGACCAGGGCCACCGCCGTCATCGCCGCATGCATCTCCTGGATCGCCTTGCGGACACTCTCACCCGCCCACTGCCCCTCGGAGATCTCCTTCATCCGTGCGGAGACCTCCTTGCGCGGCAGGTCGGGGAAGGCGAGGCGGTGCAGCTTGGCGCCGTGCAGAAGCGCGATGAGGCCGGCCGACCGGTTGTCGGGCTCGGCATGGCGCAGGACCAGCTCCTCAAGCCGTGCCCGCAGTTCACGCTCGACCGTGCCGTCCGCCTCCGGGAACCGCCGCACCGGGAACATCCCCAGCACCTTGCGCTGCTCCCCGCTGACCAGGCCACGCTCCGTGAGGCTTTCGAGGGTGGCTTCCAGAACCTTGCGGTTGTCTTTGGTCAGCCACTCCGTCACCTTGGGCGGCTTCCTCTTCCCCGCCGCCCAGGCATCGATCATCCCGAGCCGGTCGTCGAGCAGCCGGACTCCCGTCGGCGCCGTGTCGACCACCGTGATCCGCCCCTGGTCCACGGACACACGACCGGCCATCACGAGCTCGAGGACGATCCCGCCCGCCACCGCCCACTGGCAGGCCTGCCGATCCCGCACCGCCCCGGACTCGTCGTCCAAGGACAGCAGCATGATCTCCTCTGGCAGCGTCACCGTCATGCCGACCCCCGTCACCCGACTCTGCTCTCAAGACGCCCGGGACGGCAGATCAGTTCCGCGACCGGGGAGCGGAGGCACGGTGATCCCTCTACTTCGTCGCAGAGGCCAGCGACCGCTCCCGTACCCCCACCCCCCGCACCCGCAGCGTCAGCGGTGCCGCAGCCCCGGCCGCGGCGAACAGGGCGCCCAGGGCCAGCCAGCCCTCCCGCGGGTGGTCGCCGAGGCAGAGGAGGGCGATCAGGGCCGGGGCGACCGCCGTCGCGGCGCCGCGGCCCAGGGAGAAGAAGCCCTGGTACTGGCCGTGCATGCCCTCGGGGGCCAGGTTGAAGCTCAGGCCGAAGGAGCCCGCCGACAGCCACAGTTCGCCGAAGGTGAGCGCGGCCGCGAACAGCAGGAGCAGGACCGTCGCCTGCCAGCCGCCCATCCCGCCGGTGAACGCCACCAGCGCGCACGCGGCGAGCAGGGCGATCCCCGAGTTGCGGCACATGCGGGCGGCCCGGCGGTCGTCCTCGGCGCCACGGCTGAACCGGATCTGCAGGCAGATCACCATCACCGTGTTGACGGCGACGAGGCCCGACACCAGGACCGTCGGCGCCTCGGTGTGCTGGAGCACCCACAGCGGCACGCCGAACGACAGCACCTGCGCCTGCAGCGACAGCACACCGCAGATCAGGGTGACGGCGGCGTACCGCCGGTCGCGCAGCACCTGCCAGCCGGAACCGGTGCGCTCCGCCTTCCCGGCCGGCCGGGTCTCGCGCGCCGGCAGCCACCGCAGCGGCAGCGCCGCCCCCGGGTAGGTCAGCGCCGTGCACCACAGCAGGGCCATGTACCCGGCCTCGGTGTCGGCCTGGATGACCAGCGCCGAGGCCCCCGCGCCGATGGTGATGCCGATGTTGGTCACCACCCGCAGGTAGGCCCGCAGCGCCACCCGCTCGGCGCCCTCCCCGACCGTGGCGACCAGTGCGCCGCGGGCCGCCGTGCTGCCCTGCTCGGCCAGGAGGAAGACCAGGATCAGCGCGAGGAACGCCGGGAAGCTGCGGGCGAAGGCCAGCGCGGCCATCGTGGCGAACTGGACGCCGAGCAGCACGGTGTACGTGCCCCGGGGGCCGAACCGGTCCGCCAGCCTGCCCAGCGGTACGGCCCCGGCCAGCGCCACGATCCCGGCGACGGTGAGGCCGGAGGCCACCTGGTGGACGGGCAGTCCGACGACCCGGGTGAAGAACAGGGTGCTGGTGGTCAGGTAGAGCCCGCTGCCGACCGTCTTGATCAGCCAGGACAGGGCGAGCAGCCGGGGCTCGCCGGGGGCGGGCAGACCGGCGTCGAGCAGGGCGCGGGTGCGGCTGCGGGCGGAGGTGCTCATGCCGCGGGAACCGCCATCTCGTGCAGCCGGGCGATGAACGCCTCGGCGGCCGCCTCGTCCGCGGCCGTGAAGTACGCCTCCAGGCGCCCCGGGCTGGCGCACTCCTCGGGCGTCAGCACCTCCAGCACGCCGGGCACCTCCAGGACCCGTTCCCGCAGGCCGGGCAGCGCGGGCAGCCGGGTGCGGCCGACCGTCCCGGGGCGCGGTTCGCGGTCCGGGCGGCTGGGCGGCTCACCGGTCGAGACCCGGACGAACTCCTCCCACAGGTCCACCCCGAAGGCGTGCCACCACATCCGGGAGATGCCCATGCCGCCCGGCCTCACCGCCACTTCGCCGATGACCGGGCCCTCCTCGGTGCGGAAGACCTCCAGGTGCGTCACCCCGGCCGGCAGGCCGAGCGCGGCGACCACCCGGCGGTGCAGGTCCAGCACGTCCCGCGAGAACGGGTCGGTCCGGTCGGCGATGTACCCGCTGTTCAGGTTCGGCGAGGTGCGCAGCGGAGGGAGGAAGTAGCGGGAGAGGGCCGCGCGGGCCACCTCGCCGTCGTGGACGACGCCGTCGCAGTGGTACTCGTGCGTGAACCGCACCAGGCGCTCCACCTGGACGGGCAGCCGCTGTTCCGCGAGGTCGGCGAAGTCGCCGGCCCCGTGCCGTGCGGCGAACTCCTCGGGGGAGTCGACCCGGTAGGTGCGCTTCGAGGCGGAGCCGAACACCGGCTTGATCATGACGGGCCAGCCGGTCCGCTCCGCCGCCCGGGGCACCTCGTCGACCGTGGCGGCCTGGGCGTAGTCCGTCACCGGGAGACCGACGGCGCGCAGCCTGTCCTTCATGGCCCGCTTGTGGGCGCCCCACAGGGACGCGTCGAAGCCGGGCCCGGGCACCCCGAGCAGGGCACGGACCAGGCCGGCCGCCACGACGCTCTTCTCGGTGGCCGCGACGACGTGGTCGACCGGCCCGTGCGCGGCGAGTTCGTACGCCGCCTGCTCGACCTGCGTCAGATCGGCGAAGCTGTCGACGTACGCCACCTCGTGCCCCCGGTACAGGTCGGCGTAGACCTTGCGGGTCATGACGCGGACGGTGACGTCCCGGCGGCGGGCCAGGGCTTGGAGGACCTCGGGCTTGTCCGAGTTGAGCAGGAGTACCTGCCGGGTCACTTGATCTCCGTAGGGGGTGAGGCGTGGTGGTAGGTGACGGTGGCGGCCGCCTCGTCGACGACGGCCCAGGCCGGGGAGGGGCCGCGGTCCGGGGCGCAGCCGGTGACGGAGCCGACGTTGATCACGTAGCGGGCGTCCGGGGCGAGCGGGACCGGCTCGCCGAACCGTACGGGCAGGCGCTCCACCCGCACCGGGCCGGTGCCGTCGGGCCGCAGCCGGTACAGCGCGCTGCGGTGGTGGTGCCCGTGCACCAGCGCCCGCCCGGGGAAGTCCGCGTCGGCCGGGCACCACAGCCCCGGTTCCAGTTCGCGCCAGGGCAGCGGGTGGCCGTGGCAGTACAGCGCGAAGCCGGTGCGGTGCTCCAGCGGGGCGTCGAGCAGCGGGCGGCTCCAGTCGGGCAGGTCGTGGTCGGGCACCAGGGCGCGGATCCGCTCCTCCTGGTTGCCGCGCACCAGCCGTACGCCCGCCAGGAGCCGGGCGAGTTCGGGGTCCGGGTCGAAGACGTCGGTCAGCCGGCCGCCGAACTCGTACCCGGCGGTCTCCGCTTTCCCGACGCGGCACTCGAAGACGTCGCCGAGGCAGACCACGCGGTCCACCTCCTGCTCGCGGATGCCGTCGAGGACGGCGCGCAGCCGTGCGGTGTCCCCGTGGATGTCGGTCACGACGGCGTGGCGCACCGCTCTCACCCGCTCGTCTCGATCCGCACCCGCTCCGCCAGCGCCGCGCAGACCCGGGCGGCGTCGGCCGCGTCCGTGCCGTCGGCGATGACGTATCCGGCGCGGTCCTGCGAGCTGCGCACCGGGCGGACCCGGTCGCCGACCTCGACGTCCAGGTGGATCTCGGCGGTGGTGCCGTCGGTGTCGGGCAGGGCGATGTCGCGGACCGTGCCGGGCGGTGGGGTGAGGAAGCGGATGGCCGCTCCCCGGCGGGCGACGGGCGGGTCGGCCGGCGGCGGGAGCAGGCCCAGCGGGCAGCCCGCGGTGAGGGCCACCACGTCCAGGCCGTAGGCGCGGCGCAGCAGTTCGCGGATCTTGTCGCCGCCGATGCGGTTGTGCGACTCCAGGATCCGGGGGCCCTTGGAGGTGATCTTGACCTCGGTGTGGGCGGGGCCCTCCGTCAGGCCCACGGCGTCCAGGAAGGCCCGGACGAGCGCGGCGGTCTCCGCCAGCACGGGCGCGGGCAGGGCGCTCGGCTGGGTGTGCCCCGTCTCCACGAACGCCGTGCCGACCAGCTTGTCGGTCACCGCGAGCACGGTGTGCTTGCCGTCGTACGAGAAGCTCTCCACGCTGATCTCCGGCCCGTCGAGGTACTCCTCGGCGATCGGCCGGAGCCCGCCCGCCGCCTCGAACGCCCGCCAGACGTCCTCGGCGTCCTGCGGCCCGGCCACCTTGAAGACGGCCTGACTGCTGGTGCCCGCCGCCGGCTTGAGGATGACCGGCCCGCCCGTCGCAGCGCAGAACGCGGCGAGGCCGGCCGGGTCTCGCGGGGTGGTGGTGGGCACGGGGCCGATGCCGCGGGCGTTGAGGAGTTCCCGCATGCGCCGCTTGTCCTGCAACAGGCCCACGGTGTGCAGGGAGTTGCCGGGCAGGCCGAGCCGCTCGGCGACCGCGGCCGTCGGCAGCAGGCCCCGTTCGGTGAGCGACAGGACGCGCGCGAAGGGGCGTTCGGCGTGCAGCGGCGCGAGGGCCGCGTGCAGGGCGTCGGTGTCCGCCAGGGGTGCCGCCAGTGCCGTGCCGGCCTCCGCGGCCACGGGCGGCGCCGGCTGCGCCGCGTCGTGCACGAAGACGGTGTCGATGCCCAGGGCGCGGGCAGCGCGCACCAGTTGCGGGGTGCCCGCGAGCACCGCGATACGCGGTGTCGCGGGCACCTGCTGCCCGAAGGTCATGCCACGGGCTCCGGCTGTGCTTCCGCCGCGGCCCCCGCCTCGGGCGCCACCGCCTCCGGGTCGCCGAAGCGCTCCTTGAGGTAGGCGATGATGTCGGCGTTCTCCCGCAGCTTGCCCGGGATGACCGTGGCGCCGTCCACCAGGGCCGGGATGAACTTGCTGCCCGTCGTGCGGATCAGCTCGTGCCGCTCCTCGCGCGGCTTGGGCACGTTGATGTTGATGTAGGAGACCTGGAGCTTGGTGAGCAGTTCGCGCACCGGCTTGCAGTCCGGGCAGGTCTCCCGCTGGAACAGGACGAGCATCAGCGGCCCTCCTCGTGGAACGTACGGATGATCTCGCCGACGCCGGAGCCCGGCGTGAAGGTGTGGCCGAGGTCGAGCAGGGCCATCTCCAGCGCGCCGAAGATGCCGCTCAGGTCGAGGGCGTCGGCCGCGCCCACGTGCCCGACCCGGATGAGCTTGCCCTTGAGGTGGGCCTGGCCGCCGGTCATCGTGACACCGTACGAGGTGGACAGCGTCTTCAGCAGCTGACCGGTGTCGATGCCCTCGGGCGCGAGCGCCGAGGTGATGACGTGGCTGCGCCGGTGCGGGGCCTGCACGAAGGTGCTGAACCCGAGCTTCAGCAGCCCGCGTTCGGCCGCCCTGCCCAGCACCGCGTGGCGCCTGCGGAAGGCCTCCATGCCCTCCTCGTCCAGCATCTTCAGCGACTCGTGCAGGGCGAGCAGCAGGGACACCGCGGGGGAGGAGGACGACATCGGGTAGAAGTGGCGCAGCCGCTCGAAGGACCAGTAGTAGTTCGGCCCGGTGGAGCGTTCGACGGCCGTCCACGCCTTGTCGGACAGGGCGACGAAGGCGAGCCCCGGCGGAAGCATGAAGCCCTTGTGGGAGGCGGCGAGGACCACGTCCAGGCCCCACGCGTCCATCTCCAGCGGGTGCACCAGCAGACCGCTGATGGCGTCCACGACCACGACGACGTCGGTGTCGCGGAAGATCCGCCCGATCGCCTCGACGTCGTTGAGGGCGCCGGTGGAGGTCTCGCTGTAGACGACGAACGCGCCCTTGATCCCGGGGTGTTCGCGGTAGGCGGCCGCGACCCGCTCGGGGTCGGCGCTGGTGCCCCAGTCGCTCTCGACGACGTGCACGACGAGGCCGTACGAGGTGCAGATCGCCTGGAAGCGTTCGCCGAAGTAGCCGTTGGAGACGACGAGGACCTCGTCGCCGGCCGAGAAGCAGTTGGCGACCGCGGCCTCCATGGCGCCGGTCCCGGAGGAGGCGATGGTGTACACCGGGGCGCTGGTGCCGAACAGCGGGGGCAGGCCGCCGCTGATCTCGTGGATCAGCTGCTCCATCTCGGTGGAGCGGTGGTGGATGATCTCGCGGGCCCCGGCCAGCAGCAGGCGCTGCGGGACTTCGGTGGGCCCGGGTGTGGCCAGCCGCAGCTTCACCGGCTGTTCTCCTTGATCGTGTGGGTGGCGGGGACGGGCGCCGCGCTCCGGGGCGCGTCGACGAAGACGCGGCGGGTGGCGGGCTTCAGGTCGAAGTCGAAGAGCACCACGCGGTGGCTCGGCGACATGGCGAGGCGGCCCTCCCGGAAGGGCACGAGCAGGCTGGTGCCGAGCAGCGACGACTTCAGGTGGGAGAAGCCGTTGGGGTCGGCGGTGGTCAGCTCGTGCAGATAGCGGCTGCCGTCGGCGGGGGACTCGGGGGCGATCCGCTCCAGAGTGCGCAGCAGGTCCTGCACCGCGCCCGGTTCGTAGCGCATGACGGTGAGCCCGATGGTGCTGCCGTGGGCGAACACCCCGGCGAGCCCGTCGCCCGTGCCGTGCTCCTGGAGGGTGGCGGCGATCCGGTCGGTGAGGTCGTAGTGGGAGTTGAGGCCGGTGCTCTCCACGGTCAGTTCGATCACGGGGCCACCTCGGCGGGCCCGGCGATCGCCGCCGGCGTGTTCTCGCCCGTGAGGTCGCCGGGGCCGGTCAGAGTCCAGGCGGGCACCCCGGCCAAAAGGTCCGTGATGCGCTTGACCTGGGCGGTGTGAGCGGCGCGGCCGTCGTCGAGGTAGTGGTGCCAGCCGGCGTTGGCGCCGTCGAAGGCCGACTCGACGTTGGCGCGCAGCACCTCGGCGTGCTCCTCGCGGCTGCCGGTCAGCGGCTCGACGACCGTGTGCTCGCCGGGGCCGATGGCCGGGTGCAGGATCGCCGCGACGGGCACCCGCACCCCGACGGGGGCGCTCGGGAAGCGCTCCCGGAACGGCAGCGGGTCCACCGCGAACTTCCCCACCGGGGAGAACACGTGGCCCTCGGCGGGCACGTAGTCGTCGCCGATGCCCGCGATCTCCTTCAGCCCCGGGTACTTGGCGACGGTGCCGTAGCCGAGGTGCGGGTAGTCGGGCCAGCCGGCCGCGACGACCGAGCCGTCGGGCAGCTCGTGCAGCACGGTCTTGTCGCCGCTGAGCACCTGGTAGCCGAAGTGCTCCACCAGCTCCAGGAGCACCGTGCTCTTGCCGGCCCCCTTCGCGCCGGTGACCAGGACGGCCTCGCCGTCGCGGTAGGCGGCGGTGGCGTGCAGTACCGCCGCGCCGGTGTTCTCCTGGTGCTTCAGCACCAGGTCGCGCACCAGCTCGACGAGGTCCATGTGCCCGCCGGCGCCGAGCGTCACGTCGATCACGCGGGCGGCCCGGTCGAAGAGGAAACGCGTGCCGGTCTTGACGCACTCCAGGTACTCCCGGCCGGCCACCTCGGCGCGCCGGGCCGGCACGGTGAAGAACGCGCTGGCGCTCTTGCGCAGGTAGATGTCCTCCTGCGCGGTCCCGGCCGGCGGCGCGAGGCGCTCCGGGTCCGGGGCGTGCACGCGCAGCGTGGCGACCGGCTCGCGGCCGGTCTCGTCGGGCTTGGCCTCCTCGGCGGTCAGATGCGTGGCCAGGAAGGCCAGCGCGTCCTCGACGCCGGCACCGGGCGCCACCTCAAGGTCGAGCCGGGTGCCGTGGAAGTCCAGCCACAGGGTGGTGGGGCGGGTGGTCACTGTGCGGCCTCCGCGAGTTCGCGTCCCAGGGACTCGTAGCGGTCCTGCTGTTCCAGCATCTGGGGCATG
Source organism: Streptomyces sp. NPDC006140 (assembly GCF_040628815.1). Lineage (NCBI taxonomy): Bacteria > Bacillati > Actinomycetota > Actinomycetes > Kitasatosporales > Streptomycetaceae > Streptomyces > Streptomyces sp. NPDC006140. The sequence continues at coordinate 109,751 of NZ_JBEXTS010000005.1, read as the reverse complement.
CGCTGCAGGTCGAAGATCTCCTTGAGCGGGGCGAGTTCCGGCTCCACGTTCAGCGTGGTGCCGTCCCGCATGATCCGGGTGAGGGTCTCCCGCATGGCCCGGATCGAGCTGCGGAGCGCCTGGTTGGCGTAGATCGCCATGGCGAAGCCGCGCTGCTCCAGCTCCTCGACGGTGACCTGGTTGTAGGTGGTCGGCACGACGATCACCGGCAGGTCGCCGCGGTAGGCCTCGCGGAAGGCGAAGACCTCCTCGGGGTCCTTGCGCTTGGAGTGGATGAGCAGGGCGTCGGCCCCGGCCCGCTCGTAGACGTCGGCCCGGCGCAGCGCCTCGGCCATGCCCTGCCCGGAGATCAGCGCCTCCAGGCGGGCCACCACGAGCATGTCGGTGCGGGTCTCGGTGGCGGCCCGGATCTTGCCCGCGAAGTCGTGCAGCGGGGCGAGGTCCTGGTTGCCCTCGATGAAGCTGTTGAGCTTGGGGAACTGCTTGTCCTCGATGCACACGCCGGCCACGCCGCGCGCCTCGTAGGAGCGCACCATGTGGATGACGTTGTTGACGTTGCCGAACCCGGAGTCGCAGTCGGCGAGGACGGGGATGTCCACCGCGGACGCGAGGTCGGCCGCCGCCTCCAGGCACTCGCCCATGGCGAGGATGTTGGCGTCGGGCACGCCGGCCGCGGCGGAGATCTCCAGTCCGCTGGACCAGACGACGTCGAAGCCGGCCTCCTCGGCGAGCCGCGCGCTGAGCGGGCTGTGCGAGCCCATGGCACGTGTCAGTCGCGGGGCGGCGAGCGCCGCGCGCAGCCGCTGTGCCGCGCCGGCCGGTGCCTCGTTCCGTTCCTGCGGTCGTCTCCCGGTCATGCGTCCCCTCCGTTGGTGTGTTCGGTCTGTCCGGCGAGTTCCCGGCACACGTCCTCGACCGTCTCGTCGAGGACCTTGCGCGGCCGGGCCGCGCCGATCCTGCGCCCGACCTCCCACGGGTCCAGCCCGTGGCGGGCGCTGATCTTCTCGATGCGGTCCTGGAAGTAGAAGTGGTGGTCGTTGATCCCGGCGGCGATCTCCGCCCGGCGCACCGTCATCGGGCGCGGCAGGACCTGCTCGGCCACGTACTCGGCGGCCTCGCAGACCAGCGGCAGATCGGCGTGGGTGTCGTACTTGGGCCACGCGGTGAGGAAGGCCGCGGCCTGCTCGGTGGCGAGGTTCCCGGCGCCCCGGGCCATGGCGCACAGCGAGGCGTCCAGCCAGCTCACGCCCGCGTCCAGACCGGCGACGGCGTTGGCCGCGGCCAGGCCCAGGTTGTTGTGGGCGTGGATGCCGAGCGGTGTCGGCAGCCGCTCGGCCAGCAGCTCGATCCGCCGGCGGACGTCGTCCGGGGTGAGCGCGCCGAAGGAGTCGGCGATGTAGAAGACGTCCGGCGCCTCCCCGGCCACCACCGCGGCGACCTCGGCCAGTTGCTCCAGGGTCGTGTAGCTGACGGCCATGAGGTTGACGCCGACCTTGAGGCCGAGCGCCCGCACGGCACGGACGTACTCCGGGACCCCGTCGATGTTCCACGGGTAGGCGGCGATACGCACCATGGACACCGGGCTGTCGGGCAGGTCGTCCATGGCCGTCACCGGGCACACGGTGGGGACGACCATCACGGCCAGCTCGGCGTGCGAGACGGCCGGCAGCGCCGCGAGGTACTCGGGCGTGCAGTGCGCCGAGGGGCCCGCCGTGGCACTGGACTTGCTCCCGGAGCCGCCGCGGTAGCCGACCTCGATGACGTCGACGCGGGCGGCGTCCAGGGTGCTCACGATGGTGTGGACGTCGGTGGCGGTGAACTGCCAGTCGTTCTGGTTCCCGCCGTCGCGCAGGGTGCAGTCGAGCAGGGTGGGTTTCACACGGCTCCTTCCAGATGCGCCGCCGGGTCGGCCAGTTGGGCGCGGAAGCGCTCCACGAGCTGCTGCGGCGTCTGCTGCACGCGCTGTCCGGCGGGGTGGCTGCGGGGCTTGCAGCGGATCCGTACCAGCGTGGGTGTGCCGGTCAGGTCCAGCGCGGCCAGCTGGTCGAGGTCGTCCACGGTGTGGGCGGCGGCGTAACCGGCCGCGAGGGCCATGGCGGCCGGGTCGCCGAGGGCGACGGTGCGCTGGCCGCCGGTGCTCTCGTGGGCGCCGTTGTCGAGGACGACGTGGACGAGGTCCGGCCGGTGCTCGGCGATCATCGGCAGACAGCCCGGGTTCATGGCGAACGAGCCGTCGCCGTCCAGCACCAGCACCCGGCGGTCCGGGTGGGCCAGGGCGATGCCGAGCCCGATCGGCGCGGCCATGCCCATGGAACCGACCAGGTAGAAGTGGTTGGCGCGATCGCGGATGTTGTACACGTCGCGCGTGATGTAACCGCAGGTCGTCACCGTCAGGGCGGTGGACTCGCGCTCCAGCAGTGCGCCCAGGGCGTCACGGATGTCCAGCAACGCTCAGATCCCTTCCCGGACGATCAGCACGGCCGTGCTCCGGCCGGAGTCGTACTGCTTGAGGAACGCCTCCGCGGAGTCCTCGGGGTGCTCGTTGTCCAGCACGGTCCAGGGGATCCCGAACACGTCGAGCAGCCGGGTGAGTTCCCGTCCGATGACGTCGTGCTCCACGGCGTCGTTGCCGTCGTGGCCGCGCCAGCTCACCACGATCGGCAGATGCACGTCGTAGATGAGGTTGAACGAGGTCAGGACGTTGAGCGAGTAGCCGAGGCCGGAGTTCTGCATGAGGACGATGGGCCTGGCTCCCGCCACGGCGAGACCGGAGGCGACGCCCAGGGCGCTGTCCTCACGTGGCGCCGGAATGTACGCGGCCGGACATCCGGGGTCCTCCAGCAACCGGAAGAATCCCTTGAGCAGGGAACACGGTACGCCGGTGAAGTGCGAATGGCCCCGGTTCAAGAAGGCGTTGAGCAAGGTTTCCGCGACGCTGGCCCCGGTTCCTGCTGTCAACGAAGGTGCAGGCAGCACGCATGACCTTTCTTTTGCGAAGCACGGACGTGATCACGCCCGGCGAGGAGCGTCTCCGTGCCCCCCGGCGGTGTGGATGGTGCATGACTCCCAGGCGAATGCGCAATGACCTTCCGGAATACGGACAGGGGAATTTTGTCGAGGTTCTTTATCGGTCGCTTCTGTGAATGGGATGGCCGAATTTCGATGTTTGGCGTGATTGTGGTGCCTGGAGGGCGCAGCTTCCGGTGCGGGTCGGGAGTCGGACGCGGAAGCCGCTTCAAGAGCCCCGCCGACCTGCAGGTTCTCGGTCGCCCCGGGGCCGGCCGAGGGTGCTGTGGAGGTCAGAAACCGGTTGCTCGTGGAGCGAATTCGAGTCAAAGCGGAGGCGGGTTTCCGGGTGCGGTGCCGGGCGCCGAGTGTGTATCGGATTGCGGGATGTGTAGGTGCAATCCGGGCGCTCGGGACGGGCGTCCTGGCCGATCTGTCTGTATCGCGCACCTTCCGCAGGGCGTAGAAAGGCGGGTCGCAGAGTGGCTGGATTGCGGTAGGCCGGGACTATTCCCCGCCGTGTACAGTCGCCGCCATTGACGTGTGGATGCCTCCGGAAGGGGGCCCCGGGGATTCCGGGGCGGAGGCGGCTCGTCGAAGAGCATCGACAGCCGGATCCGGTTTGTTTCGATGCGCCACCCCACACAGCGCCGTGCGCGGGTGTCGTCCCTTCGCCCTTTCCGGCGTCTCTTCTTTTTCTTTTCGGTTCTTTTCGACATGCAACGGGGATGATTCATGCGTGCCGCAGAACAAGACAGTGGTATCGGCTTTGCCGATGACGAAGCACAGGCGGCGGTCGAGGCGGCCGAGGGAATCATCGACGAGGCTTCGGGGAACGACATCGACGGTGTCTTCGGCCAGGCGTGGTCGGACGACCGGGTGGCACACCTGCTGGAGCGGCTCGCCTCGGACTTCGTGCTCGACAACACCTACCGGGAACAGCACCTGAGCCTCACGGCCAGCGAGAACTACCCGAGCAAGCTCGTCCGGATGCTCGGCAGCGGACTGCAGGGCGGCTTCTACGAGTTCGCCCCGCCGTACCCGGCCGAGGCGGGCGAGTGGGCCTTCCCGGACTCCGGCGCGAACGCGTCCCTGGTGGGGAAGCTGACCGGGATCGGCCGGCAGCTCTTCGAGTCGGCCACCTTCGACTGGCGGCCCAACGGCGGCTCGGTCGCCGAGCAGGCCGTACTGCTGGGCACCTGCGGGCGCGGCGACGGCTTCGTGCACTTCGCGCACAAGGACGGCGGGCACTTCGCCCTGGAGTCGCTGGCCGCAGCGGCCGGCGTCAACACGTACCACCTGCCGATGGTCGACCGGACCCTGCTCATCGACGTGGACCGGCTGGCCACGCTGTGCGCCGAGCACCCCGAGATCAAACTCGTCATCCTCGACCAGTCGTTCAAACTGCGCTGGCAGCCGCTCGCCCAGATCAGGGCCGCGCTGCCCGAGGGCGTCTTCCTCGCCTACGACGCCAGCCACGACGGTGCCCTGATCGCGGGCGGGGCGCTGCCGCAGCCGACGCTGCTCGGCGCGGACGCGGTGCACGGCAACACCCACAAGACCATCGCCGGACCGCAGAAGGCGTACATCGCCTTCCGGGACGCGGACCACCCGAAGCTCAGGGCGGTGTCGGACTGGGTCTGCCCGCAGATGCAGAGCAACTCGCACGCCGAGCTGATCGCACCCATGTACGTGGCGCTGTCCGAGATCGCCCTCTACGGCCATGACTACGCGCGTCAGATCCTCGCCAACGCCAAGGCCCTCGCGCACGCCCTGCACGAGGAGGGGGTGCGGGTCTCCGGGGAGTCGTTCGGGTTCACCGAGACCCACCAGGTGCACGTCATCACCGGGTCGGCCGCCGACGCGCTGCGGCTGTCCCTGGGCGACCTGGCGCACGCCGGCATCCGCACGACCAACATCGAGGTGCCCGGGGCCAACGGGCTGCACGGCCTCAGGCTCGGCGTCCAGGCGATGACCAGGCGCGGGCTGCGCGAGGCGGAGATGCGCGAGGTGGCCCGGCTGGTGGCCAAGGTCGTGCTGCGCCGCGCCGAGCCCACGGCGGTCCGCGCCGAGGTCGCCGACCTGCTCCGCCACCACACCCTGGACCGGCTCGCCTACTCCTTCGACGCCTACGTCGACTCCCCGGCCGCGGCCCGCCTCCTGGGCGAGGTGTTCCGATGAGCAGCACGGCGCCTCCGGCGAACACGGCGGGTCCGGTGAGCACGGCGGGTCCGGCGAAGACGGCGCCTCCGGCGAAGACGGCGCCTCCGGCGAGCACGGCGGGTCCGGCGAGCGTCCCGGACACGGTGGGTGCTGCGCGTCCGGCCACGCACGCAGGCGTTCCGGCCGTCGCCGACACGGCCGGTGTCGCCGCTGCGGCGGCCCGCGCGGGTACTGGCGTCGCGGCCGGCACGGCGGTTTCCGCCGCCGTTCTGGCCCCGGTCGACACGGCCGACACGGCCATCGCAGGCACCGCGGCCCCGGACTCCCCGGGGCGTCCGGCGACCAACCGGAGCACCCGGCCCCCGTTGCCGCCCGGCGTGCTGCGCGCTGTCGTAAGGCCGCGCGGCGCCGACGTGCCGCACGCCGTGATCAGCGCGGAGGTCTGGCACACCGAGTGGGCCCGGCCGCTCCTGGAACGGCTCGAACTGCGGACGGTCATCGCCGACGAGCGGCTGTCCTGCGAGCGCGTGCTCGACACGCTCGCCGCCCAGTCCGTGGCGTTCGTCTGCGAGGAACTCCCGGTCAGCGGCCTGGCCGCGATGACCTGGGCGGCTCGCCGCACCGAGGCACTGCGCCGCGACGACCCGCTGCTCGGCGTGGTCTTCATGGTCGAGGACCCCCGGGCCCTGGACCCGCGCGCCCTCGGCCCGCTGGTGCGCACCCTCTCGCCCGGCGACACGGACCTGCCCGACTTCCTCGCCGAAGTGCAGCGCGTCCGGCACGAGTACCACTGGGAACTGCGCAACCGCCGCCCCGCCGCACCACCGGCCCGGGAAGCGGCGGCGCCCCCCGCCCGGTGGACCGGGACCGTGCCGAACTTCAACGTGAAGCACCCCTCCATGCTGCTGCCGTACGCCCTGCTCTCGGCGCGCACACGGCGGGAGGTGTACTGCGAGATCTCGCCGCAGGAAGCCCTGCTGTTCGTCGCCGACAGCGTCGGCCGGGGCCCGGCCGCCGCCGTCGCCGGGGTGTTCAACACGCTCCGGCGGGACGTCGACCGGCTCAACACCGCGCTCGGCTCGCGGCTGCGGCTGCACCTCGACCACGCCGACGACCACGAGGTGGTCCAGGCCGCCTGCGAGGCCGGCTTCGACTCGGTCATGGTCGACGGGTCAGGCCGCACGCTGCACCAGAACGTCCTGTTCACCAACGCCGCCACCGAACTGGCTCGCCGCTACGGCGTCGTCGTCGAGGGCGAGATCGGCTCCATCGACGGGGCCGGGCTGCGCAAGTGGAACAAGACGACCCTGAGCGACTTCACCCGGTTCGTCGAGGACACGGACCTCGACCTGGTGGGCGCCCACGTGGGCCAGTTCCACAGCTTCGACTACGGCTTCGCCGCCACCCGCCGGTCGCTGGCCGAGGTCGGTCTGATGGACGACCGCGCCACCGGCGACGACCTGCACGCCTTCGCCGAGGCCTGCGCGCGCGTCGAGAAGGACCTCACGGACTCCGGGCTGCCCGGCTACTCGGCCGAGCACCGGCTGGTGGCCGCGCTGGCCCGCCGGGCCACGACGGAAGCCACGACGGAAGCCACGGCGGCAGAGACGGCGGAAGCCACGGCGGAAGGGGCCGGTCCGGACGCCGGGCCGCGGCTCGACGCCGTGTTCCGCGAGGCCCGGGCCCGCGTCCCCGTGTTCCAGCGGCCCCTGCTCGACGCCCTGGAGAGGGAGTGGCTGGAGCGCCGGCTGGCCAAGGTCCGGCGCAAGACCGAACTGTGGGACGAGGTCTTCGCCACCGAACCCGCGCGCGAACACCGGTACGCGGCGATCGACCACGGACTCGTCCAGACCCTCACCGGCGTCCTCCGGGGCACCGGCCGCGCCCTGGTCGTGCACGGCGGCAGCTCGATCTCCCGGGTCGACCTCGCGTCCCTGCCGGCGCACGGGGTCGCCCGGGTGAACTTCGGCAGCGGGGTCTACGCCGACTACCTGGAGGCGCTCCGCGCCCATCTCCCCGTCGACCTCACCCCGGGCTCCGATGCGCCTACGGGGGACGGGACTTGGAAGCACGTACGGCGCATGTCGTACCTTGCGGAGGCGACGCGTGACTGGCGGTCCTGGACCGACGCGCCGCCGTCCTTCGTCGACACCTTCGTCAGCCGGCTGGAGCGGTGCTACGCCGCCCCGCTCCGCGGCCGTACGCCCGCCGAGGCCCCAGGAGGCCGCAGTTGAGTCCCTTTGAGCAGATCCTCGACCTTCTCGACCGGGAGAAGGCCACCTACCGCGTGGTCGAGCACCCGGCCGAAGGACGCTCCGAGGAGGTGTCCGCGGTGCGCGGCACGACCGTGTCGCAGGGCGCGAAGGCGCTCGTGTGCCGGGTGAAGGGGATCGAGTCCCCGGCGGTGCTGGCCGTGCTGGCGGGGGACCGGCGCGCGGACCTGAAGAAGGTCGTCGCAGCGGTCGAGGGCAAGAAGGGCGGGTTCGCCCCGTCGGAACTGGCCGAGCAGCTCACCGGCTGCGTGGTCGGCGCCATCCCGCCGCTGTCGCTGTCCGGCACGCTGCCCGTCGTGGTGGACGAGGAGTTCCTCGCGGCCCACGAGGAGATCGCCTTCAACGCGGGGCGGCTGGACCGGTCGGTGGTCATGGCCACGGAGGACTACGTCCGGATCGTGGCGCCCGCGGTGGCGCCCATCGCGGCGCCGGCGGTCCCGGCCGCCGCGGAGTAGCGACCGGCACACAGCGGAGTAGAGACCCACACAAGGGACCGACACGAGTCAAGGGGAGTGCGTCGGCTTGCGCGTGCGCATCGGGGCACAGTTCGTCGCGCTGGCGTGCGCGTGGGGCTCCAGTTTCCTGTTCATCAAGGTCGCGCTGGAGGGGATGACGCCCGCTCAGGTCGTCTGGGGCCGACTGGTGCTGGGCGCGCTGGCGCTCTGCGTGGTCATGGCGGTGACCCGCAGCAGGATCCCCCGGGATCCCGGCCTGTGGCTGCGGCTGTCCGTCGTGTCCATGCTGCTGTGCGTCGTACCGTTCCTGCTCTTCTCCTGGGCCGAGCAGCACATCGACTCCGGCATGGCGAGCATCCTCAACGCCACCACCCCGCTGCTGACCCTCGCGGTCGGCGCGGTCGCCCTGGCGAACGAGCGGCTCGACAAGCGCCGTACGGCGGGACTGCTCGCCGGGTTCGCCGGGGTCCTGGTGCTGATCGGCCCGGCGGGCCTGACCGGTGGCGGCGGGCATCTCCTGGCCGAGCTGGCCTGTCTGGGCGCCACCGCCTGTTACGGCGTCGCCTTCGTCTGCCTGCGCCGGTTCATCACCCCGTACGGGCTGCCCGCGGTCAGCGTCGCCTTCGTGCAGGTCACCATCGGCGCGCTCGTCATGCTGGCCGCCACCCCCTGGCTGGCGGCGCCCGCGCCCCGCGTCGACGCGCCGATCGCGCTGAGCATGCTGGCGCTGGGTGCCCTGAGCACCGGCCTCGCCTATCTGTGGAACAACAACATCGTCCAGGCGTGGGGCGCGGTGAACGCCGCCGCGGTCACCTATCTCACCCCGGTCGTCGGAGTCACGGCGGGTGTGCTCCTGCTGGGGGAGCGGCTGACGTGGAACCAGCCGCTCGGGGCGGTACTGGTCATCGCCGGGATCATGGCGGCCCACGGCACACTGCCCCGCCCGGTCCGACGCCCGGCCACCACCCCGCAGCAGGCGCCCGTCGCCCCCGTGGAGGAACGCGCGGCCCGCTGAGAACCCGGTGCGTGGCGGTTCGCCCGGACGGCGTAGACGCGCCGCGGTCCGACAGGCGTACTTAAAGGGTCCTTATCGTGAACGGATAGCATCGCCCGTCGGCCCGTCAGCTGCCGACCGGGATGAGGTGAGGACATGGGGGCGCCCAGGATCGCCGTCGCCGTGGTCACGATGGGCAACCGGCCCGAGGAGGTCGACGCGCTGCTGGAGTCGGTGGCCAAGCAGGACGTGCCGCCCGAGCGGATCGTGATCGTCGGCAACGGCTGCCCGCTGCCCGAGTTCGCCCGGCGGCTGTCGCTGCCCGGCGAGGTCACCGCCATCGAGCTCGACGAGAACCTCGGCTGCCCCGGCGGGCGGAACGCGGCCCTGGCGCGGCTGCGCGGGTTCGGCGACATCGACGTCGTGGTGGATCTGGACGACGACGGTCTGCTCGTCGACGCCGATGTGCTGCGCCGCGTCCGGGACCTCTACGCCGCCGACGACCGGCTCGGCATCGTCGGCTTCCGCATCGCCGACGAACTGGGCGAGACCCAGCAGCGGCACGTGCCCCGGATCGGAAACTCCGACCCCCAGCGGGGCGGATACGTCACCGGCTTCCTCGGCGGCGGGCACGCGCTGCGGATGGCGATGCTCGACCAGATCGGCGACTGGCCCGCCGAGTTCTTCTTCGCGCACGAGGAGACCGACCTGGCGTGGCGCGCGGCCGACGCGGGCTGGCGCATCCTCTACGCGCCCGAACTGCTCCTCCAGCACCCGAAGACCTCGCCCGCCCGGCACGCCATCTACTACCGCGTGAACGCCCGCAACCGGGTCTGGCTGGCCCGCCGCCGGCTGCCGCTCCCGCTCGTCCCCGTCCATCTGGGCGTCTGGGTGCTGCTGACCCTCGCGCGGAACCGGTCCGGTGCCGGGCTGCGGGCGTGGTTCGGCGGATTCGTGGAAGGCGTACGGGAGTCGGCGGGAGAGCGGCGGCCCATGCGCTGGCGTACGGTGTGGCGGCTCACCCGGCTGGGGCGTCCGCCCGTCATCTGACGCTCGTCATCTGACGCCCGCATCTGACGTCGGCCGGCGGACGTCGCGGGAGTCGAGTGTGAGTGGGCCCCGGCCGATCACCTCCGCCGACCGGGACCCGGACCCGGCCGCGGCGGCGACACTCCCCCGAGTTGCGCGTCCAGACGCGCGCGCCGCCGGGCCAGATCCGATGTAGTGATCAGATCAGGCTTTGCCAACGGATCGCTAACATGTGGCCAACGGTTCTCCGTTGCGTCGTCTGCCGATTGGCGTGAAGTCGCCGAACCAAGGTCCGAGAAGGCCAGGGCAGCGGCGGATCCGGGCGGGGGACGCGGGGACGAAGGTGACGGAAAACCGCTGTCCAGGGACGGAAACCCGTCACGGTGGGAATGTGTCCAGGGCGGCGGCGCGGGAAGGCGGGGGCGCGATGGGGGCGGCATCTCCCTGCTCGGGCAGCGACAGGGGATCCGGCGAGCGGTACGGCCTGCGGTTCGGGCTGCTGGGACCACCGGTGCTGTACGACGACGCCCCGGGCGGGGTGGCCCGGGCCATCGGGAGCCCCAAGACGCGTGTGCTGCTGGCCGCGTTGCTGCTCGACGCCGGACGGGTCGTCTCCGTCGAGTCGCTCAAGGACGCGCTGTGGGGAGGGGCGCCGCCCGTGTCCGCCCAGGCCTCGCTGCACAACCACGTGGCCCGGCTGCGGCGGCTGCTGGGCGACCCCGAGCGGCTGCGGACCGTGCCGTCCGGGTACGTGCTGCGCGTCGACGAGGGCGAGTTGGACGTCCATGTCTTCGACGCCCATGTGGCGGCGGCACGTACCGCGCACGCCGGCCAGGACTGGGGGCGGGTCGTCGCGGAGTGCGGGGCCGCGCTCGCCCTGTGGCGGGGCGCGCCGCTCGCCGGGCTGCCGCCCGAGGTGGGCGGCTACGCCTTCGCGCGGCGGCTGCGCGAGGCACGGCTGCTGCTCCTGGAGTGGCGCTACGACGCCGAGCTGGCGCTGGGCGGGCCCCGGCTGGACGGGCTGGTGCCGGAGCTTGCGGCGCTGACCGGCGAGTACCCCCTGCGGGAGGTGTACCACCGGCAGCTGATGCTCGCCCTGCACCGCACGGGCCGCCAGGCCGAGGCCCTCGCGGTCCACCGCGACCTGCGCACCCGCCTGATCGACGAACTCGGCATCGAACCGGGCCCGGGCATCCGCGAGGCGCACGTGGAGGTACTGCGGGGGGCCAAGGGGCACGGCGGCGGTTCGGGAGGGCCGGGGGAGGGGGAGCGCGGTTCCGGGTCGCCCATCGATCCGGGTGGCCCCGGCGCTCGGCCGTCTGCGGGCGCGGGCCCGAGTTCCTCTGGCCTCCGGCTGTCTGCGGGCGCGGGCCCGAGTTCTCCTGGCGCCCGGCCGTCTGCGGGCGCGGGCCCGGATGCCTCCCATTCCCAGGCGCCTGCGGGCCCGAGCCCAAGCGCCCCCGCCCCCCACTCACCCCCGCCCCCCGGCCCCAAAACCCCCGGCGCCCAAAGGCCCGCACGCACCCCCGCCCCTCCCCCCACCGCCACACCCCTCCCCGCGCAACTCCCCCCACCCCCGGCCCACTTCACCGGGCGTGCCGCCGAGCGTGAGGCCCTGGTCCGGGCGCTCACCGAACCCACTCCGCACCCCACCGCGGTCGTCAGCGGTATGCCAGGTGTCGGCAAGAGCGCCCTCGCGCTGCACGTCGCGCACGCGCTGGCGGAACGTTTCCCCGATGGGCAGCTCTACCTCAACCTGCACGGCGCGACCCCCGGCATGACCCCCCTCACCCCGGGCCAGGCACTCACCGCCCTGCTGCGCGACCTCGGCACCGAACCCGGCCGCATCCCCGAACCCCCGGACGCGGCCGCCGCGTTGCTGCGCTCCCTGCTCGCTCCGACCCGCACGCTCCTGGTGCTGGACGACGCCGCGAGCGCCGCCCAGGTACGGCCGCTGCTGCCGGGCGGCGCCGGCTGCGCGGTGATCGTCACCAGCCGTTCACCGCTGACCGCCCTCGACGGCGTCGCCCGCTTCCCGCTGGCCCCGCTGTCGGACGAGGAGAGCGCCGACCTCCTGCGCGCGGCCTCGGGCCGTGCCGGCCTGGACGGTACGGACGCCGCCCGGCTCCTCGTCGAACTGACCGGCCGCCTGCCCCTGGCCCTGCGCGTCGTCGCCGCCCGGCTGGCTGCCCGGCAGGCCCTCACCCCGGACGTCCTGGCCGGTCAACTGGTCGCCGCGGACGACCGGTTGCGACACCTGGAGTACGACGACCTGAGCGTCCGCCGCTCCTTGGCCGTCGCGCAGGACGCGCTGGCGGCCTCCGAGCGCGAGGTCGACCGGGACGCGGCGCTCACCCTGCGCCGCATCGGCGCGCTCGACCTGCCCACGTACGGCGCCCCCCTGCTCGCCCGCCTCACCGGCACCGGCGAGACGCGCACCGAGGCCGCCCTGGACCGGCTCGTCGACGTGGCCCTGCTGGAGGAGACCGCGTACGGCCGCTACGCCCCCCACGACCTGGTGCGCGACTTCGCCCGCGAGCGGGCGAAGTCGCGGGAGGCGGACACCACCGACACCACCGACAGCACCGACGCCACCGACGTCACCGGCGCCACCGACACCGCCCTGCGCTGGTACGCCGCCGTCGCCGAGCGCGCCCTCGCCGCCATCCTCGGCCCCGGCCCCGACCAGGACGACCGCCGCCGCCCCACCGCCCGTCCCGCCGCCGGCCATCCGGCACACGACGACGACGTCGCCCCCTTCGACACCCCCGAGGCGGCCTTCGCCTGGGGCGACCGGGAGCTGGCGAACATCGTCACCCTGGTCGAGCGGCACGGGGACGACCCGTGCGGCCGGCGCGCGGCCCTGGTCTCCGCGCTGGTCCGGCTGGTCTTCCCCTACGCGCACCGCCGGGGACGCGTCCCCGAGATGGAGGTGCTCGGCCGGGTGGGCCTTCGGGTGGCGCGGCGGCTCGGTGACGCGACGGCGGAGGCGTACGCGCTGGTCGACCTCGCGGGGCTGCACTTCCTGACCGGCCGCCAGACGGAAGCCCTCTCCCTCAACGACCGCGCGCTGGACCTCTGGCGGCGGCTGGAGCACCCCTCCTGGATCCGGCGCTGCCTCAACAACCGCGGCCTGCTGCTGGAGGGGCTCGGCCGGCACGCCGAGGCGGGGGAGGCGCTGACGCGGAGCCTGGAGTACGCGCGGCGGCTGGGCGACCCGTACGGCGAGGCCGTCACCCACAGCCATCTCGGCAACCTCTATGAGCACACCGACCCGCGGGCCGCCATCGAGCAGCACCGGCTCTCGCTCGCGCTCGGGGAGGAGATCGGCGCCGTGATCGTGCGCCACTCGGCGCACTGCAACATCGGCTACGCCCATCTGCGGCTCGGCGAACCGGACGCCGCCCTCCCGCACTTCGAGGAGAGCCTGCGCATCCTCGGCGGTCAGGGCGACTGGCACGGCGAGTCCCAGACCCGGCTCGGTCTGGTCCGCGCCCTGCGGCTGCTGGGCCGCACCGGGCGGGCCGCCCGCGAGTGCGCCGAACTGCTCGGGCGGGCCGAGGCCCGCGCCGACCGCTACACCGCCGGTCTCGCCCGCCACCAGAACGGGCTGCTGCTGCGCGAGCGGGGGCGTCCCGGCGAGGCGCGCGAGGAGTGGGGCAGGGCGCTCGCGGCGCTGGAGGGGACGGACGAGCACGCGGTGGTCGCGGAACTCCGCGCGCTGCTGGCCGCCGGGGCATGACTACTTGGCGTCCGCGTAGCACTCCACGACCGCCGTCGTGAAGGGGAACCGCACCGGCGTCTCCCCGAAGGTCAGTCGCCCGGCCAGGTCCGCCGCCTCGCGGATCGCCGCCACGACCGTCTCCGTCTCCTCCTCGGGGCAGTGCACGATCACCTCGTCGTGCTGGAAGAAGACCAGCTCGGCCGCGAGGTCCGCGCAGGTCCTGCGCAGCGCGGCGAGCAGCAGCAGGGCCCAGTCGGCGGCGCTGCCCTGGACGACGAAGTTCCGGGCGAAGCGGCCCCGGGCGCGGGCGTTGGTGGAGGCGTAGCCGGGCACCCACTGCTGCGGGTCGTCCTCGGCGAGGGGGATGCCCGCCTCCTCCGCGCCCTCGTCGGCCGCCCGGACCGCCGGGGGACACGTGCGGCCCAGCCAGGTCCGCACCAGCCGCCCCTCCTCCCCGGCCCGGGCCGCGTCGTCGACGTACGCCACCGCCCGGGGAAAGCGGCGCCGGAGCGCGGCGAGGTTCTTCAGGCCGTCGCCGGAGGTCTGGCCGTACACCGCGCCGAGCACGGCGAGTTTGGCCTGGTCGCGGTCGCCGGAGAAGGCCCGGTCGGACACCGACTGGTACAGGTCGCTCTCCCGGCCGGCCACCTCCATGAGTCCGGGGTCGCGCGAGATGGCGGCCAGTACGCGCGGTTCCATCTGGTCGGCGTCGGCGACGACGAGCCGCCAGCCGGGGTCGGCGACCACCGCCCGCCGGATCACCTTGGGGATCTGCAGCCCGCCCCCGCCGTTGGTCACCCAGCGCCCGGTCACCGTCCCGCCCGCGAGGAACTCGGGTCTGAACCGGCCGTCGCGCACCCAGTCCTGGAGCCAGGACCAGCCGTGGGCGACCCAGATGCGGTACAGCTTCTTGTACTCGATCAGGGGTTTCACGGCCGGGTGGTCGACGGACTCGATCTCCCAGCGGCGGGTGGAGGTGACCTTGATCCCGGCCTGCGCGAAGGCCTTGATCACGTCGGCGGGCAGGTCGGGGCGGACGCGTCTGCCGAACGCGGCGGAGACCTCGTCGGCCAGTTCGGCCAGGCGGCGGGGCTCGCCGCCGCCCGCGTACCGCTCGCCCAGCAGGTCGTGCAGCACGGCCCGGTGCACCTCGGCGCTCCAGGGCAGCCCGGAGCGGTTCATCTCGGCGGCGACCAGCATGCCCGCGGACTCGGCGGCCGTCAGCAGGCGCATGCGGTCGGGGTGCTCGGCCCGTTCGTGCCGCCGCTGCTGCTCGGCGTAGACCGCGAGGAGGTCCGGCAGGGGCAGCGGGACGCCCTGCGGCTCGAACAGGGAGGACTGGGAGCCCGGTTCGGCGGAGCGCAGCGGCGGATCGGGCGGTACGGGGCCGCCGCGCAGCCGGGCCAGGGCGGCCGCGGCCGAGCGGGGTTCCCCGTACCGCCCCTCGTGGCCGAGGAGGAGTGTCTCGGCGGCCTCGATGTCGTAGCACCGCTCGACTCGCACCCCCGTGGCGAGCAGACGCGGGTAGACCTCGGCGGTGGACCGCCACACCCACCGCGTGACGCCGGGACGGCTCCGCACGGCCTCGGCGGGATCGGCCTCCCGCCGCACCGGCCCGGCGGGCAGCCCGTCCGGGCCGAGGGGGGCGACGTCCACGCCACCGTCCTCGGCCGGAGCGAGTGCCCACCGGTCGGTCATGCCGCGAGTGTGCCAGGGGGGTCTGACAACGCGTCCCCGCTGCGCGGGTCGCGGTCAGGACGCGCCCGGCACGTCCTGCTGCGCCTGCGTGATCTTCTCCAGCGCCTCGGCCACGTACCGCTCGGTCCGCTCCTTGCCGATGCCGAGTCCGCTGAGGACGCCCTCGCCGTTCTCGTGCTCCAGCAGGGCGAGCAGGATGTGCTCGGTGCCGATGTAGTTGTGGCCCAGGCGCAGGGCCTCGCGGAAGGTGAGCTCCAGGACCTTCTTGGCGGCCTGGCCGTACGGCACGAGCTCCGGGGCCTCCTCGACGGCCGGCGGCAGTGCGGCGGTCGCCGCCGCGCGGACCGCGTCGAGCGAGACGCCCTCCTCGACGATCGCCTTCGCGGCGAGACCGTCGGGCTCGGCCAGCAGGCCGAGGACGAGGTGCTCGGGCACGCCCTCGGCGTTGCGCGCGGTCCTGGCCGCGTTGTGCGCCGCCATCACCGTGTTGCGGGCGCGGGGCGTGTAGCGGTTGAAGCCCTGGCTCGGGTCCAGGTCGGCCGACTCCTTCGGCACGAACCGCTTCTGCGCGGCCTGCCGGGTGACCCCCATGCTCTTGCCGATGTCCGTCCAGGAGGCGCCCGAACGCCGGGCCTGGTCGACGAAGTGGCCGATCAGGTGGTCGGCCACCTCGCCGAGGTGATCGGCGGCGAGTACCGCGTCCTGGAGCTGTTCGAGGGGTTCCTGGTGAACCTTCTTGATCGCCGCGATGAGGTCGTCGAGGCGCACGGATGACGTGATGTTGGGGTTCGTCGTCATGCTGTCAACCGTAGGTTGCACCCCCCAAGGTGTCAACCGCGAGTTGACACTCGCCCCGTCTACTTCGGCGAGGTCGCCACCAGCCGCACCGCCAGCCCCGTGAACACCGTCCCGGAGACGATGTTCAGCCAGCGGTTCACCCGCGCACTGCGCCTGAGCAGGGACGCCAGCCGCCCCGCCAGCAGGCCGACGCTGCCGTCCCACAGGAAGCCCATCACCACGAGCGTGACGCCGAGCAGCAGCAACTGGCCCTGGACGTGGCCGAGCGACGGGTCCACGAACTGCGGCAGGAACGCCACGTTGAAGAGGATCACCTTGGGGTTGAGCAGGTTCGTGATCGCGCCCTGCCAGAACGCCCGCCGCATCCCCGCACCCACGGCGCCGGTCCCCTCCTCGCCCGGCACCGACCGGTCACGGAACGCCTTCACCGCCAGGTAGAGCAGATAGGCCGCGCCCGCCCAGCGCAGCACGTGGTACAGCGTCGGCAACGCCGTGAACAGGGCCGACAGGCCGAGGGCCGCCGCGACCGCGTGCACGAGCATCGCGCACGCCACCCCGAACGCGGCCATCACCCCGGCGGTCGGTCCGCCCCGGCCGCCCATCGCCACGATGAACATCATGTCGGGGCCGGGGGTGATGCAGAGCGCGAAGGCGGCGACGAGGAACGCCGCGTAGAGAGACATGTCCACCATGCGGGCCATGCTCGAAGCCCCGCCGGGCCGGGACGACCGAATTCCGGGGAGTGAGACGCACGAGGTCATGGGCACCGGCCCCAGGGTGACGGCGTGGCACCATCGGCCCGTGAGTACGTCCACCACCGTCGACCGCGCGTTCGAAACGGCCCTGTACGAGACCGGCGAGACGGCCCTCGACACCGGCGCGTCCCTGCTCGCCTCCGACCCGGCGGCCGACGCCGAACTGGCCCGGCGCGGGGAGGAGTTCGTGGCCGCGGCCTGGCGGCGCGGCTGGCAGCCGGCCGACGTCGTACGGATCGTCCGGCGCGAGCTGGACGACGTCCACGTGCTCCTCGCGGCGGAGCTGATCCGCGCGCAGGCGCCGCACGACCGGCCCCGTGGCCGCCGCTGGAGCGCCCAGCTCGCCGAACTCCCCGCCGGTGCCCCGCCCCGCGCCGACCGCTTCTCCCACGCCACGGCCGTACTGGAGCTGTACCGCCTGCTGCTGCGCCTGCCGGCGCTGGAATCCCTCGACGAGGCGTCCGGGGAGGCGAGGCCGGAGTCCCGCATGCTCACCCGCATCCGCGCCCTGCTCGCCAAGGCGGAGGCGACCGGGTTCCCCGAGGAGGCGGAGGCGCTGAGCGCCAAGGCGCAGGAGCTGATGGCCCGGCACAGCGTCGACGAGGCGCTGCTCGCGGCCCGGGCGCCCTCGCCGGACACGCCCGGGGCCTGCCGGATCGGGGTCGAGCCGCCGTACGAGCAGGCCAAGGCGGTGCTGCTGGACGCGGTCGCCACCGCCAACCACTGCCGGGCGGTGTGGAACGAGCCCCTCGGCTTCTCCACCGTCGTCGGCTTCGAAACCGACCTGGAGGCCGTCGAACTCCTCCACACCTCACTCCTGGTGCAGGCCACGACCGCGATGACGAAGGCGGAGGCGGCCCAGCGCGCGGGGGGACGCAAGCGCACCAAGGCGTTCCGGCAGGCCTTCCTCGCGGCCTACGCCCACCGCGTCGGCACCCGTCTGGCGGCCGCCGCCGAGAGCCAGGTGTCCGACGACCTGCTCCCGGTCCTCGCCTCCCGCGAACTCGCCGTCACGGGACGGCTGGACCGCATGTTCCCGGAGACGACCACGACCCGCCTGCGCGGCGTGCGCGACGAGGCGGGCTGGACGGAGGGCGCGCGGGCGGCGGACCGGGCCCGGCTGAGGCACCGGCCGCCGCTGCGCTGAGCGGCCGTCAGTCGCCGGCGGACTCGAAGCCGCTCACCGTGGCCCGCGCCTGGCCGCCGTCGTCCGGCCGGGCGACCGGGCCGTAGGACCACTTGAGTTCGTGCGCGTCCTTGGGGGCACCGGGCAGGGTGAAGGACGCCGCGTGCACGACGAGGCTCTTCGCGGGGTCGGCCTCACCGCGGACGTAGGTGATCGTGAAGGACGTGGTGGCACCCTTCGCGAGGGTGAGCGGCTGGGCCTTGGCGCCCTCCTCCGGGAGCACGTTGGTGGTGCTGCTCTCGGCCAGGAGGTCCACGGCCGGGAAGCCCTTCAGGGTGCACTCCGCGCCCTTGCTGGTGAGCGTCACGGTGACGGTGCCGGTGTCCCCGGCGGCCGGGGCGGCGCCGGCCCCGACCTCGACGCCCAGGTCGGACAGCGCGCAGGCCGAGCCGTTACCGGGATCCGCGTTCTTCGCGTCGTCGCCTGAGGCGCCTGAGGTGCCGGAGCCACCGGAGCCGCCGCCGTCGCAGGCGGTGAGCAGGAGGGTCGCGGCGAGGGCGGCGGCCAGGGTGAGGGGCAAGGTGCGCATGGAGTCCTCTGGGCGTGGTGAACGTGGGCGGTTCAGGTCCCTGGATCATCACGCACCCGGATGCCGCACGGGCACGCACCCCCTGCGAATCCCCCGAACGCCGGACGGGCCGCGGCGCCCGAAGGCGCTCCACGGCCCGTCCGCACGGATCGAGGTCCTGTTATCCGAGGCCCGCCGTGGGCAGCCCGGTCGGCATCTTGCCGCCCTCGGCCTTCGTGTACGTCTCCGCGCCGAGCCCGCCCTCCCAGGTGACCTTCAGGCTGGTCTTGTTCACGGAGTCGACCATGCCGGTCATCCGGTCCTTGGAGCCGTCCGTGCACTTCAGGTGGATCATCCGCATGCCGGACTCCTCGCCCGCGGTGCCGCTGCACACGCTCCCGCCGGTGGCGAACAGCGCGGCCTTGCTGCCGGTGATCACCAGCGCCACGGCCTTGCCGTCGGTCGTCGTGAGCCAGCTGCCCGCCAGCTCGTCGGAGGCCGCCCCGCCGGAACCGGACCCGGAGTCCGAGCCGGAGTCCGAGCCGCCGGTTCCGGCGGACGCCGTGGCCGAGGGGCTGGGGGACGCCGAGTCGTCCCCGGAGCCGCTGTCGCCGCTGCACGCCGTCAGCGTCAGCGCGCCCACCAGCCCCGCGGCCACCGCCGCGACGCGCACGCCGCCGGAGCGACGCCAGACCATCACCGAAGTCACTGCAAGCCCCCAAGCTGTAGCCGGCCGACCCGAACGGACATCCGGACGGAACCCGCCGGAACGATCGCAGCAAGCTACCAGGGCCCGTCAAGAGCCTCCGGAGGAGCCTCTTACCAGGACGACTTCCGCACACCGGGCAGATACCCCGCGTGCGCCTGCTCCCGCAGACTCACCCGGGACAGCCCGAAGGCCCGGAAGTAGCCGCGCGGCCGGCCGTCCACCTGGTCGCGGTTGCGCACCCGCGTGGCGCTCGCGTCGCGCGGCTGCTTGCGCAGCTCCATCTGCGCGGCCAGCCGTTCGGCATCCGTCGACGAGGGCCGCCGGATGATCTCCTTCAGCTCGGCCCGCCGGGCGGCGTACCGCGCGACGATCTCCTGCCGCTTGTCGTTCTTCGCGATCTTGCTCTTCTTGGCCATCAGACCTTCACTCCCCGGGCGCGGATCCGGGCGACGGCCGCCTCGATCCCGATCGTGTCGACGGTCTTGATCGCCCTGGCGCTCAGCCGGAGCCGGACGTACCGGCCCTCGCTCGGCAGCCAGTAGCGCTTGGACTGGATGTTGGGGTCGAACCGGCGGGACGTGCGCCGGTGCGAGTGCGAGATGCGGTTGCCGAAGCCGGGCTGGGTGCCGGTCAGCATGCAGTGCGCGGACATGTGGTGACGTACCTCTCTGGCTCAGGTGATGTAAATGGAATTCATTTTCAGTAGCATAGCGGCATGGCACGCAACGAACTCCGCCCGGTCATCAAGCTCCGGTCCACCGCCGGGACCGGCTACACCTACGTGACCCGCAAGAACCGTCGCAACGACCCGGACCGACTCACCCTGCGCAAGTTCGATCCGGTCGTCGGCCGCCACGTCGACTTCCGAGAGGAGCGCTGACCATGCGCAAGGGAATCCACCCCGAGTACGGGCCCGTCGTCTTCCGCGACCGTGCCGCGAACTACGCCTTCCTCACCCGCTCGACCATGACGAGCGAGAAGACGATCGAGTGGGAGGACGGCAACACCTACCCGGTCGTCGACGTCGAGATCTCCGACGTCAGCCACCCCTTCTACACCGGCACCGCCCGCGTCCTGGACACCGCCGGCCGCGTCGAGCGCTTCGAGCGCCGGTACGGAAAGAAGGGCTGACCCCGTGGCTGTCCCCGCTGTCTCTCCTGGGCTCCCCGTCGTGATCGTCGGCGGGCTGCATGCCGACGCCCGCAAGGCGGCAGTGGCGCAGCTGCTCGCCGACGTGCCCGGCAGCGTCGCACTCCACCACGACCTGGCGACGGCCGCGGCCGGCACGGTCGTGCGGACCGTCCGGGACGCCACCGGCGTCCTGGACGCGGGGGAGGCGCCGCTCGTCAACGACTGTGCCTGCTGCGCCCTGCGCGAGGACCTGGTCCCGGAGCTGGAGCGGCTCGCGGACGCCGGGCGGACGCCCCTGGCCGTCGTCGAGCTGTGGGACTCCGTCGAGCCCAAGGCCATGGCCGAGGTCGTCACGGCCGGCGGGCTCACCGTCACCGGCGTGATCACCGCCGTCGACCCGGCCCTGGTCCTGCCCTACCTCGGCAACGGCGACGACCTCGCCGAGGGCGGTCTCGCCGCGGCCGCCACCGACCAGCGCACGGTCGCCGACACCTTCGCCCGCCAGCTGGAGTACGCCCCCGTCCTCGCGATCGCCGAGTCCCCGGAGGCCGACGACGAGGACCGCGAGCTGCTCGCCCAGCTGCACCCGACGGCCCGCCAGGTCCCGATCGGCCACGGTGACCTGGCGGGCGCACCCCCGCTCGGCCCCTTCGCGCGGGACACGGCCGACGGCCTGACCGTGCCGCCCCCGCGGCGGCGCCGGCACTCGCCGCTGGCCGAGGCCGCCCTGGCCGGCTTCGACGTCGAGGCGGCCGCCGCCGCCCAGCACCCGGCCTGCGCGCTGCTGCCCGCCGAGGCCGACGCGCACGGCGTCTCCACCCTGGTCTGGCAGCAGCGCCGCCCCTTCCACCCGGAGCGGCTCTACGCCGCCCTGGAGGACCTGACCTGCGCGGCCGCCCGCAGCCGGGGCCGGTTCTGGCTCGCCGACAAGCCCGACACGCTCTTCCACTGGGACGCGGCGGGCGGGGCCCTGTGCGTGGAGAGCGCCGGGCCGTGGCTGGCCTCCCTGCCGGACGCGGCCTGGGAGATGGTCCCGCCGGTGCGCCGCGCCGCCGCCGCGCTGGACTGGCACCCCGAGCACGGCGACCGGGGCCAGCACCTCGTCTTCACCTCGCCCGGCCTCGACCGGGACGGCCTGGAGCGGCTGCTGGAGTCCTGCCTGCTCACCGACGCCGAGTACGCCGCCGGGCGCGACGCCTGGCAGCGGCTGCCGCACGCCTTCGACACCCTCCTGGAGGTCTGACCCGACATGCCCCGCAAGCCCGAGCGCAAGCCCGCCAAGAACCGGCCCAACCCCCTGGACCAGGCCGGGATCACGTACATCGACTACAAGGACACCGACCTGCTGCGGAAGTTCATCTCCGACCGCGGCAAGATCCGCAGCCGCCGCGTCACCCGCGTCTCCGCCCAGCAGCAGCGGCAGCTGGCCCGCGCGATCAAGAACGCCCGCGAGATGGCGCTCCTGCCGTACTCCAGCCGCTGAACGCCCGCGGTCCGCGTGAGCTTCCCCACGCTTGACGCCCGGGGGACCTCGTGACCGTGGGACGACCGCCCTCCGCGCCCGCCACCGCAGGGCCCGGGGGGCGGTTGCGTGCCCGGTCGGCCGTCATGGGCAGGACGCCCGGCGGACGGCCGGGCACGCATGCCGTACGAGGCGTCAGGTGCCGTACGCCCACCCGGCATCCGGCGATGGTCCGAGCCGGACACCCGCTGCCAGGACGACCTCGCCGTCCCGCGCACGGCCCATTTCTCCCTGCTCCCGGCCGGTGTCCGCCGCTTCCGCATGGCGGCCGGCCGGCCCTTCCGGAGCCGCACAGCGGCCCGCTTCCGCCGTCGAGCGGATGCTCCGCCTCCACCGGACCTCCGCCGAACCCGCCGACTTCGCCGCGGGCTTCCGGGAACGCCGGGCCGGGGAGCGCCGTCAAACAGGCCAGAGCTTCGGTAAAGCAGTCGTCAAAGCTGTAACCGCAGGACCACCCCGCGTGCACGTGCATCTGCCCATGCGTCTGCACATGAACAGGGCTATGATCCGGGTCAGTTGACCACTGCACCAATGGCCACACCAGCCAGTGCACCACCGGGGAGCGACCTGTGGACCACGACGTGTACAACGGGATGGCGGCCGCCAGGCTGCGCGGTGTGGCCTGGCAGAAGAGCCGGCACAGCAACTCGCAGGGCTCGTGCGTGGAGTTCGCCCGGCTGCCGGGCGGCGACGTGGCCGTGCGCAACTCGCGCTTCCCCGACGGGCCCGCGCTGGTCTACACCCGCGCGGAGATCGAGGCGATGCTGCTGGGCGTGAAGGACGGCGAGTTCGACCACCTCGTGGGCGGCTGACGGCCGGACGGGCCCGGCGCGAGGGCCGGCCACCGGCGTTCGGCTCGCCGTGACGCGCGTAGAACCGCGGCGCCAGGATGCGCCGCGGCTTTCTCATTCCCCGTGCGGTCCCGATCCGGCCCGGGGCAGCCGGAACAGCGCCCAGACCACCTTGCCGCTGAGCGCGCCCGCGAGCGGGTGCCAGCCCCAGCTGTCGCTGAAGGAGTCGACGAGGAACAGCCCGCGGCCCGACTCGGCCGAGAAGTCGTCGGTCTCCCGGGCGACGGGGCTTTCGTGGCTGGGGTCGCGCACCGCGCAGACCAGACGCTCGGTCCACCGCATCAGGTGCAGCCGTACCGGAGGCTCCTGCCCGGTGGCGCACCGGCCGCTCGACGGCAGTCCGTGCCGCAGGGCGTTGGTGACGAGTTCCGAGACCACCAGGCAGACGTCGTCGAACCGGTCGCCCATGTCCCACTGGTCGAGGGTCCTGCGGGTGAACTGCCGGGCTTCGCGCACCGCTTCGTAGCGCGCGGGCAGCGCGCAGGAGGCGGCGTCGGACACGGCCGCGGGATCCAGCGGCGGAAGGCCCTGCCGTAACGGCTCGAGCATGGTCGATCCATTCGTCCCCATGCGAGGCACTCCCGGGAATTCGCGGTCGGTGCGATGCGGCGGTGGTGCGGGACCATGGTTTCGGATGCGTACAGCAGATGCAAGGGCAGATGCACGTGCAGCTGACCGGAATGGGGCGTCCCGTACCGCTTGTTGGTCAATTTTTCCGTCATCTTCACGTGCCCGACCGGCCGTTCACTTGCCCACTTCTTCAGCACGCGTGCGTGCGCCGCCTGTCTCGATTCCGTTTCTGTAACCGGGCGAGTACTGCTCGGAGTGTTTTAGTGGCAGACTTCGGCCCCTGAAGACGTTGGGGAGGCTGGCGAACGTGAGCGCGGGAGAGCCGGGATCGGTGGTGCGGCGCATGCTGCTCGGATCACAACTCAGGCGACTGCGTGAGGCGCGGGGCATCACGCGCGAGGCGGCGGGCTACTCGATCCGCGCCTCCGAGTCGAAGATCAGCCGGATGGAGCTGGGCCGGGTGAGCTTCAAGACCCGGGACGTCGAGGACCTGCTGACGCTGTACGGCATCACCGACGAGCAGGAGCGCGCCTCGCTGCTGTCCCTGGCGAAGGAGGCCAACGTCGCGGGGTGGTGGCACAGTTACTCGGACGTGCTGCCCAGCTGGTTCCCCACCTACGTCGGCCTGGAGGGCGCCGCCTCGCTGATCCGGGCCTACGAGGTGCAGTTCGTGCACGGCCTGCTGCAGACCGAGGCGTACGCGCACGCGGTGGTCCGGCGTGGCATGCAGGGCGCCAGCGAGGCCGACGTCGAGCGGCGCGTGGCGCTGCGCCTGGAGCGGCAGAAGTACCTCGTCGACGAGAGCGCGCCCGACTTCCACATCATCCTGGACGAGGCCGCCCTGCGCCGCCCGTACGGCGACCGCGAGGTGATGCGCGGCCAGCTCCAGCACCTCATCGAGATCTCCGAGCGGCCCAACGTGCGCCTCCAGGTGATGCCGTTCAGCCTCGGTGGCCACTCCGGCGAGAGCGGCGCGTTCACGATCCTCAGCTTCCCGGAGTCCGACCTGTCGGACGTCGTCTACCTGGAGCAGCTCACCAGCGCGCTGTACCTGGACAAGCCCGAGGACGTCGCCCAGTACGAGAAGGCGCTCAAGGAGCTGCAGAGCGACAGCCCGGGCCCCTCGGAGAGCCGGGACCTTCTGCGGGGCCTGCTCCAGCTCTCCTGAAGTACTCCTCCAACTCTCCTGATGCGCAAGTACGATGACGTGTGATCAGATCGTGAAGGCGCGATCAGAGGTCTGCCAGGGATCGAGGGATCACACATGTCGTCGTCCTGCTTCACCGACCTTGCACAGCAGTACATCGACGGTGAGTGGCGCCCGGGCACCGGCTCCTGGGACATCATCGACTTCAACCCGTACGACGACGAGAAGCTGGCGTCGATCACCATAGCCACGGCCGACGAGGTCGACCAGGCGTACCGGGCCGCCGCCCGTGCCCAGAAGCAGTGGGCCGAGACCAACCCGTACGCCCGCCGCGCCGTCTTCGAGAAGGCCCTGCGCCTGATCGAGGAGCGCGAGGCCGAGATCTCCGAGGCCATCATCGCCGAGCTGGGCGGCACCCGCCTGAAGGCCGCCTTCGAGCTGCACCTCGCCAAGGAGTTCCTGCGCGAGGCGGTCCATCTGGCGCTGGCCCCCGAGGGCCGGATCATCCCCTCCCCGGTGGACGGCAAGGAGAACCGCGTCTACCGCGTGCCGGTCGGGGTGGTGGGCGTGATCAGCCCCTTCAACTTCCCCTTCCTGCTGTCGGTCAAGTCCGTCGCCCCGGCGCTCGCCCTGGGCAACGCGGTCGTCCTCAAGCCGCACCAGGACACGCCGATCGTCGGCGGTGCCCTGGTCGCGAGGATCTTCGAGGACGCGGGGCTGCCCGGCGGTCTGCTGAACGTCGTCATCACCGACATCGCGGAGATCGGCGACGCCTTCATCGAGCACCCGGTCCCCAAGGTCATCTCCTTCACCGGCTCCGACCAGGTCGGCCGGCACGTGGCGACGGTCTGCGCCCGGCTGTTCAAGCGTTCGGTCCTCGAACTGGGCGGCAACAGCGCGCTGGTCGTCCTCGACGACGCCGACGTCGACTACGCCGTGGACGCGGCCGTCTTCAGCCGGTACGTCCACCAGGGCCAGGTCTGCATGGCCGCCAACCGCGTCCTGGTCGACCGGTCGGTCGCGGACGAGTTCACCGAGAAGTTCGTCGCCAAGGTGAAGGCCCTCAAGGCGGGCGACCCGCGCGACCCGGAGACCGTCATCGGCCCGGTCATCAACTCCTCCCAGGCGGAGGCCGTCGCGGGCGTGGTGGAGCAGGCCCTCGCCGAGGGTGCCACGGCCCTGGTGCGCGGCGGCCGGACCGACAACCTCGTGGAGCCCTCCGTCCTCACCGGCCTGCCCGCCGACTCGGCGCTGCTGCGGCAGGAGGTCTTCGGCCCGGTCGCCTTCCTCGTCCCGTTCGACGGCGAGGAGGAGGCCGTCCGCCTCGTCAACGACACCCCGTACGGCCTGAGCGGCGCCGTCCACACCGGGAACATCGAGCGCGGTGTCGCCTTCGCCAAGCAGATCGACTCGGGCATGTTCCACGTGAACGACGGCACCGTGCACGACGAGCCGATCGTGCCGTTCGGCGGCGAGAAGCACTCGGGCCTCGGCCGGCTCAACGGCGACACGATGCTGGACTCGTTCACCACCACCAAGTGGATTTCGGTGCAGCACGGCCGGAGCGGCTTCCCGTTCTGACGGCGTTCCGGCATCGTCCCGTCCTTCTACGACTCGGAGAGGCGGGCACCGCGGCTCTCCGCGATCCTGCGGACGTCCGTGAGTGCCTCGCTCATCCGGGCGAGCAGGAAGCGGAGTTGCGCGGGCGTCGCCCCCGGGTCGGCGAGCATGTCGGCCGCGTGGTCGAGGAGACCACCGGCCATGCCGAGCTGCACGCTCTCGACGGTGTCGGCGACCCGGGAGACGTGTCCGGTCCCGTCGGTCACGAGATAGCAGGGCTTGCCGCCCGTGCCGGCCCAGGGCAGCAGCCGGGTCTCGCCCTCGCCGCCGCCCGTCACTTCCTCCCCCTCGTCTCCCGCACGGGCATGCCCAGCGAGCCGATGCCGATCCCCGGCGGCACGGCCGTCGGCGCCGGGCGCGGGACATGACGTCCCATATGGCGGACGGTCCGCCCGATCGCGCGCAGAACCCTCACCTGTCATCAACTCCCTGTGGTCGGCGGTCTCGCTTTGTGTAGCGAACCGCTCACACTGTGACGCCGTCCGGGCTAGCCTCGCCAGAGAGACGCAGGTGACAGAGCTTTTGTCACAAGGGGGTTGATCCGATGGGTTCCATCTACGGCGACTGGCTCAAGGAGCAGCGCGAGGCGGCGGGCCTGACGCAGCAGCAGTTGGCGGACCGGGCGATCATGACGCGTTCGCACATCGCGCACATCGAGGCGGGGCGCCGGGTCCCGTCGAAGGAGGACGCGCGGCGCCTCGACATGGCGCTGAACACGGGAAACGTGCTGAGCAGCTTCCTGCCGCAGGACGATGACGTATCGATCGCCGAGTACTTCGAGAGGGTCCGCGTACTCGAACAACAGGCGTCGTCCATCCACGAGTTCGCCCTGGCGTACTTCCCGGGCATCCTCCAGACGAAAAGGTACGCACGTGCGGTTCTGGGCGCGGCATTCCCCCCTGTGAGTGAAGAGGAGTGTGACAGGCGCGTTGTCACACGCCTGGAGCGCGCAAAGATCCTCGAAGACCCCGTGAGTCCCGTAGTGTGGGCGCTTTTGGACGAGACGCTGCTGCGCCGTCCCGTGGCCGACGGGGACGTCATGGCCGAGCAGTTCATGCACGTCGTCCGCCTCGCGGAGGCTGGACGTATCCGGGTGCATGTGCTGCCGTTTGCTGTAGGCCACCATCCGCTGGCGCACAGCATGCTCAAGCTGATGTGGTTCGAAGACCAACCGCCGCTGGCGTACACCGAGGGCGGCTACATGGGGAAGCTGCACGACTCCCCGTCCGTGGTCCACCAGTTGCAGCATCGCTACTCTCTGGCACTGAGCCAGGCAATGCCGCTGGAGGACTCACTGGCCTTGATCAGGGCCACCGCGAAGGAGTACGGACACCATGACTGAGCGCACCATCCCGAACGCGGCCACGCTGCGCGGCTGGCGCAAGTCGTCGTACAGCGACAACAACGCCGGTGACTGCCTTGAAGTCCTCGACGACCACCCTTCGGGCATACCGGTCCGCGACTCCAAGAACCCCCACGGCCCCGCCCTGCTCTTCAGGGCGCCTGGTTGGTCGCACTTCGTCACGGCCCTGAAGGGCGGGGCCGTTGCGGACAGAAGCTGACCGCAAGCCCTCGTAACGTCGTCGGTGTCAGGGGGGAGCGGCCCCCGGGCCCGACGAAAGGCGGCGGTCATGGTCACTCACGTTCCGGCGGAAGCACACGGCGACGAGCGCGGGGCGCTGCTCTCCTTCATCGCAGAGCAGCGCGGCGGCGTCCGGCGCGCGCTGCTCGGGCTGACGGACGAGCAGGCCTCCTCGCGCCCGAGTGCCAGCGAGCTGTCCCTGGCCGGGCTGCTCAAGCACGTCGCCGAGGTCGAGCAGGGCTGGATCGCCCGCGCCAAGGGCGAGCAGCCGGCCGTCCACCGCGACGAGTCGAACTGGCACGAGTGCTTCCGGCTGGTCGGCGACGAGACCGTGGAGGCGCAGCTCGCGTACTACGAGAAGGTGGCCGCCGAGACGGAGGCGTTCATCCGCGCGGTGCCGAGCCTCGACGACACCTTCGAGCTGCCCGCGACGTCCTGGAACCCGCGGGACGAGCAGCTCTCGATGCGCTGGCTCTGCCTCCACCTGATCCGCGAGACGGCCCGGCACGCGGGCCACGCCGACATCATCCGCGAGTCGCTGGACGGGGCGACGGCCTTCGAGCTGGTGGCGGCCGAACAGCAGGTGGCCGCCGCGTCCTAATGTGGACCGCATGTCAGCGATCCGTCTCCTCGTGCTCGGCGCGGTCCGCATGCACGGCCGCGCCCACGGCTACCAGGTCCGCAACGACCTGGAGTACTGGGGCGCGCACGAGTGGTCCCACGCCAAGCCCGGCTCGATCTACCACGCCCTGAAGCAGATGGCGAAGCAGGGGCTGCTGCACGCGCACGAGATCGCCCCGTCCACGGCCGGCGGGCCGCCGCGCACGGAGTACGAGATCACCGAGCAGGGCACCGAGGAGTACTTCCGGCTGCTGCGGGAGGCGCTGGTCACCTACGACCAGCGCGGGGAGGTGAAGACGGCCGCGGTCGGCTTCATCGTGGACCTGCCGAGGGCGGAGGCGGTCGCGCTGCTGAAGGAGCGCACCCTGCGGATCGAGCAGTGGCGGGCCTCCGTCCTGAAGGACTACGTGCCCGAGGAGGGACTCGACGGGCTCGGCCACATCGGCGAGATCATGAACATGTGGGTCCACACGGCCGACTCCGAGGCCGAGTGGACCCGCGGCCTGATCCAGCGCATCGAGGGCGGCGCCTACACCTTCGCCGACGAGGGCGAGCCGTTCGTCGGCGTGCTGGCGGAGGGCGAGGAGAACCCGTACGCGACGGGCGAGCCGCACCCCGGAGACGCCTCCTAGCCTCCTGGCCTGCCGGCCTCCTAGTGGTGGAACCCGGTGGCCGCCTCCTTGTCCTGGGTGAAGGGGCGCGGCTGCCGCCGCAGTTCCGGCAGCAGCCGTTCCAGGTCCTGCGCGAGCAGGTCGGCCAGGTCCGCGGAGAAGCCGTTGCGGCACACCACCCGCAGCACGGACAAATCCTCGCGGTGCGGCGGGAAGGTGTACGCGGGCACCAGCCAGCCGCTCTCGCGCAGCCGCCGGGACACGTCGAAGACGTCGTACGCCGACACGTCCGGTGCGGTCGTGAAGGCGAACACCGGCAGCTGGTCGCCCCGGGTCAGCAGCCGGAAGTCGCCGAGCGCCTCGACCCGCCCGGCGAGCCCCGTGGCCACGTCCCGCGCGGCCTGCTGCACGGCCCGGTAGCCGTCCCGGCCCAGCCGCAGGAACGTGTAGTACTGCGCCACGACCTGCGCGCCCGGCCGGGAGAAGTTCAGGGCGAAAGTCGGCATGTCGCCGCCCAGGTAGTTCACCCGGAACACCAGCTCCTCCGGCAGCGCCTCCGCGTCCCGCCACAGCGCCCAGCCGACGCCCGGGTAGACCAGCCCGTACTTGTGCCCCGAGGTGTTGATGGACGCCACCCTCGGCAGCCGGAAGTCCCACACCAGGTCCTCGTCGAGGAACGGCGCGACCATGGCGCCGGACGCCCCGTCCACATGCACGGGGATGTCGAGCCCGGTCCGCTCCTGCACCGCGTCCAGCGCCGCGCACAGCTCGGCGATCGGCTCGTAGGAGCCGTCGAAGGTCGAGCCCAGGATGCCGACGACCCCGATGGTGTTCTCGTCGCACAGCTCGGCGGCCGCCTGCGGGTCCAGGTGGAACCGGTCGCCCTCCATGGGCACCAGCCGGGCCTCCACCTCCCAGAAATTGCAGAACTTCTCCCAGCAGACCTGGACGTTCACGCCCATCACCAGATTGGGCCGGGCCCCGGGGTAGCGGTCGGCGTTGCGCTTGGCCCAGCGCCGCTTGAGCGCCATCCCGGCGAGCATGCACGCCTCGCTCGACCCGGTCGTCGAACACCCCACGGCCGCCGCCGGGTCGGGCGCGTGCCACAGGTCGGCCAGCATCGCCACGCAGCGCCGCTCCAGTTCGGCCGTGCGCGGGTACTCGTCCTTGTCGATCATGTTCTTGTCCCGGCACTCCGCCATCAGCACCCCGGCCTCCGGCTCCATCCAGGTGGTGACGAAGGTGGCGAGGTTCAGCCGCGCGTTGCCGTCGAGCATCAGCTCGTCGCGGACCAGTTGGTGGGCGGTCGCCGGGGCCATCGGCTGGTCCGGGAGCCGGTGCGTGGGCGGGGCCTCGGCCATGTCGCCGACCGGGTTGGCGGGGCCGTAGAACGGGTTGACGGACAGGCGGTGCCCACCGGGCCGGCGGGGGCCTTCGTTGAGCGGCAAGGGAGCCTCCAGGGTGGATTCGACGGTGTGTGTCAGCGGACCGGTGTGCCGTCCTCGCGCAGCTGCATCTGGGGGCGGCCCGTCACCAGCAGCCAGGCGGGCAGGGAGGCGACGCAGAGCAGGGCGAGGATCCCCGGCGAGGCGACCAGCACCGCGGCGACGAAGAGGCTGACCCAGCCCTGCCGGGTGATCGCCAGCAGCATCCCGAGCACCGCCGCCGACACCCCGACCGACGGATGCACCCCGGACACCAGGGCGTGCGCGCACAGACCGAGGGCGGTGCCGGCGAACACGGCCGGGAAGATGCGCCCGCCCCGGAAGCCGCAGGACGCGGCGACGAGCAGCGCGGCCAGCTTCACCACCGTCAGCAGGGCGTACTCCCCGGCCGGCCTGCCGTCCGGGTCGCGCGCCAGCTCGGCGATCTCGTCCAGCCCCTTGAAGAGCGTCAGATGGCCGCCCAGGGCCGCGAGACCGCCCAGCACCAGCCCGCCCGCCGGGAGCATCAGCATCGGGTGCCGCAGCGTCCGGAAGGCCCCGTGGACGTACGGGAACGCCCGCACGGCGGCCATGCCGAGCAGCGCGCCCGCCGAGGCGACCACGACCGCCGCCAGCAGGTCGGCCCAGCCGGGCCGGCCGAAGGACGGCAGGTCCAGGTCGAAGCTCGGGTGGTCGATCAGGGTGGCCGTCAGGGCACCGGCCGCGCCCGCGGTCAGCGGCGCGAAGACGTTGTCCCACAGCAGTCCGCGGGTCTCCTGCCGGGCCAGCGCCTCGGAGATCACCAGGGCCGCCGCCACCGGCGTGCCGAACAGGGCGCCGATGGTCGCCGCCTCCGCCAGCGCGGGCCAGACGCGGCCGGGCACCTTCGGCAGGGCCCGCGCCCCCAGCCAGGCGGCCAGGGCGACGTTCACCGTGATGATCGGGTTCTCCGGGCCGAGACTGGGCCCGCCCGCCAGCATCAGCGCGGTCGCCAGCAGCAGCCCCGGCAGGACAGCGGGCGGCAGGACAGGGGCGTCCAGGCCGACGGTGGCCGGATCGGGCCCCGCGTGCCCCGGCATCCGCCACACCACGAGACCGACCGCCACCCCGGTCCCGACCAGCATCACCACCATCCACAGCACCGAGTACCGGCCGATCCCCAGCACGTCCGGCAGCGGCCCCCACAGCACCTCCTGGAGCTCCTCGGCGGCGGCGCTCACCCCCACCAGGACCAGGCTGGAGAGCACACCGACGGCCGCGGCGGGCACGATCGACGGCAGCAGCAGGCGCGCCGGGGTCGCCGGGGTGACGGAGGGCGCCCGCTGCTCGCTGTCCTGGACCACGGGCACACGATATGTGGCCCAAAGGGGACAAACAGGGAATTTACGCAAACAGGAAACACGCTTGCACCTCACGTGGCGTGAGGCCCGACCGTGGAGCACGGAAGAAGAAGGGAGCGGAAGTGAGCTACTCCGTGGGACAGGTCGCGGGCTTCGCCGGCGTCACGGTGCGCACCCTGCACCACTACGACGACATCGGCCTGCTCGTCCCGAGCGAACGCAGCCACGCGGGCCACCGGCGCTACAGCGACGCCGACCTCGACCGGCTGCAGCAGATCCTGTTCTACCGGGAACTCGGCTTCCCGCTCGACGAGGTCGCCGTCCTGCTCGACGACCCGGACGCGGACCCGCGCGCGCACCTGCGCCGCCAGCACGACCTGCTGACCGCCCGGATCGAGAAACTGCGGAAGATGGCGGCGGCCGTGGAGCACGCCATGGAGGCACGCCACATGGGCATCAACCTCACGCCCGAGGAGAAGTTCGAGGTCTTCGGGGACAAGGACCCCGAGCAGTACGCCGACGAGGCGGAAGCGCGCTGGGGCGGCACCGAGCACTACGCCGAGTCCCAGCGCCGCGTCGCCCGCTACACCAAGGAGGACTGGCAGCGCATCCAGGACCAGACCGCCGACTGGGCCGAGCGCTACGGCGCCCTGATGGCCGCCGGCGAACCGCCCGCCGGCGAGGCGGCCATGGCCCTGGCGGAGGAGCACCGGCAGCACATCTGCACCTGGTACTACGAGTGCTCCTACGAGCAGCACCGCCGCCTGGGCGAGATGTACGTCGCCGACGAGCGCTTCAAGGCGTTCTACGAGTCGATGCGCCCCGGCCTCGCCGAGCACCTGAAGGACGCGATCGCCGCGAACGCCGCCCGCCGCACCTCCTGATCCCTGGCCCGGGGGCTCACTCCCGGGCCAGGACCACCGCCGTGCCGTACGCGCACACCTCGGTGCCGACGTCCGCCGCCGAGGTCACGTCGAAGCGGAACGCGAGCACGCCGTTGGCGCCACGCGCGCGTGCCTGTTCGACGAGTCGCTCCATGGCCTGGTTGCGGGTCTGCACGAGGGTCTTGGTGAGCCCGCGCAGCTCGCCGCCGACCATCGACTTCAGCCCGGCGCCGATCTGGCTGCCCACATGACGCGAGCGCACGGTCAGGCCGAAGACCTCGCCGAGCACTTCCTGCACGCGGTAGCCGGGTACGTCGTTCGTGGTGACGACGAGCACGTCGGGCTGGGGGCCCTGACCGCCGCCGTATTCATCGATGCCCATGCCTCTCAGCTTTCTCCGGGGGGACCCACAGTGCATCCTGGGTACCCCCATGGAACCTGGGTCGTGACGGCTGCGTTGATACTTTGAGGCAGCCAGCCCCAGCCCGTATCTCACAGCAGCAGGAGCCACATCCCCGTGACCACGCTTGCGCTCGGCCCCGAGTGGCTCAGCCCGGACTACCTGATCTCGACGTTCAGCCTGCCCGGCATCCTGCTGATCGTCTTCGCCGAGTCCGGACTCTTCGCGTTCCTGCCCGGCGACTCGCTGCTGTTCACGGCGGGCCTCTTCGTGGCCGAGGGCACGTACATCACCCAGCCCCTGTGGCTGGTCTGCACGCTGATCGTGATCGCCGCCGTCGTCGGCGACCAAGTGGGCTACATGATCGGCAAGTTCCTCGGCCCGAAGCTCTTCAACCGGCCCAACTCCAAGCTCTTCAAACAGGAGAACCTGGACAAGGCCCACGAGTTCATGGAGAAGTACGGCCCCAAGGCGATCGTCCTGGCCCGCTTCGTCCCGATCGTGCGCACGTTCGCCCCCATCGTCGCCGGCGCCGGCCGCATGAAGTACCGCACGTTCTTCACGTACAACGTCATCGGCGGCATCGCCTGGGGCACCGGCGTCACCCTCGCGGGCTACTGGCTCGGCCAGATCGACTTCATCAAGAAGAACGTCGAGGCCATCCTCATCCTGATCGTCTTCGTCTCCGTCGTCCCGATCATCATCGAGTACCTGCGCGAGCGGTCGAAGAAGAAGAAGCGCGCCGCGACGCAGGACCCCGCCGCCACCCAGCCCCACATCCCGGTCATGGACGACGCGACGACCCAGCTCCGCCGCATCACCCCCGACGACCGCCCGCCCCACCAGCAGCCCCAGCAGCAGCCCCCGTACGGCCACCAGAACGGCTACAACGACCAGCAGTACTACGGCCAGTACCCCCAGGCCCCGGGCTACGGCCACTCACAGCAGAGCGGCGGCGGCCAGCAGCCGTACAACGGCGGTTACTGAGCCGGCCTGTTCTCGGGGACGCGGCGCTAGAAACCCCTGGTCCGCTTCGCGGCGCGCCGCTTCTCCGCGGAGCCGATCCGCAGGAACATCCGCGAGATCTCGGACCCCAGATTCACCCCGATGGCGATGGCCATGGCCAGGGCCACCGCCTTCGACAGCGACACCAGCCCCTCGTCGATCTTGTTCTGCGCGATCGCCAGCAGCCCGAAGTACGTCGCGGAACCCGGCAGCAGGGGCCCGATCGCCGCGGTCGTGTAGGGCAGCGCGGAAGCGAACTGGTAGCGGGACAGCAGCTGCCCGAACAACCCCACCAGGCCCGCGGCCGCCGCCGTGGACGCCACCGGCGAGATGTCCCCGGCGTAGTGCATCGCGCCGTACACGACCCACGCGACACCGCCGTTCAGCGTCACCCACACCACGGTGGATCGTTCCTGCTGGAGCAGCACCGCGAAGGCCAGCGACAGCAGCATCGACGCGCCGATCAGCAGCACCGGATCGTCGGAGACCCCCAGCGCCGCGTCCGGGTTCAGCCGCGCCCCCAGCTGCACGCCGAAGTACAGCACCAGCAGCACACCCGCGACGATGCCCACGAAGAAGTACAGGACCTCCAGCAGACGAGCGGAGGCGGTGATGTAGAAGCCGGTCAGCCCGTCCTGCACCCCCGCCACCAGCGCCCGCCCGGGCAGCAGCGCGAACAGCCCACCGGTGATGACCGCGGAGGCCTTCACATCCACCTGGCCCAGCGTCAGCGCGACCCCGATCGCGGCCGGCGGCGTCGCGGCCACCGTGAACTGGTAGAACTCCGGCAGCCCGCGCCCCGCGCACAGCCACGCCAGCCGGTCGCCGAGCATCGCGCCCAGCGCCGCCGCCACGAACACGATCAGGTCACCGCCGACGAGCACGGAGGCCGCGCCCGCCAGCAACCCGCTCGCGCCGGTCAGCGCCCAGCCGGGATACGGGTGCCGGTTGCGGCGGATCTCCGCGAGCCGCCGGTAGGCCTCCTCCAGGGAGACCGCCGTCTCGTCGTCGCTGAGGTCGTCCACCAGCTGGTACACGGCCGCCAGCCGCGTGTAGTCGGTGCCCCTGCGGCGCACGGTCCGCGACGCCGTGACCGGGTCGTCGACCAGCGACGGCTGGTAGGAGATAGCGAGCAGCGTGAAGGTGACATTGGGCTCACAGCGGTCCAGGCCGTAGGACCGGCAGACCGCGAACATCGCCGTCTCCACGTCCTCGGCGCCCTCACCGCCCGCCAGCAGCAACTCGCCGATACGCAGCGTCAGGTCGAGCACGCGCGGCACCGCGGGGCCCGCCTCGTCGCCGCCGCGCTGGACCGCCTCCGGCGCCGGCCGCTCCGCCACCGGCATGCGCAGCATGGTGCGCATCCGGTCCTGCCAGGGCACGTCCTTGGTCAGACTGACCACGGGGACCCCGGTCGGCGGCGTGAAGGCCGACGGGGCGTGCTTCGCGCTGTACGTGCTCGGCGGCGTGAACGCCGACCCCTCCGGCTCCACCGCGGGCGCCGGCGCCACGTCCAGGCCCTCCGGAAGGGCGAACTCGGACGTCGTCTCCGACTCCGAACCGGCCGGCCGGAGCACGGCCAGGCCCTCGGGGATCGCGAACTCCGAGGTCGTCGACATGTCCCCGTCGACGGCGGCCCCACCCGGAGGCGCGAAGGCACTCCTCGCCTCGTCCGACTTCGGCTTGCGGTCCTCCGCGTCCGTCACTGCCTGGCGCTCCCTGTACGACACGTCAGCCTCAGTACCCCTCAGCCTCAGTATGCGCACATACGGACGAACGGGCCGCACGCGCGCGCGTGCGGCCCGTAGGCATCACAGGGAACGGCGATCAGTGACCGCCCTGCTCCTTGAAGCGCTTGTAGGACCGCTCGATCTCGGCCTCGGCGTCCGTACGGCCCACCCAGTTGGCGCCCTCGACCGACTTGCCGGGCTCCAGGTCCTTGTAGACCTCGAAGAAGTGCTGGATCTCCAGGCGGTCGAACTCCGACACGTGGTGGATGTCCCGCAGGTGCTCCACGCGCGGGTCCGTCGCCGGCACGCACAGCAGCTTGTCGTCGCCGCCGGCCTCGTCCGTCATGCGGAACATGCCGATCGCGCGGCACTTGATGAGGCAGCCCGGGAACGTCGGCTCGTCGAGGATGACCAGCGCGTCCAGCGGGTCGCCGTCCTCGCCGAGGGTGTTCTCGACGAAGCCGTAGTCGGTCGGGTAGGCGGTCGAGGTGAAGAGTCGCCGGTCCAGGCGGATACGACCGGTCTCGTGGTCCACCTCGTACTTGTTGCGCGAACCCTTCGGAATCTCGATCGTGACGTCGAACTCCACCGGTGGCTCCTCCATGATCAACACATAGTTCTGGTGGTTAAGTGTCCCTCACGCAGGTGTGTGATCGCGAAAGGGGCTGGTGGTCGTGCCAGAGCTGAGGCCTTGGCGGGCCGCGAGACCGCACGTGGTGCGGATCGCGGACGCCGTACGACCGCGCCTGGCCCGGGCCGCAGCGACCGCGAAACCCCGGGTCACACGGCTCGTACGAGCCGGGAAACCGCAGGTCGCGCGGGTCACGCTGCCGAAGACCTGGCAGTACACCGCGGGCGCCGCCACCGCCGGTCTGGCACTGGCCGCCGGGGTGGTGACCGCCGCCGGTCCCTGGGACTCCTCGGGTCAGCGTACGGCCGAGCGGGACCGGGCCGCCGCCCTCGGCCGCGCGGGTGGCACAGATCACGGCGGCACCTCCGGCGCGCCCGGCCGGCCCCGGCCCGCCCCCAGCGCCGACCCCGTGCTGACCGGCCTCGGCGGCGTCAGCACCGTGAAGTCCGCCCCGGACGGCAAGGCCCTCGCCAAGGCCCTCACGCCCCTGCTGAAGGACCCGGCGCTCGGCCCCCGGCCCGCCGCGGCCGTCGTCGACGTCACCACCGGCAGGCGCCTGTACGGGGCGCACCCGGACGCCGCGTTCACCCCCGCCTCGACCACGAAGATCGCCACGGCCGTCGCCGCGCTCTCCGCGATGGGCGCCGACCACCGCCTCACCACCCGCGCCGCGCTGGAACCCGACACGAAGGAAGTCGTCCTGGTCGGCGGCGGCGACCCCACCCTCACGGCCCGGGAGAAGGCCGAGGGGGCGGCGAGCCTGCGCACCCTGGCCGCCGGGACGGCCGCCGCACTGGCCGACCGGGGCGTGCGCGAGGTGACGCTCTCCTACGACACGACCCTCTACTCGGGCCCCCGAATGCACCCGATCGGGGTCAACCCGAACCTCGCGCTCGTCAGCCCCCTGATGGCCGACGAGGGCCGCACGGACGACTCCACGAGCGGCCCGGTCACCCGCGTCACCGACCCGGCCGAGGACGCGGCCCGCCAGTTCGGTGACCTGCTGAAGTCCCACGGCATCAAGACCACGGCCCCCGGCCCGTCCAAGGCCACGACCCGTGCCAGGACCCTCGCCGCGGTCTCCTCGCCCCCGCTGTCCGCCCTCGTCGAACGCATGCTGACCAACAGCGACAACGACATCGCCGAGGCCCTCGCCCGCCAGACGGCGATCGCGACCGGCCACCGGGCCGACTTCGCCGGCGCCGACAAGGCGATCAGCGCCCAGCTGCGCAGGCTCGGCCTCCCCCTCAAGGGCGCCGCCTTCAAGGACGGCAGCGGCCTCAACCGCGCCGACCGCCTGACCCCGGACCTCCTGACGGCCCTCCTGGCGAAGGCGGCCGACCCCTCCCACCCCGAACTCCGCCCGGCCCTCACCGGCCTCCCGGTCGCCGGCTTCACGGGCACGCTGACCAGCCGCTACACGGACGGAGCGGCCGGCGTCGTCCGCGCCAAGACCGGCACACTCACCGGCGTGAACACCCTCGCGGGCACCCTGGTCGACCAGGACGGCCGCCTCCTGGCCTTCGCCGTCATGGCCACGGACACGGACCCGGGGAAACAGGCGGCGACACAGAAGGCCCTGGACAGGGTGGCGACGACACTGGCGGCGTGCGGCTGCGGGTAGCCACGCACCGGCACGCCCGGCCGCCCGCGGACCTCCGCCCGAGCCCGCCGCCCCGCCCCGCCCGAGCCCGCCGCCCCGCCCCGGCCGTGGGCCGGGGCTCCGCCCCGCCGTGGGCAGGCGTTCCGCACGGCGGAACGGGTGGGCACGGCCACCGACGCCGAGCACCGGCGAAGAAACTCCGGCCGTCACCGACCCCGAGCACCCCGAGAACCCCGAGCACCTGAAAACGCA
This sequence comes from Streptomyces sp. NPDC006140, assembly GCF_040628815.1. Classification (NCBI taxonomy): domain Bacteria; kingdom Bacillati; phylum Actinomycetota; class Actinomycetes; order Kitasatosporales; family Streptomycetaceae; genus Streptomyces; species Streptomyces sp. NPDC006140. Next base: position 71,529 of record NZ_JBEXTS010000005.1, on the reverse strand, counting down.
CCCCGGCATCACCCACCCCTCGCCGCCCTGCCCCAGCGGCGAGCGCTCACGTACGGTTGACGCATGACGAGCATCGGTGGTGCTTCAACCGGCATGGTCGACTGGAACCTCGCGGTGGCGACCGCGACCCGGCTCGTGCGGCCGGGCCCCGAGGTCAGCCGCGACGAGGCGAGGGCCGTCGTCGCCGAGCTGCGCCGGCACGCCAAGGCCTCGGAGCAACACGTCCGCGGCTTCACCCGGCTCGGCACCGAGGAGGGCCACGACACCCCCGTCCTCGTCGTCGACCGCCCGGGCTGGATCCGCGCGAACGTCGCCGGGTTCCGGGAGATCCTGAGGCCCCTGCTCGACAAGATGCAGGAACGGCGCGGCAGCAGCCCCGGCAGCGCGGTCATGGGCGCCGTCGGCGGCAAGGTCACCGGCGTCGAACTCGGCATGCTCCTGTCGTTCCTGGCCTCCCGCGTCCTCGGCCAGTACGAGACCTTCGCCCCCGCCTCGCGCGAACTCCCCGCCGGCGAGAACGGCGGCGGCCGGCTCCTCCTCGTCGCCCCCAACATCGTCCACGTCGAACGCGAACTCGACGTCGACCCCCACGACTTCCGCCTCTGGGTGTGCCTCCACGAGGAGACCCACCGCACCCAGTTCACCGCCGTGCCCTGGCTGAGGGACCACCTGGAGGGTGAAATCCAGTCCTTCCTGGGGGAGACCGACGTCGACCCCATGACCGTCCTGGAACGTGTCCGCGAAGCCGCCCAGAGCCTCGCCGGAGGCCGCCCCGAGGCCGAGGAGGACGACGGCGGCCGCTCCCTCGTCGAGATCGTCCAGACCCCCGCCCAGCGCGAGATCCTCGGCCGCCTCACGGCCGTGATGTCCCTGCTGGAGGGCCACGCCGACTTCGTCATGGACGGCGTCGGCCCGGCCGTCGTACCGTCCGTCGGCGAGATCCGCGAGAAGTTCCAGCAGCGCCGCGCCAAGGGCGCCTCCCGCCTCGACCTGGCCCTGCGCAAGCTCCTCGGCCTGGACGCGAAACTCCGGCAGTACCGGGACGGCGAACGCTTCGTACGGGCCGTCGTCGACGAGGTCGGCATGGACGGCTTCAACCGCGTGTGGACCTCGCCCAACACCCTCCCCACCAAGACGGAGATCGCCAAACCGGCGGACTGGATCGCGCGGGTGCACCGCAGGGCCGAGTAGTGAACAAGGCGGGAAGGTCGTGAAAGAAAACCGGTCGACGGCAGGCGAACGCCCCTCCAATCACCCGTCCGAGGGACCGTGAGGCAGGGGTAGGCGTGCAATGCTCGGGGAACGGCCCGGTTCTGTCACCATCTACACACTCTGCGTGACCGACCCCGGGCTCACCCCCCGAAAACTTCATGAAGGGAACCGGACATGGGTCCCCATCCTGCGGTCGCGGCGATACGCCTGGCGGTACGCCGCGTCCTCCACGACCTCCTCACCGAACACCACCGCGCCCCCGCCGCGGTCCCGCACGCCCCCACGCATGCCTCCCCGCACGAGCCGCCGCCCCCGCCGCTCGTGCTCGTGGCGTGCTCCGGCGGCGCCGACTCCATGGCGCTGGCCTCCGCCCTCGCCTTCGAGTCCCCCAAGCTCGGCATCAGAGCCGGCGGCGTGACCGTCGACCACGGCCTCCAGCCCGGCTCCGACCTGCGCGCCGCGGAAGTCGTCCAGCGCCTGCGGGAACTCGGCCTCGACCCCGTCGACTCCGTCGCCGTCACCGTCGGCCGCGCCGGCGGACCCGAAGCCGCCGCCCGCGACGCCCGCTACGCCGCCCTCGACACCGCGGCCGAACGCCACGGCGCCGCCGCCGTCCTGCTCGGCCACACCCGCGACGACCAGGCCGAGACCGTCCTGCTCGGCCTCGCCCGGGGCTCCGGCATCCGCTCCCTGTCCGGCATGGCCGCGGTCTCGGGGGCCGGCGGCCGTTACCGCCGTCCCTTCCTGGAACTCGACCGGCAGACCGCCCGCAAGGCCTGCATGGTCCAGTCCCTGCCCGTCTGGGACGACCCCCACAACGCCGACCCGGCCTACACCCGCTCCCGGCTGCGCCACGAGGGCCTGCCCGCCCTGGAGAAGGCCCTCGGCAAGGGCGTCGTCGAGGCCCTCGCCCGTACGGCCCAGCTCTCCCGGGACGACGCCGACGCCCTCGACTCCTGGGCCGCCCAGGCCGAGGCCACCGTCCGCGACGCCGCCGGGCTCCTGGAGTGCGCCAAGCTCTACGCCCTGCCGCCCGCCGTACGCCGCCGCGTCCTGCGCCGGGCCGCCATCGCCGCCGGTGCCCCGGCCGGATCCCTGTTCGCCCGCCACATCGAGGAAGTCGACCGGCTCATCACCGGCTGGCGCGGCCAGGGAGCCATCAACCTCCCCGGCAAGGTCGTGGCCCGGCGGCAGGGTGGCAGACTGGTGATTCGGCAAGGCTGAACCGGACCCCTCCCAGCAGTCGCAGGAGGGGCCGGCCGGCCGGTGGGACGACCGAAAGTGATGCGGGTGGACGCGAAAGACATGGGTGCCGACCTCCAGCAGGTACTCATCACCAAGGAAGAGATCGACGCCAAGCTGGCCGAGCTGGCAGCGAAGATCGACGCGGAGTACGCGGGCAAGGACCTGCTGATCGTCGGCGTCCTGAAGGGCGCGGTGATGGTCATGGCCGACCTCGCGCGGGCGCTGTCCACCCCCGTCACCATGGACTGGATGGCCGTATCCTCGTACGGGGCGGGCACCCAGTCCTCCGGTGTGGTGCGGATCCTCAAGGACCTCGACACCGACATCAAGGGCAAGCACGTCCTCATCGTCGAGGACATCATCGACTCCGGCCTGACCCTGTCCTGGCTGATCTCCAACCTCGGCTCGCGCGAGCCCGCCTCCCTGAAGGTGTGCACGCTGCTGCGCAAGCCCGAGGCCGCGAAGGTCGCCATCGACGTGGAATGGGTCGGCTTCGACATCCCCAACGAATTCGTCGTCGGCTACGGCCTCGACTACGCCGAGAAGTACCGCAACCTCCCGTTCGTCGGTACGCTCGCGCCCCACGTGTACGGCGGCTGAATTCCGGCCGGGGTGCCGTGACGGTGATCGGGAACCCCAGCGGGCTTCCCGCCGTTGGAGCAGGCGTAGGCGGATCGCCAGCCGTCCCACGCGGCTTCAGGTGGCACTGCTGGGGTACCGTCCGAAGAACAGTCTTTTATCAAACTCACTATGGCAGGAGGGACGGGGCGGCACCGCTCCGTATGGATGGACGTGAAGCGATACTTCCGTGGGCCGGTCATGTGGATCGTGCTGGCCGTCCTTGCCGTGGTCGTGTTGATGCAGGTCGTCGGCTCGTCCGGCGGCTACAAGACGGTGGACACCGGCCAGGTCGTCCAGGCGATCAACCAGAACAAGGTCGAGTCGGCCAAGCTCACCACCGGTGACGAGCAGACCCTCAAGGTCACGCTCAAGGACGGCGTAAAGGTCGAGGGCAGCTCGAAGATCCAGGCGAGCTACATCGGCGACCAGGGCGTGGACATCGCCAACACGCTGCAGAACAAGTACCAGGACAAGCAGATCCCGGACGGCTACACGGTCTCGCCGTCCAAGCAGAACCCGTTCGTCGGGATCCTGCTCTCGCTGCTGCCCTTCGTGCTGATCGTGGTCGTGTTCCTGTTCCTGATGAACCAGATGCAGGGCGGCGGCTCCCGCGTCATGAACTTCGGGAAGTCCAAGGCCAAGCTCATCACCAAGGACACCCCCAAGACGACGTTCGCCGACGTCGCCGGGTCGGACGAGGCCGTCGAGGAGCTCCACGAGATCAAGGAGTTCCTCCAGGAGCCCGCCAAGTTCCAGGCCGTCGGCGCCAAGATTCCCAAGGGCGTCCTGCTCTACGGGCCTCCCGGTACCGGCAAGACCCTGCTCGCGCGTGCCGTCGCGGGCGAGGCGGGCGTGCCGTTCTACTCGATCTCCGGTTCCGACTTCGTCGAGATGTTCGTCGGCGTCGGTGCCTCCCGAGTCCGTGACCTGTTCGAGCAGGCCAAGGCGAACGCCCCGGCGATCGTCTTCGTCGACGAGATCGACGCGGTCGGCCGCCACCGCGGCGCCGGCCTCGGCGGCGGTCACGACGAGCGCGAGCAGACCCTGAACCAGCTGCTCGTCGAGATGGACGGCTTCGACGTCAAGGGCGGCGTGATCCTCATCGCCGCGACGAACCGGCCCGACATCCTCGACCCGGCGCTGCTGCGCCCCGGCCGCTTCGACCGGCAGATCGCCGTCGACCGCCCGGACATGCAGGGCCGTCTGGAGATCCTCAAGGTCCACCAGAAGGGCAAGCCGGTCGCCCCGGACGTCGACCTGTCGGCCGTCGCCCGCCGTACGCCCGGCATGACGGGTGCCGATCTCGCCAACGTGCTGAACGAGGCCGCCCTGCTGACGGCCCGCAGCGACCAGAAGCTGATCGACAACCACATGCTGGACGAGGCGATCGACCGTGTGGTCGCGGGCCCGCAGAAGCGGACCCGGATCATGTCGGACAAGGAGAAGAAGATCACCGCGTACCACGAGGGCGGACACGCCCTGGTCGCGGCGGCCTCACCGAACTCCGACCCCGTCCACAAGATCACGATCCTGTCGCGAGGCCGTGCCCTCGGCTACACGATGGTGCTGCCGGACGAGGACAAGTACTCGACCACGCGCAACGAGATGCTCGACCAGCTCGCCTACATGCTGGGCGGCCGCGCGGCCGAGGAGCTCGTCTTCCACGACCCGACCACGGGTGCCGCCAACGACATCGAGAAGGCCACGGGCCTGGCCCGCGCGATGGTCACGCAGTACGGCATGACCGAGCGTCTCGGCGCGATCAAGTTCGGCGGGGACAACACCGAGCCCTTCCTCGGACGTGAGATGTCTCACCAGCGCGACTACTCGGAAGAGGTCGCCGCGCTGGTCGACGAAGAGGTCAAGAAGCTCATCGAGACCGCGCACAACGAGGCGTGGGAGATCCTGGTCGAGAACCGCGACGTGCTGGACAACCTGGTCCTGGCCCTCCTGGAGAAGGAGACGCTGGGCAAGGAGGAGATCGCCGAGATCTTCGCCCCGATCGTCAAGCGCCCGCCGCGGCCCGCCTGGACGGGATCCTCCCGCCGTACGCCGTCGACCCGCCCGCCGGTCCTCTCCCCCAAGGAGCTGGCCCTGACGAACGGGGCGAACGGCGCCACGCCGGCCATCACCACGGCCAAGAGCACCGCGGCGGAGCCCGCCCCGGCGCCCGAGCGAGCCCCGGAGGACCGCCCCGAGAGCTGACCCGCTCTCCCGGTGGCCCCACCGGGTCCGGAATGGATGCCGCGCCCCCCAGGTTTTAGCCTGGGGGGCGCGGCTTTCCGCCATTTCCGCAGGCCGCCCCGAGAAGGACACAGGAACGAGGCACCAGATGACCGACCCCGTGACGCTGGACGGCGACGGCCAGATCGGCGAGTTCGACGAGAAGCGTGCCGAGAACGCCGTACGCGAACTCCTGATCGCGGTCGGCGAGGACCCGGACCGTGAGGGGCTGCGGGAGACGCCGGCGCGGGTGGCGCGGGCGTACCGGGAGATATTCGCGGGCCTGTGGCAGAAGCCGGAGGACGTGCTGACGACGACGTTCGACCTCGGGCACGACGAGATGGTGCTGGTGAAGGACATCGAGGTCCTCAGCTCGTGCGAACACCACCTCGTGCCGTTCGTCGGGGTGGCGCACGTGGGCTACATCCCGTCCGTCGAGGGCAAGATCACCGGCCTGTCGAAGCTGGCCCGGCTCGTGGACGTGTACGCGCGGCGTCCGCAGGTGCAGGAACGACTCACCACGCAGATCGCCGACTCCCTGATGCAGATCCTGGAGCCGCGTGGCGTGATCGTCGTCGTCGAGTGCGAGCACATGTGCATGTCGATGCGGGGGGTGCGCAAGCCCGGTGCCAAGACCATCACGTCGGCCGTGCGGGGACAGCTGCGCGATTCCGCGACCCGCAACGAGGCGATGAGCCTCATCATGGCGCGCTGACCGGGCGCTGACGCCGCGCCGACGCGGGCTTCAGGCGGCGGGGGCGGTCCCCGCGCCGTCGTGCTCGTCGTCCTCCGGGAGCTTGCAGACGCGCTCCAGGAAGAGGGCCGCCGCTATGACGCCGATGCCCGCGAGGACGGAGAAGCCGGCGTAGATGGCCTGGTCGCGGCGGGCCGGGATGTCCAGGGACTCCAGCAGGAAGACGCCGGTGCCGCCGTACATGCCGGAGACGAGGGCGGCGACCAGGGCGCTGGCCTGGCCGAAGACGACCGCGCGGGCCGCCATCATGGGGTCGACGCCCTTGGCGTCGGGCTGCCGCTCGCGCTGGGCCTTGAGGCGGGCGCGCAGCGAGAGCGCCGTGGCCAGCAGGACCACGGCGATCAGGGCCAGGACGATGGGGGCGGCCAGGGGAACGCTCGGGAGGGTGCCCACCGAGTTCCAGAGGCGGGCGCCCGCCCAGGACAGCACTCCGGCCACGACGAAGACTCCGGCCAGCAGCCTGATGCGCAGCTCTCTCACGGTGTCCCTTCGGTTCCCCGGCCGGTCCGGCGCGGTTCGCGGCCGTCTTGACCTTAACGGCTATTCGGGCAGCCGGAGTTCCAGGTCGGTGCGCGCCGCCACGCCTTCGCGGGTGACGGCGTCCAGCAGGCCGGCCACCGGGCCGCGGCCGGGGAGCTGCGCCTCGGGGTCCAGGTCGTGCCAGGGGGCCAGGACGAAGGCGCGCTCGTGGGCACGGGGGTGGGGGAGCGTGAGCTGCGGGTCGTCGGAGACGACGTCGGCGTACGAGACGATGTCGACGTCGAGGGTGCGGGGGCCCCAGTGCTCGTCGCGGACGCGGTGGAAGGCCTCCTCGACCGCGTGGGCTCGCTCCAGGAGCGAGGAGGGCGGCAGCGTGGTCTTGAGGACGACGACCGCGTTGAAGTAGGAGGGCTGGCTGCCGGGGTCCACGCCCCAGGGCTCGGTCTCGTAGACCGGGGAGACGGCCTTGATGCGGACGCCGGGGGTGTCCTCCAGGGCGTCGATGGCGCCCTGGAGGGTCTCCAGGCGGTTGCCGAGGTTGGAGCCGAGGGCGACCACGGCCCGTTTCGGGTTGGACAGGGTCGTGTCGGCGGCGTCGACCTTGTCGACGACGGAGGCGGGTACCGGCTGTACGGTCGGGTCGCTGGGACCCTTGAGGAAGGGTGCAGTCATACTCGGCTCCGGGTGATGGTGACGGTCACGTCGTCGAAGGGGACCGTGATCGGGGCGTCCGGCTTGTGGACGCAGACCTCGACCTGCTGGACCCCTTCGTGCTTCAGACATACCTGGGCTATGCGCTCGGCGAGCGTCTCGATGAGGTCGACGGGCTCGCCCTGGACGACGGCCACGACCTCCTCCGCCACGATGCCGTAGTGCACGGTCTTCGCCAGGTCGTCGTCGGCCGCGGCCGGGCGGGTGTCCAGGCCGAGGACGAGGTCCACGATGAAGGTCTGGCCCTCCTCGCGTTCCCTCGGGAACACACCGTGGTGCCCGCGGGCCTTCAGGCCGCGCAGCGCGACACGATCCACGCGAATCACTCCTGCAATCGTCGGTCTCGGCCGGTCGGTGCCGGGTGCGGGCGGCACACCGGCCTCGGTCGAATCTACCTGCGAGCCCGGACGGGGCCGGGCCACGGGGTCCGGGCCCGGCAGGATTCATCCGGCGTTTCCCTCGGGGAACCCGGCGGCTCACGGGTTGGTAGCCGCCCATACCCGCGGCTCCGTGATTCCAACCACTACCTGGCGACTACCCACTCAGGCGGGGGTGTCGTCCTGCTCGTCCTCGTCGGTTTCGGCCAGGACCGGGGAAGCGTGGTGCGACCAGAGCTTCCACCCCTGGGGCGTGCGCCGGAACACATTGGTGGCGACCACGAGCTGCCCGACCAGCGGGCCCAGCTCCTCGTCCTCGCCCTGGGGGGCGGGGCCGCCGCTGAGGATGTTCTCCGTGCAGGTGACCAGGGCGGTGTCGCCGGTGACCGAGACGTGCACGTCGGTGAGGAAGAACTGGATGTAGTCGGTGTTGGCCATGATCAGGGCGTACGAGCGGAGGACCTCGCCGCGGCCGGTGAGCACGGGCCAGCCGGGGTGCACGCAGGAGACCACGCCGGTGTCGGCCGGGTCGTGGTAGGTCTCGTCGACGCCCAGGTCGGAGGGGGTCAGCCAGAGCGACGCCAGTTCCTCGAAGTCGCCCCGTTCCAGTGCCTCGTAGAAGGCGGTGTTGGCGGCCTCGACCTGCTCGACGTCGGTGTGCGGGGCGCTCACCGGGCTCCCTCTGCGCCCGTGCGTGCTCCCTCGATGGCGCGCGCGACGCGTACGGCGTCGGCGGTGGCGCGGACTTCGTGCACGCGGACCGCCCACGCGCCGGCGTGCGCCGCGAGCGCGGAGACGGCGGCGGTGGCGGCGTCGCGCTCGCGGGCGGGCGGGGGCGGGCTGTCCGGGCCGGCCAGGACGCGGCCGAGGAACCGCTTGCGGGAGGCGGCCACGAGCAGCGGGTGGCCGAGGCCGAGGACCCGGTGCAGTCCCGCCAGGAGCGCGAGGTCGTGCTCGGCGTCCTTGGAGAAGCCGAGGCCGGGGTCGACGATGACGCGGTCGGGGGCGATGCCGCCCGCCAGGACGGCCTCCACGCGCGCGTGCAGCTCGTCGACGACCTCGGTGACGACGTCCCCGTACACCCCGCGGACGTTGCCGCCCTGGAGGAAGCCGCGCCAGTGCATGACGACGAAGGGGGCGCCGGCGTCGGCGACGGCCGGGATCATGCGGGGGTCGGCGAGGCCGCCGCTGACGTCGTTGACTAGGGCGGCGCCGGCCGCGAGGGCCCGCTCGGCGACGGAGGCGCGCATGGTGTCCACGGAGACGGTGACGCCCTCGGAGGCCAGGCCGCGGACGACCGGGACGACGCGGCGCAGTTCCTCGGCCTCGTCCACCCGGGTGGCGCCGGGGCGGGTCGACTCGCCGCCGACGTCGACCAGGTCCGCGCCCTCGGAGACCAGGTCGAGGCCGTGCTTGACGGCGGCCGTGGTGTCGAAGAAGCGGCCGCCGTCGGAGAAGGAGTCGGGGGTGACGTTCACGACTCCCATGACCGCGCAGCGGTCCCATTCCGGTAGGCCCGCCACGCGCCCGCGTCCGCTCTGGTTGCTCATATGTTCAGCGTAGGCCCAGGGGACGGCCGTCAGGCGCCGCGGCCCGGGTCGGTCCGGGCGGGTCACGCCGCTCTGACGCTCCGTTCCGTGGTGGTGCCGTGGGCGCACGGGCGGCGGTTCGCCGGGCGCCGGCGGCGCAGGAAGCGCGGCAGGGGCAGGGCGAGGTTGACGAAACCTTCCGCCTGCATGGCGGCGAAGCCGATGCGGGGCAGGTCGGCGGAGGCCCGGTAGACGACGAAGCGGGGCTCCCAGCGCGGCTGGAACTTGGCGTTGAACTTGTACAGCGACTCGATCTGGAACCAGCGGGAGAGGAAGACCAGCAGTCCGCGCCAGGCGCGCAGCACGGGACCGGCGCCTATCTTCTCGCCGCGGGCCAGGGCCGAGCGGAACATGGCGAAGTTGAGGGAGACCCGCTCGATGCCGAGCTTGGGGGCGGCCTGGAGGGCGGCCACGATGAGCAGTTCGTTCATGCCGGGGTCGGCCGAGCGGTCGCGGCGCATCAGGTCCAGGGAGACGCCGTCGGGGCCCCAGGGCACGAAGTGCAGGATCGCCTTCAGGTCGCCGTAGGGGCCGGGGTGGTCGTCCTGCTTGTGGGCGGTGGCGATGAGGCAGTCGCCGTCGGCGGGGTCGCCGACGCGGCCGAGGGCCATGGAGAAGCCGCGCTCGGTGTCGGTGCCGCGCCAGTCGTCGGCGGCCTGGCGGATGCGCTCCAGCTCGGCGTCCCCGAGGTCACGGACACGTCGTACCCGGGTTTCGTAACCGGCGCGCTCGATGCGCTTGACCATCTGGCGCACGTTGCGCATCGCGCGGCCGGCGAGGGAGAAATCCGCGACGTCCACCACCGCCTCGTCGCCCAGTTCGAGGGCGTCGAGCCCGGTCTCGCGGGTCCACACCTCGCCGCCGGTCTCGGAGCAGCCCATCACGGCGGGGGTCCAGGAGTGGGCCTTGGCCTCGTCCATGAACCGTTCGATGGCGCCGGGCCAGGCCTCGACGTCGCCGATCGGGTCGCCGCTGGCGAGCATCACGCCGGAGACCACGCGGTAGGTCACGGCCGCCTTGCCGCTGGGGGAGAAGACGACGGCCTTGTCGCGGCGCAGCGCGAAGTGGCCGAGGGAGTCGCGGCGCCCGTGCTTCTCCAGCAGGGCGCGCAAGCGTGCCTCGTCCTCCTCGGTGAGGTGCGCGGCCGGGTGTTCGGGGCGGAAGGCCAGGTAGATGGTGGTGACGGCGGTGAGCAGGCCCAGGGCGCCGAGCGAGAAGGCGACGGTCCAGGAGGTGTCGCCCCGGTAGTCGACGGGCCCCTCGAAGCCGAAGAGGCCGTAGATGACGTGGGTGATGCGGTCGGCCAGGCTCGGGTCGCCGAGCATGCGGTCGCCGTGGACGCTGACGATGAGCAGGCCCAGCAGCAGCGAACCCGCGCTCATCAGGACGAAGTTGGCGAGCGCCCGCCAGCGGCTGCGCGGGTCGGGCAGCGCGTCGAACTGGTCGCGGTGGCGCAGCAGGGGGGCCAGCAGCGCCAGGGAGATCAGGACGCCCACGAGGGAGTGCCGGTAGGTGAACTGCGCCACGGCACCGGCGGGCAGCAGGGCCACGGCCGCCCGCCAGGCCCGGCGCTTGCCGCGCTTGAGGCCGTGGGCGAGCAGCAGCAACAGCACACCGGTGCTCAGCGACAGCGCGGCCGCGAACGGGCCGAGCGCGCCGGGCAGGACCTCGGCGATGGCGTGCATGCGGCTGTGCCGGAAGCGCGGGAAGACGCCCGCGGCGATGTCCAGCAGGCCCACGAGGGCGCAGGCTCTGCCGACGAGGAGGGGGACCGCCTCGGGGCGTGGTCCGCGCAGCAGGCGGCGCACCCGGCTCGTCCGGTCCGTACCGGCCGCGCCGCTTCGACGGGTCGGAACCTCACCCGACATTTCCTCATCTGTCCTGACAGACATCGCATCCCGTAGTTCTGCGAGAGACCTTGGATCCGGTGCCGATTCGGGCATCCGGCGACATTGCGCCCTCTAGGACGGTGTCTCGGGGGGAGAGGTTCACTCCCCATGTCAAAGCCGTTTCAAAGGCCGAGGAAAGTCCGGGACAAGCCCGAGCGAAGGTGTGCTCGCGGGCGGGGCCGGGCGGAGAGCGCGAGCAGGTAACCAACCCATGGGTCTGACGAGCAACAAGGTGCTGGTGTTGGCGGTGCTGTCCGCCGTGCTGCTGTTCGCCGGCACGGTCTGGCTGTGGCCACGGCTGGCCCGGCGGAGCTGGCCGGCCGTGGGCGGACGCGTCGGGCTGCTGCTGGCCACGCAGCTGGCGCTGTTCGCCGCGGTGGGCCTGGCCGCCAACCAGGCCTTCGGGTTCTACGCGAGCTGGGCGGACCTGTTCGGGCAGGAGAAGGACCAGGGCGTGGTCGTGGACCACACCCCGGGCGAGGGCCCGCTGGAGGTGGTCGGCTCGCGGCGGGTGCCCGGGGCGGCCGGGGTGCGCCCCCAGGCCGGGGGCCGGATCCAGCAGGTCGACCTCGTGGGCCGTACGACGCACATCGCGACGCCCGCGTACGTCTATCTGCCGCCGGAGTACTTCCAGCCGCGGTACCGCACCCACCGGTTCCCCGCGGCCGTCGTGCTGACCGGTTACCCGGGCACGGCCTCGGCGCTGGTGGAGAAGCTCCACTACCCGCGTACGGCCCTGGAACTGGCCCGGGAGGGCCGGGCGAAGCCGATGATCCTGGTGATGCTGCGGCCTACGGTGGCGCCGCCCCGGGACACGGAGTGCGTGGACGTCCCGGGCGGTCCGCAGACCGAGTCGTTCTTCGCGAAGGATCTGCCCGAGGCGTTGCGCTCGCACTACCGGGTGGCCGAAAAGCCGGGAAGCCTGGGCATCATCGGCAACTCGACGGGCGGCTACTGCGCCTTGAAGATCGCCATGCACCATCCCGATGTGTACGCCGCCGGGGCGGGTCTGTCCGCGTACTACAAGGCGCCGATCGACGCCACGACCGGCGATCTCTTCCAGGGCGACAAGGGGCTGCGCAATCGCGCCGACCTGTGGTGGTATCTCGAGCACATGCCCGCGCCCGACACTTCGCTGCTGGTCACCAGCAGCAAGGTGGGCGAGTCCGACTACAAGGACACGCTGAAGTTCATAGACCGGGTGAAGGGCACCGGCCTGACGCGGATCTCGTCGATCATCCTGGAAAGCGGCGGGCACAACTTCAACACCTGGCGGCGCGAGATTCCGGCGACGCTGGAGTGGATGAGCGGGCGCCTCGACGGCCCCTGGAAATGATCTTGGGAATGATCCGGGGAATTGAGTGAGCGGCTGATTCCGCTTCTTGCCGAGTTCTGATGCCGTGTGAGTCCCTTGGGGTGGCTTTGTTTTTGCGGGGTGGGTCACCACGATTCGCCTACGCGCGGTAAGTTTCTGGCCATGCCACGTGGACGTCATCGCCATTCCCCGCCCCTGCACAGGCTGCTGCCCCCGTCGGCGATCGCAGGCGTCTCCCTCGTCTGCGCCCTGGGGCCCTGGGTGTTCACGGAGCCGATGGTGCTCCGCGGTCTGGCCGCGGCCGCCGCGGCGACGGCGGTCGTCGGCGCGGTCGTGCTGCGCCGCTGGGACATCCAGGCGGGCAAGCAGGTCGCCGACCTCACGCGCGCGCGTGCGAGCGACGAGTGGCGCTTCGAGGAACGGGTCGCCGAACTGGAGGCCGACCTCGAGGAGTCCCGCGAGCTGCGCGCCAAGCTGGAGCAGCGGCTGCGCGCCAAGCGCACCGAACTGGCCGGGCTGCGCAACGAGCACGCCGCGCTGCTGCGCCGGTACGCCACGGCGGAGACCGAGCGCGCGAGCGTCCTGGAGGAGCGCCGGGTGCTCGAGATAGAGGCGACGGCTCCGGTGCGCGCGGCATTGCCCGCGGGGGTGGCGGACGCCGCCGCCGGGCAGGACGGGGCGCCGCTCACCGTCGAGGAGGAGCCCGCGGTTCCCGCGGTGTTCTCGCCCGAGGGTTCCCGGCTGTTCCTGCGGGCCGCGGCCGCGCTCGCCCGGTTCGACGGCGAGAGGGCACCGGAGCCGGACGGCGGTGGCGACGGCGACGGCGTGCCGAAGGGCGAGGACGCGGAGCCCGCGCGGGAGCCCCGGCGGGAGACGGCCGAGCAGCGGGAGCAGGCCTCGGAGGACGAGGCGCAGGGGCAGTCCGAGGCGGTCGACGGGCACGAGCGCGCGACCGCCGCCACCGCGGAGCAGGCCGACAGTGCCGAGACGGCCGGCAGTACCGAGAAGGCCGACAGTGCCGAGAAGGCGGTTTCCGGTCACTACACCGTCCCGACCGCCGTGGCCGTCGCGCCGCAGGCGCCGGTGCGACGGCCCCTGACCGAGGGCGGGTTCGACTTCTTCGGCACCAAGCAGGGCACCTCGCGGGCCGCCCTGGAGGCCGTGCAGAACGAGGACCTCGCCGATGTCGTCGGGCAGGAGGCCCTCGCCCTGCACAAGGCCGAGACCGAGGCCGGGTTCAAGCCGGTGGACGAGGAGTCGCGCGGGATCGGCCAGGTCATCGACCTGACGGCGCACGACGAGACGGAGCAGATCGACGTGCAGGGGCTGCGGAGCGCGGTGTCCTGAACTCCGCTGCGGCGGAAGGCCCCCCGGCTGTCTCCGGGGGGCCTTCGGCTTGTCTGCGGCTTCCGTGAGGGTCACGCCATCCAGCGGTCCGGCCGCGCGTCCCTGCGCCCGGTGCGGGACCGTTCCGCCTGCGCCGCCAGCAGCTCGCGCGCCTCGGCCGCGTCCCGCAGCCGGGCCGTCACCGTCTTGTTCGCGCCCGTGTCCACGTGCACGTCGGCCACGCCCCGGGCCCGCTCCCAGGGGCCCTGCGTCATCCGTACGCTCTGCACCTTGGCGTGCGGCACCAGCGCCAGGCTCCGCCGCAGCAGCCCGGACCGGGCCGCGAACACCGCGTCGGTGACGGCGAGTCCGTACCCCCGCCACCACAGCGGCACGCACCAGCGGGCGCGGCGCGGCGACGGCGACAGGGCCGCGCGCTCCGGCACGGTCACCCCGGGCAGCACGCGCGCGACGACGGCGTCGGCGATCTCGCGCGGGGCGACCGGCACCAGCACGGAGTTGGACGAGCCCGCCACGTCCAGCTCCACCCGCACCCAGCCGCGCCGCCGCCACAGCAGCGGCTCCACGATCCGCACGGTCTGCACACGGCCCGGCGGCACCGTCTCGTGGGCCCGGTCCAGCAGGCCGTGGTCGATGCGCAGCCCGTCGGGCGACTCGCCCACCGTCCAGTCGTACTCGCCGACGAACCGCCCCACGCTGCTCGCGCCCGCAGCGCCCAGCAGCGGCAGGGCCGTGGCCAGGACCGTCCACACGCTCTCGGTGGCCATCCACAGCAGCGGCGGGACGACGAGCGCCGCGGCCAGCGACCCCCAGGTCCCCCCGCTCAGCACCAGCGACATGGCGAGCACGCCGGGCGGCACCCGCAGCAGCTGCCGGGACGGGGCCTCGCCGACCTCGTGGGCGGTCTCGGGGGCGAACCCGGCCGCCCGCGCGAGCAGTTCGGCGCGCAGCGCCCGCGCCTCGTCCGCGCCGAGGAAGGCCAGTTCGTCCTTCTTGTCGGTCCCTATGACGTCGAGTTTCAGCTTGGCGACGCCCGCGACCCGGGCGAGCAGCGGCTGGGTGATGTCGATGGCCTGGACCCGCTCCAGCCGGATGTGCGCGGTGCGCCGGAACACCAGTCCGGTACGGATGCGCAGTTCGGTCCCGGTCACCGCGAAGTGCGTGAACCACCAGGAGCAGAAGCCGTACAGGGCGGCGGCCGGGACGATCACGGCGAGGGCGATCAGCAGCGTGGTCGTCGTCAGCCGGGCCAGCTGGCGCTGCGCCCCGTCGGGATCGTGCACCGCCCAGCCGGCGACCACGGCGACCGGTGCCCAGGCCCGCCGCAGCGGTGTGACGGGGTGCAGCCGCCGCTCGGCGGGCCCGCCCTCGGCGGTGGTCGCCCCGGCTTCTCCGGTGGCCCCGGGCGCCGTCACAGGCCCGCCGATCGGGCCTCGCCGAGCTCGGTGAGCCGGTCGCGCAGCCGTTCCGCCTCGGCCGGGTCCAGGCCGGGGATGGTGGCGTCGGTCGCCGCGGCGGCCGTGTGCAGCTGCACGCTGGCCAGCCCGAAGTGCCGCTCGACCGGCCCGGAGGTGACCTCGACCAGCTGCATCCGCCCGTACGGCACGACCGTCTCCTCGCGCCACAGCACGCCGCGGCTGATCAGCAGGTCGTCGGCGCGCTCGGCGTACCGCCAGGAACGCCAGTTGCGGTCGATCATCACCCAGCCCCAGGCCATCAGCGCCAGCGGCAGCACGGCGAACACGGCCCAGCCGGGCCCGGCGAGCAGCCCCGGCAGCAGCCCGGCGGCCAGCGCGGCCAGCCCCAGCCAGACGACCAGGAGCAGCCGCCGCATCTTCAGCAGGCCGGGCGGCAGGGCGATCCAGACGGGCTCGTCCTCGGGCCGGGCCTCGCCGGTCGCCCCGGCCCCTGCGGGCACGATCCCGCCCGCTGCCGCCGCCCCGGCGGTGTCCTCTGCCCCCGTCGGCCCACCCGCTGCCGCCGCCCCGGCCGTGTCCTCTGCCCCCGTCGGCCCGGCCGCGCTGCCGGTCCCCGTCGGCCCCGCCTCGTGCGGGCTCCCCGTCTCCATGAGGTCAGGGTACGTAGGGGAGACTGTGTCCATGACTCCTACGACGGAGACCATGGTCGGAATCGGCGGCGCCGCGGAGAGCACCGACATGGTGCTCAACATCGGGCCCCAGCACCCGTCCACGCACGGGGTGCTGCGGCTGAAGCTCGTCCTGGACGGCGAGCGCATCACGCACGCGGAGCCGGTGATCGGCTACATGCACCGGGGCGCGGAGAAGCTGTTCGAGGCGCGCGACTACCGCCAGATCATCATGCTCGCCAACCGCCACGACTGGCTGTCGGCGTTCTCCAACGAACTGGGCGTCGTCCTCGCCGTGGAGCGGATGCTCGGCATGGAGGTCCCCGAGCGCGCCGTGTGGCTGCGCACGCTGCTCGCCGAGCTGAACCGGGTGCTCAACCACCTGATGTTCCTCGGCTCGTACCCCCTGGAGCTCGGCGGGATCACCCCGATCTTCTACGCCTTCCGGGAGCGCGAGGAACTCCAGCACGTCATGGAGGAGGTCTCCGGCGGGCGCATGCACTACATGTTCAACCGGGTGGGCGGCCTCAAGGAGGACCTGCCGGCCGGCTGGACCGCACGCGCGCGTACCGCCGTCGCCGACGTCCGCTCCCGCATGGACCGCTTCGACGACCTCGTGCTCGGCAACGAGATCTTCCGCGGCCGCACCCGGGGCGTCGGCGTCCTGTCCCCGCAGGCCGTGCACGCCTACGGCGTCAGCGGGCCGATCGGCCGCGCCTCGGGCGTCGACTTCGACCTGCGCCGCGACGAGCCGTACCTCGCCTACGGCGACCTCCAGGGCACCCTGAAGGTGGTCACCCGGCAGGAGGGCGACTGCCTCGCCCGCTTCGAATGCCTCCTGGAGCAGACGCACAACGCGCTGGACCTGGCCGACGCCTGCCTCGACCGCCTCGCGGAGCTGCCGCCCGGGCCGGTCAACCAGCGGCTCCCGAAGGTCCTCAAGGCGCCGGAGGGGCACACCTACGCCTGGACCGAGAACCCCCTCGGCATCAACGGCTACTACCTGGTCAGCAAGGGCGAGAAGACGCCGTACCGGCTGAAGCTGCGCTCCGCCTCGTACAACAACATCCAGGCGCTGACGGAGCTGCTGCCGGGGACGCTGGTCGCGGACATGGTGGCGATCCTGGGGTCGATGTTCTTCGTGGTCGGGGACATCGACAAGTAGGAGCTCAGGCCCGGAACGGGTCCGGGATCCCCACCGGCTGCACCAGCCACCCGAAGTCGCCCAGCCCGCCGGCCGCGGTGAGCTCGGCCGCCTCCCCGGCGCCCGCGAGGGCGCGCACGTAGGCGGCGGGGTCGGTGGACGCCAGCGTGAGCGGGGGGCGCGCGCCGGTCACGCCCAGGGCGTGCAGCGCCTCCCGCTGCCGGAGCACGCGCCCGCCGGGGAGCGTGCACGCGTCCAGCGCGACGTGCGCGGTGATGTCGCAGGAGCCGTCCGGCACGGGCGTGGTCTCGCGGCCCTCCCGGAAACCGGTGAGCGTCCCGAACGGCGGCCGGGCGTCCGCCGTGTGCGCGTAGTCCACGGCGACCGCGAGCCCCCGCCGCAGCGTCGCGACCGCCGCGGCCCAGGACTCGTCCCGGGGCAGCCCGATCTCGGCCCGCAGCCCCGCCGCACCGGGCAGCGGCCACCAGCGCTCCAGCCACCGGGCCTCCGCCCCGCCGACCGGATCCCCGAGCCGTTCGGTCCCGTCCGTGCGGACCAGCACCAGCCGGGCCGTGCCCGCGGCGTCCACCTCCGCGACCTCCACGGGCACGTTGTCCAGCCACTCGTTGGCGAACAGCAGTCCGGTCGTCCCCTCAGGAGGCGCGGCCAGCCACTCGATCCGGTGATCGAGCCCGGCGGGCCGCTCGGCCACTTCGACGGCGTACGCGCGCGTGCGGCCCGCCACCTCGGCGGGCAGCGCGGCGAGCACCCCGGCGGCCAGTTCGCCCCGCCCGGCCGCCATGTCGACGAAGTCCAGCGCCGCGGGTCGTCCCAGCGCCTCGTCGACCCGGCACAGCAGCCGCGCCACGGCCCCGGCGAACAGCGGCGAGGCGTGCACGGACGTGCGGAAGTGCCTGGCCGGCCCCTCGGCCCGCCGGTAGAAGCCGCCGGGCCCGTACAGGGCCTCCTGCGCGGCCGCGCGCCACCCCTGCCACTTCCGCGGCTCCGGTTCCTCGGGTCCCGCTGGTCCCTTGGGCACCGCTGGCCCCTCCAGTCCCTCTGGTCCCTCGCCCCTCGTCACTGCTGTCACCGGCCCAGGCTAAGCGGACACAACGAACGCAACTCCACCTTGCGGAGTACGCGCGCCGGACGCGGATCGGTCCTCCGGTTGACCCCTGCACCTATCCCGCTTCCCTACGCTGGGTTACGTGCAGCGCCTCTATGACTTCCTCCGCAGACACCCGATGTGGGTCGACGGCACCTGGGCCCTCGTCCTCCTCGGGATGTCGCTGGTGGGCGGAGCGGCGGGCGGGTACGGCTCCCCTGCCCTCGCCGTCCCCCTCGCCCTGCTGCTCTGCCTGGTGATCGCGCTGCGCCGCCGGCACCCGGAGAAGATGCTGCTGCTCGCGACCGGGGTCGGAGTGGCCCAGCTGGTCACCGACGTGGAGATCGGCCCGGCCGACTTCGCCCTGCTGGTGATCGTCTACACGGTCGCGGCGGAGGGCGCGCGCTGGGCCTCCCGCTTCGCGCTGGGCGCCGGCCTGTGCGCGGCCCCGCTGGCCCAGCTGCGCTGGCCGACCGAGGAGACGTCCGCCGCCGGCAACGTCGTGCTGACGGTCTTCATGGCCGTGCCCTTCGCCCTCGCCTGGGTGCTCGGCGACTCCATCCGCACCCGGCGCGCCTACTTCGCCCAGCTGGAGGAGCGGGCCGCCCGCCTGGAGAAGGAGCGCGAGGCGCAGTCCAAGGTCGCCGTCGCCGCCGAACGGGCCCGCATCGCGCGCGAGTTGCACGACGTCGTCGCGCACAACGTCTCGGTGATGGTCGTGCAGGCCGACGGCGCCGCCTATGTCCTCGACGCCGCGCCCGACCAGGCGAAGAAGGCCCTGGAGACCATCTCCTCCACCGGCCGCCAGGCCCTCGCCGAGATGCGCCGCCTGCTCGGCGTGCTGCGCACCGGGGAGCACCAGGAGGCCGGCGAGTACGTGCCGCAGCCGGACGTGCAGCAGATCGAGGACCTCGTCGAGCAGTGCCGCGGCTCCGGGCTGCCCGTCGACTTCAAGGTCGAGGGCACCCCGCGTCCCCTGCCCAGCGGCGTCGAGCTCACCGCGTACCGCATCGTCCAGGAGGCGCTCACCAACACCCGCAAGCACGGCGGGCCCAACGCGGGCGCCAGCGTGCGCCTGGTCTACTTCGACGACGGCCTCGGCCTGCTCGTCGAGGACGACGGCAAGGGCGCCCCGCACGAGCTGTACGAGGAGGGCGGGTTCGACGGGCAGGGCCACGGCCTCATCGGCATGCGGGAGCGGGTCGGTATGGTCGGCGGCACCCTGGACGCCGGACCGCGCCCGGGCGGAGGATTCCGCATCAGCGCCCTGCTGCCGCTCAAACCGGCGCACTGACCTCGGCACGCGCGCCCCTCACTGACACCTGTGACCACCGATGTGACCACCGAAACGGAAGAGGCCAGATGACGATCCGCGTGATGCTCGTCGACGATCAGGTGCTGCTGCGCACCGGGTTCCGGATGGTGCTCGCCGCCCAGCCGGACATGGAGGTCGTGGCGGAGGCGGGCGACGGCGTCGAGGCCCTCCAGGTCCTGCGGACGACCGAGGTGGACGTCGTCCTCATGGACGTGCGCATGCCGAAGCTGGACGGTGTGGAGACGACCCGCCGGATCTGTGCGGACACCGACCCGCCCAAGGTGCTCATCCTGACCACGTTCGACCTCGACGAGTACGCCTTCTCCGGGCTGAAGGCGGGCGCCTCCGGGTTCATGCTCAAGGACGTGCCCCCGGGTGAGCTGCTCGCCGCGATCCGGGCCGTGCACAGCGGTGACGCCGTCGTCGCGCCCTCCACCACCCGGCGGCTCCTGGACCGCTTCGCGCCCATGCTGCCGGGCACCCAGCAGCCCCAGCACAAGGAGCTGGAGCGGCTCACCGACCGGGAGCGCGAGGTCATGGTGCTGGTCGCGCAGGGCCTGTCCAACGGCGAGATCGCGGCCCGGCTGGTGCTGTCGGAGGCGACCGTGAAGACCCACGTGGGCCGCATTCTGACCAAGCTGGGCCTCAGGGACCGGGTGCAGGTGGTGGTGCTGGCCTACGAGACCGGGCTGGTGCGCGCCGGCGGACACGGCTGAGCCGCCGGTAGCGGGCGGCCCGCCGTCCTTAGGCCGGCCCGCTATCGGAGGATCCCCTCCAGGAACTCGCTGCCGAGCCGGGCCACCACCGTCACGTCCAGCTGGTGCAGGACGTAGCGCCCGCGGCGGCGGGTGGTGATCAGGCCCGCCTTCTTCAGCACGGCCAGGTGCCGGGATATCTCCGGGGCCGTCATGCCGTGCACCTGCGCCAGCTCGCCGGTGGTGTACGCGCTGCGGGCGAGATGGCGGCACATGCGCATGCGCACCGGGTGGGACAGCGCGGTCATCCGCAGGGCCAGCTGCTCCAGCGAGGGCGGCGCGGCCAGCTCGGGGGAGCCGACCGGGTAGTGCAGCAGCGGCTGCCAGCCGTGCCGGTGCAGGACCATCAGGTGCGGCCAGCCCAGGCTCGTCGGGACGAGCAGCAGGCCGCCGTCGCCCGTGGCCGTACGGCCCTCGCCCAGCTTGTCGACCGTGATGCGGGCGGCGTCCTCGTCGAGGATCACCGCCGGGGACACCGCCGCCAGCGCCTCGGCCAGGCCTTTGCGCCTGAGCAGCTCCGTCTTGTGGCGGGCGTCCGCCGCGAGCTGGTGGCGCAGCCGGGACCAGGCCTCCGCGAAGAACGCCTCGTCGCAGTCCTGGAGGAACTGCCGCAGCCAGGCGCGGATCCTGGGCGGGTCGGCCAGCAGCCGCTCGCTGAACCGCAGCTGCTGCGGCCCGCGGGCGGCGGCCAGCTCCAGGGCGCGGCGGCGTATCTCCTCGTCGGCCAGCGCGTCCGGGCCGTGCGAGCAGTACGGCAGCGCGCACGTGAACTCCAGGGCCGCGTCCACGAACTGCTCGTCCGTCAGCTTGTCGAGCAGGTCCAGCTCCTCGGCGAGCGTGCCGCACGGCAGCGTGCTGCGGCCCGGGATGCCGGCGAACGGCATGAACAGGTCCGAGAACGTCGTCCGCCACAGGAAGTCCGCCTCGCACATCCGGTCGGCCAGATGCGGGTCGAGCCGGGCCCGCACGCCCGTCACCCAGCCCTGCAGGCCCGGGTGGTGGGCCGGCTCGGACAGCGCGTGCAGCGCCATGCCCAGCTCGGCCAGGGGCGAAGGCACGACGGCGACCCTCTCCGGCCGCAGCCCCGCGATGTCGATGTGCACGCTCATGCCCTCATGGTGCATCCCGCCACTGACAACGCCCCGTCGATTGACGGGCGTCGTCAATCGACGCGACGCCGCCTCCGGTGCGGGCGCACGGTGGATCCACCGGGGCAGCCGCGGAGCTTCGGGCCTCCATCACCCCGTCCCGCAGAGGGAATCCACCATGAGCATCACGCAGCAGTACCTCCTCGACACCCACCGCGCCCGGTCCCGGGGCGAGCCCGCCCCGCCCGCGCCGGGCGCGCACGACTGGCAGGTCGTACGGGAGTGGCGCGACGAACGGGAGTTCAGGGCGGTCCTGGCGGGCCGCCCGGCCCGCCGCCGGTTCCACCGGTTCCGCGCCACCCTGAGCCGCTGGGTGCGGCGCCCCGCCTGACCCCGTGCCTCACCGGCCCTGCTTCACGCCCGCTCCGGCAGCCGGGCCACGAACTCCGCCACCGCGCTCTTCACGTCCTCGGCGGTCCACTCCAGCCCGGCGGCCCGCACATGCACCTCCGTGACCGCCAGCCCCGGACCGCCCCGGTCCCAGGCGGAGCCGAACAGGACGCAGCCCGTCTCCTCGGCCGCCCGGACCGCCGCCTCCCCGAGGACGTCCGCGTCGTACGGCAGCCACACCTGGAAGTCGTGGGTGTGCGGCACCTCCGGGTGCACGCGCGCCCACGGCAGCCCGGCGGCGGCGAACCCCTCGCGCAGTGCGGCGGCCACCACGCGCGCGTGGGCGACGTACTCCGGCAGCCGGGGCAGTTCCCGCTCCAGTCCGACCAGCGCCGACAGGGCCGTGGGGAACTGCTGGAAGACCTGGCCGCCGTACCGGTGCCGCCAGGCCTTCGCCTCCTCCACCAGTTCCGTCGGACCGGCGAGGGCCGCGCCGCCGAACGCCTCCAGCGACTTGTAGAACGACACGTAGACGCTGTCGGCCAGGCCCGCGATCTCCTCCAGGGACCGGCCGAGGTGCACGGTCGACTCCCACAGCCGGGCCCCGTCGAAGTGCACCACCGCGTCCCGCTCCCGCGCGGCCCCGACCACCTCGGTGAGCTCCTCCCAGGTGGGCAGCACGAAACCGGCGTCCCTGAGGGGCAGTTCCAGCATCAGCGCCCCGAAAGGCTCCTCGAAGTCACGCACCTCCGCGGCGGTCGGCAGCCGCGGCTCGCCCGTCACCCGCACCGGGCGCAGGCCGCCGACCTCGCTGAACGCGTTCCGCTCGTGCACCTCCGGGTGGCTGAGCGCGTGCAGGGCCACGGTCGGGTTGCCGGTGCGGCCCGCCCAGCAGCGCAGGGCCACCTGCTGGGCCATGGTGCCCGTCGGGAAGAACGCCGCCGCCTCGGTGCCGAGGAGCGCCGCGACCTTCGTCTCCAGCGCCTCGACGACGCCGTCGCCGTACACGTCCGACAGTTCGTCCAGGTCGTGGACGTCCCCCGCCGCGTCCAGCACCGCCAGCCGCTCCCGCAGGGTCCGGTGGAAACCGAACCGCGCGAACACCCGCCGCGCGCCGCGGTGGGCCGCCAGCCGCCGCTCCCGGATCCCCGCGCCCCGGTCCGGGTCCGCCGCCTGCTCATCGCGTTCCGCCATGTCAGTCATGGCCCGGATCCTCCCCCGCGCGCGTGCCGCCGGGCACCCGCATTTCGAACGCCGTCCGGAAACGCGCATGGGCATGCACACCCTGTGGACAACCGAACGCCCCTCGAACCGATCGCGTTAACATGACGAGAAATCGTCCGGTACCCGGAGCGGACTGGAACGGGAAGGCCGCCGTCGAGTGAACACAACCCCACAGCCAGACCCCAAGGACCGCCCCGCGCGGCTCACCGTCGGCGTCGTCGGCGCCGGCCGCGTGGGACCCGCACTGGCCGCGTCCCTCCAGCTCGCCGGGCACCGCCCGGTCGCCGTCTCCGCGGTCTCCGACGCCTCCCGGCGCCGGGCCGCGCAACTGCTGCCCGACGTGCCGCTGATGCCGCCCGCCGAGGTCCTCCAGCGGTCCGACCTGGTCCTGCTCACGGTCCCGGACGACGCCCTGCCCGACCTGGTCGCGGGCCTCGCCGACACCGGCTCCGTCCGCCCGGGACAGCTGCTCGTCCACACCTCGGGGCGGTACGGCGCGCGGGTCCTCGACCCCGCCCTGCGCGCGGGCGCCCTGCCGCTCGCCCTGCACCCCGCCATGACCTTCACCGGCACGCCCGTGGACGTCCAGCGGCTGGCCGGCTGCTCCTTCGGCGTCACCGCGCCCGAGGAACTGCGCCTGGCCGCAGAGGCCCTCGTCATCGAGATGGGCGGCGAGCCCGAGTGGATCTCCGAGGAGAACCGGCCGCTCTACCACGCCGCCCTCGCGCTCGGCGCCAACCACCTGGTCACCCTGGTCGCCCAGTCCATGGAGCTGCTGAGCGCGGCCGGCGTCGCGGCCCCCGACCGGATGCTCGGCCCGCTGCTCGGCGCCGCCCTGGACAACGCCCTGCGCTCCGGCGACGCGGCCCTCACCGGCCCGGTCGCGCGCGGCGACGCGGGCACGGTCGCCGCGCACGTCACGGAGCTGCGCCGGCACGCCCCGCAGACCGTCGCCGGCTACCTGGCGATGGCCCGCGCCACCGCCGACCGGGCCCTGGCCCGGGGCCTGCTGAAGCCCGAGCTCGCCGAGGACCTCCTCGGGGTACTCGCCCACGGGACCGACGGCACCGAAGGGGACGCCCGATGACCACCACCCTGCTGCGCACCGCCGGCGAACTGCACGCACGCGCGCGTACGGGCCGCCGCGCCGTGGTGATGACCATGGGCGCGCTGCACGAGGGCCACGCCACGCTGATCCGCACCGCGCGCCGCCTGGCCGGCCGCGAGGGCGAGGTCGTCGTCACCGTCTTCGTCAACCCGCTGCAGTTCGGCGCGGGCGAGGACCTCGACCGCTATCCGCGCACCCTGGACGCCGACGTCAAGCTCGCCGAACAGTCGGGCGCGGACGTCGTGTTCGCCCCCGCCGTCGACGAGGTCTACCCGGGCGGCGAGCCCCAGGTCCGCATCACCGCCGGCCCCATGGGCGAGCGCCTGGAGGGCGCCTCCCGCCCCGGCCACTTCGACGGCATGCTCACGGTCGTCGCCAAGCTGCTGCACCTCACCCGCCCCGACGTCGCCCTGTACGGCCAGAAGGACGCCCAGCAGCTCGCCCTGATCCGCCGCATGGTGCGGGACCTGAACTTCGGCGTGGAGATCGTCGGCGTCCCCACCGTCCGCGAGGAGGACGGCCTGGCCCTGTCCAGCCGCAACCGCTACCTCTCGCCCGCCGAGCGGCGCACCGCCCTCGCGCTGTCCCGGGCGCTGTTCGCGGGCCAGGACCGGCACGCCGCGCAGGAGGCGCTGCGCGCCCGGGCCCGTGAAGTGCCCGCCACACGCGCGCGTGCCGAGGCCCTCAGCGCCATCGGCGAGTCCCGCGCGGCGGCCGACGCGCACGCCGTGGCCACGGCCGTCCCGGGCGGCCCCGCCGCCGTCCGCGCGGCCGCCCGGCAGGTCCTGGACGAGGCCGCCCGCCTCGAACCGCCGCTCGACCTGGACTACCTCGCCCTGGTCGACCCGTCCGACTTCACCGAGATCGGCGACGACTTCACCGGCGAGGCGGTCCTGGCCGTCGCCGCCCGGGTCGGGACGACCCGGCTGATCGACAACATCCCCCTCACCTTCGGAACCCTCGGAGCCGCCTCGTGACCACCACAGGCATACGACTGCACGCGCCCGCCCCCGGGTGGTCCATCGCCGCGGACGTGGTCGTCGTCGGCTCCGGCGTCGCCGGCCTGACCGCGGCCCTGCGCTGCGAGGCCGCGGGCCTGCGCACCGTCGTGGTCACCAAGGCCCGCCTCGACGACGGCTCCACCCGCTGGGCCCAGGGCGGCATCGCCGCGGCCCTCGGCGAGGGCGACACCCCCGAGCAGCACCTGGACGACACGCTGGTCGCGGGCGCGGGCCTGTGCGACGAGGAAGCGGTCCGCATCCTCGTCACCGAGGGCCCCGACGCCGTCCGCCGCCTCATCGAGACCGGCGCCCAGTTCGACGAGTCCTCCGAGGGCGGCCTGGAACTCACCCGCGAGGGCGGCCACCACCGCCGCCGCATCGCCCACGCCGGCGGCGACGCCACCGGCGCCGAGATCTCCCGCGCCCTGGTCGAGGCGGTACGCGCGCGCGGGATGCGCACCATCGAGAACGCGCTCGTCCTGGACCTCCTCACGGACGCCGAGGGCCACACCGCCGGCGTCACCCTGCACGTCATGGGCGAGGGCCAGCACGACGGCGTCGGAGCGGTCCACGCCCCGGCGGTGGTCCTGGCGACCGGCGGCATGGGCCAGGTCTTCTCCGCGACCACCAACCCCTCGGTCTCGACCGGCGACGGCGTCGCCCTGGCCCTGCGCGCGGGCGCCGAGGTCAGCGACCTGGAGTTCGTCCAGTTCCACCCGACCGTCCTGTTCCTGGGCCAGGACGCCGAGGGCCAGCAGCCCCTGGTCTCCGAGGCCGTGCGCGGCGAGGGCGCCCACCTCGTGGACGCCGACGGCGTGCGCTTCATGCTCGGGCAGCACGAACTCGCCGAACTCGCGCCCCGGGACATCGTCGCCAAGGGCATCCTGCGCCGCATGCAGGAGCAGGACGCCGAGCACATGTACCTCGACGCCCGGCACTTCGGCGCCGACATGTGGGAACACCGCTTCCCGACGATCCTGGCCGCCTGCCGCGCCCACGGCATCGACCCGGTCACCGAGCCCATCCCGGTCGCCCCGGCCGCCCACTACGCCTCGGGCGGCGTCCGCACCGACTCCCACGGCCGTACGACCGTGCCCGGCCTGTACGCGTGCGGCGAGGTCGCCTGCACCGGCGTGCACGGCGCCAACCGCCTGGCCTCCAACTCCCTCCTGGAGGGCCTGGTCTACGCCGAGCGCATCGCGGCCGACATCGCGGCGGGCGGCCTCCACGCGCGCGTGCCGCAGCCCCTGCCCCACCCGGAGACCCCCGAGCACCCCCTGCAGACCCCGGAGGCCCGCTTCACGATCCAGCGGATCATGACGAACGGGGCCGGTGTCCTGCGTTCGGCGGAGTCCCTCGGCCAGGCCGCCGACCGGCTCCAGCAGCTCCACACCGACGCCCGCGACGCCCTCGCCGAGAACGGCAAGACCGCCGAGCCCGGCGTCGACACCTGGGAGGCCACCAACCTCCTGTGCGTGGCCCGCGTCCTCGTCGCCGCCGCCCTGCTGCGCGAGGAGACCCGGGGCTGCCACTGGCGCGAGGACCGCCCCGAGCGCGACGACACGACCTGGCGCCGCCACATCGTCGTGAAGCTGAACCCCGACCGGACGCTGGCCGTGCACACCACGGACACCACAAACTTCCCTACGACCACCCCGCCCCAGGCCCCCCAGGAGCAGTGACCGACGTGAGCACCCCCGACCTTCCCCTCGCCTCGTCCGGAGGCTGCGGCGACGGCTGCGCCTGCGGCGCGGACGACGAGGCGTACCTCGAGTGCGGCCTGGACCCCGCGCTCGCCCAGCTCCTGGCCGACGCCGGCCTCGACCCCGTCGAGGTCGAGGACATCGCCAACGTGGCCGTCCAGGAGGACCTGGCCCACGGCGTGGACGTCACGACCGTCGCCACGATCCCCGAGGACGCGGTCGCCACCGCCGACTTCACCGCCCGCGAGGCGGGCGTCGTGGCCGGCCTGCGCGTCGCCGAAGCCGTCCTCTCGGTGGTCTGCGAGGAGGAACTGGCGATCGAGCGCCACGCCGAGGACGGCGACCGCGTCGAGGCGGGCCAGAAGCTCCTGTCGGTCACCACCCGCACCCGCGACCTGCTCACGGCCGAGCGCAGCGCGCTGAACATCCTGTGCCGCCTGTCGGGCATCGCGACGGCCACGCGCGCGTGGGCGGACGTCCTGGAGGGCACGAAGGCCAAGGTCCGCGACACCCGCAAGACCACCCCCGGCCTGCGCAGCCTGGAGAAGTACGCGGTCCGCTGCGGCGGCGGCGTCAACCACCGCATGTCCCTCTCGGACGCGGCCCTCGTCAAGGACAACCACGTGGTCGCCGCGGGCGGCGTCGCCCAGGCGTTCCGGGCGGTCCGCGAACGCTTCCCGGACGTCCCCATCGAGGTCGAGGTCGACACCCTGCACCAGCTCCGCGAGGTCCTGGACGCGGGCGCCGACCTGATCCTGCTGGACAACTTCACGCCGGGCGAGTGCGCGGAGGCCGTCGCGATCGTCGAGGGCCGCGCCGCCCTGGAGGCATCCGGCCGCCTCACCCTCGACAACGCCAAGGCCTACGCCGACACCGGCGTCGACTACCTGGCCGTCGGGGCACTCACCCACTCCTCGCCGATCCTGGACATCGGCCTGGACCTGCGGCCGGCGGAATAGGGGAGCGGGTACGGGCCATGCTGCTGACGATCGACGTAGGAAACACCCACACCGTCCTCGGCCTGTTCGACGGCGAGGACATCGTCGAACACTGGCGCATCTCCACGGACGCGCGCCGCACCGCCGACGAGCTGGCGGTCCTCCTCCAGGGCCTGATGGGCATGCACCCGCTCCTCGGCGACGAACTGGGCGACGGCATCGACGGCATCGCCATCTGCGCCACCGTCCCCTCGGTCCTGCACGAGCTGCGCGAGGTGACGCGCCGCTACTACGGCGACGTCCCCGCGGTCCTCGTCGAACCGGGCGTCAAGACGGGCGTCCCGATCCTCATGGACAACCCCAAGGAGGTCGGCGCGGACCGCATCATCAACGCGGTGGCGGCGGTCGAGCTCTACGGCGGCCCCGCGATCGTCGTCGACTTCGGCACGGCGACCACGTTCGACGCGGTCAGCGCGCGCGGCGAGTACGTGGGCGGGGTCATCGCCCCCGGCATCGAGATCTCCGTCGAGGCCCTCGGCGTCCGCGGCGCCCAGCTCCGCAAGATCGAGGTGGCCCGGCCGCGCAGCGTCATCGGCAAGAACACGGTCGAGGCGATGCAGTCCGGCATCATCTACGGCTTCGCCGGCCAGGTCGACGGCGTCGTCAACCGCGTGGCCCGCGAACTGGCCGAGGACCCCGACGACGTCACCGTCATCGCGACGGGCGGCCTGGCCCCGATGGTCCTGGGCGAGTCGTCGGTCATCGACGAGCACGAGCCGTGGCTGACGCTGATCGGCCTGCGGCTGGTCTACGAGCGGAACGTGTCGCGCATGTGAGCGGTGCGGGGTGTGGCACCGGCGGCCGCCCACCCGAGTGGTCCCCCACGCCACACCCGCCCCCTATGTCGAAATTGTCTGATTAGCGCGTATCGTCGCCGCATGCCCACGCCATACGGATCCCGCGGCGGCATGGCGTTCGGCGTGGAGGAGCTGCGTGTGCTCCGCCGCGCTCTCGCCCTCGCCCTCCACCCCACCTCCGCCTCGTCCGACGACCTCCAGGACTGCCTCCGCCTCGCAGAGTCGCTCGACGAGGCGATGCGGGAGGGAGCCAGGCTGCGTGCCTTCCTCGTGGCCGACCTCGGCCGGTACCGCGCCGCCCTCCCCGGCACCGTCGCCGGCTACCTCGCACTCCTGGACGAGGCCCTGGGCGCCGGATACCGCCCTGATACCGACGACCTCGCCGCCCTGCGCGCCCTGCGCGGCAACCCCACCGCGGCGGCCCTCCTGGAGCGCTGCGCGGTCGCCTGCCTCGCCGGCCCCGTGGCCACCCCCACCGTCCCCGCCTCCCGCACCCGCCTCCACGCCCTCCCCGGAGGCCGCTCGGGAGTCCGGAGCCCCGCCATGGACACCCCCGAGAAGCAGCCCGAGAAGAAGCCCGAACGCAAGCCGGCAGCCCCGAAGCCCAGCCCCAAGCCCGCCCCGGCCCCCGCCCCGGGCACGCCGAAGCCCAGCCGCCCGATCCCCACCCCGGGCGAGGTCTTCCCGCGCCGCAAACCCGCCCCGCCGCCCCCGGCGAACCCCCAGCAGCTCGCCGCGGGCTGACGTGGCTACCCTGGATCCATGGACTACGTCTCCGCGCTCCTGCCCCCGGTCGTCATGGCCGTCTTCTTCATCGGCGTGATCCGGGTGATCGTGAAGACACAGGGCGGCGCCAACAAGGCCAAGGAGGACGCGGCCGTCGACGCCGCCCTCGCCCGCGCGGAGGGCGCCCCCGGGTCCGCCGCGACCAGCCCCAAGGCAGACGCCTGACCCCACCCCGCCGACGGCGTACGACTCCGCGAGGCCGCCCCGCCGCAGCCCGCGCTTTCGAGTCGTACGCCCTTTTTGTTCCCGTTCGTCGGTGAAGCGCACGTCCGTCACGCCATTGCCGAGATCTCCCACTATTGTTCTGAGCTGTGCCTCGTCCATTGGGAGAACTCGAAGACGCGGTCATGTCGCGGGTCTGGAAGTGGAACCGCCCCGTGACCGTTCGAGAAGTCCTGGAAGATCTTCAGAAGGAGCGGTCCATCGCCTACACCACGGTGATGACCGTTTTGGACAATCTCCATCAGAAGGGCTGGGTGCGCCGCGAGGCCGAAGGCCGCGCCTATCGATATGAGGCGGTCTCCACACGCGCCGCCTACGCCGCCGCCCTGATGAACGACGCCTGGTCGCAGAGCGACAACCCCGCCGCCGCTCTCGTCGCCTTCTTCGGCATGATGAGCGAGGAACAGCGCCAGGCTCTCAGCGATGCCGTACGCATCGTCCAGGGCCCGGAAACCCAAGAACCGACCGAACCGTCGGAATCCGCTCGCCCGGCGGAACGGCCGGAACGCGCGGAACCCGCGGAAGGCGTGGAAGGCGGCACACCCGCAGCAGAAGGCGACGCACCCGCAGAAGCCGGGGAAGGCTCCCCGGAGAACCCCGCCTCCGCACAGGACCGCGACGGGCGATAGCGTCCGCTCATGCCCGCGAAGAGCCCCGAAGCCACCGCAAAAGCCATCACCGTCCGACGGGCCCGCACCAGCGATGTCCCGGCCGTGCGCCGCCTCCTTGACGCCTACGTCCGCGGCGGGATCCTGCTCGACAAAGCGACGGTGACGCTTTACGAGGACATCCAGGAGTTCTGGGTCGCGGAACGCGACGACAACGCCGAGGTCGTCGGCTGCGGCGCCCTGCACGTGATGTGGGAAGACCTCGCGGAAGTCCGCACTCTCGCGGTGAAGCCCGGCCTGAAGGGCGCGGGCGTCGGACACCGGTTGCTGGAGAAGTTGCTGCACACCGCCCGCTGGCTCGGCGTTCGCCGCGTTTTCTGCCTGACCTTCGAAGTCGACTTCTTCAGCAAGCACGGCTTCGTGGAGATCGGCGAGACCCCCGTCGACACGGATGTCTACGCGGAGCTGCTGCGTTCCTATGACGAGGGCGTCGCGGAGTTCCTCGGTCTCGAACGAGTGAAACCGAACACCTTGGGCAACAGCCGGATGCTTCTGCATCTGTGATCGCCGGGACGGACACAACAGGACGGACACAAGACGACCACAAGCCCCGCCTGAAGGCGGTCGCAAGTCAGTCGCAAGAGTGTCCGCCCGGTTCGTCGAGACATATTCCGCGGCGCCGCCCCTGCCCCGGTGCCCTATGTCCGAAACGCGCACGTTTCCGGGCGGAGGGAGGGCTACCGGTCTCTGCCGGGGGTTTGTGTTTTTCCGGCAAAAGCGGTTTGCTTTCCGAGGTACTGCAGTACTGCATATAACAGGGGACGGCGATACGGCGGACGCCGGCACACCCCGGCCCTGAAGATATCGATGAAAGGAAATCCGGTGGCACAGAAGGTTCAGGTCCTTCTTGTCGACGACCTCGACGGTGGCGAGGCGGACGAGACCGTGACGTTCGCGCTGGACGGCAAGACGTACGAGATCGATCTCACCACTGCCAATGCGGACAAGCTCCGCGGCCTTCTCGAGCCTTACGTGAAGGGCGGTCGTCGTACCGGAGGCCGTGCTTCGGGCGGGCGCGGAAAGGCGCGCGCGGCTTCGAGCGGCAGCCAGGACACCGCGGCCATCCGCGCCTGGGCGAAGGAGAACGGCTACGAGGTCAACGACCGCGGCCGTGTTCCCGCGACCATCCGCGAGGCCTACGAGAAGGCCAACGGCTGAACAGCGGCACTACCGACCCTGCGCACGCGAGGCCGGTGGCTGGGCGCCCGCGCGCCGCAGCCGGATCCGGTGGCACCACGTGGCCACCGTGTCCACCAGCCGTACGAGATCCGGGGCGTCCCCAGCGCCCCCCAAGGCCGACAGCGTCGGCAGCGAGGCCTCGACCTCGCACCCCGGCTCGGGGGGCCGCAGCCACACAGCGGCCCCCTGGGAACCGAATCGGCCCGGGGGAAGCGGCCGGCCGGCGCACGGGCCGGGCCCGGGGGACGGTGACGGACCGGCTCCGGTCACGGACCGCGCCGCCCTGTCGGGGTGCGGCTCCGCGTCCACCCCGGGCGGCAGCTGAGCGCCTTTCTCGGCCACCAGGCCACTTCCAGGACGCTCGGTCGCCAGACCACTCCCAGGGTGCTCGGCCAGCACGCCATTCCCAGGACGCTCGGTCGTCAGGCCGCTCCCAGGACGCTCGCCCGCCCCGGTCGGCAGTGGCGCGTCCATGAAGCCCTGCGGGCCGATCGCCCCCAGGTCGAGCGCGAGGCCTCCCCACTCCAGCCACTCCAGCAGTCCGGGCAGCTCCTCCGCGCTGCCCGCGGCCACCAGCAGCAGCATCCGGTCGCCCCGCACGGCCACCGGTGAACCCCGCCCCAGGCGCCCCAGCGCGGCGTGGCCCGCCTCGGCCGGCACGTCGAGGACGTCGAAGCGCACCCCCACCACCAGCCGCAGCGGATCGCCGGGCACCGTCGGCCAGCCCAGTTCGTTCTCGTACCACCGCCGGAGCCGCCCGCTGGCGTCGGGACCCACCGGGCCGGGCGGCCGGCGGGGGAGCGGGACGGCCCGGGACGCGGACGGGAGCACGGGGGGAGAGGCGCTGAACATGCCAAGTGCAACCGCCGGAAGGACGTGCGGGTTACGCTGATGGAACGCTGCGTAGTGGAGTGAGTGCACAGAGTGGCGAAAGGGGGGCGTGAGAGGGGTGCGCGGAGGCGCAAGGTTGTTCGCCCGTAGCGGAGGGAACGGGGGCGCTCGGCATGGACTTCCGGTCCGTGCGGGTAAGACATCCCTAGTGGGAGGGGGCGACACGCAGGAAAGGACGTCTCACGTTCGCCATCGGCGTACTGGCGAGTGGGGTATCTGCCTGGCCTGCGGGAACATCGTCTCGCACCATCGGGTTGGAGCAGATGTCGGCGTTCGGGGTCAGGAGGCCAAGGACGGTGTCGGCAGTTGGAATGAGCGGTCCCCGCTTGCGGGACTAAGCTGCGGAAGGACAGGGAGGGGAAGTTCCCCCCACTGCCTGACCGCTCTGAGGAGCGATTAACGATGTTCGAGAGGTTCACCGACCGCGCGCGGCGGGTTGTCGTCCTGGCTCAGGAAGAAGCCCGGATGCTCAACCACAACTACATCGGCACTGAACACATCCTCCTGGGCCTGATCCACGAGGGTGAAGGTGTCGCCGCCAAGGCCCTTGAGAGCCTCGGGATTTCGCTCGAGGCGGTCCGCCAGCAGGTGGAGGAGATCATCGGCCAGGGCCAGCAGGCCCCGTCCGGGCACATCCCCTTCACCCCCCGTGCCAAGAAGGTCCTGGAGCTGTCGCTCCGCGAGGCCCTTCAGCTGGGCCACAACTACATCGGCACGGAGCACATCCTGCTCGGCCTGATCCGCGAGGGCGAGGGCGTCGCCGCCCAGGTCCTGGTCAAGCTGGGCGCAGATCTGAACCGCGTGCGGCAGCAGGTGATCCAGCTGCTCTCCGGTTACCAGGGCAAGGAGACCGCCACCGCCGGCGGTCCTGCCGAGGGCACGCCCTCCACGTCCCTGGTCCTCGACCAGTTCGGCCGGAACCTCACCCAGGCCGCTCGTGAGTCCAAGCTCGACCCGGTCATCGGGCGCGAGAAGGAGATCGAGCGGGTCATGCAGGTGCTGTCCCGCCGTACGAAGAACAACCCGGTGCTGATCGGTGAGCCCGGCGTCGGCAAGACCGCCGTCGTCGAGGGCCTCGCCCAGGCCATCGTCAAGGGCGAGGTGCCCGAGACCCTCAAGGACAAGCACCTCTACACCCTGGACCTCGGCGCCCTGGTCGCCGGCTCCCGCTACCGCGGTGACTTCGAGGAGCGCCTGAAGAAGGTGCTCAAGGAGATCCGCACCCGCGGCGACATCATCCTGTTCATCGACGAGCTGCACACGCTGGTCGGTGCGGGTGCCGCCGAGGGCGCCATCGACGCCGCGAGCATCCTCAAGCCGATGCTGGCACGTGGTGAGCTGCAGACCATCGGTGCGACGACGCTGGACGAGTACCGCAAGCACCTGGAGAAGGACGCGGCCCTGGAGCGCCGCTTCCAGCCCATCCAGGTCGCCGAGCCGTCCCTGCCGCACACGATCGAGATCCTCAAGGGTCTCCGTGACCGGTACGAGGCCCACCACCGCGTCTCCATCACCGACGAGGCGCTGGTCCAGGCCGCCACCCTGGCCGACCGGTACATCTCGGACCGCTTCCTGCCGGACAAGGCGATCGACCTGATCGACGAGGCCGGTTCCCGGATGCGCATCCGCCGGATGACCGCGCCGCCGGACCTGCGCGAGTTCGACGAGAAGATCGCCGGCGTCCGCCGGGACAAGGAGTCCGCGATCGACTCGCAGGACTTCGAGAAGGCCGCCTCCCTGCGCGACAAGGAGAAGCAGCTCCTCGCCGCCAAGGCCAAGCGGGAGAAGGAGTGGAAGGCCGGCGACATGGACGTCGTCGCCGAGGTCGACGGCGAGCTGATCGCCGAGGTCCTCGCGACCGCCACCGGCATCCCGGTCTTCAAGCTCACCGAGGAGGAGTCCTCGCGCCTGCTGCGCATGGAGGAGGAGCTCCACAAGCGGGTCATCGGCCAGAACGACGCCGTCAAGGCGCTGTCGAAGGCGATCCGCCGTACGCGTGCCGGTCTGAAGGACCCCAAGCGCCCCGGCGGCTCGTTCATCTTCGCCGGCCCGTCCGGTGTCGGTAAGACCGAGCTGTCCAAGGCGCTCGCCGAGTTCCTCTTCGGCGACGAGGACGCGCTGATCTCCCTCGACATGTCGGAGTTCAGCGAGAAGCACACGGTGTCGCGGCTCTTCGGTTCGCCCCCCGGCTACGTGGGCTACGAGGAGGGCGGCCAGCTGACCGAGAAGGTGCGGCGCAAGCCGTTCTCGGTGGTCCTCTTCGACGAGGTCGAGAAGGCCCACCCGGACATCTTCAACTCGTTGCTGCAGATCCTGGAGGACGGTCGCCTGACCGACTCCCAGGGCCGGGTCGTGGACTTCAAGAACACGGTCATCATCATGACGACCAACCTCGGCACCCGGGACATCTCCAAGGGCTTCAACCTGGGCTTCGCGGCCTCGGGTGACACGAAGACCAACTACGAGCGCATGAAGAACAAGGTCCAGGACGAGCTCAAGCAGCACTTCCGGCCCGAGTTCCTCAACCGTGTCGACGACGTGGTCGTCTTCCCGCAGCTCAGCCAGGACGACATCCTCCAGATCGTCGACCTGATGATCGGCAAGGTGGACGAGCGCCTGAAGGACCGGGACATGGGCATCGAGCTCTCCCAGTCCGCCAAGGAGCTGCTGTCCAAGAAGGGCTACGACCCCGTGCTGGGTGCCCGGCCGCTGCGCCGCACCATCCAGCGCGAGATCGAGGACTCGCTGTCGGAGAAGATCCTCTTCGGCGAGCTCCGCCCCGGCCACATCGTGGTCGTGGACACGGAGGGCGAGGGCGAGGCCAAGACCTTCACCTTCCGCGGCGAGGAGAAGTCGGCCCTGCCCGACGTCCCGCCGATCGAGCAGGCGGCCGGCGGCACGGGTCCGAACCTGAGCAAGGACGCGTAAGCGTCACGGCCGAGTGAGAGGGGCCGGTGCCTTCCGGGGCACCGGCCCCTTTTCCGTGTCCGGGGTTCAGATGCGGATGATCTCGGCGGTGGGGAAGATCTCGGCGTAGGGGGCGAGGGACTGCTCGCTGTCGAGCGTGGCGATGCCCAGGGTGCGCAGCCCGGGCAGGCGGGAGCTGAGGAGACGCAGCGCTTCCGGGGGTGGCGAGTACGCGAGAATCCGAAGGTTCCAGATGCCGGGCAGTTCCGGCATGGCGTCGTGAGCGTAGGTCTCGCCGTAGAGGGACAGCTGCGTGAGCTCGGGGAGGGCGGCCACCTCGGACCAGTCCTCGGCGCTCAGGCGCTGCCGACCGGACACACCGAACGTGAGCGACCGGAGCGTGGGCCACCGGCTCAGGCCGCGCAGCCCTGTCGAGCGGATGGAATTGAAGCCCAGGATGAGATTCCGCAGGGGCGCCTCGGTGGGGAGGGTGCGGGTGAGGCAGTCCCCCGGAAGCTGTTGGTCGATCGAGAGCTGGGTGAGCAGGCGCAGTGTCCTTAGCCCGGTAAGGTCCGCCCTCACGCTGGACAGGACCAGACCGGTGAGCGGAAGCTCCGCCAGCGGTGAGAGGCCTACCGCATCGGAGCAGCGCTGGAGCCACAGACCGGTCAGGGACGGGAACGCCAGTAGCTCCCCCAGGTGGCCGAGGCTCGGGTTGTCCCGCAGGTCCAGCTGGCGGACCTCGGCGGGCTCCGGGACGCAGTCGAGGAGTTCGGTCGCGGTCAGCGGGCCGTCGAACCTCAGCCACCGCCAGGGGCGCATCAGCCGGAGCGCCGCCCGCTGCTCGGCCGACTCGCAGTTCAGGAAGAGGCCGCCCCGCTCCAGGTGGTCGAGCACCTCGACCGCGTACTCGCGGGTGTCGAAGCGGCTCCAGGTGCCCACCAGCTGGCGTCGTACGTCGAGATCCGGATGCTCGCGGAAGCGGCGCAGCACCGCGAACGCGCCCTCGTCCTCCTTGGCTCCGAGGAGCGAGGCGGTGACGACGACGCCGTGGGCCTCCTTGGCGGTCAGCCCTTCCGGCCCGGGCAGCAGCTCCAGGACCAGCGGCCCGGCTTCCGCCAGAGCCTTCGCCTCCGGCGTCGTACGCGGCGGAATGAGCGCCCCGGCCCGTTCCTCCACCTCCCCCCGTACTCCAGGGTCCAGGGCCGCCGCGTGCTCCAGGCACGCCAGCGCCAGGAGGGTCAGCCGCGGGGTGTCCTCGGCCAGTAGCCGGCGGAGCAGCGTCGCCCGCTCCCGGGGGCGGGCGTGCGCGACCGCCATGCGGATCACGTCGTCCCAGAGGCTGTCGCCCGCGTGGCCGGCCAGGACGTCCAGGTGCCCCTCCTCGACCGCGTACCGGGCGCCCAGGTAGTCCTGGAACGTGCGGTGGACGAAGTCGACGACGCCCTCGCCGGGGCGGCGGAGCAGGCCGCTGCGGAGCAGGAGTGTGTGCAGGACCGCCCCCGCGTCGCCCTGGCCCGACGCCGGCGCGATGGCCGGCAGGCAGCGGGCCACGATGCCCTCCGCCGTCTCCAGGTCCATCTCGGTACGGCTGCTCAGCACCAGCGCGTAGGCCAGGCGCTGGAGCAGCTCCAGCTGGGCCTCCTCACCCAGCTCGACCCCGTCCACCGCGCCCATGCCCCGCTCCCGGTCGCGGCGCGCGAGCAGCATCCCGAGGGCGGCGTCGTACAGCTCCTTGCGGCCGGTGGGGAGGTAGCCCCGCCGCTCCCGGTGCAGGGCGCAGATCAACCCGCACATCAGGGGGTTGGTGGCGAGGCGGGCCAGGTCGCGTTTGGTGCGCAGGGCGTCCAGGAGCTGCGTCTCGTACTCG
Organism: Streptomyces sp. NPDC006140; assembly: GCF_040628815.1. NCBI lineage: Bacteria > Bacillati > Actinomycetota > Actinomycetes > Kitasatosporales > Streptomycetaceae > Streptomyces > Streptomyces sp. NPDC006140. The sequence goes on along the minus strand of NZ_JBEXTS010000005.1, from coordinate 34,529 downwards.
GGCGCCTGGGCCGCCGCGTGCCAGCGGTGCACGAACGTCGTCACATCGGCGCGGCGCATCGGGGTGAGGGTCAGTTCCCGGAAGCCCTCGGTGGCCAGCCAGTCGGGGCGTACGGCCGTGGGGCGGGAGGTCAGCAGCCAGTGGTTGCCGGGGAAGGCGTGGATCAGGGCCAGCAGCCAGTCGCGGGCGCGGTGCCGGTCGGCGGCGGGGATCTCGTCCAGACCGTCGACGAGGACCAGGCCCCGGCCGGCGGTCAGGACGCGCTCGGCCCAGCCCTCGGGCGGGGTGAGCGGGCAGCCCACCGCCGTGAGGAAGGTGGACGGTGCCGGGAGCGCGCCCGCGCGGATCAGCGTGCGCAGGGGGAGGACGAACGGGATGCGAGCCCCGTCCCGGGCGGCGGTCACCGCCAGCCATTGCACCAGGGTGGTCTTGCCGGAGCCGGCGTCACCGCGCAGCATGACGCGGTCGTGGCTGCCGAGGGCCTCCTCGGCGGGCAGCCGGACGGTGGCGGTCGCGGCGGCTGCTTGCTCGCCCGGCGGCGCATCGGGTACGGCGGTCTGCTCGCCGCCCGTCGCCTCCAGGCTGAGGTAGGCGACTTCCAGGGGCCAGCGGTCGGGGGAGTCTCGCAGGTCGATGCCGTAGATGGTGATGTGGTTGTGGCGCTCGGCTACGTACGGCAGGTAGCGGCGTTCGAAGGCGCCGTCCCGGGCGCCCGGGCGGGGCGTGCGGGTGATCAGCTCGTCGATCTTGGCGATCAGTTCCGCCTGGGCCTGGGTCTGCTCGACGAGGGTGCGGGCGACGAAGGTGGAGCGGCGGGTGAAGAACTCCAGGATGTTCAGGCACGCCCAGTCGGTCGTGTGGTCGAGGAAGTGACAGGAGTCGGCGGACAGGCCGTCGGGTGCGGAGGCCGCGTAGTGGAGCTTCCTGGCCAGCTCGCGGTGGCCGAGGCGGACCGCCTGGACGTCGTCCATGTCGAGGTCGCCGAGGGCGAGCAGCCTGCGGGCCAGGGTGTCGGTGACGGCGATCCGCTCGTCGGCCGGGAAGGGCGGCTCGCCCGGGGAGTCCACCGCCTGCGCCACGATCCGCTCGGCGAGCTTGTGCACGTCCGGCTCGGTCAGGGTGCGCTTCTCGCCCCGGAAGGACACGAGAGCGGACAGGCGTACGGGCTTGTCGACCAGGCCCGCTCCCGGTCCGTCCGGGCGGAAGAGCTTCTTCAGCAGCGGGCCGACCAGCGCGGACGCCAGTTTGCCGCCGAGTACCGTCGGATCCAAACCGCCTCACCCCCGTGATCGCGCGAACGGGGGTGAGACTACCCGGAGTTGGGGACGGGTCAGGAGAGCTGGCCGTCGTAGTCCGGCAGCTTGTACGTCTTCTCGGCGTGGCCGCCCGAGAGGTCGGTGGCGCTGTTGCCGATGTTCGCGATGATCGTGTAGCCCTTCTTCTCGACGTCGACGCGCTGGGCCGTCTTGTACTCGGCGACGTTCTTGAAGAGGTCGATGAAGTTGCGGACGTAGAGGCCGGAGACCTGGTAGCCAGCCTGCTTCAGGTTGTACTCGGTGAACGACTGGATGATGTCCGGGCGGGCGGTCACGAAGAACAGGGCGACGCCGCGCTCCTGGGCGTATCTGGCGACCTCCAGGACCGGCTTGTTGGCCGGCTGCGGGTAGCTGAAGCCGAAGTCGGTCTCCAGCGCGGTGTTGTCGATGTCGAGGACGATCGCCTGCTTCTCGCCGGGCTTCGCGGCCGCTATGCGCTGCTTCAGGTAGGGCAGCGCCTGGTCCATCACCGCCTGGCAGTCCTTCTGCCAGGTGGCGTAGTCGACGGCGGCGGCCGTGCTGGTGGCGGTGGTGGCCGCCGTGGAGGCCTGGGCGGTCGCCGTGGAGGCCTGGGCGGTGGTCGTGGCGTCGGCCGGTGCGGCCATCGCCACGAGGGCCGCCGCCGAGACGGCGGTCACCGAGGCGCGGCGCAACCAGGGGCGTCGGGTCTGCAGTCGGGTCTGCATGTCGTGGGGGTCCTCTCACGTCCGTGACGCTGCCAACATGTCGTGTGCATGTTCGTGCGCGAGGGTGGCGCGAGGGGAACCGTAGGGTTACTGGACGGTAGGCGCCTAGAGGCGTGCGCCACATTTCCGGAATGGCCGAAGAGGGGCCCCGGTGACATGGCGCACAGGCGATATGTCCGTTACTAGGCGGAATAGTGCTGAAGGGGCCGGGAGGAAAGGGATTCTCGCCCGGCGTTGCCGGGTGAAGTGCAGGGCAGTGGGCTGATTCGTCCCGAATGAGCGCTGTGTCAAGAGACATAGAACACTGAACGAAATTACTAACTTCTGTCGTAGATCACGCTTTTGGGAGTTTGTCGGACTTCGGGTTACCAAGGGATGGCCATTCGGCGAGCGACTGCGCGCCGGGTGGTTTTCTCCGTCCCCTTCCCCATGAGGTTTCGATGTCCCAGCGCGTCACGTCCCGTTCCTCCCGTACGTCCCAGCTCCGCACCCGTGCGACCGTGCTGGCCGCCGGCCTCGGTGTCTCGGTCGCACTGGGAGCCGGGGTCGCGTCCGCCGCCGACACCACGGCCGCGTCCGGTGCGGCCACCGCCGTCCAGGCGCAGGCCGCCGCCCAGGCCAAGGCCGCCGAGGCCGCGAAGGCCAAGGCCGAGAAGGCCGCGCAGGCTGCCAAGGCCGCCGCGGCGAAGAAGGCGGCCGAGAAGAAGGCCGCCGCCAAGAAGGCCGCCGCGAAGAAGGCCAAGCCGTCCTGGGTCGACCCGGTGAAGAAGTACAAGCTCTCCGCGAGCTTCGCCCAGAACGGCGGCATGTGGCAGTCCACCCACAGCGGCCAGGACTTCGCCGTCCCGAGCGGCACCCAGGTCGTCGCCGCGCACGGCGGCACGGTGGTCAAGGCCGGCGGCAACGGCGCCGGTGACGGCCCCGCGTACGGCAACGCCGTCGTGATCAAGCACGGCAACGGCACGTACTCGCAGTACGCCCACCTGTCGAAGGTGAAGGTGCGGATCGGCCAGATCGTCAAGACCGGCCAGGAGATCGCCCGGTCCGGCAACACCGGCAACTCGAGCGGCCCGCACCTGCACTTCGAGATCCGTACGACCCCGAACTACGGCTCGGCGGTCGACCCGGTGAAGTTCCTGCGCGCCAAGGGCGTGAAGGTCTGACCCGGCCCCGCGCCCCCCGGGTCCGCTAGGAGCCCCTGGTTCCCCGGTGGGCCTGGGTCACCAGGTCCGTGGCGACCTCGAGGACGGCCTTGTTCCGTTCCTCGGGGTCGTCTCCCACGTCCTGGAGCAGGAACATCCCGGCGTGCAGCGTGAAGATCGCGCTGGCGCAGCGGACCTGGTCGACCAGGTCCGCGTCCGGGTCGACGATGATCTCGCGCAGGCTGTGCACGCGCGCCTTGAAGGACTCGCCGATCCGCAGGTCCCGTACCGACGCCTGGTTGTCGTGCATGAAACGGAACAGCGGTGCCGCCTGGGCGAGCGTGTCGGCGTAGCGGCGGATGATCTCCTGCTTGGTCTCCAGCGTGTGCGGCTGGCGCCGGCCCCAGTCGATCAGGTCCTCGATCGGCTGCGTGAGGTCCTCGAAGATGCTGACGAGGATCTCTTCCTTGGTCTTGAAGTGGTAGTAGAGCGCCGCCTTGGTGACGTCCAGGCGCTCGGCGATCTCGCGCAGGGACGTCTTCTCGTAGCCCTGCTCCGCGAAGAGGTCGAGGGCCACGTCCTGGATGCGCCGGCGGGTGTCCCCGCGGCGCCGCTGCCTGGTGCCGTCCATGGTGCCGCCCATCCTCCTACGCCGCCCGCTTTCCATAAAACTTACTTGACGCCCGGCTAGTTCCGCGGCTAGCTTCCCGAGTGTAGTCACTAGCCGGTCGGCAAGTAAGTAGCGGTAGCTGGGGAGTGGGGAAACCATGGCGGACACGACGGACACACCGGCGGTCGGCGCCGACACCGGGGGGAAACAGCCGAAGAGCGTGCGGGTCGTGCTGCTCGCGCTCATGATCGCGATGATGCTCGCGATGCTCGACAACATGATCATCGGTACGGCGATGCCGACGATCGTGGGCGAGCTGGGCGGCCTCGAACACCTCTCCTGGGTCGTCACGTCCTACACCCTGGCCACCGCCGCCTCGACCCCGCTGTGGGGCAAGCTCGGCGACATGTACGGCCGCAAGGGCACGTTCATGTCCTCCATCGTGCTGTTCCTGATCGGTTCGGCGCTCAGCGGCATGGCCCAGAACATGGGCGAGCTGATCGGTTTCCGGGCCGTGCAGGGCCTCGGCGCCGGCGGTCTGATGGTCGGCGTCATGGCGATCATCGGCGACCTGATCCCGCCCCGGGAGCGCGGCAAGTACCAGGGCATGATGGCCGGCGTCATGGCGCTGGCGATGATCGGCGGCCCGCTGGTCGGCGGCACGATCACGGACAACTGGGGCTGGCGCTGGGCGTTCTACATCAACCTGCCGCTCGGAGCGGTCGCACTGGTCGCCGTCAGCGCCGTGCTGCACCTGCCGAAGAAGCGGGCCGAGGCCAGCATCGACTACCTGGGCGCCGCGCTGCTGACCGTCGGCATCACCGCGATCGTGCTCGTCACCACCTGGGGCGGCACGGAGTACGCCTGGAGCTCCGCGCGGATCATGGAGCTGATCGGCATCGGCGTCGCCGCGCTCGTCGGGTTCGTGTTCTGGCAGACCAGGGCCGCCGAGCCGGTGCTGCCGCTGCACATCTTCCGCAGCCGCAACTTCACGCTGATGTCGGTCATCGGCTTCATCACCGGCTTCGTGATGTTCGGCGCCACGCTGTTCCTGCCGCTGTACCAGCAGTCCGTGCAGGGCGCCTCCGCGACGAACTCGGGGCTGCTGCTCCTGCCGATGCTGGGCGCGATGCTCGTCACGTCCATGGTCGCCGGCCGGGTCACCACGAACACCGGCAAGTACAAGGTGTTCCCGGTGCTCGGCAGCGCGCTGATGATCGTCGGGCTCTACCTCCTGTCCACCATGGACACGGGCACCTCGCGGTTCACCTCCGGGGTCTTCATGGCCGTGGTCGGGCTCGGCATGGGCTGCCTGATGCAGATCACCATGCTCGTCGCGCAGAACAGCGTGGAGATGAAGGACATGGGCGTCGCCTCCTCGTCCACCACGCTCTTCCGCACCCTCGGTTCCTCCTTCGGCGTCGCGATCATGGGCGCGCTGTTCAACAGCCGCGTCCAGGACGTCATGTCCGAGCGGGCCGGGGCGCTGGGCTCCAAGGTGACCGAGCAGTCGGCGCAGCTCGACGCGGCGAGCCTCGCCAAGCTGCCGGCGCTGGCCCGCGAGGCCTACCAGCACGCGGTCTCCGCCGGCACGCACTCGGCGTTCCTGCTCGGGGCCGTGGTGGCGGTGGTGTCGCTGGCGGCCGCCGTGTTCGTCAAGGAGGTGCCGCTGCGGGGAGCGGGGCCGAAGACGGCGGACGAGGACCGCGCGGACGGCCCGGCGGCGCAGACGCCGGTGGTCGAGGCCGTCTGACCGGACCGTGAGAAGCCCCCGGGGTGTCCGCCCCGGGGGCTTCGCCCTGCCCGGCCGCACCGGGCCCGGCTGCCGGCTTCCCGCTGTCGGACCCCCGCTGCCGGATCGGTCGGACCCCACTGTCAGACCCCCGTGCCACCATCGGTCGCATGGACAAGATGCGGCAGGTGCGGCGCGCCAAGGACGCCATGGACCGGGACTGGGCCGACCCCGAGCTCGACCTGGACACCGTCGCCGCGCACGCCGGGTACTCGCGCTACCACTTCATCCGCGCCTTCAAGGAGGCGTACGGCGAGACCCCCGGCCAGTACCTCACGCACCGCCGCATAGACCGCGCCGAGGACCTGCTGCGCACGGCGAACCTCTCGGTGACGGAGATCTGCCACCTGGTCGGCTTCAGCAGCGTGGGCACGTTCTCGGCGCGCTTCAAGGCCTGGACCGGGCTGACACCGAGCGAGTACCGGCACCAGCACGTGGGCCGCGGAGCCGCGCTGATACCCGGCTGCTACGCCATGCTCTGGGCGGGCGGCTTCCGCACCCCACCCGGGCCCGGGGCCGGGCCGGGACAGCAGCGCAATTCCGGAGAAGCGGGCTGACACCCCCGCTGCCTACGGTGGCAGGACACGCACGAACCGGCCGCGAGCAGCAGGAGCACGCCATGATCAAGGGTCTCGCCATCTCGACCGTCTGGGTCCTCGACCAGGACCGCGCCAAGGAGTTCTACACCCAGAAACTGGGCCTGGAGGTCCGTACGGACATGACCATGGGCGAGGGCGGCATGCGCTGGCTCACGGTCGGCTCGCCGAACCAGCCCGACGTGGAGCTGACGCTGATGGTGCCCGGCGGCCCCGCGATGGACCCCGAGTCGGCCGAGATGCTCCGCAAGCTGGTGACCAAGGGGGCGCTCGGCGCGGGCGTGCTGACCACCGACGACATCCACGGCGACTACAAGAAGCTCAAGGACCGCGGCGTGGAGTTCCTCCAGGAGCCGCAGGAGCGCCCGTACGGCACGGAGGCGCTGTTCCGCGACGACTCCGGCAACTGGTTCTCGTTCACCCAGCCCCGCGAGGGCGGCCTCGACATGGACCAGGACTGGACCTGCTGACCGGGACTGGACCTGCTGACCGGGACGGCCTCCGGCGCCTGATCGGGGCGGCGGTCTACGACCCCGGCAGCATCGGATAGCTCCCCGTGTTCGTCGGCGCGTGCTCCGGCAGCCACAGCACCGCCACCGCGCCCTCGGCGGGCACCTCCTCCGGCGCGCCCGGCGTGCGGACGTTGCGGAAGGTGAGCCGGGCGCCCAGTACCCGGGCCTGCCCGGCCGCGATGGTCAGGCCGAGGCCGTGACCGTGGCCGGCCCGGTCCCTGCTGCCGGTGCGGAAGCGGCTCGGCCCCTCGGCGAGCAGGTCCTCCGGGAAGCCGGGGCCGTGGTCGCGGACGCGGATGACCCGGCCCTCGACGGTGACCTCGATGGGCGGCTTGCCGTGCCGGGCCGCGTTGGCGAGGAGGTTGAACAGCACCCGCTCCAGGCGCCGCGGGTCGGTGGTCACCTCCGACTCGTGCACGATCCGCACCTCGACGTCCGGGTCCTTGGCCGCCACCCGCCGGGCGACGAACTCGCCCAGCATGATGTCCTGCAGCTCCGCCCGCTCCGAGGCCCCGTCCAGCCGGGCCACCTCCAGCACGTCCTCCACGAGCGTGCGCATGGCCTTGGCCCGGTCCAGCACCAGCTCGGTCGGCCGGCCGGGCGGCAGCAGCTCGGCGGCGGTCAGCAGCCCCGTCACCGGGGTGCGCAGCTCGTGCGCGATGTCGGCGGTGACCCGCCGCTCGGCCTCGATCCGCTGCCGCAGCGCGTCCGCCATGGCGTCCACCGCGCTCGCCAGGTCGTCGGTCTCGTCCCGGACGACCCCGCCCATGGCGTCCCGCACGCGGACGTCCGTCTCGCCGCCCGCGAGCTGGTTGGCCGCGACGGCCGCCTTGCGCAGCCGCCGTGAGAGGTGCCCGCCGATGAGCACCCCGAGGGCGCTGCCGCCGAGGACGACGGCGATGGAGCCGATCACCAGGGCCTGGTCGAGATCCTTCAGGATGTCCGAGCTGCGGTCCGTGAAGCCCGAGTGCAGGGACATCACATGCCCGTTCTTCAGCGGCACGGCGGCCCATATGTCGGGCGCGTCACCCGGCCGGTCGGCCACGTACGTCGCCCGCTGCCCCGCCTCGACCCGGTCCCGCAGCGCCGCCGGCAGATCGGGGTCGTCGATCTTGGTGTTGGGGAAGTTGATCCGCCCGGACAGCTCGTAGTTGCGCTGGGCGATGATGATGCGCTCGTCGGCGAGGTCCCGGGCGTTGTCCAGCATCGACACCCGCGCGGCGTTGTGCACGACCAGGCTCAGCGCGACCGCCACCAGCGCCCCGACCAGCGCGATGGCCGCGCTCAGCTTCCATCTGAGGCCCGTGCGGATGCCCGCGCGCTCCAAGCCCGTGGCGACCAGGCGCCGGAAATGCCCCCTCATAACCCCTGCTCAGGCCTTCAACTTGTAGCCGAAGCCGCGGACCGTCTCGATACGGTCCTGGCCGATCTTCTGCCGCAGCCGCTGCACGTGCACGTCGACGACCCGGGTGTCCCCGCCCCAGCCGTAGTCCCACACCCGCTCCAGCAGCTTGTCGCGGGACAGGACCGTGCCCGGCGCCGAGGAGAACTCCAGCAGCAGCCGCATCTCGGTCGGCGTCAGCGCCACCGGCTGCCCGGCCCGGCGGACCTCCATGCCCTCGGTGTCGACCTCCAGCTCCCCGAAGGTCAGCACCCCGCCGCTCGCCGGGGCGGCCTGCTCCTCGCCCCGGCCGCCGCCCGCGTGCCCGAACCGGCGCAGCACCGCGCGGATCCGGGCGACCAGGACGGCACCGTCGAACGGCTTGGTCACGTAGTCGTCGGCGCCCGCCTCCAGGCCCAGTACGACGTCGATGGAGTCGGCCCGCGCCGACAGCATGATCACCGGCACGGTCGACTCGTCCCGGATCCGGCGGCACAGGCTGACCCCGTCGAGGCCGGGCACCATGACGTCCAGCAGCGCGATGTCGGGGCGGTCCCGGCGGAACGCCTCCAGGCCCGACAGGCCGTCGGGCATGGCGGTGACCGCGAAGCCGTCCCGTTCCAGGGCGAGCTGCGTGGCCTCGCGGATGACGTCGTCGTCCTCGACGAACAGGACGTGGGTCTGGTCTGCCATCCCGGTGCTCTCAGTCCTCGTGTGATCCGTGGGGTGCGTGGGGTGCGTTCTCTCTGCTGGGACGCACGGTCCGTGCGACGCGTTCACCGGGGAATCGTTCCGAGCGGCCCGACCGGTTCACGCGGCCCGGCCCGTTCAGCTCGCGGGCACCGGCGACGCGCTGTCGCCGACGACCTTCCCGTAGTCGTTGTGCGTGCGGTACTCCTCGGTGAACCGGCCGGAGGCCCACCGGTACGTGATCACGTTCTCCCCGGAGGGACTCGACACCGGGTCGCCCTTCTCGTACACCTGCTTCGTCACCACCAGGTCGCCGCGGTCGATCTCCGCGTAGACCGGAGGTTCCTCCGCCTTGAACACATTCTTGTACGAGCCGTCCTGCTCGCGATACACGTAACTGCCCACACCCACCGCGTCACCGCAGGTCAGCACGTTGACGACGACATCGTCGGCCGAGCCGCCGGTGAGGTTGCCGTAGGAGACGTCGACGGGGTACTCGTCGGCGACGCACGGCTTGAGGTCGCGCTTCACCTCGGGTGCGACCTCGGGGTCGTCCTTGACGAGCCGGACCGCGTTCACCGCGTCGGGCGTCTTCGACGGCGCGGCGGACGGCGTGCCGGCGGCACCCGCCACCGAGTCCGAGTCCGTGTGCGCCGGGCCCTCGTCACGCGCGCCGGTGCCGCCGGCGGCGCACGAGGACGCGAAAAGGGCGAGGGCGGCGAACACGGCCAGTGCCATGATCACCGCCTGGATGCCGCCCCGGTTCCCCGCGGAACCCTCGCCGGTCAGGCCGCGCACCGCTCCCGCTCCTCACGCTCCAGCGCGCGTGCGTCGAGATCGCGGGACTCCAGCTCCTCGCGGAGCCGGGCGAGCGCCCGGTGCAGCGTGCTCTTGACCGTTCCGGCCGACATGCCGAGGGCGGCGGCCGTCTCCTCCGTGGACATCTGCTCCCAGTGTCGCAGCACCACGACACTGCGCTGCTTCGGGGCGAGCACCTTCAGCACGTCCATCAGCAGGGCGCGGTCGGCGTGCTGCTCGGTGGAGTCGTCGACCGAGGCGTCCGGGAGCTGCTCGGTCGGGACCTCCTCCAGCTTGCGGGCCCGCCACCACTCCGTCCGGGTGTTGATCATGACCCGGCGCAGGTAGGCGTCCGCCAGCCGCTTGTCCTCGATGGTCTCCCAGCGGCCGTACGTGCGGACCAGCGCCGTCTGCAGCAGGTCCTGCGCGTCCGTCGGGTCCGGGACCAGGCGGCGGGCACTGCGCAGCAGCGCGTCCTGCCGGGTGCGCACGTACTCCTCGAACTCGAGCACCTCGCCCTGCGCCATGTGCAACCGCCTCCATCCCCGTATACCGGCGCGTCCTGCCGCCGGGTTCCGCTGTCCCTGATGACGGAGAAGAAGCTACGGAGGCGTTGTCACGGCGCTGTCCGAAGCAGCCTGCGGCCAGCGCTCGGCTGTCCGTCGGTTGTGTAACAGCTGTCGGACGCGGGTAAAGGGCTGGGTTGGTTGGCATGGTTACGGGCGATTTGCGCGCCGTCTCACGGCAACGGAAGCCGTGTCACGTCAGCGGCAGCCGGTACATCCCGCCCGCCAGCGGCTCCACCAGCCCGTCGGCGACGAGGCCGTCCAGGGCCCGCGCGCGCTGCACCGGCTCGTGCCACACCCGGTCCAGGGCCGCCTGCGGAACCGGACCGTGGGCCTCCCGCAGCACGGCGAGCAGCCGCCCGCGCACCTGCCGGTCGGTGCCCGCGTACGTCTGGCCGCGGCGCGGCGGCCCGTCGTGCTCCGGCTTGCCCGCCAGCCGCCACGCGCACTGCGCGGCGATCGGGCAGCGGTGGCAGGACTCGCTCTTGGCCGTGCACACCAGCGCGCCCAGCTCCATGGAGGCGGCGGCCCAGCGGGCGGCGGTCGGCTCGTCCTCGGGCAGCAGCGCGCGGGCCAGCCTGCGCTCGGCGGCGGTGGTGGCGTTCGGCGGGTACTGCACGCCGGTGACCGCGCGGGCGAAGACCCGGCGCACGTTGGTGTCGAGCACCGGGTGCCGCTGCCCGTAGGCGAAGGAGGCGACGGCGGCGGCCGTGTACTCGCCGATGCCGGGCAGGGCCAGCAGCTGGGCGTGGTCGGCCGGCACGTCACCGCCGTGCCGTTCCGTTATGGCGACCGCGGCTCCGTGCAGCCGCAGCGCGCGGCGCGGGTAGCCGAGCCGGCCCCAGGCGCGGACGGCCTCGCCGGGCGCCTCCGCGGCCAGGTCGGCGGGGCGCGGCCAGCGGGCCAGCCACTGCTCGTAGACGGGCAGCACGCGGCTCACCGGCGTCTGCTGCAGCATGAACTCACTGACCATCACCCCCCACGCCCCGGCCTCGGGACGCCGCCACGGCAGGTCACGGGCGTTCTCGTCGAACCAGTCGATGACGGGGGAGTGCAGGTTCTCGCCGAGGGGCGGGCCGGAGGGGGCTTCGGAGGACGCTTCGGTCAGGGAGGTGGTGGGGGAGGCGGTGGGGCGCGGGGGCTTCGTGGGAGCAGTCATGGCCTCTCGATGGTGCCACGCAGAGCCACCGATCCGGGCACACCGCCACCCCTGAGGGAGCCAGGTACCTGACGTCCGGGCGCCGCGCTCCGAAGGAGCCAGGCATCTGACGTCCGGGCACAGGGCAGCCACGTACCTGACGATCGGCAGCAGTGCCACCCCGCCCGGCGCTTGTAGCGTCACGCGCATGGAACGTCCTCGTCCGGCCCCTCTCGCCCGGGGCGCCCTCCTGTGGGCCGCTCTCGCGCTGCCGGCGCTCACGGCCGACCGGATCGGGCTGAACGAACCCCGGCCGGCCTGGCAGCAGGCGGTCGGTGTGGCCGTGCTGGCGGTCGCGGCCGCCCTGTCCCGGCGGTCACCGCTCACCGCCTTCGCACTGGCGGCCGCCCTGAGCCTGACCGCCGCCCCGGCACTGTTCACCGCCTCCTACGGCCCGGCCCTCGGCCTGTTCGCGCTGCTGCTCGGGCTGCGGGCCGGCCGGGCGCGCCCCGCGGTGCTGTGTTTCGCGGCGGTCGCCTGCGCCGGCACCGCGCGGATCGCGCTCGTCGGGGTCGATCCGGCCCCCGAGTGGCTCGTCATGACGGGCACGCTGCTGTTCGGCTGCGTCTTCCCCTGGCTCGGCGGGCGCTACTGGCGGCAGAGCCGCGAGCTGGCCGAGGCGGGCTGGCTGCGCGCCGCCCGGCTGGAGGACGAGCAGCGCCTCGCGGAGGAACGCGCCCGGTTGCGCGAACGGGCCAGGATCGCCCAGGACATGCACGACTCCCTCGGCCACGAACTGAGCCTCATCGCCCTGCGCGCGGGCGCCCTCCAGGTCGCCCCCGGGCTCGGCGACGAGCACCGGAGCGCGGCGGCCGACCTGCGCGCGGCGGCCGCCGACGCCACGGACCGGCTGCACCGCATCATCGGCGTGCTGCGCGAGGACGACGACGAGCCGGCGCCGCTGGCCCCGGCGGGCGAGACCCTGGAGCAACTCGTCGCCCGCGCCGCGGAGTCGGGGCTCCCCGTGCGCTGGGAGCCCGCCGGACAGGACCCGCCCGTGGAGCCGGGCGGGGTCGCCGAGCGGCTGCTGCACCGCGTGGTCCGGGAGGCACTGACCAACGCGGCACGGCACGCGCCGGGCGCCCCCGTGGTCGTGGCGGTGGAGGGGAGGCCCACGGGGACGGCCGTCACCCTCACCAACGGCCGGGCCGCGCAGGACGGTTCCCGGCCCTCCGGGGGCGGTACGGGCCTGCTCGGGCTGCGGGCCGCCGTGACCGCCGCCGGCGGCACGTTCGAGGCCGGCCCGCACGAGGAAGGGTTCCGGGTCTCGGCGTACGTCCCCGCCGCCCCCGAGCAGCAGCCCACCGCCAAGCCCCCCGGCCCGGCTCCCTTCCGGCACGCCCGCCGCCGTGTCGCCGCCGCCCTCGGCGCCGCGGCCGGCGCGGGCGCCGTCCTGGTCGGCGTGGCCTTCGGCTGGTACGCGTACGCGGAGAAGCACTCGGTGCTGGAACCCGCCGCGTACGCGGAACTGCGCCTGGGCACCCCGGCGGCCGAGGTCCGGCACCTGCTGCCCGAGCGGGACGTGAACGACCCGCCCGAGGAACGGGCCCCCGCCCCGCCCGAGGGGGCGGACTGCCGCTACTACCGTGCGAGCGGCGAACTCTTCGTCTCCGTCGACCACTTCCGGCTGTGCTTCGAGGCCGGGCGGCTGGTCGCCAAGGACGTCGTTCCCCGCATCGGCCTGTCCGGCGAAGGCCGGGAAGAATTCGAGGAGTTCTCACAGTGATCCGCGTGCTCCTGGCCGACGACGAGGCCATGGTCCGCGCCGGTGTGCGCGCCATCCTGGGCAGCAGCGGCGAGACGGAGGTCGTCGCCGAGGCGGGCGACGGGCGCGCGGCGGTCGAGCTGGCCCGCGCCCACCGTCCGGACGTGGCCCTGCTCGACATCCGCATGCCGCGCCTGGACGGCCTCACGGCGGCGGAGGAGATCGTGCGGACCGTGCCCGGCACGGCCGTCGCGATGCTCACCACGTTCTCCGAGGGCGCCTACGTGACCCGCGCCCTCGGCGGCGGCGCCACCGGCTTCCTGCTGAAGTCCGGGGACCCGTACGAACTGATCGCGGGCGTACGGGCGGTGGCGGCCGGGGCGGCGTTCCTCTCGCCCAAGGTGGCCCGGTACGTCATCGACGAGGGACTCGGCGGCGGCCGGCTCACCCGCGAGGCGCGGGCACGCGAGCGCGTGGCCGGCCTGAGCCCCCGTGAACGCGAGGTGCTCGGCCTGGTCGGCGCCGGCCTGTCCAACCCGGAGATCGCCGCCCGGCTGCACCTCGTCGAGGGCACGGTGAAGGCGTACGTGAGCGCGGTCCTGGACCGGCTGGGCGTACGCAACCGGGTACAGGCGGCGATCGTCGCGTACGAGGCCGGGCTGGTGGAGCCGTAGCGGCCGGTCCGCTCAGCGCTCCGCGGGCATCTCGTACGACGGTATGGCCGTGGGAGGGTTCGGGCGGCCGGGCCCCGCCACCCACCGCACCACCGGCGCCGGTGAGCCGCGCAGCGCCCCGGCCAGCCGCGTCATCGGCCCCGTGCCCAGCCGCACGGCGACGAGGGCGACGACCGTGCCCAACGCCAGCCCCGCGACGACGTCGTGCGGGTAGTGCACGCCGACGAAGACCCGGGAGAACGCCATGAGCAGGGCGAGCGGGGCCGTCAGCCACAGGAGCGCGCGCCGGACCAGGGCCAGGGCGACCGCCGCCGCGCCCGCGATCGTGGCGTGGTTGGACGGGAACGACCAGTCGCCGTGCGCCGGGCACGCGGCCAGGGACGCGGCCGCCCCGGCGACCGCCCGGCACGGACGCTCCTCCGCGACCACGGACTTGAGCAGCTCGCTCACCACGTACGCCACGGCCGTGGCCAGAGGTGCAAGGGCCGCGATCGCGAACACCTGGGTGCTGTCGCGGCGGGCCCGCCACCAGGCGGCGGCGAACAGGCCGACGAAGACCAGCAGTCCGGCCTCCGTCCACAGCTCGGCCCCGTGCCGTACCCACATCGGGGAGTCGTGGGCGAAGTCGGTGATGTCGCGGTAGAGCGCGGTGTCCTCGAAGGTCATGGTCACGGACGGTAGGCGGAATCCCGATCCCGTCACACCCAGCGATCGTCGCGTTCCGAACCTGACGAAAGACAGGGGTGGGGCGGCAGTTTCCGGGATGATGATCCGGAAAAGTTGTCGTCCCGGCGGCGGGTGGGACCGGCGAACGCGCCGATCTCTCGTAAGGTTTGCGCCGTGGGATCTCTGCGCAATCCGGTCGGGCCGCTTCCCTCCTCCATCTACTGGCGTCGGAGGGTCGTACTGGTGTCTGTGGTCGCCCTGTTGGCGCTGCTGATCACCTGGATCGTGACCATGGGCGGCGGGGGCGGCAAGGACAGCGACAACGGCGCCAACGGCAAGAATCCCGCGCCCTCCATCACCCCCGGCCCGTCGAGTTCGGGTCCGGCCATCAGTCAAGCCCCCGGCGGGCGTGAGGAGTCGGGCGGTTCGGGCTCCGGCGGCTCGTCGTCGGGCTCCGGGGACGGTTCGGGCAGCGGCTCGGGCGACGGCTCCACAGGCGGCTCGGGCTCCGGCGACGGTTCCGGCTCCGCGGGCTCGGGCGGCTCCGGCTCCGCGGGCTCGGGTGGCAGCGGTGGCTCGGGCGGCGACACGGCGGGCGGCGTCGGCATCGGCGACACCCTGCCGGCCGGCTCCACGCTGCCCAACTGCACCGCCAGCGTGGTCAAGTTCAGCCTGCGCAGCCGGCACAACACCTACGACCCCGAGCAGACGCCCACGTTCCTGCTGACCGCGCGGAACATCTCCGGCAGCGACTGCAAGATCGATCTCGGGCCGAAGGGCGCGGTGTTCACGGTCACCCCGGCGAGCAGCGACGACGACTACTGGTCCTCCGCGGACTGCCCCAAGTCCGCCGCCCACCAGCTCTACCGGGTCCCCGCCGGCAGCGGCATCACCTACACCGTGACGTGGGACCGCAAGCCCAGCGCCCCCGAGTGCGCCACGCCTCCCGCGGGCTCGGCCGGGACGGGCACGTACCTGGTGGAAGCCAAGGCTCCGGGCTTCGCGAAGGTGCAGACGTCGTTCGTGCTGTCGGCGGACTAGAAGCCTGCGGCGAAGAAGACTCGAGGGCGGTACCCGGCGACGGGTACCGCCCTCAGCCGTTCCAGCCGGTGCGGGGGGAGTGCGGTGAGGGGGAGTGCTTAGACGTACCGCTCCAGGATCGACGACTCCGCCAGCCGCGACAGCCCCTCCCGGACGCTGCGCGCCCGCGCCTCGCCCACGCCGTCCACCGTCTGGAGGTCGTCGACGCTCGCCGCGAGCAGCTTCTGCAGACCGCCGAAGTGCTCCACCAGGCGGTCGATGATCGCGCCGGGCAGGCGCGGCACCTTGGCGAGGAGCCGGAAGCCGCGCGGGGACACCGCCGAGTCCAGCGTCTCGGGAGAGCCCGTGTAGCCCAACGCCCGGGCCACCGTGGGCAGTTCGAGCAGCTCGGCGTGGCTGAGGGCGTCGAGCTCGGCCAGGGCCTCGTCGACCGTGCGGGAACGCTTGGCCGTGGGCTCGGGGACGTAGTCCCGCACGACCAGCTCGCGCTCGGGCTCGACGCCCGCGATCAGCTCGTCCAGCTGGAGGGCGAGCAGCCGGCCGTCCGTGCCCAGCTCCACCACGTACTCGGCGATCTCCGTGGCGATGCGGCGCACCATCTCCAGGCGCTGGGCGACCGCCGAGACGTCCCGGACGGTCACCAGGTCCTCGATCTCCAGCGCCGACAGCGTGCCCGCGACCTCGTCGAGGCGGAGCTTGTAGCGCTCCAGGGTCGCGAGGGCCTGGTTGGCGCGGGACAGGATCGCCGCCGAGTCCTCCAGCACGCGGCGCTGGCCGTCGACGTACAGGGCGATCAGCCGCATCGACTGGGAGACCGACACGACCGGGAAGCCGACCTGCTTGCTGACGCGGTCCGCCGTGCGGTGCCGGGTGCCCGTCTCCTCCGTGGGGATCGTCGGGTCCGGGACCAGCTGCACGCCCGCGCGCAGGATCTTCGACAGGTCCGAGGACAGCACGATGCCGCCGTCCAGCTTGCACAGCTCGCGCAGACGGGTCGCGGTGAACTCGACGTCCAGCACGAAACCGCCCGTGCACAGCGCCTCGACCGTCTTGTCGGAGCCGAGCACGATGAGCCCGCCGGTGTTGCCGCGGAGCACGCGCTCCAGTCCGTCGCGGAGGGCGGTTCCGGGTGCCACGGCGCTCAGCGAGGCGCGCATCAGGCCATCGGTACCGGCACTCCCGCCGGACTTTCCGGGAGCTGATGCCCGGTCGTTGGCTGCCACTGCACTCCTCCGGTCGCAGGTTCTGGGCGCCCCCGTGTCGCGCGCTCGGTTCGCACGGACGGGCGAGACCAGGGCAAAGTCTACCGGCGACCCTCCTCGTCCCGTGGGGCCTCTCGGCGACGGGACCGGGGAAGGACCCGCAGGGCGTCCCCTATGTCCGCGACTTCCAGGACCTTCATACCCGCCGGGATCTTGCCCGGGTCGCCCGGTACCAGGGCATGAGTGAAGCCCAGACGGTGGGCTTCCGCCAGCCTGCGCTGCACGCCCGTGACCCGTCTCACCTCGCCCGCGAGGCCCACCTCGCCGATCGCGACGAGGTTCTTGGGGAGAGGTGTGTCACTCGCGGCGCTCGCCAGGGCGAGGGCCACGGCCAGGTCCGCCGCCGGCTCGGAGAGCCTCACCCCGCCGACCGTCGCGGAGTAGATGTCCCTTTTGCCCAAGGCGCTGATCCGCCCGCGCTGTTCCAGCACCGCCAGCATCATCGACACCCGGGAGGTCTCCAGGCCCGAGGTGGTGCGGCGCGGGGAGGGGATCTGCGAGTCCACCGTGAGCGCCTGGACCTCGGCGACCAGGGGGCGGCGGCCCTCCAGGGTGACGGTCAGGCAGGTGCCCGGGACCGGTTCGGCCCGGCGGGTCAGGAAGAGCCCGCTCGGGTCGGCCAGGCCCGTGATGCCCTCGTCGTGCAGCTCGAAGCAGCCGACCTCGTCCGTGGTGCCGTAGCGGTTCTTGACGCCGCGCACGAGCCGCAGGCGCGCGTGCCGGTCGCCCTCGAAGTGCAGGACGACGTCGACCAGGTGCTCCAGCAGGCGCGGGCCCGCGATCGCGCCGTCCTTCGTGACGTGGCCCACCAGGAGCGTGGACATGCCGCGCTCCTTGGACGCCCGGATCAGGGCCCCGGCGACCTCGCGCACCTGGGCCATGCCGCCGGGCGCGCCGTCGATCTCGGGGGAGGCCACCGTCTGCACCGAGTCCATGATCAGCAGCGAGGGCTTCACCGCGTCCAGGTGGCCCAGCACCGCCGCCAGATCCGTCTCGGCCGCCAGGTACAGGTGGTCGTCGATGGCGCCGATGCGGTCGGCGCGCAGCCGGACCTGGCTCGCCGACTCCTCGCCCGTGACGTACAGGGTGCGGTGCTCGTCGCTCGCCGACTTGGCCGCCACGTCCAGCAGCAGCGTCGACTTGCCGACGCCCGGCTCGCCCGCGACCAGCACCACCGCGCCGGGGACCAGCCCGCCGCCGAGCACGCGGTCCAGCTCCGGCACGCCGGTGGGGCGGGCGGTGGCCTGACGGCCGTCCACCTGGCCGATCGGCAGGGCGGAGGTGGTGACCCGCCCCGGCGTCGTCGTACGGACCGCGGGCGCGCCGTACTCCTCGACCGTCCCCCAGGCCTGGCACTCGGGGCAGCGGCCGAGCCACTTCGCCGTCTGCCAGCCGCACTCCGTGCAGCGGTAGGACGGGCGGTCCTTGGTGGTCTTCGTACGGGCAGCCATGGACGAAACCGTAGCCGCAGCCACTGACAACAGGGGGAGCGGGCGGGCGCGGCCCCCCGCGCGCCAGGCGCCCGCCACCCCGCGCCAGCGGCGGAACGCCGGGTTCCTGTCCCCGATTGAGGGATCGTTTCACCCGTACGGATTAAAAGCGCTCAAGCCGCCTGAAGGTGCCACTCCCGGCACCCTACGGTCGCCGAATGATGAGCAGTACTCCGGAGATCTCGACCCGCACGGCCGGCGCACACCGGGTGCACCGGGAAGCGCGTGACCGCGGGGCCGCCCGCACCCTGGCGCAGCGGCCGCCCGCGCGCTACGAGCCCTACCTGGACGGCCTGTTCACCTACTGCCTGTCCGTGCTGTGCGACCACGACGCCGCGACCGCCGCTCTGGGCGACGTCCTCGCCCTCGCCGAACGCCGCGGCCGGCACGTCCCCGAGGCGCCCGCGGACCGCAGGGCCTGGCTGTACGCGCTGGCCCGCTGGGCGTGTCTGCGCAAGCTGGCCGAGGCCAAGCAGAAACGTCAGAGCAGCCACGCGGCGGGCCGTTCCGACCGGCAGCGCGCCGACCGGCAGACCGCCCCGGCCCTCTCCGAGGAGGTCCGGGAACGCCGGCGCGCCGAACTGGCCCTGCTGGCCTGGCCGGAGGCCGCCGGCACCACCCCGGAGCAGCGGGAGGCGCTCGAACTCGCCGTGCGCCACCACCTCGCCGCCCACGAGGTCGCCGCCGTCCTCGGCATGGACGTGGCCGCCACCCGCGACCTGCTCGCCTCCGCCGCCTGCGAGGTGGAACGCACGCGTGCCGCCCTCGCCGTCGTCGAGACCGGGGCGTGCCCGAGCGTCGCGCACCTCGTCGGCGACGACCGGCTCGTGCTCGGCACGGCCCTGCGCCGCGAACTCGTCCGGCACGTCGACGACTGCCCGCGCTGCCGCCGCACCGCCGAGCGCGCCATCCCCGGCCGCTGGCCCGGCACCAGCGTCACCCCCGCCGAACTGCCCGTCCTGCCGGCGCCCCGCGCGGCCCTGCACGTCGCCATGGCCCACCACCCGCGCGCGCGGGGCGCCGCGCCCCGCTTCGACCGGCGCGGCTTCCCGATGGACCCCAAGGACCACGCCGCCCGAAGGGACCGGCTCCGCGCGCGTGCCGTCACGACCACGGTTGTCGCCACCGTGGTGGCCGCCCCCGTGCTCGCCCTGTGGGCCGCCTACCGGGGCACCCCCGTGGGCGAGGGCCAGGACGGCCGCTCGGCCTCCGCGCGCGAGGCGGACGACCCGTTCGGCCTGGACGGCGAGATGGCGGGCGGCGGCTACGAGAACACGGGCAACGCCAGCACCCGCCCCGGCCCCCGCTTCGGCAAGGACGGCAAGGCCGACGTCTCCGTCGAGGTCATCGGCGTCCCCGGCGCCGGCCGCAAGGCCGCCCTGGACGTCACGGCCGGCCACAGCGGCGACACCACCCTGATCACGCTGACGGCCACGGGCCCCGCCCCGGTCCGCTGGTCCGCCACCACGGGAGCCGACTGGCTCTACCTCAGCCAGTCGTCGGGAACGCTCCGGCCCGGCGAGTCGTTGACGATCAAGGTGTACGTCGACCACCTGCGGGACCCCTCCGGCCCCTGGCGCGCGCAGGTGGCGGTGGCACCCGTCGGCGCCGTCGTCCACATCGAGGGCTACGGCACCGTGCCCAGCCCCTCCGGCCCCGGCCCGCGCCCCAGCAGCCCGGCCGAGCCGCCCCCGACCCGGCCCGACCCGACGCCCACGACGTCCGCCCCGGACCCGACCCCGACCACGCCGCCCCCGTCGCCCGACCCGGACCCCACGCCCACACCGACGGACCCGGAGCCCACCGCCCCGGCGGACTCGCCGCCCCCGCCCCCGGACAGCGGCGACCCGAGCCCGGCCACGTCCTAGGGGGTGTCCGCAAAGTCCCGCCTGCCCCGTGACGCCTGGCACGCTCCCCCAAGCTCTTCGAGCAGGGGGTGCCCCCACTCGCCGTACCGGGCGAACACCCGAGTACAACCAGTACGCAGGCGTCCGCCCGGCACGCCGAGAGCACGCTCCCCCAAGCTCTCGGCTTCGCTCGAGCAGGGGGGACCCCCATGACGCCGCAGGGCCCGCCCTCCGGGCGAACGACGTGACTTTGCGGACACCCCCTAGGCCCCGGCCGCTCAGACCGCCGGGTCCGCCGGATGCGGCGCGAGCAGCGGCAGCTGCGAGGCCAGCCGCTCCTCGCACAGCTCGACCAGCCGGTCGTAGCCGGCCTTGCCCATCAGCTCGATCAGCTCGGGCCGGTAGGAGACGTACACCGGCTCGCCCGCGCCGTGCGCCGAGGTCGCCGAGGTGCACCACCAGTGCAGGTCGTGCCCGCCCGGGCCCCAGCCCCGGCGGTCGTACTCACCGATCGACACCTGCAGCACGCGCGTGTCGTCGGGCCGGTCGATCCACTCGTACGTCCGCCGCACCGGCAGCTGCCAGCACACGTCCGGCTTGGTCTCCAGCGGCTCCCGGCCCTCCTTCAGGGCGAGGATGTGCAGCGAGCAGCCCGCGCCGCCCGGGAAACCGGGCCGGTTCTGGAAGATGCAGGAGCCCTGGAAGGGGCGGGTCTGACGGTCGCCGTCCTCGTCCTCGGACACCCAGCCGTTGGCCGTGCCCTCGGCGTGGTGCTGCCAGATGTCCGGCGTGAGCCTCGCCACATGCTCGGCGACGCGCTGCTCGTCGTCCTCGTCGGAGAAGTGGGCACCCAACGTGCAGCACCCGTCATCCGCGCGGCCCGCCTGGATGCCCTGGCAGCCGCTGCCGAAGATGCAGTTCCAGCGAGAGGTCAGCCATGTCAGATCGCAGCGGAACACCTGCTCGTCGTCCGCCGGATCGGGAAACTCCACCCACGCGCGAGCGAAGTCGAGCCCCTTCTCGTCGGATACCGCGACGCCCGGTGATTTGTCGCGCTTGGCCTTTTTCGTCTTTGGCACGAGTCCAGGGTACGGGCCTGATGCCCCCACCGAGGACGGCGGACGGCACCGCTGGCAGTAGCGTTCCGTACATGAGACTCGGTGTCCTCGACGTGGGATCGAACACGGTGCATCTGCTGGTGGTGGACGCACACCCCGGCGCGCGCCCGCTGCCCGCGCACTCGCACAAGGCGGAACTGCGCCTCGCCCAGCTCCTCGACGACAGCGGCGCGATCGGCCCCGACGGCATAGACCGGCTCATAGGGGTCGTCCACGAGTCCCTCCAGGCCGCCGAGGACAAGGGCGTCGAAGAGGTGCTGCCGTTCGCGACCTCCGCGGTCCGGGACGCCCGCAACGCCGACGACGTCCTCGCGCGCGTGCGGTCCGAGACGGGCGTCGAGCTGCAGGTCCTCACCGGCGCGGAGGAGGCCCGGCTCACCTTCCTCGCCGCCCGCCGCTGGTTCGGCTGGTCGGCCGGGAAGCTCCTGGTCCTGGACATCGGCGGCGGCTCCCTGGAGATCGCCTACGGCATCGACGAGGAGCCCGACGCGGCCGCCTCGCTGCCGCTGGGCGCCGGCCGCCTCACCGCCGGCTGGCTGCCCGGCGACCCGCCCGCCCCGGACGACGTCCGCGCCCTGCGCCGCCACGTCCGCACGGAGATCGCCCGCACGGTCGGCGAGTTCAGCCGCTTCGGCGCCCCCGACCACGTCGTCGCCACGTCCAAGACCTTCAAGCAGCTCGCCCGCATCGCCGGCGCGGCCCGCTCCGCCGAGGGCCTCTACGTCCAGCGGGAACTCAAGCGGGAGTCCCTGGAGGGCTGGGTCCCGAGGCTGTCCGGCATGACGGAGGCGGAACGGGCCGAGCTCCCGGGCGTCTCGGAGGGCAGGGCGGGCCAGCTGCTGGCGGGCGCCCTCGTCGCCGAGGCGGCGATGGACCTGTTCGGCGTGGAGCGCGTGGAGATCTGCCCCTGGGCGCTCCGGGAGGGCGTGATCCTGCGCCGGCTGGACCACATGGAGTCCGTGTAGACGTCCAGGCGGCGGGGACGAGCCACGACGGACGCCGCACCCGCCACGTGGCAATCACCACAACGGCGAGCAGGCACCCCACGACCTCCCCACCCCACCCCGTAATCTGTCCTCCATGGCAGAGCCAGCCGTAAAGATCCCGGACGCGAAGGTCGCCCTCTCGACGGCCTCGGTCTACCCGGAGTCGACGGCCACGGCCTTCGAGATCGCCGCGCGCCTCGGCTACGACGGAGTCGAGGTCATGGTCTGGACCGACCCCGTCAGCCAGGACATCGAGGCCCTGCGCAGACTGAGCGACTACCACCAGATCCCGGTCCTGGCCGTGCACGCCCCCTGCCTGCTCATCACGCAGCGCGTCTGGTCCACCGACCCCTGGACCAAGCTCCAGCGGGCCCGCGCGGCGGCCGAGAAGCTCGACGCGTCCACGGTCGTCGTCCACCCCCCGTTCCGCTGGCAGCGCCAGTACGCCCGGGACTTCGTCACCGGCATCTGGCGCATGGCGAACGAGACGGACGTACGGTTCGCCGTCGAGAACATGTACCCCTGGCGTTACCGCGACCGCGAGATGCTCGCCTACGCCCCCGACTGGGACGTCACGAACGACGACTACCGCCACTTCACGATCGACCTCAGCCACACCGCGACGGCCCGCACGGACGCCCTCGACATGGTCGAGCGCATGGGCGACCGCCTGGGCCACGTCCACCTCGCCGACGGCCGCGGCTCCGCCAAGGACGAGCACCTGGTGCCCGGCCGCGGCACCCAGCCCTGCGCCGAGGTGCTGGAGCGGCTCGCCCTGACCGGCTTCGACGGCCATGTCGTCATCGAGGTCAACACCCGCCGCGCCATGTCCACCGCCGAGCGCGAGGCCGACCTGGCCGAGGCCCTGGCCTTCACCCGCCTCCACCTGGCCTCGGCGGCGAAGGTGCCGCGCCGATGACCGACCGGCCCCCGGCCGGCACCGGGCCCGGCCCCGCCCGCCGCCGCGGCCGCCCCCCGCGCACGGAGTCCGCCGACACCCGCGACCGCATCCTCACCGCCGCCCGCGACGAGTTCTCCGAGCGCGGCTACGAGAAGACGTCCGTGCGCGGCATCGCCAAGACCGCCGGTGTCGACTCGGCCCTCGTGCACCACTACTTCGGCACGAAGGAGCAGGTCTTCGAGGCGGCGATCACCCAGTCCTTCGGACCCGCGCTGCAGGCGCCGAAGGCCATCGAGGAGGGCCCCCTCGACGGCGTGGGGGA
This sequence comes from Streptomyces sp. NPDC006140, assembly GCF_040628815.1. Taxonomy (NCBI): domain Bacteria; kingdom Bacillati; phylum Actinomycetota; class Actinomycetes; order Kitasatosporales; family Streptomycetaceae; genus Streptomyces; species Streptomyces sp. NPDC006140. The sequence continues at coordinate 11,230 of NZ_JBEXTS010000005.1, read as the reverse complement.
GCGGCTGGCCCGCTTCTTCTTCGGCGTCTGGGAGAACCCGGCGACCCGCACGCCCCTGCTCGCCATCGTCCGCTCCGCCCTCACCAACGACACCGCGGCCGCCGTCTTCCGCCGGATCGTCGCCACCCAGGTCCTGCACCGCATCGCCGTACGACTGGACCTGCCCGACGCGGAACTGCGGGCCGAGCTGGCCGCCGCCCAGCTCGTGGGCACGGCCGTCCTGCGCTACGTCATCAAGGTCGAGCCGCTGGCCTCGGCGGACCCGGAGCAGATCATCGAGCGGCTGGCCCCCGTCGTCCAGGGACACCTGACCGCTCCGTAGCGCCCCGGCCGGGCCGTCGCGAGACGGGCATCCCGCATTCCGGACACTCCGTCCCGCCCACTGGATGACCGGCGTACGCTCGGTAGCAGTCAGAAATCTCCGAATCCTCTGACGCAGCCTGTAGAAGGAGCGAGCGACGATGCCCGAGCTGAGGTCCCGCACAGTCACCCACGGCCGCAACATGGCGGGCGCCCGCGCCCTGATGCGCGCCTCCGGTGTACCCGGTGCGGACATCGGCCGCAAGCCGATCATCGCGGTCGCCAACAGCTTCACGGAGTTCGTGCCGGGCCACACGCACCTGGCGCCGGTCGGCCGGATCGTCAGCGAGGCGGTGGTCGAGGCCGGCGGCATCCCGCGCGAGTTCAACACCATCGCCGTGGACGACGGCATCGCCATGGGCCACGGCGGCATGCTCTACTCCCTGCCCTCCCGCGACCTGATCGCGGACAGCGTGGAGTACATGGTCGAGGCCCACTGCGCCGACGCCCTGATCTGCATCTCCAACTGCGACAAGATCACCCCGGGCATGCTCAACGCGGCCCTGCGGCTGAACATCCCCACGGTGTTCGTCTCCGGCGGCCCGATGGAGTCCGGCCGCGCCACCCTCGTCGACGGCACGGTCCGCACGCTCGACCTCGTCGACGCGATCTCCGACGCCGTGAACGACAAGATCTCCGACGAGGACATCCTCCGCATCGAGGAGAACGCCTGCCCGACCTGCGGCTCCTGTTCCGGCATGTTCACGGCCAACTCGATGAACTGCCTGACCGAGGCCATCGGCCTCTCCCTGCCCGGCAACGGCTCGGTCCTCGCCACGCACACGGCCCGCAAGCAGCTGTATGTCAACGCGGCCAAGACCGTCATGGACATCACCCGCCGCTACTACGAGCAGGACGACGACACCGTCCTGCCCCGCAGCGTGGCGTCCTTCGCCGCCTTCGAGAACGCCATGGCCCTCGACATCGCCATGGGCGGCTCCACCAACACGATCCTGCACCTGCTGGCCGCCGCCCAGGAGGCGGGCGTCCCCTTCGGCCTGGAGGAGATCAACGAGGTCTCCCGCCGCGTGCCGTGCCTGGCCAAGGTCGCCCCCAACGTGGCCAAGGACCGCACGTACTACATGGAGGACGTGCACCGCGCCGGCGGCATCCCCGCCCTGCTCGGCGAGCTGCACCGCGCGGGCCTGCTCAACGAGGACGTGCACTCCGTCCACAGCCCCTCCCTCGCCGACTGGCTGAAGACCTGGGACGTGCGCGGCGGCTCCCCGTCCCCGGAGGCCGTCGAGCTGTGGCACGCGGCCCCCGGCTGCGTCCGCTCCGCCGAGGCCTTCTCCCAGTCCGAGCGCTGGGAGGCCCTGGACGAGGACGCCGAGGGCGGCTGCATCCGCTCCGTCGAGCACGCCTACTCCAAGGACGGCGGCCTCGCGGTCCTCAAGGGCAACCTGGCCGTGGACGGCTGCGTCGTGAAGACGGCCGGCGTCGACGAGTCCATCTGGACCTTCGAGGGCCCGGCGGTCGTCTGCGAGTCGCAGGAGGAGGCCGTCCAGAAGATCCTCACCCAGCAGGTCAAGGACGGCGACGTCGTCGTCATCCGCTACGAGGGCCCCAAGGGCGGCCCCGGTATGCAGGAGATGCTCTACCCGACCTCGTACCTGAAGGGCCGCGGCCTCGGGAAGACCTGCGCGCTGGTCACCGACGGCCGCTTCTCCGGCGGCACCTCGGGCCTGTCCATCGGCCACGCCTCCCCGGAGGCGGCCGCGGGCGGCACCATCGCCCTCGTCGAGGACGGCGACCGCATCCGCATCGACATCCCCAACCGCTCGATCGACCTCCTGGTCGACGACGCCGAGCTGGCCCGCCGCGAGCAGGCCCTGAACGGCCGGTACGCCCCGAAGAACCGCGACCGCAAGGTCTCGGCCGCCCTGCGCGCCTACGCGGCGATGGCGACCAGCGCGGACAAGGGCGCGGTCCGGGACGTGTCGAAGCTGGGCTGACCCCCCTGCCCCCTGCTGCCGCCGAGGGCCGCCCCCGTCCACCGGGAGCGGCCCTCCGCGCGTCCCGCTACGACCCGGCCGGCTACCACCCGCCCGGATCCCGCGCGTCGACGGCGAAGACACTGCCGTCCGGCGCGGTGGCGTAGATCCGGTCGCCCACGAGCAGGGGCTCGGGAAGCGCTCCCGGGACCCGGTCCGACTGCGTCCTCAGCCGGGGCGAGGTCTGCCCGGCGAGGGTCCCGCGCCGGGCGTCGGCGGCGAGCAGCCGCCCGTCCGGCGCGGTGATGTACACGTACCGTTCCCCGGCGACGGGCGTGGAACTCCGCACGACGCCGGTCTCGAGATTCCACAGCTGCTTGCGGGCCGCCAGGTCGACGGCGACGAGGGAGCCGCCGGTGCCGGTGAGGAAGACCAGGTCTCCGCGCGCGGTGCCGCGAGCCTGCTGGAGGGGAACGGCAAGGGGAACCCGCCGCGTCGCTCCGCTGCCCGGGGTGTAGCGGACCACGGCCCGCGCGTCCCCGCGCACCGCGTCGACGGACAGCAGGAACAGCGACCCGTCCACCGTGTCGAAGGGCCGCAGCGCCCCGTCCAGCCGGGCGTCCCAGCGCACGTCTCCCGTCTCCGGGTCCACGGCGGTGACCCGTGTGCCGGAGCCGTCGTCCGACGTGCTCGTGACGTACGCCAGCGGGTCGCCGGAGAACGTGACGAAGTACGGCATGGCGTGGCCGGGTATCCGGTGGCTCCACCGCGGGTCGCCCGACGCGCTGTCCACGCCGGTGACCGTCCCGTCCGTCCCCGTGAACAGCAGCATGCCCCCGGCGGACTCCACGCCGCTGTACGCGGGCATGTCCCGCTGCCACTTCACCTTGCCCGACCCCGGGTCGAGCGCCTCCACGTGACGCCCCTGGCCGATCGCGCTCTGCACGAGCCCGCCGGTCAGCACGGGCGGTCCGCTTCTGACGCCCGCGCCGACGGCATGCCGCCACAGGAGGTGCCCGTCGGACGGATCGAGGGCGAAGACCCGTCCCGGCACGGCACAGAGCAACCGTTCCGCCCCGTAGGAGCACTGGGGCGTTCCCCCCGAGGCGGCCGGTGTCGTCTCCCAGCCGGTGAACGCGGCGGACGTCGTCCGCGGGGCGCTGTGCGGCGGGGCACCGCCGCCGGGGCCGGTCAAGGGGAGCGACACCAGAGCGCCGGCGACGGCCACGCCGAGCAGTCCGGCACCGAGTGCCGCCCGTCTGCCGAGGCGCCGTCCCGGCTTGCGCTCGGGCTCCGCCGAGCGTTCGGGCTCCGCCGCGTGGTCGGGCTCCTCGACGGCGGGCTGCCGCTCCGGAACGTCCCCCGCCCGCTGAGCGGGTATGAACGTCTGGGTGTCGTACGAGGCCGCGACCGAGCGCAGTTCCCGCATCAACTCGTCCGGCGTGGGCCGGTCCTCCGGCTCCTTGGTCAGGCACCGCCGCACCAGCGGCGCGATCTCGTCCGGCAGGCCGGCCAGGTCGGGCTCGTCGTGCACGACCTGGTAGGCGACGACGTAGGGGCTGTCGGAGTCGAACGGCCCGCGTCCCGTGGCCGCGTGCACCATCACCGACCCGAGCGCGAAGACGTCGGCGGCCGGACCGACGTCCCGCGGACGCCGGAACTGCTCGGGTGCCATGAAGGGCGGCGTGCCGATCAACTTGCCCGTCTCGGTCCGCAGTTCACTGTCCGACGGCCGGGAGATACCGAAGTCGATGACCTTCGGCCCGTCGTCGGCGAGCAGGACGTTGCTCGGCTTCAGATCCCGGTGGACGACTCCGGCCCGATGGATGTCGCGCAGCGCCTCGGCCAGCCCGGCCATCAGCCGACGCAACTGGGCCGTCGCCATGGGCCCGTTCCGCTTCACCTCTTCGGAGAGGGTCGGACCCGGGATGTACAGGGTGGCCATCCACGGCCGTCCGGCCTCCGGGTCGGCATCGACGACGGGTGCGGTGAAGGCCCCGCTGACCCGGCGCGCCGCCGCCACCTCCTGCCGGAAACGCCCTCTGAAATCGGGGTCGTCGGCGAACCGGGCGTGCACCACCTTCACCGCGAGCTTCATCCCGGACGTGCTCCGGGCCAGGTGCACGACGCCCATGCCGCCGGAGCCCAGACAGGACTCCAGCCGGTAGTGACCGACGTACTCGGGAAGTTCCGCTTCCGGGTCCGCTCCGGCGTCTCGCTGTGGCGCCATGGGACCACCCCCGTGCTGTTCGTCCGCGCGCGCGACGCACGGAGCCTAGTCGATGACTCGTGCGGGACAGAGGCGGCTTGCTAGCCTCCCTGCGCGAGTCACGCACATGTGTTTCATGGGGCGACTCGGGGGAATCAACGGGACCCCATGGCAGCCATGGGGGTTCAACGGGGGAGGTTTTTCATGTCTGTCGATCGCGTGGAAGCAGTCGGGAGCGGGGACGAGAGCGAAGTCGCCACCCTGGCGGCAACGGCCCTGCGCACCTACTCGGTGGCCCCGGGCTACCGGGTCAACGTCCGCAGCGGCCCCGGCACCGGCTACTCCATCGTCCGGGTCCTGCCCGAGGGGGCCAGAGTCACCATCTTCTGCCAGACACCGGGGACGACGGTCTCGGGCCCGTACGGCACGTCGAACATCTGGGACAACATCGCCGACGGCGAGTACATCTCGGACGCCTACGTGCGGACGGGCAGCGACGGCTACGTCCGCCCGCGCTGCGGCTGAGGCCCGGGAGCCCGCGGCCGCCCCGGAGCCATAATCGACTCGTGAGAGACGAACCCGGCACCCCGGCCGCCCCCGCGGGCTCCCCGGCCGACCCCACCGGCCCCCGCCCCGAACCCCTGCGCTTCTTCGGCACGACCTGGCTGCACCACGACAACGGCTACACCACCCGCCGTATCGCGGTCTCCGCCGGCTCACTCACCGCCGCCGCCATCTCCTGCCTGGTCCTCCGCCTCGCCTACCAGGGCCTCCAGATCGCCGCGATCGGCACCTTCGTCACGCTCCTCATGACCGTCATGTTCGCGATCTGCAGCGCGATGGCCTTCCGCCACACCTGGGACGGCTTCACCCGCCGCCCCGACCCGGACCGCCAGGCGTCCCTCCGCGGCCTGCTGACCATCGGCTTCGTCGGCTCCCTCCTCGCCTACTTCGTCCGCTCCTTCACCGAGGCCCCCGGCGAGAAACTCCACCGCGCCGAGTACGAGGAAGCCCGCCGGCAGCACGAGAAGCGCACCACCCGCCGCACGGGCAACCCGTCGAAAAAGCGCCGCCGCGCCTAGGGCCTGTCGTTTGGATCAGGTCGCAGGAAAGTGACGGTGCCGTTCTGTGCCGGTGAGCGGGGCGTGGTGCGTGCAGCTGCAAGGCGGAGGAGGGCGGCGATGCGGAGCATCGGCAACCGACGACAACGCGGCAGATGCGCGTGCCACGCCCCGCGTCTGCGGCGTGATCCAAACGACAGGCCCTAGGCTCCCGGGCCCTCTCACCGAAATCTCACCGCCCCCCACCCCACCCCCGGCCACCATGGCCGTATGACCACACCACCCACCGCCGACGACCCCACCGGAGCCCCCACCACCCCCGAACCACCCACCCGATCCGCCCGGGCCCACTCCTTCAACGCCGCCGCGGCCCAGTACGCGGCCAACCGCCCCTCCTACCCCCCGGCCCTCTTCGACGCGGTAGAAGACCTCGCCGGGCGTCCCCTCGACGGCGCGCGCGTCGCGGACATCGGCGCCGGCACCGGCATAGCCACCGCCCTCCTGCACGCCCGGGGCGCGGACGTCGTCGCCGTGGAACCCGGCGACGGCATGGCGGCCCAGTTCCGCAGCGCCCATCCCGCCCTCCCCCTCGTCCGCGGCACGGGCGACGACCTCCCCCTCGCCGATGCCTCGGTCGACCTCGTCACCTACGCCCAGGCCTGGCACTGGACCGACCCCGCCCGCTCCGTCCCGGAGGCGCTCCGCGTCCTGCGCCCCGGCGGCGCCCTGGCCCTGTGGTGGAACACCGACGCCCTCGACGTGCCGTGGATCGCCGAGGCCGCCGCCCGCACGGCCCGCCACTTCGGCATCGACGTCTCCGCAGAGAAGCGCAACGTCAACGCCCACGCCGCCGACCCGGCCGACCGCCTCGACTTCACCCGCCGCACGGTCCGCTGGAGCCGCCGCGTCCCCGTCGACACCCACCTCGCCAACATCGGCAGCCACTCGGTCTTCCTGGTGCACGGCGAGGACCACACCGCGGCCTTCCTCGCCGAGGAACGCGAACACCTGCTCAGGGCCTTCCCGGACGGCCACGTCGAGGAGGTCTACGACGTGATCCTCCTGCTCGCCAAGGCCCCGGCCCGACGCCCACCCGCTTGACGGGTCCCCTCCCCGGGAGCATTATTCATCACATGATGAATAATGCTCCCGACCCGCCGCGCCCGGCCACCGAGACCTTTTCGGCCACGGACCCCACCGACCCCACCGACACCGGACCGGCCGCCGTCCACGCCCAGGACCTCACCGTCGTCCGCGGCCCCCGCACCGTCCTGCGCGACCTCGCCTTCACCGTTCCCCGAGGCCGGATCACGGGCCTCCTCGGCCCCTCCGGCTGCGGCAAGTCCACCCTCATGCGCGCGATCGTCGGCACCCAGGCCAAGGTCACCGGCACCCTCGACGTCCTCGGCCACCCCGCCGGCCACCCCACCCTGCGCTCCCGCATCGGCTACGTCACCCAGGCCCCGTCCGTCTACGACGACCTGACCGTCCGCCAGAACCTCGACTACTTCGCCGCGATACTCGACCCCGGCCGGGCCGCCGCCGACCGCCGCCACGAGCACGTCACCCGGGCCATAGCCGACGTCGACCTCACCACCCACGCCGACGCCCTGGCCGGCACCCTCTCCGGCGGCCAGCGCAGCCGCGTCTCCCTCGCCGTCGCCCTCCTGGGCACCCCCGAACTCCTGGTCCTCGACGAACCGACCGTCGGCCTCGACCCGGTCCTGCGCCGCGACCTCTGGGCCCTCTTCCACGACATCGCGGCCGGCCGCGGCACCACCCTCCTGGTCTCCTCCCACGTCATGGACGAGGCCGAGCGCTGCCACCGCCTCCTCCTCATGCGCGAGGGGGAGGTCCTGGCCGACGACACCCCCGACGCCCTGCGCACTCGCACCGGCGCGGAAACCGTCGAAGAGGCCTTCCTCCACCTGGTCGACGAGGCAAAGGCCGCAGCCCGCACCAAGGAGACGACCCGATGACCCCCACGACCACCCCCGCCCCCAGCCCGCCGAAGGCCCTGAACCCCTCCCGCACCACCGCCACCGCGACCCGGGTCCTCCGCCAGCTCACCCACGACCCCCGCACCATCGCGCTGCTGCTCCTCATCCCCTGCGTGATGCTGCTCCTGCTCCGCTACGTCTTCGACGGCAGCCCCCGCACCTTCGACAACATCGGCGCGTCCCTGCTCGGGATCTTCCCGCTGATCACGATGTTCCTGGTGACCTCCATAGCCACCCTGCGCGAACGCACCTCGGGCACCCTCGAACGCCTCCTCGCCATGCCCCTCGGCAAGGGCGACCTCATCGCCGGCTACGCCCTCGCCTTCGGCACCCTCGCGATCATCCAGTCCGCCCTGGCCACGGGTCTCGCGCTCTGGCTCCTCGGCCTCGACGTCACCGGCAGCCCCTGGCTCCTCCTCCTGGTGGCCCTCCTCGACGCCCTCCTCGGCACGGCCCTCGGCCTCTTCGTCTCGGCGTTCGCGGCCTCGGAGTTCCAGGCGGTCCAGTTCATGCCGGCGGTGATCTTCCCCCAGCTCCTGCTCTGCGGCCTGTTCACCCCGCGCGACGCCATGCACCCGGCCCTGGAGACCCTCTCCGACGTCCTGCCCATGTCCTACGCCGTCGACGGCATGAACGAGGTCCTCCACCACACCGACATGACGGCCACCTTCGTCCGCGACGTCCTGATCGTCGCGGGCTGCGCCCTGCTGGTCCTCACCCTGGGCGCGGCGACCCTCAGGCGCCGGACGGCGTAGCCCCCGCCCGCATCCCGCCCAGCGGACACCCGAGCCGCCCCCCACTCCCCGGTGCGAGGATGGACCCCGGACGACGCACCCTTCGGAGGCACCCCGCGCCATGACCCAGAAAGTCGCAGTCCTCGGCACCGGCAAGATCGGCGAAGCCCTGCTCAGCGGAATGATCCGCGCCGGCTGGACCCCGGCCGACCTCCTGGTCACCGCCCGCCGCCAGGAACGGGCGGAAGAACTCCGCACCCGCTACGGCGTCACCCCGGTCACCAACCCCGAAGCCGCCAAGACCGCCGACACCCTGATCCTCACGGTCAAGCCGCAGGACATGGGCACCCTCCTCGACGAGCTCGCCCCGCACGTCCCCGCCGACCGCCTGGTCATCAGCGGCGCCGCCGGCATCCCCACGGCCTACTTCGAGGAACGCCTGGCCCCCGGCACCCCGGTCGTCCGCGTCATGACGAACACCCCCGCCCTCGTCGACGAGGCCATGTCCGTCATCTCCGCCGGCACCCACGCCACCGCCGACCACCTCGCCCACACCGAGGAGATCTTCGGCGCCGTGGGCAAGACGCTCCGCGTCCCCGAGTCCCAGCAGGACGCCTGCACCGCCCTCTCCGGCTCCGGCCCGGCCTACTTCTTCTACCTGGTCGAAGCCATGACCGACGCCGGCATCCTCCTCGGCCTGCCCCGCGACAAGGCCCACGACCTCATCGTCCAGTCCGCCATCGGCGCCGCGACGATGCTCCGCGACAGCGGCGAACACCCGGTCAAGCTCCGCGAGAACGTCACGTCCCCCGCCGGCACGACGATCAACGCCATCCGCGAACTCGAGAACCACGGCGTACGAGCCGCCCTCATCGCCGCCCTCGAAGCCGCCCGCGACCGCAGCCGCGCCCTGGCCACCGGCAACAACAGCTGACCTGCGGGGGCGGGCCCGACACCCGCCCCCGCAGCCACGTCACACCCGGGCGTCGGCCGGCTCCTTCTCCGCCACCGCCGGCAGCAAGCCGATCGCCCGGTACGCGGCATCCACCGTCGGCCGGGCCATCCCCCGAGCCCGCTCGGCCCCGTCCCGCAGCACCCCCTCCACATACGCGGGATCCGTACACAACTCCTTGTGCCTCTCCTGCAAGGGCCGCAGCACCTCGACCACGGCCTCCGCGGTGTCCTTCTTCAGGTCCCCGTACGACGTGTACGCACCACTCAACAACTCGGGCTCCCCACCCGTGCACGCCGCGAGGATCTCCAGCAGATTGGCGAGCCCCGGCCGGGACTCCCGGTCGTACACGACCTCCCGCCCACTGTCGGTCACGGCCCGCATGACCTTCTTCCGCACCACGTCCGGCTCGTCCAGCAGATAGACGATCCCCGGCCCGACGTCGTCGCTCTTGCCCATCTTCGACGTCGGCTCCTGCAGGTTCATCACCCGCGCCGCGACCCCCGGCCGCGTGGCCCGCGGCACCACGAACGTGTGCCCGTACCGCTGGTTGAACCGCACGGCCAGATCCCGCGCCAGCTCCACGTGCTGCCGCTGATCGTCCCCCACCGGCACCTCGTCGGTCCCGTGCGCCAGGATGTCCGCCGCCATCAGCACGGGATACGTCAGCAGCGACAGCCGCACACTCCCACCCCGACGCTGCTCCCGCACGGCCTTCTCCTTGTACTGGATCATCCGCCGCATCTCACCGTCGGTGGCCACACACTCCAGCAGGTACGACAGCCGCGCGTGCTCGTCCACATGGCTCTGCACGAACACCGTGCACCGCTCCGGATCCAGCCCCGACGCCAGCAGCAACGTCGCCGCCTGCCGGCTCAGCCTGCGCACCCGCGCGGGATCGTGGTCCACGGTCAGCGCGTGCAGATCCACGACACAGAACAGGGCGTCCGCCGCGTGCTGATCGACCTCGGCCCACCGCCGCATGGCCCCCAGGTAGTTCCCCAGCGTCAGATGCCCCGTCGGCTTGACCCCGCTGAAGACCCGTGTCATCTCTCCTCCACCTCCTGGTCGGGACCGCCGCCCCGGGCGGCCGGCCCCCCGGTGGTTCCTGGAGGGAGAAACAAGAACGGCCGCCGAAGCGGCGGCCGTTGAGTGCATACGTGAGGACGGCCGCCGTCAGGCGGCCCACCAGAACTGGCTGCACGTACGCGTCGTCATGCGCCCCAGAGTACGCCCCGGGAGTGCCGCCCGCCCGTGAGTTGACACGCCCAGACCCGATCCGTAGTGTTCTCCGAGTTGCCCGACGTGAGCGCCGACCCCGGTCGGTCCCCGGGCAGCCAATCCGCAAGTACCAACCACTACTCGACGTGCAGTAGTTCTGTCGTCGTTTCATTGGCATGCGTATTTACGGAATGAGGAATCCCCGTTCGAAAGGACGCGGCCCCCGATTGGCTCGGGAGCCGGGGAATCCGCTAAAGTCTCACTCGTCGGAACGGCCCAACAGCCGCGAAGACAACCCCAACTGACTGGGAATCAGGCCCGAAAGGATCTGATAGAGTCGGAACCGCCGGAAAGGGAAACGCGGAAGCGGGAACCTGGAAAGCACCGAGGAAATCGGATCGAGAAAAGATCTGATAGAGTCGGAAACGCAAGACCGAAGGGAAGCGCCCGGAGGAAAGCCCGAGAGGGTGAGTACAAAGGAAGCGACCGTTCCTTGAGAACTCAACAGCGTGCCAAAAGTCAACGCCAGATATGTTGATACCCCGTCCATCGGATCTCTGATGGTCGAGGTTCCTTTGAAAAAACACAGCGAGGACGCTGTGAACGGTCGGGCTTATTCCGCCTGACTGTTCCGCTCTCGTGGTGTCGACCGGATTACCGGTACACATTCACGGAGAGTTTGATCCTGGCTCAGGACGAACGCTGGCGGCGTGCTTAACACATGCAAGTCGAACGATGAACCACTTCGGTGGGGATTAG
>NZ_JBEXTS010000004.1:0-683042 GCF_040628815.1 Streptomyces sp. NPDC006140 | reverse complement strand
AAACGCCCGGTTACATTCCGAACCCGGAAGCTAAGCCTTACAGCGCCGATGGTACTGCAGGGGGGACCCTGTGGGAGAGTAGGACGCCGCCGAACAATTATTGACAGGGTTGGACCTGGAACTTCGGTTCCGGGTCCAACCCTTTTTTGTTGTGCGTTACTTGAAGTTCACGTTGCGCAACCAGCATCCACAGCATGGGTACTGCTGCAATGCTCAGGGCCGCCGGTGTCGGACTCGGTGACGAGGTCGTCGTGCCGGCCTTCGGGAACGTCGAAGTCGCCGAGGCCGTGGCCACGGCCGGGGCGCTGCCGGTGTTCGCCGACATAGACCCCGTCACCTACTGCCTCGACCCCTCCGCTGTGGAAGCGGCCGTAACTCCGCGGACCGCCGCCGTGGTTGTCGTACACCGCTTCGGGCGGCTCGCTGACATCGCGCGGCTGCACGAGGTGGGACAGCGGCACGGACTGCTCGTGCTGGAACAGGGCGAGTCCGAGGCGCCGTACGACGAGATAGCCCAGCGTCGGGAACGGGCCGCCTACCTCGATGCGAAGCTGCGGGGTGTGCGGACGCCCGACGACGGTGACGGGCACACATACCAGCAGTACGTCGTGCGGGTCCCGGGCAACGGGCGACCCGACCGGGATGCCTTCGCACGGGCCGTGCGGGCCAGGGGAGTCGAGGCGCGGGTGCCGGTGAAGACGCCGGTGCACCGCCTGCCCGAATTCCGTCGCTGTGTGTCCCTTCCGGAAACGGAACGAGCTGCCGACGAGACGCTCGCACTGCCGGTGGACGCCAGTCTGACCATGCGGGACATGCAGCGCATCGTGTCCGCCTGTAATGCCCTCGGAGGGCTTCTCCAGCCCGCCTTCTGACGTGGTTGGGAGCACGGGTCTGTTCGGGGTATGATCTATTCCGTTGCCACGGGGGAAACCCCGCAAGCGACAGGCCCCTATAGCTCAGTCGGCAGAGCGTCTCCATGGTAAGGAGAAGGTCAACGGTTCGATTCCGTTTGGGGGCTCCGGCAAAAAGGCCCCACCCCTCGCGGGTGGGGCCTTTTCCATGCCCTAGTCCTTCATTCCCTAGTCCTTGTGGAGACCCGGGACGCGCATTGCCAGGATCGCCATGTCGTCCGACGGGGCGTCCGAGGCGAAACGCTCCACCGCGCGCATGATGCGCGCCGCGACCGCGCCGGCCGTAAGGCCCGTGCAGGTCGTCAGGACATCTGCGAGGCCGTCGTCGCCCAGCATGCGGGCGCCCTCACGGCGTTCGGTGACGCCGTCCGTGACGCACAGCAGGACATCGCCCGGGTCGAGGGTGACCGTCTGCTCGTACAGCTCCAGGTCCTCGATGACGCCGAGGAGCGGCTGGGGTTCGGCGGCCGGTTCCACCGTGCCGTCCTGGCGCAGGCGCAGGGGGAGCGGGTGGCCGGCGCAGACGACCTTCAACTCGGCGCTGCCGTCCTCCTGGGGACGCATCTCGCCGTAGAGGAGCGTGAGGAAGCGGCTGCGGGCGCCTTCGTCGAGGATCGCGGAGTTGAGGCGCTCCAGGACCGTCGGGCCGCTGAGGCCCTCGCGGGCCAGGAGGCGCAGGGCATGGCGGGCCAGGCCCGTCACCGCTGCCGCGTTCGGGCCCGTGCCGCACACGTCGCCGATGGCGAAGCCGTAAGCGCCGTCGCGGATGGGGAAGACGTCGTAGAAGTCGCCGCCGACCTCGTTGCCCTCGCCGGCCGCGCGGTAGATGACCTCGACCTCGACGCCCTCGATGTCGGGGAGTTCCGGGGGCAGGAGGCTGCGCTGGAGGGACTGGCTGATCGCCGTGCGCTCCGAATAGAGACGGGCGTTGTCCAAGGCCAGGGCGGCCCTGCGGGACAGGTCCTCGGCCAGTTCCAGAATCTCCTGGCGGAAGTGCTCGTCGGTCGGCTTGCCCAGCGTCAGCATGCCGATGACGCGGTTTCGGGCGACCAGGGGGAGGACGACCGTCTCGCCGCCGACGGCGCCGGCCGTGGCGAGCGTCGGGCCGATGCCAGGCGTGACCTGGCGGGTCGGGCCGCCGCTGAGGCCCAGGCTGCGCATGGAGCTGCGCAGGGCCGCCTGGTGGGCGACCTCGCCGGGGGCCGTCCAGACGCGGGCTCCGGGCGTCGGCACCGGGTCCGGCGGCGGGACCTTCGACAGCAGGGACTTGATGCCGTCGATGAGCTCCTCGTCCTCGTGCAGCACGTACGAGAGGTACGGCTCGGAGGCCTGGTCGGCGATCGTGTAGACGGCGCACCAGGTGGCGAGGGTCGGGACCGTCATCTGGGCCATCAGGGCCAGGGTCTGGTCGCGGTCCAGGGTGCCGGCCAGCAGGTCCGACGCCTCGACCAGGAAGCTCAGGGAGCCGCGGCGCAGGCGCTCCAGTTCGCCCAGGCGGGCCGACTCGACGGCGAGGGCGATGCGGTCGGCGGCGAACTGGAGGCGCAGCGCCTCCTCGTTGGAGTATCTGCCCGGGGCCTCGGCGGCGACGCCGAGGGAGCCGGTGAGGCGGCCCTCGACCTTCAGCGGGACCGTGACGACCGAGCGCATGCCCGTGCCGTTCAGCAGCGGCACCGCGCCCTGGACGGCCGTGAGGTCGTCGTGGACGGCGGGCATGCGGGCCGAGCCGTAGCGGCCCGGGCCCGCCTCGACGGGGACGCGGGCGAAGCGCTGGCGGGCCGAGGGCAGGCCAGTGGAGGCGCGGACCTCCAGTTCCGTCTCGTCGTCCGTGGCGAGCAGGAGGAACGCCGAGTCGCCGTCGAGCATGTCGCGGGCGCGTTCGACCGTGCGCTGGAGGAGGCCGTCGAGGTCGTCCGGGGCCGGGGAGCCGATGAACACCTCGAAGGGGTCGGTGCTCTGGCCCTCGGAGCCGGTCGAGGTGTCCGAGGCGGGGACGCGCAGGGGCGTCTGCAGAACGGCCCGTTCGTGGTCGCGTACCAGGAGGCACACGGTTGACGGTTCGCCGCCGGTGTCGCGGACGCGCAGGTGGGAGGCGTAGACCGGGGTCACGCGGCCGGTGGCGGCGCGGATGCCGTAGCTGCCCTCCCAGCGGGAGAGGCGGAGCGCCTCCGCGATGCCGGTGCTGGTGCCGGGGGTGTGCGGCCAGGCCGCGAGGTCGGTCAGGGGCTTGCCGGTGACCTGCTCGGCCGGGTAGCCGAAGAGTTCCTCCGCGTCCTCGTTCCAGGCCGTGATGTGGCCCGTGCGGTCGATCTGGATGACGGCCACGCGGACCCGGCCGTCGGCGAGCGGGAGGAGGTCGGCGGGGAGGGCCGGGCCGGCCGCGCGGGTGCCCACCACGCGCGCGGGGAGGTCGAGTTGGAACCAGACCGTCTTGTGGGTGGGCGTGTACTCGACGCCCCAGCGGCCGGCGAGGGCCGCGCAGAGCTGGAGGCCGCGGCCGCCCTCGCGGTCGGGGCTGCCCATGTTGATCGCCGCGCCCTGGAGCGGGATCTCCCGCTCGGGGTAGCGGTCGGCCACCTCGATGCGCACGCCCTCGTCGCTGCGCAGGCACAGCACGTCGGCGGAGGTGCCGGCGTGGACCACGGCGTTGGTCACCAGTTCGCTCGTGAGAACGACGGCGTCGTCGACGATGTCCGCGAATCCCCAGCCCTGGAGGGTGTCGCGGACGAAGGAGCGGGCGCTCGCGACCGATCGTCCGACGGGCTCGAAACTGGCGGCCGCGCGCGCGGTGATCACAGAACTCCTCGACCGGTTCTCGACGTGCTGGGCTGCGGGGCCGACCGGCTCGCGCCGCTGATGCGGCAGGCCGCCCGTCGGCCGGGGGTCCGGGGGCTGTCCCCCCGGGATCAGTCCGGTGGTCATGTGTGCGGCCGCCCCTCCGATGCCCGCTCGTCTTCGTGCCACCGCCCAGGCCGGACGGACCGGCGCGGCTGGACAGCCGGATGCAAGGTTACTTACCTTCGCGGTCCATGCGGATGCCGGTCTGCAGTGTTTCCGTCCGGAGGGTGTGCGGACGATGTGC
Organism: Streptomyces sp. NPDC006140; assembly: GCF_040628815.1. Lineage (NCBI taxonomy): Bacteria > Bacillati > Actinomycetota > Actinomycetes > Kitasatosporales > Streptomycetaceae > Streptomyces > Streptomyces sp. NPDC006140. The sequence goes on along the minus strand of NZ_JBEXTS010000004.1, from coordinate 679,049 downwards.
GAAGCTGCCGAACTGTTATGGCCTGGTTCGGCCGGGGTGAAACACTGGGCAAGCTTCTTGTGAAGGTCCGGGCCGGCTGAGTGCCGGAGGCGTGCGGCGGGCAGCAGCCCCCTGGAACCGGCCTGGTATGCAGGGCAGAGAATACGCAGTAGTAACTGGTACGCCGAGCGGTACCGCGAGCACAGAGTGACGGTCGACCCCTGCGGGAGGGACACAGTGGAGTCTGGCGCAGCGACGCGTGGCACGAAGACGCGCGCGAAAGGCGGACAGTCCCCGAGGAACCAGGGAAAAGTGCGCAACGGCACCACTGAGGTGGACACGGCAGCCCTGAACCGGCTGATGGCGGCCCTGGTGTCCATGCGGGACGGGAACTTCCGCAAGCGGCTCACGGTGTCGGGCGACGGCGTGATGGCCGAGATCGCGGCGGTCTTCAACGAGGTGGCCGACCGGAACCTGCATCTGACGGGTGAGCTGTCGCGAGTGCGGCGGATGGTCGGTCGTGAGGGCAAGCTGACCGAGCGGCTGGAGACGGGCGCCTGCGAGGGTTCCTGGGCGACCGCGATCGACAACTCGAACGCCCTGGTGGACGACCTGGTGCGGCCGGTTTCCGAGGTCGGCCGGGTGCTGTCGGCGGTGGCGGAGGGTGATCTGTCGCCGCGCATGGAGCTGCGGACGCAGGCGGCGGACGGGAACAGCCAGCCGCTGCGGGGCGAGTTCCTGAAGGTCGGGCGGACCGTCAACAACCTGGTCGACCAGCTGTCGACGTTCACCGACGAGGTCACTCGCGTGGCCAGTGAGGTGGGCACCGAGGGCAAGCTGGGCGGGCAGGCACGCGTGCGTGGCATGTCGGGTTCGTGGCGGGACCTCACGGACTCCGTCAACACGATGGCGTACCGGCTGACAGCCCAGGTGAGGGATATCGCCCTGGTGACGACGGCGGTCGCCAAGGGTGATCTGTCCCGGAAGGTCACCGTTCAGGTGGCCGGCGAGATGCTGGAGCTGAAGAACACCGTCAACACGATGGTGGACCAGCTGTCGGCGTTCTCCTCCGAGGTGACCCGGGTGGCCCGTGAGGTGGGCACGGAGGGCGCGCTGGGCGGCCAGGCGCAGGTGCCCGGCGTCGACGGCGTGTGGAAGGAACTCACCGATTCGGTGAACACCATGGCCGGGAACCTCACGGCCCAGGTGCGCGGGATCGCCGAGGTGACGACCGCGGTCGCCAACGGTGACCTGTCCCGCAAGGTGACCGTCCCGGCGCGCGGTGAGGTCGCGCAGCTCGCCGACACGATCAACCAGATGACCGAGACGCTGCGGATCTTCGCGGACGAGGTCACGCGCGTGGCCAACGAGGTCGGGGCCGAGGGGCGGCTGGGCGGTCAGGCGAACGTGCCGGGTGCGGCGGGAACGTGGAAGGACCTCACCGATTCGGTGAACACGGTCTTCCGGAACCTGACCACCCAGGTGCGGGACATCGCCGCCGTGACGACGGCGGTGGCCAACGGTGATCTGTCGCAGAAGGTCACCGTCGACGTGGCCGGCGAGATGCTGGAGCTGAAGAACACCGTCAACACCATGGTGGACCAGCTGTCCGCCTTCGGTGCCGAGGTCACGCGTGTGGCGCGGGAGATCGGTGTTGAGGGTGAGCTGGGCGGCCAGGCGCAGGTGCCGGGCGCGGCGGGGACGTGGAAGGACCTGACGGACTCCGTCAACACGGCGTTCCGGAACCTCACCGGTCAGGTGCGCAACATCGCCCAGGTGACGACGGCGGTGGCCAACGGCGACCTGTCGCAGAAGGTCACGGTCGACGTCTCCGGCGAGATGCTCAAGCTGAAGAACACCGTGAACACGATGGTGGACCAGCTGTCGAGCTTCGCCGACCAGGTGACGCGGATGGCCCGGGACGTGGGCACGGAGGGCCGGCTGGGCGGTCAGGCCCGGGTCGACGGCGTGTCGGGCACCTGGAAGGAACTCACCGACTCCGTCAACTCGATGGCCGGCAATCTCACCTCCCAGGTGCGGAACATCGCGCAGGTGACGACTGCCGTGGCCCGGGGTGACCTGTCGCAGAAGATCGACGTGGACGCGCGCGGCGAGATCCTGGAGCTGAAGAACACCATCAACACGATGGTCGACCAGCTGTCGGCCTTCGCCGACCAGGTGACCCGGGTCGCCCGCGAGGTGGGTACGGACGGGCGGCTGGGCGGTCAGGCGCAGGTGCCCGGGGTCGCCGGTGTGTGGCGTGACCTGACGGACTCCGTGAACGGTATGGCCGGCAACCTCACCGCGCAGGTGCGCAACATCGCCCAGGTGGCGACCGCGGTGGCCCGGGGTGACCTGTCGCAGAAGATCACCGTGGACGCGCGCGGGGAGATCCTGGAGCTGAAGAACACCCTGAACACGATGGTGGACCAGCTGTCGTCGTTCGCCCAGGAGGTCACGCGGGTGGCCCGTGAGGTGGGCACGGAGGGCATCCTGGGCGGCCAGGCCGAGGTGCAGGGCGTCTCCGGCACCTGGAAGGACCTCACCCAGTCCGTGAACGGCATGGCCAACAACCTGACCATCCAGGTGCGCAACATCGCCGAGGTCACGACGGCGGTGGCCCGGGGCGATCTGTCGAAGAAGATCACTGTCGACGCCAAGGGCGAGATCCTCGAGCTCGTCACGACCGTCAACACGATGGTCGACCAGCTGTCGTCCTTCGCCGAGCAGGTGACCCGGGTGGCCCGCGAGGTGGGCACCGAGGGCATCCTGGGCGGGCAGGCGCACGTTCCGGGTGTCACGGGCATCTGGAAGGACCTGAGCGACAACGTCAACCTGATGGCCAAGAACCTCACCACTCAGGTGCGGAACATCTCCCAGGTCTCGGCGGCGGTCGCCAACGGTGACCTCACGCGACAGGTCACCATCGAGGCGCGCGGCGAGGTCGCGCAGCTCGCCGACACCATCAACACGATGGTGAAGACGCTGAGTTCGTTCGCCGAGCAGGTCACCAAGGTGGCCCGTGAGGTGGGCACGGACGGCATCCTCGGCGGGCAGGCGCACGTACCCGGTGTGGCCGGTACGTGGAAGGACCTCACCGAGTCCGTGAACCAGATGGCGTCCAACCTGACCGGCCAGGTGCGCAACATCGCCATGGTGACCACGGCCATCGCCAAGGGTGACCTGACGAAGAAGATCGACATCGACGCGCGCGGCGAGATCCTGGAGCTGAAGACGACCATCAACACGATGGTCGACCAGCTGTCCTCCTTCGCCGAGGAGGTCACCCGGGTCGCCCGCGAGGTGGGCACGGAAGGACAGCTGGGCGGCCAGGCACGCGTGCGTGACGTCGACGGCACCTGGCGGGACCTGACCGAGTCCGTGAACGAGATGGCCGGGAACCTGACCCGGCAGGTGCGGGCCATCGCGCGCGTGGCGACCGCGGTGACCCGGGGCGACCTGAACCTGAAGATCGACGTGGACGCGTCCGGGGAGATCCAGGAGCTCCAGGACTACATCAACAAGATGATCGCCAACCTGCGCGACACCACGATCGCCAACAAGGAGCAGGACTGGCTCAAGGGCAACCTGGCCCGCATCTCCGCGCTGATGCAGGGCCGCCGGGACCTGGAGGACGTGGCCTCGCTGATCATGAGCGAGCTGACGCCGGTGGTCTCGGCCCAGCACGGCGCGTTCTTCCTCGCCATGCCGCTGGTCGACGGCGAGGACATGAACGCCGCGGACGAGGACCAGTACGAGCTGCGCATGCTGGGCTCGTACGGGTATTCGATGGGTTCCATGCCGACGTCGTTCCAGCCCGGTGAGGCGCTGATCGGGACGGCCGCCACGGAGAAGCGCACGATCCTCGTGGAGAACGCGCCCAGCGGCTATCTGAAGATCTCCTCGGGGCTCGGTGAGGCGCCGCCCGCGCAGGTGATCGTGCTGCCGGTGCTGTTCGAGGGGAAGGTGCTCGGCGTCATCGAACTGGCGTCCTTCACGCCGTTCACCCAGATCCAGAAGGACTTCCTCAACCAGATCGCCGAGATGATCGCGACGAGCGTCAACACCATCTCCGTCAACACCAAGACGGAGCTGCTGCTCGCGCAGTCGCAGGAGCTGACCGAGCAACTGCGCGAGCGCTCCGCAGAGTTGGAGCAGCGGCAGAAGGCCCTCCAGGCGTCCAACGCCGAACTGGAGGAGAAGGCCGAGCTGCTGGCCCAGCAGAACCGCGACATCGAGGTGAAGAACACCGAGATCGAGGAGGCGCGGCAGGTCTTGGAGGAGCGTGCCGAGCAGCTCGCGGTCTCCATGCGCTACAAGAGCGAGTTCCTGGCGAACATGTCGCACGAGCTGCGGACGCCGCTGAACTCGCTGCTGATCCTGGCCAAGCTCCTCGCGGACAACGCCGAGGGGAACCTCTCCCCGAAGCAGGTCGAGTTCGCCGAGACGATCCACGGGGCCGGTTCCGACCTGCTCCAGCTCATCAACGACATCCTCGACCTGTCGAAGGTCGAGGCGGGCAAGATGGACGTCTCCCCGACGCGGATCGCGCTCGTCCAGCTCGTGGACTACGTGGAGGCCACCTTCCGGCCGCTGACCGCCGAGAAGGGCCTGGACCTGTCCGTGCGGGTGTCGCCGGAGCTGCCCGCCACCCTGCACACCGACGAGCAGCGGCTGCTGCAGGTGCTGCGCAACCTGCTGTCCAACGCGGTGAAGTTCACCGACTCCGGGTCGGTGGAGCTGGTCATCAGGCCGGCGCGGGACGACGTGCCGCAGAAGATCAGGGAGCAGCTGCTGGAGACCGGGTCGCTGACCGACCCGGAGGCCGAGCTGATCGCGTTCTCCGTGACCGACACCGGGATCGGCATCGCGTCCAGCAAGATGCGGGTGATCTTCGAGGCGTTCAAGCAGGCCGACGGCACGACCAGCCGCAAGTACGGCGGCACGGGCCTCGGGCTGTCCATCTCGCGGGAGATCGCCCAGCTGCTCGGCGGTGAGATCCACGCCCAGAGCGAGCCGGGCCGCGGCTCGACGTTCACGCTGTACCTGCCGCTGCACCCCAGCGAGCTGCCGCCGCAGGGCTACCAGCAGCAGCTGCCCGCCCTGGAGGCCGGTGACCTGGTGGCGTCGACGTCCGACCTGTCCGAGCTGTCGGAAGTCGAGGTCGAGACGCCGGCCGAGGTGAAGTCGTACCGCGAGACGCAGAGCGGGCCGGCCGCCCTGTTCCGGCGGCGGCGCCGGATGCCCGAGCTGGAGGCGCGCCCGGCGCAGCCGGAGCAGTGGGCGCCCGCGGAGCAGGAGGCGGCGCCGAAGCCGCAGCGCGGTATCCGGTTCGGCGGCGAGAAGGTCCTGATCGTCGACGACGACATCCGCAACGTCTTCGCGCTGACCAGCGTCCTGGAGCAGCACGGCCTGTCCGTGCTGTACGCCGAGAACGGCCGTGAGGGCATCGAGGTCCTGGAGCAGCACGAGGACGTGGCGGTCGTCCTGATGGACATCATGATGCCCGAGATGGACGGGTACGCGACAACCACGGCGATCCGCAGGATGCCGCAGTTCGCCGGGCTGCCGATCATCGCGCTCACGGCGAAGGCGATGAAGGGCGACCGGGAGAAGGCGATCGAGTCGGGCGCCTCCGACTACGTCACCAAGCCGGTCGACCCCGATCACCTCCTGACGGTGATGGCTCAGTGGATGCGAGGGGAATGAGGGGAACGTTGGGCTCTTACGCAACCGTGGCGGGAAGGTTCGGTGTTCACACGGAGTTGTCGACTCGGTGTGCGCATAGTCGTGTAGAAGTACGAGATCTGGGGAACCTTCTGGTCTCCTGCTGCGTTTCTGCTACGTGCACAGTGACATCGCGGTGACAGGGTGTGGCGACGGGCGGGGTGCGGCTACGATGACCGGCACAAGGACGGGCGGCGCAAGGGAGTCGTCCCCTGGGGCGGCACCCACCGGTGCGACCCCAGGTCCTGCGGACAGGGGAGGCCCCACGCCGGGGCGAGGAGGGCGGGCCATGGTGCAGAAGGCCAAGATCCTCCTGGTCGATGACCGGCCGGAGAATCTGCTGGCGCTGGAGGCGATCCTCTCTGCGCTCGATCAGACGCTGGTGCGGGCATCGTCCGGGGAGGAAGCGCTCAAAGCGCTGCTCACGGACGACTTCGCGGTGATCCTGCTGGACGTCCAGATGCCGGGGATGGACGGCTTCGAGACGGCCGCGCACATCAAGCGGCGCGAGCGGACCCGGGACATCCCGATCATCTTCCTCACGGCGATCAACCACGGCCCGCACCACACCTTCCGGGGCTACGCGGCGGGCGCGGTCGACTACATCTCCAAGCCGTTCGACCCGTGGGTGCTGCGCGCGAAGGTCTCCGTCTTCGTCGAGCTGTACATGAAGAACTGCCAGCTCCGTGAGCAGGCGTCGCTGCTGCGGCTCCAGTTGGAGGGCGGCGGCAAGGAGGCGGACGGCGAGGCCAAGGAGTCGGCCGGGCTGCTCGCCGAGCTCTCCGCGCGGCTCGCGGCCGTCGAGGAGCAGGCCGAGGCGCTGACCAAGCAGCTCAACGACGAGTCGACGGACGCCGCCGCGGTGGCCACGGCGGCTCATCTGGAGCGCAAGCTCACGGGGTTGCGGCGGGCGCTGGACGCGCTGGAGCCGGGCACCGGAAGCACGTCTTCGGTGACCTCGCAGAACTGACGCGCGGGCATGCGGGGTTGCCCGCCCTGTGAGCGCGCGTCAGTTTCGGGCCTCTCCCGGAGCGACACGAACGGGTGAAGCCGTAGGCACACGTGTCCCCTGTCGTCTCCACCGGTAACCTCACACCCATGGCCTCACGTCCCTCCGCAGCCAAGAAGTCGCCCGCGAAGAAGGCGGCCGCTTCAGCGAAGGCTCCGGCGAAGAAGGCCGCTGCCAAGAAGGCCCCCGCGAAGAAGGCGCCCGCCAAGAAGGCCGCGGCGAAGAAACCCGCGCCCAAACCGGCACCCAGCCCGACCGGAGGCATCTACCGGCTCGTGCGCGCCGTGTGGCTCGGCGTCGCGCACGCGGTCGGTGCCGTGTTCCGCGGCATAGGGCAGGGCGCCAAGAACCTCGACCCGGCCCATCGCAAGGACGGCGTCGCTCTGCTGCTGCTCGCCATCGCGCTGATCGTCGCCGCCGGCACCTGGGCCGACCTGAAGGGTCCCGTGGGCGATCTGGTCGAGATCCTGGTGACCGGTGCCTTCGGCCGGCTCGACCTGCTCGTGCCGATACTGGTCGCCGTCATCGCCGTCCGCTTCATCCGCCACCCGGAGCAGCCCGAGGCCAACGGACGGATCGTCATCGGCCTGTCCGCACTCGTCATCGGCGTGCTCGGCCAGGTGCACATCGCGTGCGGCTCGCCCGCGCGCGGGGACGGCATGCAGGCCATAAGGGACGCCGGCGGGCTCATCGGCTGGGCCATGGCCACCCCGCTGTCCTACGCCATGGGCGACGTGCTCGCCGTGCCGCTGCTCGTGCTGCTGACGATCTTCGGGTTGCTGGTCGTCACGGCCACCCCGGTCAACGCCATCCCGCAGCGGCTGCGGCTGCTCGGTGTGCGGCTCGGGATCGTCCGCGACCCGGCCGAGTACGAGTACGAGTACGGCCTCGCCGAGGACGACGAGCGGTACGAGGAGCAGTGGCGTGAGGCGTTGCCCGCGCGCCCGCGCGGCAGGCGCGCGCCGGCGCCCGCGGCGTACGACCCCGACAGCGCCGAGCAGGAGGCCCTCCAGCGGCGCCGCGGCCGTCCCCGGCGCTCGGCCGTGCCGCAGCCCGACATGGACCGGCCCAAGGACGCCGTGGACGTCGCCGCGGCGGCCGCCGCCGCGCTCGACGGCGCCGTGCTGCACGGCATGCCGCCCTCGCCGATCGTCGCCGACCTCACCCAGGGCGTGCGGGTGGGCGATCAGGAGCCGACCACGCCGACGCCCGTCCCGGCCGCCCGGCCCCAGCAGGAGAAGCCCCAGCAGGACAAGCCCGAGCCGCAGAAGCCGAAGGCCGGCGTCCGCGACCTCACCAAGGCCCCGCCCGCCGAGCCCCGCGACCTGCCCCCGCGCGCGGAGCAGCTCCAGCTCTCCGGCGACATCACGTACTCCCTGCCGTCGCTCGACCTGCTGGAGCGCGGCGGCCCGGGCAAGGCGCGCAGCGCCGCCAACGACGCCATAGTCGCCGCGCTGACCAACGTCTTCACCGAGTTCAAGGTGGACGCCACCGTCACCGGCTTCACCCGCGGGCCTACGGTCACGCGCTACGAGATCGAGCTCGGCCCCGCCGTGAAGGTCGAGCGGATCACCGCGCTGGCCAAGAACATCGCCTACGCGGTCGCCAGCCCGGACGTGCGGATCATCAGCCCGATCCCCGGCAAGTCCGCGGTCGGCATCGAGATCCCGAACACCGACCGGGAGATGGTCAACCTCGGCGACGTCCTGCGGCTCGCGGAGTCCGCGGAGGACGACGACCCGATGCTGGTCGCCTTCGGCAAGGACGTCGAGGGCGGCTACGTCATGCACTCGCTGGCGAAGATGCCGCACATGCTGGTCGCCGGCGCCACCGGCTCCGGCAAGTCGTCCTGCATCAACTGCCTGATCACCTCGGTCATGATGCGGGCGACCCCCGAGGACGTCCGCATGATCCTGGTCGACCCCAAGCGGGTCGAGCTGACCGCCTACGAGGGCATCCCGCACCTGATCACGCCGATCATCACCAACCCCAAGCGGGCCGCCGAGGCGCTCCAGTGGGTCGTCCGCGAGATGGACCTGCGCTACGACGACCTGGCCGCCTACGGCTACCGGCACATCGACGACTTCAACAAGGCCGTGCGCGAGGGCAAGGTCAAGCCGCCCGAGGGCAGCGAGCGCGAGCTCCAGCCGTACCCCTACCTGCTGGTCATCGTGGACGAGCTGGCCGACCTGATGATGGTCGCGCCCAGGGACGTCGAGGACGCGATCGTGCGCATCACGCAGCTCGCGCGCGCGGCCGGCATCCACCTGGTGCTCGCCACACAGCGGCCCTCGGTGGACGTCGTCACCGGCCTGATCAAGGCGAACGTGCCGTCGCGGCTCGCCTTCGCCACGTCCTCGCTGGCCGACTCGCGGGTCATCCTCGACCAGCCGGGTGCCGAGAAGCTCATCGGCAAGGGTGACGGCCTGTTCCTGCCGATGGGGGCCAACAAGCCCACCCGTATGCAGGGCGCCTTCGTCACCGAGGAGGAGATCGCGGGCGTCGTCCGGCACTGCAAGGAGCAGATGACGCCCGTCTTCCGGGACGACGTCGTCGTGGGCACCAAGCAGAAGAAGGAGATCGACGAGGACATCGGCGACGACCTCGACCTGCTGTGCCAGGCGGCCGAACTGGTCGTCTCCACGCAGTTCGGGTCGACGTCCATGCTCCAGCGCAAACTGCGCGTCGGCTTCGCTAAGGCCGGGCGGCTGATGGACCTCATGGAGTCCCGGAACATCGTCGGACCGAGCGAGGGTTCCAAGGCACGTGACGTTCTTGTGAAGCCTGATGAGCTGGATGGCGTGCTCGCCCTGATCCGCGGGGAGTCTGAAGGGTAGGGAAGCGGGACACGGTGGTCGCCTCGCGGGGCGGTGTACGGCAATCGGGTGTCCGGATCGTGACTCACCCGTAAGGGGTCATCGAGCAACCGTTTCCGTTCGGCGTACGTCAAGTTGAGGGAAGCGAAAGCAGCGACCCCGCCATCGGGATGTCGGGCCATTCCGATGGCGTACAAAGTGCCACCGCCCGGTTGCCCCACCCTTTTGCACCCCCCCTAGACTGAACCTCCAGCACAGGCGGCTACACGCTCGAAAGGCGCCCCCGTGTCCATCGGCAACTCCCCTGAAGACGAGCGTCCGTTCGAAGACGAGCGCGTCGAAGAAGACCGCGAGGAAGCCCGCCCCTCCATCGGCCGTGCCCTGCAGCAGGCTCGTATCGCCGCCGGGCTGACCGTCGACGACGTCAGTAGCGCCACCCGGGTCCGCATGAACATCGTGCACGCCATCGAGGCGGACGACTTCACCGCCTGCGGTGGGGACGTGTACGCCCGCGGACACATCAGGACCCTGGCCAAGGCCGTCCACCTCGACCCGGCCCCGCTGCTCGCCCAGTACGGCGACGAGCACGGCGGGCGTCCGGCACCGACCCCGGCAGCCCCCCTCTTCGAGGCGGAACGTATCCGTCCGGAGCGGCGGGGGCCCAACTGGACCGCGGCCATGGTCGCCGCGATCGTCGCCGTGATCGGTTTCGTCGGGTTCACGATGTTCCAGGGCGGCGACGACGGCTCCGGCGAGGCCAACGTGGCCGAGGGCTCCACGCCCGACGCCTCCGCCTCTCCCACCACCAAGACCAAGAAGCCCGCCGACCCCAAGCCCGAGCCCTCCGACAGCGCCATCGCGGCCGCGCCGCAGGACAAGGTGACGGTCCAGGTGGCCGCCACCGACGGCCGCAGCTGGATCGCCGCGCGCGACCACAACAACCGGATGCTCTTCGACGGCGTCCTCAAGCAGGGCGACTCCAAGACCTTCCAGGACAGCTCCAAGATCCATCTCGTCCTCGGCGACGCCGGCGCGATCGACCTCTTCGTCAACGGCAAGAAGATCGAGGACGACTTCCAGCCCGGCTCCGTCGAACGCCTGACGTACACCAAGGGCGACCCCGAGGCCGGGTAACTCGGCCGAAGGGGTGCAGGACGTACGGGGTTGGCCATGATCGGCCAACCCCGTCGACGTGGGGTGTCAGCGGGACGAAGTAGTCTTGAGCCCATGCCTGAACGCCGTACCGTCGCACTTGTCACCCTTGGCTGCGCCCGTAACGAGGTGGACTCGGAGGAGCTCGCAGGCCGTTTGGAGGCGGACGGCTGGCAGCTCGTCGAGGACGCCGAGGCCGCGGACGTCGCCGTCGTGAACACCTGTGGCTTCGTGGAAGCCGCCAAGAAGGACTCCGTCGACGCCCTCCTGGAAGCCAACGACCTCAAGGGACACGGCAGAACCCAGGCCGTCGTGGCGGTGGGCTGCATGGCCGAGCGGTACGGCAAGGAACTCGCCGAGGCCCTCCCCGAGGCCGACGGCGTGCTCGGCTTCGACGACTACGCGAACATCTCCGACCGCCTCCAGACCATCCTGAACGGCGGCATCCACGCCGCGCACACCCCGCGCGACCGCCGCAAGCTGCTGCCGATCAGCCCGGCGGAGCGGCAGGAGTCGGCCACCGGCGTCGCGCTGCCCGGGCACGCCCCCGCCGACCTTCCGGAAGGCCTCGCTCCGGCCTCCGGCCCCCGCGCGCCCCTGCGCCGCCGGCTGGACGGCTCCCCGGTCGCCTCCGTGAAGCTCGCCTCCGGCTGCGACCGGCGCTGCACCTTCTGCGCCATCCCGTCCTTCCGCGGCTCCTTCATCTCCCGCCGCCCGAGCGACGTGCTGAACGAGACGCGGTGGCTCGCCGAGCAGGGCGTGAAGGAGATCATGCTGGTCTCCGAGAACAACACCTCCTACGGCAAGGACCTGGGCGACATCCGCCTGCTGGAGTCGCTGCTGCCCGAGCTCGCCGAGGTCGACGGCATCGAGCGGGTGCGCGTCAGCTACCTCCAGCCGGCCGAGATGCGGCCCGGCCTCATCGACGTCCTGACGTCGACCCCGAAGGTCGCGCCCTACTTCGACCTGTCCTTCCAGCACTCCGCGCCCGGCGTGCTGCGCGCGATGCGCCGCTTCGGCGACACCGACCGGTTCCTGGAGCTGCTCGACACGATCCGCGGCAAGGCGCCCGAGGCCGGCGTGCGCTCCAACTTCATCGTCGGCTTCCCCGGCGAGAGCGAGGCCGACCTCGCCGAACTGGAGCGCTTCCTGAACGGCGCGCGGCTGGACGCCATCGGTGTCTTCGGCTATTCCGACGAGGAGGGCACCGAGGCGGCGACCTACGACAACAAGCTCGACGAGGACGTCGTCGCCGAGCGGCTGGCCCGCGTCTCACGGCTCGCCGAGGAACTCGTCTCGCAGCGCGCCGAGGAGCGCGTCGGCCAGACGGTGCACGTGCTCGTCGAGTCCGTCGACGACGAGGACGGCGTGTACGGCCGCGCGGCGCACCAGGCGCCCGAGACGGACGGCCAGGTGCTGCTCACGAGCGGCGCGGGCCTGGGTGTCGGCCGTATGGTCGAGGCGAAGGTGGTCGGTACGGAGGGTGTCGACCTGGTGGCCGAGCCGCTGCAGAGCTCGTTCGCGTCGCCTGCGTGGAGTGAGGAGGCGGGCAGATGACCGGTGTCCCGGCATCCGCGGCGGGAGGCCCCTCCGGCGCGAGGAGGGCCGTGGCTGGTGCGGCCCCTGCGGCCTCCGCGGCCTCGGGGAAGGTTCCCGGGGCGGCGGTGGGGCGTGCGGCCGCGCGGTCGGCCGAGGGCGGGGCGACCGGAGCGGGTCACGGCGCGTCGTCCGCTGCGGGTCACGGCGGTGCGGCTTCCGGTGAGGCCGGGGCCGGAGCAGGCGGGGCTGGCGTGGATGGGGCCGGCCTGGGCGGAGCTGCCGCAGATGGGGCCGGCCTGGGCAGGGCCGGCGTAGACGGGGGCGGCGTAGGCGGGGCTTCGGAGAGCGTCGACGGCGTGCAGGGTGAGGAGCGGCCGGCGCGGGGCGGGAAGCTGGCGGCGGCTGCGGTCAACCAGGCCAGTGTCTGGAACATCGCCAACCTCCTGACGATGCTCCGGCTGGTCCTCGTACCGGCCTTCGTCGCGCTGATGCTCGCCGACGGCGGATACGACCCGGCGTGGCGGTCCCTCGCCTGGGCGGCCTTCGCCATCGCCATGATCACCGACCTCTTCGACGGCCACCTGGCGCGCACCTACAACCTGGTCACGGACTTCGGGAAGATCGCCGACCCCATCGCCGACAAGGCGATCATGGGGGCGGCGCTGATCTGTCTGTCCGCGCTCGGTGATCTGCCGTGGTGGGTGACCGGGGTCATCCTCGGGCGGGAACTCGGGGTCACCCTGCTGCGTTTCCTCGTCATCCGGTACGGGGTCATCCCCGCCAGCCGCGGAGGCAAGCTCAAGACGCTCACCCAGGGCGTGGCCGTGGGCATGTACGTGCTGGCGCTGACCGGGTGGCTGGCCACCCTGCGGTGGTGGGTGATGGCCGCGGCAGTCGTTCTCACCGTGGTGACCGGGCTCGACTATGTGAAACAGGCCATTGTGCTGCGCAGGCGGGGAATCGCCGAGCGCAAGGCCGCGTTGGAGGAGAAGGAAGCGTGAGTTCCACGGCCACCGACGTGGTGCGACTACTCACGGTGAAGGGCGAGACGCTCGCCGTCGCGGAGTCGTTGACCGGTGGCCTCGTTGCGGCGGAGATCACATCCGTCCCCGGGGCGTCCAAGGTCTTCCGGGGCTCGGTGACCGCCTACGCCACTGAACTGAAGCATGAACTGCTCGGTGTCGACGCCACTCTGCTGGCGGCGAGCGGAGCGGTGGACCCGCAGGTCGCGGCCCAGATGGCGGTCGGCGTACGCAAGGCGCTCGGCGCCGACTGGGGCATCGCGACCACTGGTGTGGCGGGTCCTGATCCGCAGGACGGACAGGCCGTCGGCACGGTCTTCGTGGCCGTGGACGGACCCGCCGGGGCCGATTCCGGTTCCGCCGGCGGCGGAAAAGTGGAGGGTCTGCGGTTGAACGGCGACCGCGCGGAAATTCGTAGAGAGAGTGTACGGAGCGTACTCGCACTGCTCCTGGAGGAGCTTGCGAGCGAACAGACTGGGAATGAGCGGGCACAGGATACGGAACGGAACGGGGGGTTTTGATGTTTGCAGCCCTGAGTGAACACGACATCGCTCCCCGCACGGCCGCGGCGCAAGGCGGTACGGTGGGGCGTAATGGATGCGGCTACGCGGTCCGAGGAGGGAGCCACCGATGATTCTGCTCCGTCGCCTGCTGGGTGACGTGCTGCGTCGGCAGCGCCAGCGCCAGGGCCGTACTCTGCGCGAAGTCTCCTCGTCCGCCCGAGTCTCACTCGGCTATCTCTCCGAGGTGGAGCGGGGGCAGAAGGAGGCTTCCTCCGAGCTGCTCTCCGCCATCTGCGACGCGCTGGACGTACGGATGTCCGAGCTCATGCGGGAAGTGAGCGACGAACTCGCCCTCGCCGAGCTGGCCCAGTCTGCTGCGGCCACCCCCAGCGAGCCTGTGCCCACGCCGGTTCGGCCGATGCTGGGCTCCGTTTCGGTGACCGGTGTGCCACCGGAACGGGTGACCATCAAGGCGCCCGCCGAGGCGGTGGACGTCGTCGCCGCGTGAGCGTTCGCGCGTGCGTGGCATGAACGAACGGCGCTGATCGGGCGCCGAGACGTGGTGAGGCCCCGGCCGGGGTTCTCCGGGTGATCCGGAGGGGTGTCGGTCGGGGTTTTCGCTTGCCTGCGGAGCCTGTCTGCGGAGATGGCCTCCGGAGCTTCCCTGCGGACGGCCTGACGCCGCTTTGTCTGGTTTGTGTGCGTTTGCCCGTGGGGCGTGCGGCCGTCATCGTTGAGGGGATGGCGGGGGGCAGTCCACGGAGGTGCGGATGTACGTCGTGAAGAGCCCGTTGTCGGACGCGAGCCTGAAGACCGTGTCCGAGGCGCTGCAAGGTGCCCTCGTCGACCTGGTGGACCTCGCCCTCGTGGCGAAGCAGATCCACTGGAACGTGGTGGGGCCGCGCTTCCGTTCCGTGCACCTCCAGCTGGACGAGGTCGTCGACACCGCGCGGAAGCACTCCGACACCGTGGCGGAGCGCGCCGCCGCGCTCGGGATCCCGCCGGACGGGCGGGCCGCGACGGTGGCCGTCGGCAGTGGGATCGGAGTGACGCCCGAGGGGTGGGTCGACGACACGACCGCCGTCGGCACGCTCGTCGAGGCGCTGGGCGCGGTGATCGCGCGGATGCGGGAGCGGGTGGAGGCGACCGGGGACCCGGATCCGGTGAGCCAGGACATCTTCATCGGGATCACCGCGGACCTGGAGAAGCATCACTGGATGTTCCAGGCCGAGAACGGGTGACCGGAGCCGGCGCGGCAGCGGGTGCGGGCGCGGGGCCGGGCGGGGGCGCCGCCGCTCGGCGGGGAGGGGTGCGCGGTGCGCCTGTGTGCCCGTGGTGCGCCCTGCCCGCGGGGCCGGGCGGCCGAATAGCGTCGGGCCGGAGGTGGCGGCCATGGCGGGGATAGAGCGCTGGGGGGTCCGGCGCTGGGGGATGCGCGGGGGTCTGCTCGGGCTGGGGGTGCTGTGGTGGTGGGCTGTGCTCCGGTTGGCGGTGGTGCCCGGCGCGGGGGTGCTGGAGGCGGCGGTCGCGGCCGGTGGGTGGGGTCTGAGTGTGCTGCCGGTGCACTGCGTGGCGAAGGGGCGGGCGCGGGGGGCGGTTGGTTCGGGGCGGTGGCGGAGGGTCTGGGGAGTGGGGGGTCGGGGAGTGGTGGCGCGGGGGCGGGGAGTGGTGGTGCGGCGGGGGTGAGTGGAAGTGGTCGTGGGTGGCTGGTGGTGATCGCGCGGCGGGAGTGCGGCTGCCGGTAGTGGGGCCGCGGGGGTGGGTGGCTGTCGGAGGTCGCGCCGCGCGGGTGTGTGGCCGGCCGTGGTTGAGTGGTGGGGCAGTGGCTGTCTGATCGGCCGAGGGGGCGGGCTACCACGGCATGGCCACGCCACCGTTCGGGCGGAGGATCTGGCCCGTGGTGAAGGCCGAGGCGTCGGATGCCAGGTGCAGGACCGCGTGGGCGATGTCCTCGGGCTCGCCGACCCGGCCCAGGGGTGACATGCGGGCCATGAGGGACTCCGTGCGCGTCTGGGTCTCGCTGTCGTGGCGGTCGGTCATCGGCGTACGGATCCAGCCCGGGGCGACCGCGTTGACGCGGATGCCGTGCCGGCCGACCTCGGTCGCGAGGGTCTTCGTCAGCTGGACGACCGCCGCCTTGGCCGCTCCGTAGCAGAGGAGCCCGGGCCCGCCGGTGTCGACGGCGCCCGAGGCCATGGTGACGATGCTGCCCCGGGTGCCGCGGGCGATCATCAGGCGGGCCGCCTCCTGGCAGGCGTACAGCACTCCCTTGAAGTTCACGTTCAGCACCCGGTCGAGGTCCTCGTCCCGGGTCTCCAGTACGGGGCTGCTGTGCATGATGCCGGCAATCGCGGCCAGGACCTCCAGGCGTTCGCAGGAGGTGATGGCCTGCCGCAGCCGGGAACGGTCGGTGACATCGAGGACGTGCGTGTGGACGGTGCCGCCGGCGGCCTTGATCAGGGTCGCCGTCTCGTGCAGGCCCTCGGCGTCGCGGTCCGCGCAGTGCACGGTCGCGCCCGCCTCGGCGAGCAGGAGCGCCGAGGCCCGGCCGATGCCGCTCGCGGCGCCGGTGACGAACGCGGTCCGGCCGGTGAGGTCGTACGCCGTGACGGGCATACAGGGACGGTACGAGCGTTTCTGACGGCCCGTCAATTGCTGGGTCGGGTCCGGCTGCGTCCGGTCGGCGCCGGGGCGGGGCCTGGCTGGCAGGTGGGGCACCAGTAGGTGGGGCGTTCGCGGGAGCCGTCGCCCTGGTCGGCCACCCGGACGGAGGTGCGGCACCGCAGGCAGGGGCGGGGTGCCCGGCCGTACACGAAGAGGTCCTGGCCGCGGCGGCCGGTCGTGCTGCGGATCGGGCGGTCGCGGTTGGTCTCCAGCAGCTTCTTGGCGAGGGCGGGCAGCTTCGCGGCGCGCTCGGCGGGCAGGTCGCCCACGGGGAGCCAGGGGGTGACGCCCAGGAGGAAGCAGAGCTCGCTCTTGTAGACATTGCCGATGCCGGCGAGGTTGCGCTGGTCGAGCAGGGCCTCGCCGAGGGGGCGGGCCGGGTCCTGGAGGAGGTTGGCGAGGGCCCGGTCGGGGTCCCAGTCGGGGCCCAGGAGGTCGGGCCCGAGGTGGCCGACCGCGCGGTGCTCGTCGGTGGTGCGCAGGAGTTCCAGGACGGGGAGGCGGTAGCCGACGGCCGTGCGGTCGGTGGTGCCGAGGATCGCGCGGATCTGGTGGCCGGGGCCGCCGGTCCAGCGCCGGCCATTGTCGTAGACCTTCCAGGAGCCGTCCATCCGCAGGTGGGAGTGGAGAGTCAGGCCGCCCTCGACGCGGGTCAGGAGGTGCTTGCCACGCGGGGTGACGTCGAGGACCGCACGGCCCGTGAGGTCGGCTGTGGCCAAGCGGGGCACCCGGAGGTCGCTGCGGGTCAGCACCTTGCCGGCGAGGGCGCTGTGCAGCCGTCTCGCGGTCTGCCAGACCGTGTCTCCTTCGGGCATGGGTCAAGGGTGGCACGGGGTCGGGGGTGGATGCCCCGGGGCGCCGGCGGGCGGTGGGGCCGTCAGGCGCGCAGGCGGAGTCCTCGGGGTGTCGCGATGAAGCCCGCTCCTTCCAGGAGCGTGCCGATGGGGGAGGTCAGGGCCTGGGCGCCGTTGACGCGCTCCACCGTGACCGTGCCGAGGGAGCCCGCTCGGGCGGCTGCCGCGAGTGCCTCCGCTGCAGCGGTCAGGCGGGGGTCGCCGGTGGGGTCGCCGTCCGGGTCGGCGGTCCAGGCGAGCAGGGTCTTGCCGCCGCGCTCCATGTAGAGCGTCAGCTCGCCGTCGACCAGCACCACCAGGGAGCCCGCCTTGCGGCCCGGCTTGTGCCCGGCGCCGGTCGGGGGCTCGGGCCAGGGCAGGGCGGCGCCGTACGCGTTCGCCGGGTCGGCGGCGGCCAGGACGACGGCCCGGGCGGTGGCGTCCGGGCGGGTGCGGCGGCCCGGGAACCCGTCGTACCCCGCGCGTGCGCCGCTCTGCCAGGGCGAGGTCCCCTGCGGGGTGTGGTCGCGGGGCGAGACCCACTCGCCCGGGGACGGCTCCGGGGTGTCGTGGGCGGAACCCTGGTCGTCGTAGGCGGAGCCCTGGCCGGGGAAGCCGTCGTGGCCCGGGGCGTCGGTGTGGTCGGTGGAGGGCGGCGAGTCGTAGGGGTCGGCGAAGTCGTGGGCCGGGAACGGGTCGGGGTCCCGGCCCGGAGGGGGACCGGGCAGGTCCTCGCCCCGGTCGCGGGCGTTGGACACCGCGCGCAGGCGGTCCACGGCCCCGTCCATCGCGAACTGCGCCGCGCCCAGGCCCTCCACCACGTAGCCGCGGCGGGCCTGGCCGCTCTCCTCGAAGACGGACAGGACGCGGTACGTCGCCGAGAAGCCGCCCTCGACGCCCTCCGCCGCGACCGCGCCCCTGGTGACCACGCCGTGCCGGTCGAGGAGGGTGCGGGCGAGGGCGTGTGCCCGGACCGTGGGGTCCGGCTCGTGGGCCGGGAGCAGGGACCAGCGGCCGGCGACGGTCGGCGGGCCGGAGCGGGACGCCGGGCGGGCCGCGGCCGTCAGGGAGCCGTAGCGGCCGCGCGGGACCGTGCGCTTGGCGCGGTGGGCCGTGGAACCCGCCGTACGGCCCGAGCCGAGCAGGGAACGCATGGGGGAGAGCGTGTCGTTCGTCAGGCGGCCCGACCAGGCCAGGTCCCACAGGGCGTCGGCCAGCTGGGGATCCGTGGCGTCGGGGTGGGTGGTGGCGCGGACCCGGTCGGCGATCTGGCGGAAGAACAGGCCGTAGCCGCCGGAGAGCGCGTCCAGGACGGACTGGTGGAGGGCCGTCAGCTCCAAGGGGTGCGGGGGCGGCAGGAGCAGCGGGGCCGCGTCCGCCACGTAGAGGGAGACCCAGCCGTCTTTGCCGGGCAGGGAGCCCGCCCCGGCCCAGACCACCTCTCCGGCGGCGGTGAGCTCGTCCAGCAGCGCGGGCGTGTAGTTCACGACCCGGGAGGGCAGGACCAGCTTTTCCAGGGCGGAGGCCGGCACGGACGCGCCCTGGAGCTGCTCGATGGCGCGCACCAGCCCGTCGATGCCGCGCAGGGAGTGCCCCTTGCCGATGTGCTGCCACTGGGGGAGGAACTGGGCGAGCGCGGCCGGCGGCACCGGCTCCAGCTCGTGCCGCAGGGCGGCCAGGGAGCGGCGGCGCAGTCGGCGCAGCACCGCCGCGTCACACCACTCCTGGCCGATCCCGGCCGGATGGAACTCGCCCTGGACGATCCGGCCGGCCGCGGCGAGTCGCTGGAGGGCGCCCTCGGTGACGGCGACGCCCAGACCGAAGCGGGCCGCCGCCGTGGCCGACGTGAACGGGCCGTGCGTGCGGGCGTAGCGCGCGAGGAGGTCGCCGAGCGGGTCCTTGACCGGCTCCGTGAAGGCTTCCGGGACGCCGACCGGGAGCGCTGTGCCCAGGGCGTCGCGCAGGCGGCCCGCGTCCTCGATCGCCGCCCAGTGGTCGGCACCGGCGATGCGGACCCGGATGGCGCGGCGGGCACCGGCCAGCTCCTGGGCCCACTGCGGTTCGGCGCCCCGCTCGGCCAGCTCCGCGTCCCTGAGCGGGCCGAGGAGGCGGAGGAGGTCGGCGACACCCTCGGCGTCCTTGGCGCGGCGGTCCTCCGTGAGCCACTGAAGCTCGCGCTCCAGCTCCGTCAGCACGTCCGCGTCGAGCAGCTCGCGCAACTCCGCCTGGCCCAGCAGCTCGGCCAGCAGCCGGGAGTCCAGGGACAGGGCGGCGGCCCGGCGCTCGGCGAGCGGTGAGTCCCCCTCGTACAGGAACTGGGCGACGTAACCGAACAGGAGGGAACGCGCGAAGGGGGAGGGTTCGGGGGTGGTGACCTCGACGAGGCGCACCTTGCGGGACTCCAGGTCGCCCATCAGCTCGACGAGCCCCGGGACGTCGAAGACGTCCTGGAGGCACTCGCGGACGGCCTCCAGGACGATCGGGAACGAGCCGAACTCGCTCGCCACCTGCAGCAGCTGGGACGCGCGCTGCCGCTGCTGCCACAGCGGCGTGCGCTTGCCCGGGTTGCGGCGCGGCAGCAGCAGCGCGCGGGCCGCGCACTCGCGGAAACGGGAGGCGAACAAGGCCGAGCTGCCCACCTGGTCGGTGACGACCTGGTCGACCTCGCCCTTGTCGAAGACGACGTCGGCGGCGCCCACGGGAGCCTGCTCGGCGTCGTACTCCCGGCCCGTCTTGACCGGGTCCTGGTCCAGCAGGTCCAGGCCCATCAGGTCGGCGTCCGGCAGGCGCAGGACGATGCCGTCGTCGGCGTGCATGACCTGCGCGTCCATGCCGTACCGCTCGGAGAGCTTGGCGCCCAGGGCGAGCGCCCAGGGGGCGTGCACCTGCGCGCCGAAGGGGGAGTGGACGACCACGCGCCAGTCGCCCAGCTCGTCGCGGAAGCGCTCCACGACGATCGTCCGGTCGTCCGGGACGTGGCCGCAGGCCTCGCGCTGCTCGTCCAGGTACGAGAGCACGTTGTCCGCCGCCCAGGCGTCCAGACCGGCGGCGAGCAGACGCAGCCGGGCGTCGTCCTTGGGCAGCGAGCCGACCTCCCGCAGGAACGCGCCCACCGCCCGGCCCAGTTCGAGCGGGCGGCCCAGCTGGTCGCCCTTCCAGAAGGGCAGCCGGCCCGGCACGCCCGGGGCCGGGGAGACCAGGACGCGGTCGCGGGTGATGTCCTCGATGCGCCAGGAACTCGTGCCCAGCGTGAAGACGTCGCCGACGCGGGACTCGTAGACCATCTCCTCGTCGAGCTCGCCGACCCGGCCGCCGCCCTTCTTCGGGTCGGCGCCCGCGAGGAAGACGCCGAACAGGCCGCGGTCGGGGATCGTGCCGCCGGAGGTGACGGCGAGGCGCTGGGCGCCGGGGCGGCCGGTGATCTCACCGGTGACGCGGTCCCACACCACGCGCGGGCGCAGCTCCGCGAACGCGTCCGACGGGTAGCGGCCGGCCAGCATGTCGAGGACCGCCGTGAAGGCCGACTCGGGCAGTGAGGCGAAGGGGGCGGCCCGCCGGACGGCGGCGAGGAGGTCGTCGAACTGCCAGGTGTCCATGGCCGTCATCGCGACGACCTGCTGGGCCAGCACGTCCAAGGGGTTGGCCGGGACCTTCAGGGACTCGATGGCACCGGTGCGCATCCGCTCGGTGACCACCGCAGCCTGGACCAGGTCGCCGCGGTACTTCGGGAACACCACGCCGGTGGAGACCGCGCCCACCTGGTGGCCCGCCCGGCCCACGCGCTGGAGACCGGAGGCCACCGAGGGGGGCGACTCCACCTGCACCACGAGGTCGACCGCGCCCATGTCGATGCCCAGTTCGAGACTGGACGTCGCCACGACCGCGGGCAGGCGGCCCGCCTTGAGGTCCTCCTCGACCAGGGCGCGCTGCTCCTTGGACACCGAGCCGTGATGGGCCCGGGCGATGACCTGGGGCGCGCCCTGGGCGGCTCCGGACCCGCCCATGAGTTCGGCGGGGGAGTGGTGCTCCTCCAAGGGCTCGCCCGTGGCCCGCTCGTACGCGATCTCGTTCAGGCGGTTGCACAGGCGCTCCGCGAGGCGCCGCGAGTTCGCGAAGACGATCGTGGAGCGGTGGGACTGGACCAGGTCGGTGATCCGCTCCTCGACATGCGGCCAGATCGACGGCCGCTCGGCGCCCTCCGAGCCGTCCGACACCGGGGAGCCGCCCAGCTCGCCCAGGTCCTCGACCGGGACGACCACGGAGAGGTCGAACTCCTTGCCCGACTCCGGCTGGACGATCTCCACCTTGCGGCGGGGGGAGAGGAAGCGGGCGACCTCGTCGACCGGGCGGACCGTCGCCGACAGGCCGATGCGGCGGGCGGGCTTCGGCAGGAGGTCGTCCAGCCGCTCCAGGGAGAGCGCGAGGTGGGCGCCGCGCTTGGTGCCGGCGACCGCGTGCACCTCGTCCAGGATCACCGTCTCGATGCCGGTCAGCGCCTCGCGCGTGGCCGACGTCAGCATCAGGAACAGCGACTCGGGGGTCGTGATCAGGATGTCCGGCGGGCGCGTGGACAGGGCGCGACGCTCGGCGGCGGGGGTGTCGCCCGAGCGGATGCCCACCCTGACCTCGGGCTCGGGCAGGCCCATCCGTACGGACTCCTGGCGGATGCCGGTCAGGGGGCTGCGGAGATTGCGCTCGACGTCCACCGCCAGGGCCTTCAGGGGGGACACGTACAGCACCCGGCAGCGCTTCTTGGAGTCGGCCGGGGGAGGGGTCGACGCCAGCTGGTCCAGGGCGGCGAGGAAGGCGGCCAGGGTCTTGCCGGAACCGGTGGGGGCGACGACCAGCACGTCCGAGCCCTCGTGGATGGCCTGCCACGCGCCCGCCTGGGCCGTGGTGGGCGCGGGGAAGGCACCCGTGAACCAGGCGCGGGTCGCGGGGGAGAAGCCGTCCAGGGCTCGGTGCGTGTTGCTGGGCATGCGTCCATCGTGCACCCCGGCACTGACAACGGCGGGCCGCCGCGGGTTCACCGGCCGTTTCGACGGGGCGAGCCGCCGTGGGGCCGTCGGCCGTTTCGGCGCGGGCGGGCCGAAACGGGTCCGTCGGCCCGGCGCGGGCGGGGCCGCGCCGGGGGATGCCGTCGCGGCGGACAATGGTCCTGTGAGCGAGCGAGCGCGGCACTGGCGGTACGACGAGCTGCCCGGGGTCGACCTGCTGCGGGCGCGGTACGTGCGGAAGACGTTCGTGCGGCACACGCACGAGAACTTCGTGATCGCCGCCATCGCCGACGGGGTGGAGGTGTTCCACCACGGCGGAGCCGATCAGTACGCGGGGGCCGGAGCCCTCGCACTGGTCAACCCGGACACCCCGCACACCGGGCGGGCCGGCGTGCCCGAGGGGTGGCGGTACGGGGCCCTGTACCCGTCGGCGGACGTCGTGGCGGAGATCGCGGCCGAGACGACGGCACTGCGAGGGACGCCGGGATTCGTCAGCCCGGTGCTGGACGATCCGTACGCCGTCGGTCTGGTGCACCAGGTGCTGCGGGCCGCCGACGAGGGCAACGCGCTGGCCGCGGACACGCTGCTCAGAGTCGCCGTCACCAGGTTGCTGCGGTTGAACGGCGGGCCGATGCCGCAGCGCAGGGTGCGGACGGCCGGTGCCCGGATCGCGGCACGCGCGCGTGGTGTGCTCGAGGAGCGGATGGCACGGCCGCCGACCCTGGAGCAGTTGGCGGCTGACCTCGGGACCAGCCCGTTCGCCCTGCTGCGGGCCTTCCGGGACGCCTACGGGATGCCGCCGCACACGTGGCTCACGGACGCACGGGTCCGCAGGGCGCGGCGCCTGCTCGACGCGGGCACGGCGCCTTCGGAGGTGGCCGTGACCGTGGGGTTCACCGACCAGCCACATCTCAACCGGCACTTCAGCCGGATCGTCGGGGTCCCTCCTGGGGCCTACCAGCGGGAGCGCAAGAACGTACAAGACGTGCCGTAGGGACCGGCCGTAGGTTGCGGTGCGTGGCAGAACCGACAGCTCTCACAGGCTCAGGAACAGACGGGGACTCAGGAACGGACGGGGACTCAGGAACGGAGGGGAAGCCGGACAGCGCGGTCATGGGGAGACCGGACAGCGCGGTCGTGCGGGACGCTCTGGGCGTCGGGGTCGCCGTGGGGCTGTCCGGATTCGCCTTCGGAGTGACCTCGGCCGGCAGCGGGCTCTCGCTGCTCCAGACCTGCGCGCTCAGCCTCCTGGTGTTCACCGGGGCGTCCCAGTTCGCCCTGGTGGGGGCTCTCGCGGCCGGCGGAGGCCCGTTCACGGCCGCCGCCGGGGCCTTCTTCCTGGGCGTGCGGAACGCCTTCTACGGCTTGCGCCTGTCGCAGTTGCTGGCCCTCCCGCGCGCGGTGCGGCCGTTCGCCGCCCAGTGGGTGATCGACGAGACGGCCGCGGTCGCGCTCGCCCAGCCCACCCGGCGCGCTGCGCGGCTCGGGTTCCTGGTGACCGGGCTGAGCCTGTACGTCCTGTGGAACCTCACCACACTGCTCGGCGCCCTGGGCGCCGGCGCCCTCGGGGACACCGACGCGTGGGGGCTGGACGCCGCGGGCCCCGCGGTGTTCCTGGCGCTGCTCGCGCCGATGCTGAAGACCGTGGCCGAGAGGGCCGTCGCCGGGCTCGCCGTACTGCTGGGGCTCGGGCTGCTGCCCGTCCTGCCCGCCGGGGTGCCGGTGCTGGCGGCCGCGCTGGCAGCACCGATCGTGCTGTGGGCGGACGGCCGGCGCCGGGGACGGGAGGACGAGCGGTGAACGTCTGGATCGCGATCGGTGTGACCGTCCTCGGGTGCTACGCCGTCAAGCTGGCCGGGCTGCTGGTGCCCGCGGCAGCCCTGGAGCGCCCTGTCGTCAAGCGTCTCGCCGCGCTGCTGCCCGTCGCGCTGCTCGCGGCCCTCACCGCCCAGCAGACCTTCGCCGACGGGCAGACGCTGGTGCTGGACGCCCGGGCCGCCGGGCTCGCGGCAGCGGCCGTGGCACTGGTGCTGCGCGCGCCGTTCCTGCTCGTCGTCGCGGCGGCCGTGGCGGTGACCGCGGGGGCGCGGGCCCTGGGGGCCTGATCAGCCGATGGCGCGGCCGTACGCGCTGAGGGCGCGCAGGGCCTCGATCGTCACGATCGGACGGGCCTCCAGCGCGGGTGCCGGGGCCCACTGTCGCCAGCGCACCGGCCAGCCGCCGTCCTCCCTCTGCTGGGCCTCGAGGTGATCCAGGGAGCGGGCCATCTCGTCGTCCGTGAACCACGCACGCGCCAGGGACCGCGGTGTCCTCGCGTAGTCGTACGGGAAGTGGTGCTCGCCCGGGGCGTACCCCGGGGAGACCGGATGCGCGTCCAGGTCGTCGGGGTCCAGAGCCGCCAGGCCCTGTGCGCGCACCAGGCGGCCCAGGCGGTCGGCGGCCGCCTCCGCGCGCGGGCGGTCGGGGGCGGAGTCCAGGAACGCCACGGCGGCCTCGATCTCGTACGGGTGCGACTTCTCCAGGGACTCGACCGCCTGCCAGCAGAAGTCCGTGGCCCGGAACAGCCAGGCGTGCCACACCTCGTTGCGGTGCAGCAGCCCCACCACCGGGCCGGTGGCCAGCAGGTCGCTGGGCGGGTCGTCCACGACCGGCACGAAGGGGGCCGTCGGGTAGTCGCGCTGGCTGGGACGGATCGCCGGGAGCGCGCCGTCCGCCGTGGAGACGGATGTCAGATAGCGGCACATGCGCTCCACGCGCTGGCCGGCGCAGCGCCCGACGGCGTCCAGGACGCGCAGGGCGTGGGCGGTGTGCAGCGGCTGGCTGACCGGACCGCGCAGATCGGGCTCCAGGGCGTGGCCGTACCCGCCGTCGTCGTTGCGGTAGGCGTCCAGGGCGGTTTCCACCGGGTCGGCGGCGCCGCCCCGGAAGTGATGGGCGAAGAGGCGTTGCTCCAGCACGCGCGCGGTGAGCCAGACGAAGCGTTCGGCGCGGGCCACGGGGGTGTGCGGCGGGGGCGTCGGGGGGAGTGCGGTAGCTCCTGTTTCGGCCATGGGTCAGACCGTAGGGCGCAAAGCGGCGCCGGCAGGCGGTCCCGGCTCAGGCCCACCCCCAGGGGCGGGATACTGGAGTCATGCGGTTGACGGTCTTCTGGCAGCGGATGGCGGAGCACTTCGGTCCGGGCTACACCGACACCTTCGCGCGCGACCACGTGATGTCGGAGCTCGGCGGACGCACCGTGCACGAGGCGCTGGCGGCCGGCTGGGACGCCAAGGACGTCTGGCAGGTGGTCTGCGCGGTGATGGACGTGCCCCGGGAGAAGCGCTGACCGCTGCCGGCCGTCCTCGCAGATCGCCGGCCGGCTTGCAGACCGCCAGCCGGCCACGAAGACCGCCAGCCGCACGAAGACCGCCAGTCGGCCACGAAGATCGCAGGCGGGCAGACGGCTGTCGGTGGCGTGGGCGAGACTTGGTGCGTGGCACCCACTGACGAGACCGGGCCGGCAGCCCAGCAGTCCCCGTTCGGTACGACCCCGCCCACCCGCCCCCCGGTCGGCGGGGCCGCCGGGCCGAACGGCCGCATGCCCCGCTGGCTGCCGCGTGCCATGGTGCTCGCGCTGGCTCTCGTCGCTGTGTTCCAGCTGGGCAGCTGGGCCTTCCACCAGCTCACCGGCCTGCTGATCAACATCCTCATCGCGTTCTTCCTGGCGCTCGCCATCGAACCCGCGGTGAGCTGGATGGCCTCGCGCGGCATGCGCCGAGGGCTGGCCACGTTCGTCGTCTTCATCGGCGTGATGATCGTGGCGGCCGGTTTCGTCACGCTGCTCGGTTCCATCCTCGCGGACCAGATCATCAAGATGATCGAGGGCTTCCCCGCGTACCTCGACTCCGTCATCCACTGGATCAACACGCACTTCAAGACCGACCTGAAGCGCGTGGACATCCAGGAGGGCCTGCTCCGTTCCGACTGGCTGCGCAACTACGTGCAGAACAGCGCCACAGGCGTGCTGGACGTGTCCGCCCAGGTCATCGGTGGCCTCTTCCAGCTCCTGACGATCGCGCTGTTCTCGTTCTACTTCGCCGCCGACGGTCCGCGACTGCGCCGCGCGCTGTGCTCCGTCCTGCCGCCCGCCCGGCAGGCCGAGGTGCTGCGCGCGTGGGAGATCGCGGTGAACAAGACCGGCGGCTACATCTACTCCCGCGGCCTGATGGCGCTGATCTCCGGCATAGCGCACTTCGTCCTGCTGCAGGTCCTGGACGTGCCCTACGCGCCCGTGCTCGCGGTGTGGGTGGGCCTGGTGTCGCAGTTCATCCCCACGATCGGCACGTATCTCGCGGGCGCCCTGCCCATGCTGATCGCGTTCACGGTGAACCCCTGGTACGCGCTGTGGGTGCTGATCTTCGTGGTGATCTACCAGCAGTTCGAGAACTACGTGCTGCAGCCCAAGCTGACCGCCAAGACCGTCGACATCCACCCCGCGGTCGCCTTCGGCTCGGTCATCGCGGGCACGGCGCTCCTCGGTGCCGTCGGCGCGCTGATCGCCATCCCCGCCATCGCCACGCTCCAGGCCTTCCTGGGGGCGTACGTGAAGCGGTACGACGTCACGGACGACCCCCGGGTGCACGGGCACCACCGCCGCGGGGAGGGGCCGGGCGTGATCACGCGAGCGAGGCTGCTGTGGTCCCGGCGGCCGGGGGCGCAGCGGCCCGAGGACCCGGGCTCCGGCGAGAACTCCTCCTGAGGCCGGATGCCGCCCCGCCCCTCACGGTGTCGCCGCCCGCAGCAGGCTCGCCCGATCGTCGGGGCCGAGGAATCCGTCGGGCAGCGTCCTGCCGTCCAGCAGACCGTGCACCAGGCCGGCATGTTCGGCGAACACGGCCCGGCACTGTGCGCGTTCCGGGTGATCACGGTCGCTGCCGAAGGCCCGGACCGCTCGCTCGCTGCTCCCGTCCACGGGCGATGAGAGCTCGGCGACGACGAGCAGGAGCTCGACCAGCCCGGTCCGCAGCGGAGCCTTTGGACCGGCCGCCAGGCGGAGCAGGAACGGCAGGGCCGCCGGCATGGCGGGGCCCATGTGGAAGACACCGTCCATCAGGACGTTGCCGAGCACCCGCTCGGCCTCCGGAGCCGCGGCCGGATCGAGCAGTGCGCGCAGCAGGGCCGGGATCCCGGCGGGACAGCCGGGGAACTGCGTCCAGGCGATGTCCTCGCAGCCGCGCAGCGCGGGGTGGTCCCGGCCGGCCCGTGGGGCTCGCGGGAACTCCTCGAGGAACCGTGCGACGGCGGCCTCCTTGGCCGCCGCGTCGATCCGGCACATCCGTCTCCCCCTCCCCGAGGCAGGCCTCGGCTGTCAGGGCACGGTACTCCGGCAGGGCCACCGTGCGGCCCGTGCCGGAAGGGCCGCGTGGTGCGCTTGACACGAAAATCGAACATCCATTCTTATGGAGTCTCCGGTGAGGCTCAACGAAGGGCGTTTCGACGTACTTTGGGTGGAGAAGTGCCCGAGTTATCCACAGGCCGGACGGGCGTCGGGGCGCATTGTCAGTGGCAGGCGTTAGCGTCTTTGACGTGAAGCGATCGACTCAAGCAAATCGGGTGGAACCCATGGCAGGAACCGACCGCGAGAAGGCCCTGGATGCCGCACTCGCACAGATTGAACGGCAATTCGGCAAGGGCGCGGTCATGCGCATGGGCGAGCGGTCCAAGGAGCCCATCGAGGTCATCTCGACCGGATCCACCGCCCTGGACGTGGCCCTCGGCGTGGGCGGCCTGCCGCGCGGCCGCGTCGTGGAGATCTACGGACCGGAGTCCTCCGGTAAGACCACCCTCACCCTGCACGCCGTGGCGAACGCGCAGAAGGCCGGAGGCCAGGTCGCCTTCGTCGACGCGGAGCACGCCCTCGACCCCGAGTACGCGAAGAAGCTCGGCGTCGACATCGACAACCTCATCCTCTCCCAGCCGGACAACGGCGAGCAGGCCCTGGAGATCGTGGACATGCTGGTCCGCTCCGGCGCCCTCGACCTCATCGTCATCGACTCCGTCGCCGCGCTCGTCCCGCGCGCGGAGATCGAAGGCGAGATGGGCGACAGCCACGTGGGTCTGCAGGCCCGCCTGATGAGCCAGGCCCTGCGGAAGATCACCAGCGCGCTCAACCAGTCCAAGACCACCGCGATCTTCATCAACCAGCTCCGCGAGAAGATCGGCGTGATGTTCGGCTCCCCGGAGACCACGACCGGTGGCCGGGCCCTGAAGTTCTACGCCTCGGTGCGCATCGACATCCGCCGCATCGAGACCCTGAAGGACGGCACCGAGGCGGTCGGCAACCGCACCCGCTGCAAGGTCGTCAAGAACAAGGTCGCGCCGCCCTTCAAGCAGGCCGAGTTCGACATCCTCTACGGCCAGGGCATCAGCCGCGAGGGCGGCCTCATCGACATGGGCGTGGAGCACGGCTTCGTCCGCAAGGCCGGCGCCTGGTACACGTACGAGGGCGACCAGCTCGGCCAGGGCAAGGAGAACGCGCGCAACTTCCTGAAGGACAACCCCGACCTGGCCAACGAGATCGAGAAGAAGATCAAGGAGAAGCTGGGCGTCGGCGTGCGACCGGAGGAGCCGGCCGCCGAGCCGGGCGCGGACGCCGCGGTCTCCGCCGCACCGGACGACGCGAAGACGGTGCCCGCCCCGGCGGCGGCCAAGACGGCCAAGACCAAGGCCGCTGCCGCCAAGAGCTGACCCGTGACACGGCGAACCGACTGGGCGGAGTACGAGTACACCGCCTCCGGCGCCCCACGGGGGAGGGGCACCGGAGGCGACACGGGCTCAGCCGTGGACGGGGAGGACGGGCACGGGGTGGCGCCCTTCGGGGGCGAGCAGTCGTACGGGAGCGGCTCACCGGGGGGCGGCTCGCGTGACGGCGGGCCGCGTCGTGGGCGCGGGCGGCGCCGACGCGGCTTCGGTGAGGCGACCGACGCCGAGGACGGAGGTGGCCTCTCCTCGTCGAGGGCCGAGCAGGGGACACCTCCAGGGGACCCGGTCGAGCAGGCTCGGGCGATCTGTCTGCGCCTGCTCACCGGGACCCCGCGGACCCGGAAGCAGCTCGCCGACGCCCTGCGCAAGCGGCAGATCCCGGACGACGCCGCCGAGGAGGTGCTGTCGCGGTTCGAAGAGGTCGGCCTGATCAACGACAGTGCCTTCGCGGACGCCTGGGTGGAGTCACGCCACCACGGCCGAGGACTGGCCCGGCGCGCCCTCGCCCGGGAACTGCGCACCAAGGGCGTGGACTCGACCCTCATCGACGAGGCCGTCTCCCAACTCGACTCCGAGCAGGAAGAGGCGACCGCGCGTGAACTCGTCGCGCGCAAGCTCCGCTCCACCCGAGGGCTCGACCGCGACAAGCGACTCCGCCGCCTGGCGGGCATGCTCGCCCGCAAGGGCTACCCCGAGGGCATGGCCCTGCGCGTGGTCCGGCAGGCGCTGGAGGAGGAGGGGGAGGACACGGAGTTTCTGGGGGACGAGGGGATCTGAGGCAGCTGTGCTGCCGACGCGGTTCTGAGGGGGAGGGTGGGGAGGGGGCGGGGGGAGGGGCCCCCCGAGAAGCCCTATCGCCGATCACCCATTCACCCCACCGGAAACCCCGCCCCCCGCCAAGCCTGAAACCCCCCGACCAGATCCGTGGCCCGATACAGCCCCAACTGGTGCAGGGACTGGACCGCCAGGCTGGAGGCGTACCCCTCGTTGCAGATCACGACGATGCGCAGGGCGTGGCTCGTGGCCTCGGGGAGGCGGTGGCTGCCCTGGGGGTCGAGTCGCCACTCCAGTTCGTTGCGCTCGACGACGAGGGCGCCGGGGATGAGGCCGTCCCGTTCGCGCAGGGCGGCGTAGCGGATGTCCACCAGCAGTGCCTCGCCGGCCCGGGCGGCCTCGTACGCCTCCCGCGGCTCGATCCGCTCGTAGCCCGCGCGTACGCGCTCCAGCAACTCGTCGATTCCCAGCGGGGGTTGGGCCTCGCCGTTGGCGGACGCAGGGATGCTCACTGCCAGTCCTCCGGTCGTTCCACCTGCTCGAGGCGCAGGATCGGCCCGCTGCGGCTGTAGCGGCGGATCTGCGGCAGGGGCGGGTAGTAGGCGTGGACGGAGATCGCGTGCCGGTCGGAGGACTCGTTGAGGACCTCGTGGACGTGGTGGCGTCCGAAGGCGCGGCCCTGACCGGCCGGCAGCCGGCGCTCCCGGTCGACGCCGTCGGTGAGTTCCAGGGTCTTCCAGCCGTCGGTGGGCAGCCGCGCGGCGAGCGCGTTCTCCTTGAGTTCGCCCGCCGCGGTCAGGAAGGCGCCCACGGAGTCGGCGTGGTCGTGCCAGCCGGTGCCGGTGCCGGGCGGCCAGCCGATCAGCCAGGCCTCGCTGCCGCCGGGGCCGTCGAGCCGCACCCAGGTGCGGCCTTCCGGGTCGAGCGGCAGGGAGGCGATCAGCTCACGGTCGGCGGCCGTGCGCCGGACGAAGTCGAAGAGGTCGGCCTGCGTGGGAGCCGAACGGGCGGAGGAGGCGGAGGGGGGCGCGGAAGGGGATGGGGATACAGACACGGGTGCCGTCCTGAGGGTCCTGATGAGGGTTCGCGAAGGAGGCGCGGCAGCCGACGCGGAGAGAGCGCGGCGCGCGCACAGGAGGAAGAAGGATGCGAGGTCAGCAGGACGGACGACACACACAGCCCGCATAGCGGAGGAGGTCCATATGGACCCTCCGCCACAGGCGCACACAGGTGTCGGTCACGCACCGGAGTACACCATGACCATCCGGGCCGGTCAACTCGCTGTCACCATGCGGACGCACGGTGACAGCGAGCACGTCACCCGGTGTGGACGTCAGGGTGAGGCGGTCGAGGCACCGGCTCCCGCCTGGGCTTTAGCGGGTCCTCCGACCGCGGCCTCCGCCGCCGTGTACAGGTCTTCCGGGCGTACTCCGCTCAGGGCGGTGACGAGGTGCCCGTCGGGGCGGACCAGGAGCACCGTGTGCGCGGCCGCGCCCGGGTAGCTCTCGGCGACCAGCAGTTCGGCGGGGTGCGGCAGCGCCGTGACGGCCGCCGCGAGCCTCGGCATGATGCCCGCCCTGGCCCAGTGCTTGCGCTCCCACACGCCCGTGCCCGGCGCGATCAGCACCACGAGCAGGGCGCCGCGGCCGAGCCGGTCCCGCAGCCGTACGAAGGTGCCGTCCTCCGCGGTGACGCGGACGTCGGTGACCGGCGCTCCCGGCGGTGTGTCGACGGGAACCTCTCCTTCGAGGCGTTGAGGTGCGAGCGGCGAATCGGCGTACGCCCCCGGCGCGCCCAGCTGGCCGTGCCCCAAGTGACCGTCCGTGAGGAGGGCGTCGTGGCCGCGGGACGAGCCGGGGACGTAGGAGCGCAGGCCTCCGCCGCCGCGCAGCAGCGGCAGCGCCTGGTCGGCGGCGCGCAGCCGGGCGGCGACGACCGCCCGGCGTTCGGTCTGGTAGCTGTCGAGGAGCGTCTCGTGCGGACCGTGGTGCCAGGCCAGGGCCAGCTTCCAGGCAAGGTTGTCGGCGTCCAGCAGCCCCTCGTCCAGCCCGTGCGTGCCCAGGGCGCCGAGCAGGTGGGCCGCGTCCCCGGCGAGGAAGACGCGGTCGGCGCGCCAGCGGCGGGCCAGACGGTGGTGGACCGTGTGGACGCCGGTGTCCAGCAGCTCGTAGGGCGGGGTGGTGCCGCCGGACCAGCCGGCCAGGGTCTCCCGGATGCGGGTCAGCAGAAGCTCAGGGGTGACCAGGTCCTTGCCGGGGGGCAGGAGCCAGTCCAGGCGCCAGACGCCGTCCGGCAAGGGGCGTGCGGTGACCTCGCCGGCCGAGGGGCCCGACATGCGCCAGGGCGGCATGCGGTGCAGCAACGCTTCGTTGTGCCAGGGCAGTTCCGTACGCAGGGCCGCGACGGCGTGACGTTCCACCGCCGTACGGCCCGGGAAGCGGATGTCCTGGAGCTTGCGCACGGTGGAACGGGGGCCGTCGCAGCCGACCAGGTAACTGCCGCGCCAGTACGTGCCTTTGGGGCCACGGGTGTGGGCCGTGACGCCCGAGGACTCCTGTTCGATGCCGTCGAGGCGGCTGTCCACGGCGATCTTGACGAGCCGTTCGCTCGCGAGGGCGGAACGCAGGACGCCTGTCAGGACGTGCTGGGTGATGTGCAGCGGGATCGGCTCGCTGCCGTCGAAAAAGACCTCGCGCATCACCTGCTTGCGCCGTACCGACCGCCATCCGGCCCATTGGGCACCGACCTCGTCCAGGGGCACACCGGTCAGGCGTTCCATGAGGGCGGCGGTGTCCTCGCGCAGGACGACGGTGCGCGCCGCACGGGGTTCGTCCTTGCCCGGCCCCTCGTCGAGCACGACGCACGGCACCTCCTGACGCGCCAGGGCCAGGGCGAGCGTGAGCCCGACGGGCCCCGCTCCGACAATGATCACCGGGTCCACGGCGCGGCGCCCCCTGCCCGTGGTGATGTCCTGAGAGACGTAGGTGAACAGGAAGTTGGAGCAGGGTGCACGATCACAGAACGTATGCAACCCATTGCCGGTGCTTGCGTCAAGTGACCAGGGGGCGGTGGCGATCATGCCGCCGTCACAAGGGTAGCGGGGTGACGCGTCCTTCACTTGATGGGGTGTCAGGGTCGGCCCGATCCGGATGTTTCGAGCTCGGCATGCCTGTGGCCCGCCAGATCCCCGGCGGGCCACAAACGTAGTGGTTGTCGAGCGGTCAGATCCTGCCTTCGGCACCCGTGCCGAAGGTGTCGCCCACCTCAGCTGCGTTCACGTCGTCGACCTTGTCGGCGCCCAGAACAGCCCCCGTGCTCCGCTTGCTCCGCCGCAGCCTGCCCTCCAGCCAGGACGCGAAGGACGTGAGGATGAAGTTCAGCACGATGAAGATGACCGCCACCACGATGAAGCTGGGGATGACGTTCGCGTAGTTGGCCGCGAGAGTGCTCCGCGTGTTGAGGAGCTCGGTGAACCCGAGCATCACGCCGCCCAGCGCGGTGTCCTTCACGATGACGACCAGCTGGCTGACGATGGCCGGCAGCATGGCGGTGACGGCCTGCGGCAGCAGGATGCTGGTCATCGTCTGGCTCTTGCGCAGGCCGATCGCCATCGCCGCCTCCGACTGCCCCTTGGGCAGGGAGAGGATGCCCGCGCGGACGACCTCGGCGAGGACCGACGCGTTGTAGAGCACCAGGCCTGTGACGACCGCGTACAGGGGCCGCTCATCGCTGGGGATGCCCGTGGAGCGGACGTAGAACTCGTTGGCGAACAGCATCAGCAGCAGCACCGGGATGGCCCGGAAGAACTCGACCACCGCGCCGGCCGGGATGCGTACCCAGCGGTGGTCGGACATGCGTGCGATGCCGAGGACGGCGCCCAGCGGGAGGGCGATGACCATGGAGAGCGCCGCCGCCTTCAGTGTGTCGGCCAGGCCCGGAAGCAGGTAGGTCGTCCACGCCTCGGACGTGGTGAACGGCTTCCACAGGGACCATTCGAGCTGGTTCTTGTCGTCCAGCGTCTGCCAGACCCACCACAGGAGCAGGGCGAGCAGGACGAAGAAGACCACAGAGAACAGCAGGTTGCGCCGCTTGGCCTTGGGGCCGGGGGCGTCGTAAAGAACGGACGTCATCGCTTCACCGCCAGTCGCTTGCTCAGCCAGCCGAGGAACAGGCCGGTGGGCAGGGTCAGAACCACGAACCCGAAGGCGAAGATCGCGCCGATGAGCAGCGTCTGTGCCTCGTTCTCGATCATTTCCTTCATCAGGAGGGCGGCCTCCGCCACGCCGATCGCGGCCGCCACGGTGGTGTTCTTCGTCAACGCGATGAGCACGTTGGCCAGCGGGCCGATGACGGAGCGGAACGCCTGCGGCAGTACCACGAGCCTCAACACCTGGCTGAAGCTGAGCCCGATGGCCCGTGCTGCCTCGGCCTGCCCGACGGGCACGGTGTTGATGCCGGAGCGGATGGCCTCGCAGACGAAGGCGGCTGTATAGGCGATGAGGCCGAGCACAGCCAGTCGGAAGTACTTGAGCTCGAAGTCGTCGGGCGCACCCATCGTCACGCCGAAGATGTCGGCGAGGCCGAGCGACGTGAAGACGATGATGACGGTCAGCGGGATGTTCCGGACGATGTTCACGTAGGCAGTGCCGAAACCGCGCATCAGCGGGACGGGGCTGACCCGCATGGCCGCCAGCAGGGTGCCCCAGATCAGGGAACCGATGGCCGAGAAGACGGTGAGCTGAATGGTGACCCAGAAAGCGCCCAGCACGGACGGGTCGTCATATTTTGAAAGAAAGTCGAACACGATCTCCCGCGCTTCCGGGTGGGTGGCGTAGGTGGCGGACGTGGCGCGCCGCCGTCAGTGACGTGATGGCGGCGCGCCTGCGGATCCCCGCAGCGACTGCGGGGATCCTGCGTCGGCGGAGTCCCGCGTTACTGGACGATCTGGCCGATCTTCGGGGCGCGCTCGTTCTTGTAGTTCGCCGGGCCGAAGTTCTTGTCGACGGCCTTCTGCCAGGAACCGTCGCTGACCATCTTCTCGAGGGCGGCGTTGATCTTGTCGAGGGTCGCCTTGTCGCCCTTCTTGACGCCGATGCCGTAGTTCTCGTTGCTCAGCTTCAGGCCGGCCAGCTTGAACTGACCCTTGTACTGGTCCTGCGCGGCGTAACCCGCGAGGATCGAGTCGTCGGTGGTCAGCGCGTCCACGGCGCCGCTCTGCAGAGCGGACAGGCACTCCGAGTAGCCGCCGCGCTGAGTCAGCTGGGCCTTCGGCGCGAAGTCGTCCTTGACGTTCTGCGCCGAGGTCGACCCGGCCACCGAGCACAGCTTCTTCTCGTTCAGGTCCGTGGCCTTGGTGATGTCCGAGTCCTTCTTCACCAGCAGGTCCTGGTGGGCCAGCAGGTACGGACCGGCGAAGTCGACCTTCTGCTTGCGCTCGTCGGTGATCGAGTACGTGGCCGCGATCATCTTCACGTCACCGCGGGACAGCGCGTTCTCGCGGTCGGCGCTCTTGGTCTCGACCCACTCGATCTGGTTGGGCTCGTAGCCCAGTTCCTTGGCAACGTACGTCGCCACGTCCACGTCGAAGCCGGAGAAGGAACCGTCGGGCTCCTTCAGGCCCAGACCGGGCTGGTCGTACTTGATGCCGATCTTGATCTTGTCGCCGCCGCCGGAGCCGGAGCCGTTCGAGTCGCCGCCGTTGTCGCCTCCACAGGCAGTGGCGGTGAGGGCGAGGACGAGAGCGGTGGCGGCCGCAGCGGAGACCTTGCGGAGCTTCATGGGGAACATCCTTTGCCGTGAAGAGAAACCGTCGTTGCGGGTGACGCGGGCCGTCGCGGGGGCGACGCGCGCCTCAGTGATGCAGGATCTTCGAAAGGAAGTCCTTGGCGCGGTCGCTGCGCGGATTGCTGAAGAACTGGTCGGGCGCAGCCTCCTCGACGATTCGGCCGTCCGCCATGAACACCACGCGGTTTGCCGCCGATCGTGCGAAACCCATCTCATGGGTGACGACGATCATCGTCATGCCGTCGCGGGCGAGCTGCTGCATGACCTCCAGCACCTCGTTGATCATCTCGGGGTCGAGCGCGGAGGTGGGCTCGTCGAAGAGCATCACCTTCGGCTCCATGGCCAGCGCCCGCGCGATCGCCACGCGCTGCTGCTGGCCGCCGGAGAGCTGTGCCGGGTACTTGTCGGCCTGCGCGCCCACGCCCACCCGGTCGAGCAGGGCACGGGCCCGCTCCTCGGCCGCCTGCTTGCCCTTCTTGCGGACCTTGATCTGGCCGAGCATCACGTTCTCGAGCACGGTCTTGTGCGCGAAGAGGTTGAAGGACTGGAAGACCATTCCGACGTCGGCGCGCAGCTTCGCCAGGGCCTTGCCCTCGGCGGGCAGCGGCTTGCCGTCGATCGTGATCGAGCCGGAGTCGATCGTCTCCAGGCGGTTGATGGTGCGGCACAGGGTGGACTTGCCGGACCCGGAGGGTCCGATGACCACGACGACTTCACCGCGGGCGATCGTCAGGTCGATGTCCTGGAGTACGTGCAACGCGCCGAAGTGCTTGTTGACGCTCTTCAGGACGACCAGTTCGCCGGTCGCGGCCACATCTTCCTTGGCCACCGATACTTCGGTCATCGCTCTCAGGCTCCGTCCTCCTCGGTTTCGGAGGACAGTAGTAACCCTCTACGACCTGCGTCATTACATCTGAGGGGAATCTGAGCATCACGATCCGATAGCAATCGGACACGTGTCGTAGCACTTGCGAGCAGTGCTCATATCGGCCGGGTAACGGAAGGGCTCCGCAACCGGAACCCTCTTGACGCCGTCCTCATCCATCAGCGTGACTGCACAAGGTGCACGCGCGCGTGCACGCGTTTTTGTACACAAACAGATCGTACGGCCAGTGAACCGAAGGGGGCCCGGGTGAGACTGCTGCTCGTCGAGGACGACAACCACGTCGCCGCCGCCCTGTCGGCGGTCCTGGCGCGGCACGGCTTCGACGTCACGCACGCGCGCAGCGGTGAGGAGGCCCTCCAGGCCCTCGTCCCCGAGGTCGACGGCTTCGGTGTCGTCCTGCTCGACCTGGGCCTGCCCGACCAGGACGGGTACGAGGTCTGCGGCAAGATCCGCAAGCGCACCAGCACCCCCGTGATCATGGTGACGGCCCGCTCCGACGTGCGCTCCCGCATCCACGGCCTCAACCTCGGCGCCGACGACTACGTGGTGAAGCCGTACGACACCGGCGAGCTGCTCGCCCGGATCCACGCGGTCAGCCGGCGCACCTCCCACGAGGACACCTCCAGCGGCATCGAGACCGAGCTGCGGCTCGGCCCGGTGCACATCGAGCTGCCCACGCGCCGGGTCAGCGTGGACGGAACGGTGATCCAGCTGACCCGCAAGGAGTTCGACCTGCTGGCCCTGCTCGCGCAGCGGCCCGGGGTGGTCTTCCGCCGGGAGCAGATCATCAGCGAGGTGTGGCGGACCAGCTGGGAGGGGACCGGCCGCACCCTGGAGGTGCACGTCGCGTCCCTGCGCGCCAAGCTGCGCATGCCCGCCCTCATCGAGACCGTACGCGGAGTCGGCTACCGGCTCGTCGCGCCTGCCGGATAGCGGGGCCGGGTGCGCACTCGTCTGCTCCCGCTGCTGATCGTCCTGATGGCGGCCGTGCTGCTCGCGCTCGGCGTGCCGCTCGCCGTCAGCCTGGCCGGCGCCCAGCAGCAGAAGGTCGTCGTGGACCGTATCGACGACACCGCGCGTTTCGCGGCCCTCGCCCAGTTCGTCACCGACTCGCCCGACGGGACCGCCGGCGCGTTCGAGAACGAGCGCCTGGCGACGCTCAGCAGCGAACTCGACAGCTACCACGAGGTCTACGGCATCCGGGCCGGTGTCTTCTACCGCAGCGGCCGTGCCATGGCCCACGCCCCGGCCAGGTGGTCCCTGCCGGAGGAGGGCGAGGTGCGTGAGGCCTTCGACGAGGCGCTGCTCAGCCGCCGCAGCCACGACCCGAAGCAGGTGTGGCCCTGGCAGCGCCGCAACCTCGTGGTCGCCTCGCCGGTCATCCGGGACGGGGACGTCGTCGCGGTCGTCGTCACCGACTCGCCCACCGGGCAGATGCGCTCGCGCACGCTGCACGGCTGGCTGGTCATCGGCGCCGGCGAGTTCGCCGCGATGCTGCTGGCCGTCGGCGCCGCCCTGCGGCTGACCGGCTGGGTGCTCAAGCCGGTGCGGGTCCTGGACGCCACCACCCACGACATCGCCACCGGACGGCTGAAGTCCCGGGTCGCCGCCGCCGGAGGGCCACCGGAACTGCGACGCCTGGCCCGGTCGTTCAACGAGATGGCGGACAACGTCGAGGACGTGCTGGAGCAGCAGCGCGCCTTCGTCGCCGACGCCTCGCACCAGCTGCGCAATCCGCTCGCGGCGCTGCTGCTCCGCATCGAGCTGCTCTCCTTCGAACTGCCCGAGGGCAACCAGGAGATCGCCTCGGTCCAGGCCGAGGGCAAGCGCCTCGCGCAGGTCCTGGACGACCTGCTCGACCTGGCGCTGGCCGAGCACACCGAGGCCGACCTGAAGATCACCGACATCGGCGAGCTCGCCGCCGAACGCGTCGCGGCCTGGGCGCCGACCGCCGAGGCCAGGGGCGTACGGCTGGTCGGCGACTGCCCGCCCACGACCGCGTGGGCCGACCCGGTCGCGCTCTCCAGCGCGCTGGACGCCGTCATCGACAACGCGGTGAAGTTCACGCCCGAGGACCAGACCGTCGAGGTGGGCGTCGCCTCCAACGGCAACACCTCCACCATCGTCGTCACCGACCACGGCCCCGGCCTCACCGACGAGGAACTGGCCCGCATCGGCGACCGCTTCTGGCGCAGCGGCCGGCACCAGAACATCAAGGGCTCGGGCCTAGGACTGTCCATCTCCCGGGCGCTGCTCGCCGCCGGCGGCGGCTCCATCGCCTTCGACCGCAACGAACCGCACGGACTCCGGGTGACCCTGCGCGTGCCCAGGTCGGGGCCTACGGCTTGACCGACTGGTAGTAGCGCTGGGCGCCGACGTGCAGCTGGAGCGGGTCGGTGTAGATCGCCGTGCGGACGTCGACCAGCTGGGCGGAGTGGACGGTCGCGCCGATGCCGTCCCGGCTGTCGATCACCGTACGGGTCAGCCACTCGGTGAGCCGGGGATCCATGTCGGTGCGCGTCACCAGCAGGTTGGACACCGCCAGCGTGGGCACCGGCTCGCCGCGCTGGATGGTGGGGTAGGCCGACTCCGGCATCTTGGTGGCGCGGTAGTACCGCGTGGCACCGCCCTGGTCGTGCAGCTTGGCCACGAGTGAGGCGTCGATCGGCACGAACCGGAAGGCCGACGCCGACTTCTTGGCCAGCCGGCTGAGCCCGTCCGTGGGCAGCCCGCCCGACCAGAAGAACGCGTCGAGGCCGTGCCCCAGCCGCTTCGGCCCGGTGTCGATGCCGTCCGAGGACGGCTCGATGTCCTTCTCCGGGTCGATACCGGCCGCCTTGAGCACGCCGTTCGCGATCAGCCGCACACCGGAGTCGGGCAGCCCTATGGCCACGCGCTTGCCGCGCAGGTCCGCGACGGAGCGGATGTCCGAGTCGGGCGGCACGACCAGCTGGACGTAGTCGTCGTACAGGCGCGCGACACCACGCAGCCGGTCGGCGCCCGCGCCGTTGTCGAACTGGTACGTGGCGACCGCGTCGGCCGCGGCGATCGCGAAGTCGGCCTTGCCCGTCGCCACGTCCGCCACGTTCTCCTGCGAGCCGGCACTGGTCAGCAGCCGCACCTTCAGATCCGGCATGTCCCTGTCGATCTCGGCGCGCAGGAGCTCGCCGTACTCGTGGTAGACCCCCGCGCGCGTGCCCGTGCTGAACCTGATCGTCCCGGCCGGCGGCTCCTCGGCCCAGGGGCGCAGCCACCACAGCAGCAGCCCGAGCACCACGAGGGAGGCGGCACCGCCCTGCAGGGCCCGGTGCCTGCCGATACGGGGGAGCGTCCTGGACATGCGCGAGATCCTGCCAGCCGTGGGGCCGGTCTGACCAGGGCGGGTCCCCCGGGCCGGGCGGACGGGGTGTCAGTGGCGGCCACTACAGTCGCCGTCATGAGCTCCTCGCCCGCTGACCTGGTCCGTGAATTCCACCGCGCCTTCGGCCTGGACGTCCGCAGCGCCCCGACGGAGATCTCCCCGGAACTCGCCGCCCACCGCGGCGAACTCCTCGCGGAGGAGGCCGCGGAGGTCGCCGAGGTGTCGGTGACGGGCCCGCTGGACCGGCTCGCGCACGAGCTGGCGGACGTCGTCTACGTCGCGTACGGCACCGCCCTCGTCCACGGCATCGACCTCGACGCGGTGCTCGCCGAGGTCCACCGCTCCAACATGACCAAGATCGGCCCCGACGGCTCGGTCTCCCGCCGCGCGGACGGCAAGGTCCTCAAGGGCGAGCACTACGAGGCACCGGATGTGCCGGGGGTGCTGCGGAAGCAGGGGTGGGTGCCGGGTGGGGGTGAGTGACCTGGGCCGTTCCGGCGGACGACCCATCTGGCCTGCCGGCGGATGACTCACCTGCCCACCGGCCCGCCCGGGCCCGCCCAGGACCGCTGCCTCACTCGGCGACCGGAGCCTCCGCTTCCGCCGCCCGGGGCGCGCGCTCCGGCCGGCCCGGCTCACGGCGTCGGCTCCACCAGGTCGCCACCGGCTCCGTGTACCGCGCGGTGAGCGGCCCCAGGACGACCAGGATCAGGACGTACGCCGTGGCCAGGGGGCCGAGGGACGGTTCGATGCCGGCCGCGACCGCGAGCCCCGCGATGACGATCGAGAACTCGCCGCGGGCGACCAGCGCACCCCCCGCCCGCCAGCGGCCCTTGACGGAGATCCCGGCCCGCCGGGCGGCCCAGTAGCCGGTGGCGATCTTCGTCAGCGCGGTGACGACGGCCAGGCCCAGGGCCGGCAGCAGGACGGGCGGGATGCTCGACGGGTCGGTGTGCAGCCCGAAGAAGACGAAGAAGACCGCCGCGAACAGGTCGCGCAGCGGACTCAGCAGGGTGTGCGCACCCTCCGCCACCTCGCCCGACAGCGCGATGCCCACCAAGAAGGCCCCCACCGCCGCCGACACCTGGAGCTGCTGCGCGACACCCGCGACCAGGATCGTCAGGCCCAGCACGACCAGCAGCAGCTTCTCCGGATCGTCGCTGGAGACGAACCGTGAGATGACCCTGCCGTAGCGCACCGCCAG
Organism: Streptomyces sp. NPDC006140; assembly: GCF_040628815.1. Taxonomy (NCBI): domain Bacteria; kingdom Bacillati; phylum Actinomycetota; class Actinomycetes; order Kitasatosporales; family Streptomycetaceae; genus Streptomyces; species Streptomyces sp. NPDC006140. The sequence goes on along the minus strand of NZ_JBEXTS010000004.1, from coordinate 638,058 downwards.
GAACAGCACGAGCCCCGCCGCGCCCAGCGCGATCGCCAGGGTCACGCTCCCGGCCATCAGGCCGGCCCCCGCCACCAGCGCCGTCACGATGGGCAGGTACACCGCCATCGCCAGGTCCTCCAGCACCAGCACGCTGAGGATCACCGGCGTCTCCCGGTTGCCGACCCGGCCCAGATCGCCGAGCACCTTCGCGATCACGCCCGACGACGAGATCCAGGTGACACCGGCCAGGACGACGGCGGCCACCGGCCCCCAGCCGAGCAGCAGCGCCACCGCCGCCCCCGGCAGGGCGTTGAGCGCGCAGTCGACCAGACCGGACGGGTAGTGGGTCTTGAGGTTGGAGACCAGGTCGGTCGCCGTGTACTCCAGGCCCAGCATCAACAGCAGCAGGATGACGCCGATCTCGGCGCCCGTGGCGATGAACTCCTCGCTCGCGCCCAGCGGCAGCAGACCGCCCTCGCCGAACGCCAGGCCGGCCAGGAGGTACAGCGGTATGGGCGACAGCTGGAAACGGGCGGCGAACCGGCCGAGCAGGCCGAGGCCGAGGATGATGGAACCGAACTCGATCAGCAGGACCGCGGAGTGCACCGGCTCACTCCCGACCGAGTATCGTCGCGGCCGCGTCCACGCCCTCACGGGTGCCGACGACGATCAGCGTGTCCCCACCCGCCAGCCGGAAATCGGGTGCCGGCGACGGGATCGCCTCGGCCCGGCGCAGCACGGCCACGACCGACGCGCCCGTGTCCGTCCGCATCCGCGTGTCACCCAGCACCCGCCCGTTCCAGCGCGAGGTCGCGGCCACCTCGACACGCTCGGCGACCAGCCCCAGGTCCGTGGTGTACAGCAGGCTCGGACTGTGGTGCGACGGCTTCAGCGCGTCGATCAGCGACCCCGCCTCCGAACTGGTCAGCCGCAGCGACTGCGCGCAGGAGTCGGGATCGTCGGCCCGGTACACGTTGACCGTGCGCGTCCCGTCGCGGTGCGCCACCACCGACAGATGGCGGTGTTCCCGGGTCTCCAGGTCGTACTGGACCCCGATCCCCGGCAGCGGCGTCGCCCTCAGGCGCGGTGCTGACACGTTTCTTTCCCCTAGCTCGTGTGGTGTGTAGCGCTTCTTGTCGGTGTGGTGATGACCGGTGTCGATCATCAAACGGTCGACTCCGCATGCTGCCATCCGGCCGTACGGTGACGACATGGGTGTCGTGACGGATATACGCAGCGGCCGGTCGCCGGAGAGGGTGGAGGGGGCGATGTCGTACGCGAAGGCCGGAAGGGACGGATCCAGGAACGTGTCCTTGTTCTGGCGGATCTTCTCGCTCAACGCCGCGGGACTGGTCGTGGCCACCGCGCTGCTGCTCGGCCCGGTCACCGTCTCCACCCCGGTCCTGGCGGGCGAGGCGGTCGTCCTGCTCGGCGGCCTGGCGCTGCTGCTCGCGGGCAACGCGCTCGTGCTGCGCTTCGGCCTCGCACCCCTGCAACGCCTGGGCCGGGCCATGGCCACCGCCGACCTGCTGCGACCGGGATCCCGCCCGGTGGTCGCCGGCCCGGCGGAGACGGCCGGGCTGATCACGACGTACAACAGGATGCTCGACCGGCTGGAGGCCGAGCGGGCCGCGGGCGCCGCCCGGGCACTCTCCGCGCAGGAGAGCGAACGGCACCGGATCGCCCGGGAGCTCCACGACGAGGTCGGGCAGACCCTGACCGCCGTCCTCCTCCAGCTCAAGCGCGTCGCCGACCGGGTGCCCGAGGACCTGCGCGAGGACGTGGGCCAGGCGCAGGAGGCCACCCGGGCCGGACTGGACGAGATCCGCCGCATCGCCCGCCGGCTGCGCCCCGGAGTCCTGGAGGAACTCGGACTGGCCAGCGCCCTGCGCTCGCTCGCCGCCGAGTTCACGACCCATGGGCTGACCGTGCGCCACCACGTCACCGCCGACCTCCCCGCCCTGACCCCGGAATCGGAACTCGTCGTCTACCGGGTGGCCCAGGAAGGCCTCACCAACACCGCCCGGCACGCCGCCGCCGACCGAGCGGAACTCCGGCTCCAGCCGGTGCCCGGCGGTGTCGAACTCCTCGTACGCGACAACGGCAGGGGCCTCGGCAGCGCACCCGAGGGCGCCGGCATCACGGGGATGCGCGAGCGCGCCCTCCTGGTCGGCGCCGCCCTCACCGTGGAGCCGGCCCCGGGCCGGGGCACCGACGTACGGCTGCGCATCCCCGTGACCGAAGGACCCCAAGGACCCCAAGGACCCCGCTGATGCCCACCCCCACCCCGATCCGCGTCCTGCTCGCCGACGACCACACCCTCGTGCGCCGGGGCGTGCGCCTCATCCTCGACGGGGAACCGGACCTGACCGTGGTCGCCGAGGCCGGGGACGGGGCCGAGGCCGTCGCACGGGCCCGGGAAACCCCCGTCGACCTGGCCGTCCTGGACGTGGCCATGCCCCGCATGACCGGCCTCCAGGCAGCCCGCGAGCTGTCCCGCCGACTGCCCGGCCTGCACATCCTGATCCTGACGATGTACGACAACGAGGAGTACTTCTTCGAGGCGCTCAGGGCCGGGGCCAGCGGCTACGTCCTCAAGTCCGTCGCCGACCGCGACCTGGTCGAGGCCTGCCGCGCGGCCGTGCGCGACGAGCCGTTCATCTACCCCGGCGCCGAACGGACCCTCGTCCGCTCCTACCTGGAGCGCCTGCGCCGGGGCGACGGCCTGCCGGCCCGCGCCATCACCGAGCGCGAGGAGGAGATCCTCAAGCTGGTCGCCGAGGGCCACACCTCGAAGGAGATCGCCGAACTCCTCTTCATCAGCGCCAAGACGGTCGAACGCCACCGCGCCAACCTCCTGCAGAAGCTCGGCATGCGCGACCGCCTGGAGCTGACCCGGTACGCCATCAGGGCCGGACTCATCGAGCCCTGAGCCCCGGGCGGGGTTCCGGGGCCGGGTTGTCCACAGGCGGCCGAGCCACTTCCGCCGACCGCCTACCCTTGTCCCCATGAGCAGCATCGACCGGAGCCAGTCAGTGGGCGGCACGCGCACGTACGAGGTACGCACCTACGGGTGCCAGATGAACGTCCACGACTCCGAGCGATTGGCCGGGCTGCTGGAGGACGCGGGGTACGTCCGCGCCCCCGAGGACGCCGACGCGGCCGACGTCGTCGTCTTCAACACCTGCGCCGTGCGGGAGAACGCCGACAACAAGCTCTACGGCAACCTCGGCCATCTCGCGCCGAAGAAGGCCGCCCGCCCCGGCATGCAGATCGCGGTCGGCGGCTGCCTGGCACAGAAGGACCGCGACACGATTGTGAAGAAGGCGCCCTGGGTGGACGTCGTCTTCGGCACGCACAACATCGGCAAGCTGCCGGTCCTGCTGGAGCGCGCCCGCGTCCAGGAGGAGGCGCAGGTCGAGATCGCCGAATCCCTGGAGGCGTTCCCCTCGACGCTGCCGACGCGCCGCGAGAGCGCGTACGCGGCCTGGGTGTCGATCTCCGTCGGCTGCAACAACACCTGCACGTTCTGCATCGTCCCGGCCCTGCGCGGCAAGGAGAAGGACCGCCGCCCCGGCGACATCCTCGCCGAGATCGAGGCCCTGGTCGCCGAGGGCGTCTCCGAGGTCACTCTGCTCGGGCAGAACGTCAACGCGTACGGCTCGGACATCGGTGACCGCGAGGCCTTCAGCAAGCTGCTGCGCGCCTGCGGGAAGATCGACGGCCTGGAGCGCGTCCGCTTCACCTCTCCGCACCCGCGCGACTTCACCGACGACGTCATCGCCGCCATGGCCGAGACGCCGAACGTGATGCCGCAGCTGCACATGCCGCTGCAGTCCGGCTCCGACCCGGTCCTGAAGGCGATGCGCCGCTCCTACCGCCAGGAGCGCTTCCTCGGGATCATCGAGAAGGTCCGCGCCGCCATCCCGCACGCCGCGATCAGCACGGACATCATCGTGGGCTTCCCCGGCGAGACCGAGGAGGACTTCGAGCAGACGCTGCACGTGGTCCGTGAGGCCCGCTTCGCGCAGGCCTTCACCTTCCAGTACTCCAAGCGGCCCGGCACCCCGGCCGCCGAGATGGACGGCCAGATCCCGAAGAAGGTCGTCCAGGAGCGCTACGAGCGGCTCGTCGCCCTCCAGGAGGAGATCTCCTGGGAGGAGAACAAGAAGCAGGTCGGCCGCACGCTGGAGCTGATGGTCGCCGAGGGCGAGGGCCGCAAGGACGACACGACCCACCGCCTGTCCGGCCGCGCCCCCGACAACCGCCTGGTCCACTTCACCAAGCCGGACCAGGAGGTCCGCCCCGGCGACGTCGTCACGGTCGAGATCACCTACGCGGCCCCGCACCACCTGCTCGCCGAGGGCCCCGTCCTCGACGTGCGCCGCACGCGCGCGGGCGACGCCTGGGAGAAGCGGAACGCGGCCGAGCAGGCCAAGCCGGCCGGTGTGATGCTGGGCCTGCCGAAGATCGGCGCCCCGGAGCCCCTGCCGGTCGCGGCGAGCGGCTGCGGCTGCGACTGAGCGCGGCTGCGTCAGCCACTGTGGCTGTGTGGGCCGTTGCGGCCGCGTGAGCCGTAGAACACGGCTCACGGGTTCCCCGGGCACCCGTAGGAGGTGCGACGCCGTCATGATCGGCGTGCGTGGGGGCGGACCCTGAGGGTTACCCTGCCGATCATGCTTGTCGCCGCCGCTGTCTGCCCCTGCCCGCCCCTGCTCGTCCCCGAGGTCGCCGCGGGCGCCGCTCCGGAGCTGGACGCCGCGCGAGCCGCCTGTACGGACGCGCTGGGCGTGCTCGCCGCCGCCCGGCCCGACCGGCTCGTGGTCGTCGGGCCGGTGGACGGCTCCGGGCCCCAGCCGTACCCGCAGGGCACTCCGGGGTCGTTCCGGGGCTTCGGCGTCGACCTCGACGTACGACTGGGGCCGGGCGAGGCCGCCACCGCGGAACGGCCGCTGCCGTACTCGCTGGCGGTGGCCGCCTGGCTACTGGCGCGGACCGGGTGGTCGCACGCCCCGCTAGAAGGGCTCGGCGTGGGGGACGAGCTCGCGCCCGCGCGGTGTGTCCGGACGGGCAGGGACGTCGCCGGACGGGCCGAGCGGGTGGCCCTGCTGGTGATGGGTGACGCCAGCGCGTGCCGGACGCTCAAGGCCCCGGGCTATCTCGACGAACGGGCGGCGCCCTTCGACGCGGAGATCGCGCGTGCGCTGGGCGCCGTGGACCTGGCCGCGCTCACCGCGCTGGACCCCGGGCTCGCCCGCGAGCTGAAGGTGTCCGGCCGGGCCCCCTGGCAGATCCTGGCGGGCGCGGCCGAGGGCGCGGGCCTCGGCGGATCACTGCTGTACGAGGACGCGCCGTACGGAGTGGGATACCTCGTCGCTGCCTGGTCGTAGACGGGCCGCCGGCGGGGACGGTGGGGACGGCGGCGCGACTGCGGGCCTACGGGCCTGCGGGCGCCCGGGCGCGGGAAACGGCGGACGGCCGGGAGCGCTCCTGCTCCACGGCCGTCCGCCGATGTGCCCTTCAGTGTGCCGTTGTGCGTTCAGGAAGCGGGCGGTGGCGCGTCCGGCGGCGGTGTCATGCCGCTGGTGCCGGGCGGCGGGGTGGTGCCGCTCGTGCCGGGTGGTGGCGTCGTGCCGCGCGTGCCGGGCGGCGGCGTCGTGCCGCCCGCGTCCCGTCCGCTGTCGCCCTGGTGCGCGAGTCGGTCCATGGCGCCCTTGGCCCTGCCCGTGCCCGACTGGATCCTGTCGCTGTACTTGCCCTTGGTCCTCTTGTCGACGACCTGCGCGGCCTTGTCGAGACCGTGCTGGATCTTGTCCTCGTGCCGCTGCGCGAGGTCCGAGACCTTGCTCTTGGCCGGGCCCAGCTTGGCCTTCACGTTGTCCAGGAGACCCATGGTTCACCTTTCCTCGCGCGGGGCGCTCAGGTGCGGGCGCCCTCGCCGGCCTCGTTGTCGGCCGCCTTGTCGGAGGACTGCTGCTTGGGGATGTCGACGCCTTCGGTCTCGGTGACCTCGGCGCCGGCCTCGGTGGCGGGCTTGTCCGCCTCCTTGGCTCCGTCAGCCCCCTTCGCCTCCGCAGTCTCGGCCGCCTCCTCCGCCTCGGACCCGGCCTTCGCCGTGTCGGCCTGTGCCTCGGCGGCAGACGACGCCTCCGTTGTGGCCTTCGACCGCCGGAGAAGTCGTGCAAAAACGCCCATATCCACTCCATACGTTACTCGTGCGGGCGAAATCCCGCGTTGCCCGGTGCGTCCGTTTGCGCGGCCCGGGCCACCGCCTCTGTGATCCGGCGGCAGGAACCTCGCAACGGGCAACGACCCCGGGGCCGTGGCGTCACGTAACTCGTTCGAGAGTGGGGTGGGAGGTTTGCGAGACTGGGGCGGTGAGCAGTGCACCCCCCGCCCCCCGCGTCATCGCCGTCGTCGGCCCAACTGCGGCCGGAAAGTCCGATCTGGGCGTTTTCCTGGCCCAGCGTCTCGGCGGCGAGGTCGTCAACGCCGACTCCATGCAGCTCTACCGAGGGATGGACATCGGCACCGCCAAGCTGACGCCCGAGGAGCGCGGCGGAGTCCCGCACCACCTCCTGGACATCTGGGACGTGACCGTCACGGCGTCCGTCGCCGAGTACCAGCGCCTGGCCCGGGAGCGGATCGAGGCGCTGCTCGCCGAGAACCGCTGGCCGATCCTGGTCGGCGGCTCCGGACTGTACGTGCGCGGGGCCGTCGACAACCTGGAGTTCCCCGGCACCGACCCCGAGGTCCGCGCCCGCCTGGAGGAGGAACTCACCCTCCGCGGCTCGGGCGCGCTGCACGCCCGGCTGGCCGCCGCCGACCCCGAGGCCGCTCGCGCGATCCTGCCGAGCAACGGCCGCAGGGTCGTCCGTGCCCTGGAGGTGATCGAGATCACCGGCAGGCCCTTCACCGCGAACCTCCCCGGCCACGACTCGGTGTACGACACGCTCCAGATCGGCGTGGACGTGGCCCGTCCCGAGCTGGACGAGCGCATCGCACGCCGGGTCGACCGGATGTGGGACGCCGGTCTCGTCGACGAAGTGCGCGCACTGGAGGCGCAGGGGTTGCGTGAAGGGCGTACGGCCTCGCGCGCGCTCGGCTACCAGCAGGTGCTCGCGGCGCTCGCCGGGGAGTGCACTCTCGACGAAGCGCGGGCCGAGACCGTACGTGCCACCAAGCGCTTCGCGCGCCGTCAGGATTCATGGTTCAGGCGGGATCCGCGGGTGCACTGGTTGAGTGGGGCCGCGGCCGACCTCACGGAACTTCCGCAGCTCGCGCTGTCTTTGGTCGAACGACCGGTTACAGCCTGATCACGTCATGGCATCGGGACGCCCAGGCCGTCATCCGGTCCTTCGGCGGCGTGCCATCATCGAGCTTCGATCGACCGAGTTGAGTCCTAGTTGGGAGGGCGCGTGGCGATGGAGGCCGGCCCTCGCGACACCGCACAAGGCACCGATCACATCACCGCCGAGCGGGATGTGCCGGAGCACGAGGACGGACCGGAGCAGGAGACGGACCGTCTCAGCTCCGACGGGCCCGACGAGACGCCGAGTGTGACGGACGACGGCCCCGAGCCCGACGAGATGTTCGCGGGCGAGGTCGAGGTCGAGCTGCGCCCGCAGCGCCGGCTGCGCATCTGGCAGCTCGCGCCCATCGTGAGCCTGGCGGCGCTCGGCTCCCTGATGTTCGCGTTCCCGCTCGCCTTCGACTTCGGCGACAGCGGGGCCGTCATCGCCATGCTCGGCCTGCTGATCTGCTCCTGCGCGGCCGGCTGGGGCATGATGGCGGCCCGCCGCGTCGGCTACACCTGGCCGGGTCTGCCGGCCAAGGGCTCCGGCCGCAGACCGGACTGGCGCGTCGTCCTCGCGTACGCCGTGATGGTGACGGCAGTGGTCGCCCTGGCCGTGTGGCGGGTGGCCCGGCTCCGCTGAAAGCGCCCCCCGTAGGGGGCGCGGGGCTGTGTCGATGTGCGGCTCCGCCGCGTGGGCGCGACAAGCCGCAGAGAGAGCCCGCACGTATGCACGGCCGGACACCCCTGGCACCCTCTCCCGGCCCTGCTCGCGCAGCGCCCCGTACGATCGAAGGCATGAGCACGCGGATCGCCTTCCTCAAGGGCCACGGCACCGAGAACGACTTCGTGATCGTCCCGGACCCCGAGAACGTCATCGACCTGCCCCCGGCCGCCGTCGCCGCCCTGTGCGACCGCCGCGCGGGCATCGGCGGCGACGGCCTGCTGCACGTCGTGCGGTCCGCCGCGCACCCCGAGGCCCGGCACCTGGCGGCCGAGGCGGAGTGGTTCATGGACTACCGCAACGGCGACGGCTCGATCGCCGAGATGTGCGGCAACGGCGTGCGCGTGTTCGCGTGCTACCTCCAGCGCGCCGGGCACGTGACCGAGGGGGACCTCGCGGTCGCCACGCGCGGGGGCGTGAAGACCGTCCACATCGCCAAGGACGGTGACGTCACCGTCGGCATGGGCAGGGCGCTGCTCCCGGCGGGCGACGTCACGGTGAGCGTCGGCGAGCGCAGCTGGCCCGCGCGCAACGTCAACATGGGCAACCCGCACGCGGTGGCCTTCGTCGACGACCTGTCCCACGCCGGCGACCTGCTCTCCCCGCCGCCCTTCAGCCCGGCCACCGCCTACCCGGACGGCGTGAACGTCGAGTTCGTGGTCGACCGCGGCCCCCGGCACGTCGCGCTGCGCGTGCACGAGCGCGGCGCCGGCGAGACCCGCTCGTGCGGCACGGGCGCGTGCGCGGTCGCCGTGGCCACCGCCCGCCGCGACGGCGCCGACCCGGCGGTCACCGGCGCCCCGGCGACGTACACCGTGGACGTCCCCGGCGGCACCCTGGTGATCACCGAGCGCCCCGACGGCGAGATCGAGATGACAGGCCCGGCCGTGATCGTGGCCGAGGGCGAGATCGACGCGGACTGGCTGACGGCCGCCGCAGCCGCATGAGCAGGACGCAACCGGCCTGAAGCAGCGCCACGTCTCCGGCCGCTCGGCGCGAAACGGCCGTTGATAATCGGCCACTTGGCGGGAAGAGAGCCGCAGGGTCCACAGATGTGGGGGTACAAACCTCACATTCGTCCCTCGAATGGGTGATCAGTTTCACGCTCGGCGAGAGGCGGTCAGCCGGGCGTGGTGGGCTCGATAGCATCAAGCACCGGCCCGGACGGGGGACCGAAGCCGCCCCCTGAGCCGTGTCCGCCCTGGGGCACCCCGTCCGCCGGTTGACGCAGCCGGAGGTGCCCATGAGTGCGGAGGCCACGAATTCCGTGACCCCAGGCCCGATGCCGGGCGCGGTGTCGGGACCGGTGACGCCGACAGCCCCGCGCAGAAAGGCCCGCCCCCGGATCGACCTGCGCCGCCTCGGCAGAGCCGCGCTGCTCGGCCCCGCCGCCCGCGGCCGGCTGCCCGACGCCATCAGCCACGTCGTCGACGCGCACCGCGCGCACCACCCCGACGCTGACCTCGAGCCCCTGCGCCGCGCCTACGTCCTGGCCGAGTCCTCGCACCGCGGCCAGATGCGCAAGAGCGGCGAGCCGTACATCACGCACCCGCTCGCCGTGACGCTCATCCTCGCCGAACTCGGCGCCGAGACCACGACGTTGACCGCGTCCCTGCTCCACGACACCGTCGAGGACACGGACGTGACGCTCGACCAGGTCCGCGACCAGTTCGGCGAGGAGGTCCGCTACCTCGTCGACGGCGTCACCAAACTCGAGAAGGTCGACTACGGCGCCGCCGCCGAGCCCGAGACCTTCCGCAAGATGCTCGTCGCCACCGGCAACGACGTCCGCGTCATGTCGATCAAACTCGCCGACCGGCTGCACAACATGCGCACCCTCGGTGTCATGCGCCCCGAGAAACAGGAGCGCATCGCGAAGGTGACACGTGACGTGCTCATCCCGCTCGCCGAGCGGCTCGGCGTCCAGGCGCTCAAGACGGAACTGGAAGACCTGGTCTTCGCGATCCTGCACCCCGAGGAGTACGCGCACACCAGGGAGCTGATCGTCCGCAACGCCGCCCGCTCGGACGACCCGCTCGCCGAGGTCGCCGACGAGATGCGCACCGTCCTGCGCGAGGCGGACATCCCGGCCGAAGTCCTCATCCGGCCCCGCCACTTCGTCTCCGTGCACCGGGTCTCGCGCAAACGCGGCCGGCTCCGCGGCTCCGACTTCGGCCGCCTGCTGGTCCTGGTCAACGAGGACGCCGACTGCTACGGCGTCCTGGGCGAACTCCACACCTGCATGACGCCCGTGGTCTCGGAGTTCAAGGACTTCATCGCCGTCCCCAAGTTCAACCTCTACCAGTCGCTGCACACCGCCGTCGCCCGTGAGGACGGCCAGGTCGTCGAAGTCCTCATCCGCACGCACCAGATGCACAAGGTCGCCGAGGCCGGCGTCGTCGCCCTTGGCAACCCGTACGCCCCCGCCCCCGACGACCCGGCCGACGGCGAGCGCGTCGACCCCACCCGCCCCGGCTGGCTCTCCCGGCTCCTCGACTGGCAGGAAGCGGCACCCGACCCCGACCACTTCTGGTCGACCCTGCGCGAGGACCTCGCCCAGGACCGCGAGATCACGGTGTTCCGGCCCGACGGCGGCACGCTCGGCCTGCCCGAGGGGGCGACCTGTGTGGACGCCGCGTACGCGCAGTACGGCGAGGACGCGCACGCGTGCATCGGCGCCCGCGTCAACGGCCGCCTGGCGACCCTGAGCACGGTCCTGAGGGACGGCGACACCGTCCAGCTCCTCATGGGCCAGGACCCGGCCTCCGAGCCCTCCCGGGAATGGCTGGAGCACGCCCACACGCCCGCGGCCCGGATCGCCATCCAGCGGTGGCTCGCCGCCCACCCGGCACAGGCCGAGGCCCAGCGGACCGACGCGCAGAACGCCCAGGACCGGGCCGCTCACCGGCCGGGCGCCGGCGTACCCGACCCGGACGCGGCCGCCGAGCAGCCCGCCGCCCGGCCCGCCGCGGGCAGCGTCCTCACGGACCGGCCCGGCGCGGCCGTCCGGCTCGCCCGCTGCTGCACTCCCGTACCGCCCGACGAGATCGCGGGCTTCGCCGTACGCGGGGGAGCGGTCACCGTGCACCGTGCCGAGTGCGCCGCGGTGGCGCGCATGCGGGACGGGGGGCGTGCGGAGGTCGGCGTGCGCTGGGGGGAGGCCACCGAGTGCCGGGTCACGCTCGTCGCCGAATCGTTCGTCCGTCCCCATCTGCTCGCGGACCTCACCGAGGCCATGGCCCTCGAAGGCGCCGAGATCGTCTCCGCGACCGTTGAGCCCCCGACCCAGCAGCAGGTGCGCCACACGTACACCGTGGAGCTCCCGGACGCGGCCCGGCTGCCCGCCCTCATGCGCGCCATGCGCAATGTGGCGGGGGTGTACGACGTGAGCCGGGCACAGCCGCAGCCGCAGGGCGGCTGAGGCGGCAGGCGGCGCAGGCCCCGGTCCCCGGTTCGGGTGGGCCGGGCGCGCGTCGTCCGTGCCGCGCACGCGCGCGCTGGTAGCCGTGGGGCATGCTCCCGACCCCCCACAGCCAGGCCGCCACCCCCACCCATCGGCGCCGGACAGCCGCCTCTCCCACCCATCCGCGTCGGACGGCCGCCGTCCCCACCCATCGGCGCCGGACGGCCGCCGCCCTGCTCGCCTCGGCCGTCTCCGTCTGCCTCCTCGCCGCGAGCGCGCCCGCCGTCCCCCTCGGCGTCGGCGACCGCCTCTACCCGCACCTCGGCAACCCCGGCTACGACGTCGCGTCGTACGACCTCTCCTTCACGTACCCCGGCAACAACAGCGAGCCGCTGCGCGCCGTCACCACCATCGACGCCTGGACCACCGCCGACCTGGACCGGATCAACCTGGACTTCGCCCACGGCACGGTCCACTCGATCGAGGTCGACGGCGAGCCCGCCGCGTACCGCACCGCCGGCGAGGACCTGGTGATCACGCCCGAGGACTCCGTGTCGGACGGCACCTGGATGCGGATCACCGTGCGGCACACCAGTGACCCCGTCCCGGCCAAGGGCCGCGAGGGCGGCTGGGTGCGCACCGCGGACGGCCTCGCCATGGCGAACCAGGCCGACGCCGCGCACCTGGTGTTCCCCTGCAACGACCACCCCTCCGACAAGGCGATGTTCACCATCCGGGTCACCGCGCCCGACGGCCACACCGCCGTCGCCAACGGCCTGTCCGCCGGAGTCGACCGGTCCGGCGGCGCGACCACCTGGACGTACCGCACGCAGCACCCCATGGCCACCGAACTCGCCCAGGTCTCCATCGGCCGCTCCACGGTCCTGCACCGCACCGGCCCGCACGCCCTGCCCGTACGGGACGTCGTACCGACCCGGTACCGCAAGGCCCTCGAACCCTGGCTGGAGAAGACCCCCGGCCAGCTCGCCTGGATGGAGAGCAAGGTCGGCCGCTACCCCTTCGAGACGTACGGCCTGCTCATGGCCGACGTCTCCACCGGCTTCGAACTGGAGACCCAGACGCTCTCCCTCTTCGAACGCGAGCTCTTCACCGAGCCCGCCTACCCCGCCTGGTACGTCGAATCGATCATGGTCCACGAGCTGGCCCACCAGTGGTTCGGCGACAGCGTCACCCCCCGCACCTGGTCCGACCTGTGGCTCAGCGAGGGCCACGCCACCTGGTACGAGGCGCTGTACGCCGAGGAGCAGGCCGGCAAGCCGCTGCGGGACCGCATGAAGGCCGCGTACGGCGCCTCCGACCGCTGGCGCGCCGCCGGGGGACCGCCCGCCGCCCCCAAGGCACCCGAGCCCGGCCGCAAGACCGGCATCTTCCGGCCCAACGTCTACGACGGCGCCGCGCTCGTCCTGTACGCCCTGCGCCAGGAGATCGGCCGCCCGGCCTTCGAAGCCCTGCAACGCGCCTGGGTCGGCCGCCACCAGGACGACAACGCCACAACCGAGGACTTCGTCCGGCTCGCCGCCGAGATCTCCGGGCGCGACCTGGACGCCTTCTTCCAGGGCTGGCTGTACGGCGAGCGGACCCCGCCGATGCCGGGGCACCCGGAGTGGAAGCCGGAGACGCCCGCGAAGCCGGCCGCGCCCGTGGAACGGACCGGGGCGACGAAGCCGGCCGCCCCTGACAGGGCAGCCGCGCCTGAGAGAGCAGCCGCGGCTGAGAGGACAACGGCGTCCGCGGGAGCAGCGGCTCGATAACCCAGTGACGAGACGCCCCGTGCCGTGCGACCATCTTCAGGTCGGCGCGGCACCGAGAGCCGGGAATCTCCCGGCCCGCTCGTGCGTTGTCGACTGTGACGGAACAGCTCCGAGCTCTCCGTCACCCCCAACGGTTTCCCAGCTACGTAAGGATCCAATGACCTCCTCTTCTTCCCCTTCCCAGGACACCAAGCGCTTCGCGCACAGCCACCCCGAGGGTCTTCGGGCCGATGCCCTGATGGAAGAGGACGTCGCCTGGAGCCACGAGATCGACGGAGAGCGGGACGGCGACCAGTTCGACCGCTCCGACCGCGCGGCTCTGCGCCGCGTGGCGGGCCTCTCCACCGAGCTCGAGGACGTCACCGAGGTCGAGTACCGCCAGCTCCGCCTGGAGCGGGTCGTCCTCGTCGGCGTCTGGACCACGGGAACCGTGCAGGACGCGGAGAACTCCCTCGCGGAGCTCGCCGCCCTCGCGGAGACGGCGGGCGCGCTGGTGCTCGACGGTGTGATCCAGCGCCGCGACAAGCCCGACGCGGCCACCTACATCGGCTCCGGCAAGGCCGAGGAGCTGCGCGACGTCGTCCTCGAGACGGGCGCGGACACCGTCATCTGCGACGGTGAGCTCAGCCCGGGCCAGCTCATCCACCTCGAAGACGTCGTCAAGGTCAAGGTCATCGACCGTACGGCCCTGATCCTGGACATCTTCGCCCAGCACGCCAAGTCCCGAGAGGGCAAGGCGCAGGTCGCGCTCGCGCAGATGCAGTACATGCTGCCGAGGCTCCGCGGCTGGGGTCAGTCGCTGTCCCGGCAGATGGGCGGCGGCAAGGGCGGCGGCCTCGCCACCCGTGGTCCCGGTGAGACCAAGATCGAGACGGACCGGCGGCGGATCCGCGAGAAGATGGCGAAGATGCGCCGGGAGATCGCGGAGATGAAGACCGGCCGCGAGATCAAGCGCCAGGAGCGCAAGCGCCACAAGGTGCCGTCCGTGGCCATCGCGGGCTACACCAACGCGGGCAAGTCCTCGCTGCTCAACCGCCTCACGGGCGCGGGAGTACTGGTCGAGAACGCCCTGTTCGCGACCCTCGACCCGACCGTGCGCCGGGCCGAGACCCCGAGCGGACGGCTGTACACACTGGCCGACACGGTCGGTTTCGTACGCCACCTGCCGCACCACCTGGTCGAGGCGTTCCGCTCCACGATGGAGGAGGTCGGCGACTCCGACCTGATCCTGCACGTGGTGGACGGTTCGCACCCGAACCCGGAGGAGCAGCTGGCCGCCGTGCGCGAGGTGATCAGGGACGTCGGCGCCACCGACGTACCCGAGATCGTCGTGATCAACAAGGCGGACGCGGCCGACCCGCTGACGCTCCAGCGGCTGCTGCGCGTCGAGAAGCGCTCCATCGCCGTCTCGGCCCGCACCGGCCGGAACATCGACCAGCTGCTCGCTCTCATCGACGACGAGCTGCCCCGCCCCTCGGTCGAGATCGAGGCGCTCGTGCCGTACACGCACGGCAAGCTGGTCGCCCGTGCCCACGACGAGGGCGACGTGATCTCCGAGGAGCACACCCCGGAGGGCACCCTGCTCAAGGTGCGGGTCCACGAGGAACTGGCGGCGGAGCTCACGCCGTACGTCCCGGCGCCGCTGGCCTGACCGGCCTGACGCCCGCCGGCCCGACCGGCCGACCGAAAAGGCCCGTCCCCGAGTCGATCGGGGACGGGCCTTCTTCGTGCGCGCCGGTCAGCGGCCGCCGTACGTCTTGCTCATGTTCTGGTAGAGCGCCTCGGCGCCCCGGCCCAGTTGCGGGCCCGCCAGCCAGCTGTTGTCGGCCGGGCCGATCGAGGTGTTGGAGACCAGCACGGACTTGCCGTTCAGCACCCGGAACCAGCCGCCGCCGGACGAACCGCCGGTCATCGTGCAGCCGATGCGGTACATCGTCGGCAGGGCCGGGGAGAGCGAGAACCGGCCGGGGACGTCGACGCACTTGAACATTTCCAGGCCGTTGTAGGGCGGCGCGGCCGGGTAGCCCCAGGCGCCCATCTCGGCGGCCTCGGCGGCGGACGGGGCGGAGAAGTCCACGTCCAGGGCGGCGCCGACCGTCTCCTCCAGGGACTTCGCCCCCTGCTCGGGCTTCACGTGCAGCACGGCGTAGTCGTAGGCGGCGCCGTCCCCGCCGGTCTCCGAGCCGCCCTGGATCCACTGGTTCGAGGTCGACGCCCAGTCCGCCCACCAGTTGCCGTACGGGGCGATCTCGGCCGGGTTCGCGTTGCTCAGCTCGGCCTCGGACTTGCCGAGGTCGTTGTAGGCCGGGACGAACACGATGTTGCGGTACCAGCCGCCGTTGCCGCCGGCGTGCACGCAGTGGCCCGCCGTCCAGACCAGGTTGGACTTGCCCGGGCGGTTGACATCCTTGATCACCGTGCCCGAGCAGACCGCCGGGCCGTCGGGAGAGTCGAAGAAGACCTTCCCGACCGGCGCCGCGTTGCGGTGGTACGGGGTCTTCTCGGCCTGTGCCCGGACGGGTGCCGGGTCCGGGTCGCTGACGCCCTGGCCGGCCGACGCGTCCTTCGTCGTGACCGTCTTGTTCGCCTCCTGGGCGGACCGCATCCGGTCCGGCTTCCAGAGGCCCTCGATCACCGGGTTGACGAAGTCCTTGGCCTCACTGAGCCACTTGTCCTTGTCCCAGTCCTTCCAGCCGCCGTCCTTCCACCGGTCGACGTCGATGCCGTGCTCCTTGAGCTTGCCCGCGAGGTCGGCCGGGAGCCGTACCTTGCCGCCGCCGTCCGCGGCGGCTGGGGAGGCCGGGGAGGCGGTGGCGTCGGGCTTGTCGCTCGCCGGGTCCGCCGAACCGCCACAGGCGGTGGCGGTGAGCGCCAGGGCGGCGACGAGCCCGGCCGCGGCGAGCGCGGAACGCCGCCCGCGCCTCGGTGCCGCGGGCGTACGTGTGGAACGCATGGTGCGATGACCCCCGTTGGTGCGTACGAGATGTGGTGCTGCGTGCGCATGTCACGCGCCTGCCGCCGAAGCCCTCGGGCCCGGCGCGACACCCCACTATGCCCGTGGAGTTGAGGGCGTACCGGGGTGGCGTGGTGAAGGTTTCCGTGAGCCCGGGGGGGCGCCGGGGGGTGGTCGGTGGGGTGCCGGGCGCGTACGGAGGGGGGCGGGCGTGAGGCCGGTGGCAGGCGCCGGGGTCATGTCGGGTGGGGCGTCGGGCGCGTTCCCAGGGGGGTGGCGCCCGGCGCGTTGCCGATGCGCCGGGCGCCACCCCACCGCGAGATGTTCAGGCCGGCGCGCTCACCGGACCGCCGAGGGGTTCAGCAGGGGCTCACCGGCCCGCCGGGGCGTTGAGCCGGCGCTCACCGGCCCGCGAACTTCTCGCTCACCGAGTCGTACACGCCCTTCGCCGCCTCGCCCAGCCGCGGGCCGGCCAGCCAACCCGACGTCACCGGGCCGATCGAGGTGTTGGACACCAGCGCCGGCTTGCCGTCCGCGCCGGCCGCGACCCAGCCGCCGCCGGACGAACCGCCGGTCATGCTGCAGCCGATGCGGTACATCGTCGGATCCGACGCGGTGACCGAGAGCCGGCCGGGCCGGTCCTGGCACCGGTACAGCTTCTGCCCGTCGTACGGCGGCGCGGCCGGGTAGCCGATCGCCGTGACACTGTCGACCTTCGGCACGGCGGGCGAGTCGAAGTCCACCGGCAGCGCCGAACCGACCGTCTCCTCCAGCGACTTGCCGCCGCTGCCCTTCTCCGGCGTCACGTGGATGACCGCGAAGTCGTAGGGGGCGCCGTCCCCGCCCGTCGAGCCGCCCTGCTCGATCCACTGGTCGGAGGTCTGCGCCCAGTCACCCCACCAGACGCCGTAGGGCGCGACGTCCTCACGGGTGGCGTTCTCCAGCTCCGCGACCGACTTGCCGTCGTCGTTGTACGACGGCACGAACGCGATGTTGCGGTACCAGCCGCCCTTCTTGCCCGCGTGCACGCAGTGGCCCGCCGTCCACACCAGGTTGGACTTGCCCGGGTGGGCCGGGTCCTTCACCACCGTCGCCGAGCAGACGGCCGAGCCCTTGGGGGAGTCGAAGAACACCTTCCCGGCCGTGGGCACGGCGGCGTGGTACGACGGCGGCACCGCCCGCGCCTCGACCGGCTCGGGCGTGGGGTCGGTGACGCCCTGGTCACCCGAGAGGTCGCTGTCGTCGACGCCCTGGTCGGGCTCCTCGGCCTCGCGCATGCGGTCCGGGTTCCAGAGCCCCTCGATGATGGGGTTGACGTACTCGTGGGCCTCGCGCAGCCAGTCGTCGCGGTCCCAGTTCTTCCAGGCGCCGTTCTTCCACTTGTCGATGTCGATCCCGTGCTCACGGAGCCGGTCCCTGTTGTCGTCCGGGATCCTGAGCTTGCCGTCGTCGGAGGCGGTGGCGGTGGCGGACGCGGAGGCCTCCCCGCCCGCCGCGGCGTCCCCCGACTCGCAGCCGGTGGCGGTCAGCGCGAGCGCCGAGGCGAGCGCCACGGCGGCCAGTACGGGGGAGATCCTGCGGCGCGCACTCCCCCCTCGGCTGGTGGTGGACGACGGCCGTGTGGATCGCATGATCTGACTCCCCCTGATATTGACGAACATGGACGAAACCGGTGCTTCGGCCGCCGTTTTCCACCGCTGCACGGGGACTTCGGGCCGACTCACCGCGTCCGGGAACGGCACCACACCCTATGGGGTGGCTGTGGGGGAGGCCCGACGGAACCGCAACAGTTCCGTCACGGAAAGGATCTTGAGGCAACCCGTACGGGATCCGACCTGGTCACGGTCGGGGCGGCTCCGGCGACTCGGATCCACGACTTGCTCCGCCGGTGGCAGCGGGATGGCACCTGGCACCGGATCCTCTTCGACCTCCAGTGCCGGGCCGATCTCAGCACGCGGCTGGTCCGGCGGCGTGGTGACCTTCAGAAGAGCCGACCAAGCTCGCAACCTCAGGAAGCAAGGCCCCCCGGGGCGGTCGGCTACCGGCATTCGCCCCGGTCGACTACCGCGGGCGTCACGCGGTCGAGTGCGGCATCCACCTTCGTCGCCGTCATCACGAGCGGCTGTGACGCATGGCCAATATAATATTGCGGTACTATTTTTTTATGACGCAGCACGCCGACGCTGACACAAGACGCAGCCAGGTCGCCTCCGCGCTGATGAGCGTGGTCGCCGAGCGGGGACTGGCGCGGACCACCCTCGCTGACGTGGCGCGCACGGCGGGTGTCTCCGTAGGGCTCGTCCAGCGCTATTTCCGCTCGAAGGACGAGCTGCTGAGGTTCGGCATCGAGTATGTCTACCGGCGCGCCGAGGAGCGCATCGCCGCCATCCCGGTCGAGCCGCCGATCCGTGAGTTCGTCGTGCGGTTGATGGAGACGTTCCTGCCGCTGACGGCCGAGCGGCGCGCCGAGCTGCGGGTCTGGCTGAGCTTCGTGCAGGCGTCGCTGACCGACGCCGACATGGCTGCGATCCACCGGGACGCTACCGAGCGGCTCCTGCGGGGCGTCGAGGAGGCACTCCGGGGCGCTCAACGGGCCGGCGAACTCGCCGCGGACGTCGACACCGAGGCGGAGGCGGCGGCACTGGTCGCGTTCGTGGACGGGCTGTGCCTGCACCACGCGGCGACCGGTAACGGGTTCGGCGCGTCCCGCCTCAGCGCCGCGCTGGACGCCTACGTCGACCGGCTGTTCGACTGATGAGCGCCACGCTGGTGCTGGCGCTGGCCGGGCTGGGGCTGCTGGACAGCACAAGCTTCGGCACCCTGCTGATCCCGATCTGGCTGTTGCTCACCCCGGGGCGGGTGCGCGCCGGCCGGATCGCCGTCTACCTGGCTACGGTCGCGACGTTCTACTTCTGCGTCGGCGTGCTCCTGGTGCTGGGGGCCGATGCGGTGCTGGAGGCCGTTCGGGCGGCCTTCGCCGACGTTGCCCCGACGCACCTTCGGATCGCACAGCTCGTCCTCGGTTTGATCGTCATCGCCTTGAGCTACCGGCTGGAGGCCCGCGCCCTCAGCCGGGCAGGCAAGCCGGGCCGGCTGCAGCGCTGGCGGACGGCGGCGATGTCGGGTGCCGTGCCGGACGGCCAAGGCCTGGACCGCCGGGACACGCGGGGCGGAGGGGTGCGCGGCCTGATGAGCCTCGCGTTGGTGGCCACGGCGCTGGAGGTCGTCACGATGGTGCCCTACCTGGCGGCCGTGGGCTTACTCGCGAACGCCGATCTGACCTGGCAGGTCATCGGCGGGGCGCTGGCCGGCTATTGCGTCGTGATGATCCTCCCGGCGGTCCTCCTCGGCGCCGTCCGGATCGCCGCGCACGACCGGGCCGAGCCGGTGCTGCAGCGGATCAACGACTGGTTCACCCGCAACAGCGCCAAGGCGCTCGGCTGGACCGTCGGGGGAATCGGCATCGGAATGGTCCTCAACGCGGTGATCGCCCTTCTCGCCGAACCCGCCTGAACCCGCGTCAGGCTCGAACAGCTCCGCTACTTCAACTTCCGAAACACGCCTTGGATGGTCATCATCACCAGCCCGGCGCATGCTGCCCGGCTCGACGCGGACGTGCACGTCGAGATGGACGCCCTCCGCGAGAGCGCCGCCCGTGCGACGGCCGGCGACATCCTGCGCCGGGGCTCGTTCACGGTCGACGACACCGCGAACGACGCCGTGGCCACCCACCGGCTGCCGCTGACCATCCGGCACATCGCGGACCGGATCGTCGCCGACCGGACTCCGTCCGCCCTGCGCACCGAGCCGCACCCACCCGACCAGGACCAAGGGCTGGAGGCGATGCGCTCGACGATCCAGGAACTCGACCCGGCGGACCACTTGGTCCTCCGCAGGATGGCCCTCCACCCGGGCCGCCACGTCACCGGCGAGGTCGCCGCCGCCCTGGCCGGCCTGCCCCTCGGCCGGCCATCGCCCGCGGCTGGACAGCGTCGGACCGCAACGGCCACGCCTGGCCCGCCCACGCGAGACCGGGTGCAGCCCGGGCCCTGATGGCACGCGGCAAACTCCGCCCGCTGCAAGGAGCGGAGCCGGCGGCCAGGGAGGACCTGGAACAGGCCTTGGCGGAGTACACCGACCTCGGTGCGGCACAGGCCGCGGAGCTCCACGACCTCCTCGGAAGGTGAGACGCCCCGTCGGCCACCTCGGGTCGCAGCGGGACCCCGCCCAGGACATGCCCCGGCAAGGATCTTGAGGCAACCCGTAACCGCGTGAGCAGTCCGGGGTTGGTAGCGGTGGGGGTCCTGCTGTCTGCACGCGGCCCTGTGTGCCCGTGCCCAGTGGGAGGTCAGGGAAGTCGTGGCGGAATCCACCCAGGGGGGACACGCGTCGGAGGAGGCCGCTGTGGGGCGTATGCCGGTGAAGACCCTTCCCGACGATGCCGTCGACGGCACCGCACCCGGTGCGCGATCCGCGCACGAGGGAATCCTGCGCCGCCAGTCCGCGCGTGAGTCCGCGGCCCGGACCTACGCCCGGGCCCTGCCGATCGTTCCGGTACGGGCGCGGGGGCTCACGATCGAGGGCGCGGACGGCCGCCGCTACCTGGACTGCCTCTCGGGCGCCGGCACACTCGCGCTCGGGCACAACCACCCGGTCGTGCTGGACGCCATCCGCAAGGTCCTCGACTCCGGTGCGCCCCTGAACGTCCTCGACCTGGCCACGCCCGTCAAGGACGCCTTCATCACCGAGCTGTTCCACACCCTGCCGCCAGGGCTCGCCGATCGGGCACGCGTACGGTTCTGCGGACCGGCGGGCAGCGACGCCATGGAGACCGCCTGCGAACTCGTACGCGCGGCGACCGGGCGGACCGGCCTCATCGCGTTCACCGGCGCTAGCCACGCAAGGGACCCCGGGCCGCTTGAGGCATCCGCCGGTGTCCTCGACCAGGTCGTCCGCCTGCCCTACCCGCAGGACTACCGCTGCCCGTTCGGTGTCGGGGGCGAACGCGGGGCCGACCTCGCCGCCCGCTGGACCGAATCCGTGCTCGACGACCCCGGCTCCGGCGGGCCGCATCCCGCCGGGGTGATCGTCGAGCCCGTCCCGGGCGAGGGCGGGGTGGTCCCCGCACCGGACGCCTGGCTGCGGCGCATGCGGCAGCTCACGGCCGACCGGTCCGTCCCGCTGATCGCCGACGAGATCGAGACGGGCGTCGGACGGACCGGCGCCTTCTGGGCCGTGGAGCACAGCGGCGTGACCCCCGATGTGATGGTCCTCTCCAAGGCCATCGGGGGCAGCCTGCCGCTGGCCGTCGTCGTCTACCGCGACGACCTCGACGCCTGGGAACCCGGTGCCCACGCCGGTTCCTTCCGCGGCAACCAGCTCGCCATGGCCGCCGGCACGGCGACCCTCGCCCACGTCCGGAAGAACCGTCTCGCCGAACGCGCGGCGACACTCGGCGCGCGGATGCTCGACCAACTTCAGGAGCTAGCCGGGGAGTTCCCGTGCGTGGGCGAAGTGCGGGGGCGGGGGCTGATGATCGGCGTCGAGCTGGTGGATCCGGAGACGGAGCCGGGAGCGGGGCGAGTGACCGGGGCCGCGGGAGACGGTGACGGGGGTCCGCCGGTGATGACGGACAGCGTGCGCCGCCCGCATCCCGCCGCCCCCGACCTGGCCGCCGATGTCCAGCGGGAGTGCCTGCGGCGCGGCCTCATCGTCGGACTCGGCGGCCGTCACACGAGCGTCGTACGGCTGCTGCCGCCCCTGACGATCTCCGACGAACAGGCGGCCGCCGTACTGGACCGTCTGGCCGACGCCGTCCGGGCCGCGGCTCGGTGCCGTCAGGTCGTGCGGCAGCAGCGCCGTACCCGCGAGTGAGCGTCGACAGCGCGCGACTTCACGCATGAGCGACCCCACCGCGGGACTTCGCGCTCCTACCCGCGCGCCAAGCCGCAAGCTCACCGCGCGCAGACCCCGACCGCACGATCAGGAACCACCCCACGAGGTAGCCGTCTTGAACGCCATCCCCGAGCCCGACGCCCACGCCGCGACGCGGGGAGCAGGCCCCCTCGATGCCCGGACGCCGGAGACGTCGGTGACCTCCCTAGTTCCCCGCCAGAGGCCCACGGCGCCTCCCACCGGAGGCATGGGCGCCGGCCCCACCCCCGACCTCCTGGACCACCCCGACCCGAACATCGCAGGCCAGGCGGCAGCCATGGAGAACCTGCTGCGCTGCTGGGTCCGCGAGACCGGCCCGCCCGCCCCCTCCGACGGCGTCCTCCGCATCCCCCTTCCCGCCAGCGGCACCGCCCTCCTCGCTCCGGTCCGCTACTGGTCCCCGACGGGCTGGCACCGCTTCGGCCTTCCGCGTCTGGCCGACGCTCCCGACCACGCCCCGCCGGCCGACGCCGTCACGGTCGCCGCCCTGCTCGGCAGGGAGGCGCTCACTTCGTCCAGGGCGAGGACGGCGGCTGCCTGCGCTTCCGCCCCCAGCGGCGCCCTCGCGACCAGTCTCCTGGCCGACGCCGACGCCGACGAGGTCATCGACCTCGTCGCCAATGTCGCCGACTCACTCCGCCGCGTCGCCACGTTCGTCCGCGACCGCCGGGAACACCCGGCCGACGCACCCGACCTCTTCCTTGCCGCCGAACAGGCACTCGTCCTCGGACACCCCCTGCACCCTGCTCCGAAGAGCCGCGAAGGACTCTCCGAGAACGAAGCCCGGCGGTACTCACCCGAAACGCGCGGTCTCTTCCCTCTGCACTGGATGGCTGTCGCCCCCTCCGTCCTCGCCACCGACTCCTCCTGGACCGAACGCGGCCGCCCTGTCGCCGCACCCCGGCTCACCGCACGCCTGGCCGGGACCGGACTGCCGCTGCCGGACGGCTACGTCCTACTGCCCCTGCACCCCTGGCAGGCGCACGACGTCCGGCACCGTCCCGAGACAGCCGCCCTGCTGGACAGCGGACTGCTCCGCGACCTCGGCCCCCACGGCACTCCCTGGCACCCCACCTCCTCCGTACGCACCGTCTACCGCTCCGGTGCCCCCGCGATGCTCAAACTGTCGCTGGGCCTGCGCATCACCAACTCCCGCCGCGAGAATCTCCGCAAGGAACTCCACCGCGGTGTCGAGGTCCATCGCCTGCTCCGCGGCGGCCTCGCGCAGCAGTGGCGGGCCGTGCATCCGGACTTCGACATCGTGCGCGACCCGGCCTGGCTTGCTGTCGACGGCCCCGACGGCGCCCCGTTGCCCGGGCTGGACGTGGTGATCCGCCACAATCCGTTCAGCCCCGCGGACGACGTCTCCTGCGTCGCCGGACTCGTCTCGCCTCGCCCGTGCTCCGCGATCCGGTCGGAGACGACCCAGCCGGAGACGACCCAGCCGGGGGCGACCCGGTCGGGGACGATCCGATCAGAACCGAGCCGGTCAGGAGCGGTCGCCGACCGGCCGGAGGCAGGGAACCCGGTCCCCCCGGTCCCCCCTCTGTCGTCCCGCCTGGCCGAGGTCGTCACCGGCCTCGCCCGCAGGACCGGCCGCCCCCGCGGAGCCGTGGCCGCCGAGTGGTTCCTGCGCTACCTCGAACACGTCGTGCGCCCGGTCCTGTGGCTGGACGGCGAGGCCGGCATCGCCCTGGAGGCCCACCAGCAGAACACGCTGCTCCTGCTGGACGCCGAGGGCTGGCCCACGGGCGGCCGCTACCGCGACAACCAGGGCTACTACTTCCGGGAGTCCCGGCGTGCGGACCTCGACGCCCGGCTGCCCGGCGTCGGCGAGCAGAGCGACACGTTCGTCTGCGACGAGGTCGTCGACGAGCGCCTCGCGTACTACCTGGCCATCAACAACGTGTTCGGCCTCATCGGCGCCTTCGGATCCCAGCAACTGGCCGACGAGCGGCTGCTGCTCGCCGCCTTCCGCCGTTTCCTCGGACACGTCGCCTCCGGCCCGGCCCGGCTGCGCACCTCGCTGCCCGCCCTGTTGCTCGACTCACCCGTCCTGCGCTGCAAGGCCAACCTCCTGACCCGGCTGCACGGCCTGGACGAACTCATCGGCCCGGTCGACACCCAGTCCGTCTACGTCACCATCGCCAGCCCCCTGCACTCCTGATCACCCTGACCGTCCCTGATCACAACCGACCTCCTTCCTCGCTGAGGACGTGCCCTACCCCCTTTCTGAGAGGAGCGTTTGGTGCTTCCCGCCGATCCGACCGCCGCTACCGGTACCTGTAGCGGTATCAGTAGCGGTGCCGATGCCGATGCCGATGCCGATGCCGCTACCGACGCGGCTGACCGTGGTACGGCCGCCACCGGCTGCGCGCCCGCCGCCGAGTGCGACGGACACCGGAGGACCGGTGCTCCCGGGCCAGGGGCGCCGGCATCCCAGCCCGGCACGCAGTGCGGTGCCGGCTCAGGCGTGGGCGCGGACGTCGACTCCCGCGGCGGAACCGAGGCGGATTCGGGAGCCGCACGCGGAGCCGGTCCCGCTGCGGACACCGGCACGGTCCGGCACAGCACCGGCACCGGTCCCGGCACGGGCGGGCACGGCGAGGACACCATGGATCTGCGGCTCCCCGACGAACTCGTCGCCCTCATCGCGCGTGAGGAGCCGGACGGCCAGGGAGCACGGAGGTGGGACCAGGAGGACACCGCACAGCCCTCCGCCGGCACCGCGCACCGCGACCCATCCGCCCGCCCGGCCCTCCCACACCACGACGACCTCCTCGACCACGTCGCCGACTGGGGCCCGACCGACACACCCGCGGGCGTCTTCCACCTCGTCCCCGTGCGCGTCGAACGCGACCTGCCGCTCATCAGCCGCTGGATGAACGACCCGGCCACCGCGGCGTTCTGGGAGTTGTCCGGACCGCAGGACGTGACCGAGGTCCATCTGCGGGCCCAGCTCGCCGGCGACGGGCGCAGCGTGCCGTGCATCGGTGTGCTGGACGGAACGCCCATGAGCTATTGGGAGATCTACCGGGCGGATCTGGACCCGCTGGCCCGTCACTATCCCGCCCGGCCTCACGACACGGGAGTCCACCTCCTGGTCGGCGCGGTCGCCGACCGGGGGCGCGGTCTCGGTGGTCTGCTGCTCAGGGCCGTAGCGGATCTGGTTCTGGTGCGGCGCCCCTCCTGCGCACGCGTCATCGCGGAACCCGACATTCGCAACACCCCCTCCATCGCTGCCTTCCTGACCGCCGGCTTCCGGTTCTCCGCCGAGGTCGACCTGCCCGCCAAGCGGGCCGCCCTCATGGTCCGAGACCGGTCCCTCCGGCACCTTCTGTAGCGCTGTGTCACCCCGCCATCACTCATCGAACGCAGGCGGAGCCGCGGCAGTTCCCACCAGCCGCACGACTTCTTCTCCGGATTTCTCGGGCTGCTCACCGACCCACCGGCGCGGCGCATCCATGCGGAACCGGTCCTCATCCCACCCGGAACCCCACCCGAAACCGCCCTACCCACAACCCACGCGAACCACTGGCCACGCCACCTGTCCGTCCGCCCGCCCCTACCCTCGCCGAGGAGCCCACGGTCTTGATCCCGTCCCCCGTCCCCGCCTTGATCACCCGTTTG
The DNA here is from genome assembly GCF_040628815.1 of Streptomyces sp. NPDC006140. Classification (NCBI taxonomy): domain Bacteria; kingdom Bacillati; phylum Actinomycetota; class Actinomycetes; order Kitasatosporales; family Streptomycetaceae; genus Streptomyces; species Streptomyces sp. NPDC006140. Next base: position 612,366 of record NZ_JBEXTS010000004.1, on the reverse strand, counting down.
TCAGTGCCGGGTCGTAGGGTGGTCGCGCTATGACGAAGCCCTCACTCCCCGAACTCCTGCATGCTGCCGTCACTGCCGTCGGCGGTACGGAGCGCCCCGGCCAGGTGGCCATGGCCGAAGCCGTCGCGGAGGCGATCGACGACGGCTCCCACCTGCTGGTCCAGGCCGGCACCGGCACCGGCAAGTCGCTGGGCTACCTGGTGCCCGCGCTCGCGCACGGGGAGCGTGTGGTCGTCGCGACCGCGACCCTGGCCCTGCAGCGCCAGCTGGTGGAGCGCGACCTGCCGAGAACGGTCGAGTCGCTGCACCCCCTGCTGCGCCGCCGCCCGGAATTCGCGATGCTCAAGGGCCGGTCGAACTACCTCTGTCTGCACCGCCTGCACGAGGGCGTCCCGCAGGACGAGGAGGAGGGCCTCTTCGACCAGTTCGAGGCTGCCGCGCCCACCAGCAAGCTGGGCCAGGACCTGCTGCGGGTGCGCGACTGGGCAGACGAGACCGAGACCGGCGACCGTGACGACCTCACGCCCGGTATCTCGGACCGGGCCTGGGCCCAGGTGTCGGTGTCGTCGCGAGAGTGCCTGGGGGCCTCGAAGTGCGCCTACGGCGCGGAGTGCTTCGCCGAGATGGCCCGCGAGCGGGCCAAGCTCTCCGAGGTCGTGGTCACGAACCACGCGCTGCTCGCGATCGACGCCATCGAGGGTGCCCCGGTCCTGCCGCAGCATGAGGTGCTGATCGTCGACGAGGCCCATGAACTCGTCTCCCGGGTCACCGGAGTCGCCACCGGCGAGCTCACTCCCGGCCAGGTCAACCGTGCGGTGCGCCGGGCCGCGAAACTCGCCAACGAGAAGGCCGCCGACCAGCTCCAGACCGCCGCCGAGGGTTTCGAGCGGCTGATGGAGCTGGCGCTGCCGGGCCGTCTGGAGGAGATCCCCGAGGACCTCTCGTACGCGCTCATGGCGTTGCGCGACGCGTGCCGCACGGTCATCTCCGCGATCGGCGCGACCCGCGACAAGTCCGTCCAGGACGAGGACGCGGTCCGCAAACAGGCCCTGGCCTCCGTGGAGAACGTGCACGACGTGGCGGAGCGGATCACGAACGGTTCCGAATGGGACGTCGTCTGGTATGAGCGCCACGACCGCTTCGGTGCCTCCCTGCGCGTCGCTCCCATGTCCGTCTCGGGGCTGCTGCGGGAGAAGCTCTTCGCGGACCGCTCCGTGGTCCTGACGTCCGCGACGCTCAAGCTGGGCGGCGATTTCAACGGTGTCGGCGCCTCCCTGGGCCTCGCTCCCGAGGGCACCGAGGGGGACGACTTCCCGAAGTGGAAGGGCATCGACGTCGGCTCGCCCTTCGACTACCGCAAGCAGGGCATCCTGTACGTCGCCAAGCACTTGGCGCGTCCCGCGCGGGACGGCGACCGCGCGGACATGCTCGACGAGCTCACGGAGCTGATCCAGGCGGCCGGCGGCCGCACCCTGGGCCTGTTCTCCTCCATGCGCGGGGCGCAGGTCGCCGCCGAGGAGTTGCGTTCCCGCATCCCGGAGTTCCCGATCCTCCTCCAGGGCGAGGAGACGCTCGGCGAGCTGATCAAGAACTTCGCGGCCGACCCGAAGACCTGCCTCTTCGGCACGCTGTCGCTGTGGCAGGGCGTGGACGTACCCGGGCCCAGTTGCCAGCTCGTCGTCATGGACAAGATCCCGTTCCCGCGTCCGGACGACCCTCTTATGAGCGCTCGCCAGAAGGCCGTGGAGGAGGCGGGCGGCAACGGCTTCATGGCGGTCGCCGCTACCCATGCCGCGCTTCTGATGGCCCAGGGCGCCGGCCGCCTCGTACGGGCGTCGGGGGACCGCGGTGTGGTCGCCGTCCTGGACCAGCGTCTGGCGACGGCCCGTTACGGCGGTTATCTCAAGGCGTCACTGCCCGACTTCTGGTGCACGACGGACCGTAACCAGGTGCGGAAGTCGCTGGCGGCGATCGACGCGGTGGCGAAGCAGGCGGAAGCCGGATGAACCTCGGGGTCGGTCGGTGGCGGCGAGCCACTGACCGACCCCGAGGCGGGCATCCGGGGGCACCGGTCCGTCCGGACAGCGCAGGACCCCGGAACCGGCGCAGGGGTTCCGGGGCCCGGTCAGGGAGCGGGCCTACTGGGCCCGCCCGACGCGGCGCGCGGCGTCGGAGGTCGCGCGTCAGACGCGGCGCAGTACGGCCACCACCTTGCCGAGAATGGTCGCGTCGTCGCCGGGGATCGGCTCGTACGCCGCGTTGTGCGGCAGGAGCCAGACATGGCCGTCCTCGCGCTTGAAGCGCTTGACGGTGGCCTCTCCGTCGAGCATCGCGGCCACGATGTCGCCGTTCTCGGCGACCGGCTGGCGGCGCACCGTGACCCAGTCGCCGTCGCAGATCGCGGCCTCGATCATGGAGTCGCCCACGACCTTCAGGACGAACAGCTCACCGTCGCCGACGAGCTGGCGGGGGAGTGGGAACACGTCCTCGACGGATTCCTCGGCGAGGATCGGGCCACCGGCGGCGATGCGGCCGACCAGCGGGACGTAGGACGCGGCCGGCTTGCCCGCGGTGTCCGTGGGCTGCACCGAGGCGGCCTGGTCGGAACCGCGCACCTCGTACGCGCGCGGGCGGTGCGGGTCGCGGCGCAGGAAGCCCTTGCGCTCCAGTGCCATCAGCTGGTGTGCCACGGAAGAGGTGCTGGAGAGGCCGACGGCTTGGCCGATCTCCCGCATGGACGGCGGGTAGCCGCGTCGCTGCACGGAGTCCCTGATGACCTCGATCACGCGGCGCTGGCGGTCGGTGAGCCCGGAACTGTCCGCCCGGATGCCGGGAGGTCGGCCCGGCAGGGAGCGCTTGTGCCCCTCAGGGTTCGTGGCTTCGTTCATCGCATGCACCGGCTCCAGTCGGCCCTGGGAGCGGTCCTGGGCAGTGATGGCGGCACTGTCTGCGGTGGTGGTCACGTCGGCCCCTCTCGATGGTCTCCCTGCTAGCCAACGGTAGTTGCTTTCGAAAGGTTGCGCCAAACACACGTTCGAGTGAAAAAACGCGAATCACCGGACGCGATCATGTGTCCGGGTGTATTGGCGGCCGCGTCACCTGGCGGGCAAAAGGGCCCATTGCTGTACTCTTCACCGCCGGGGTGATCGCCTCGTGGACTGCTGCCCCAGTCTGCCATCCGGCATTCCCCTGCCCCGGGGTCAGCGCTCATCTGTGCGGGAGTCCCACGTCCCCTCCTCGCGGCGCCCACGGTATCTCCGCATGCGCCGTAGCGATACTGCTGTGCATCAAGGGATGCGGCCGCAGTCGGATGAGGCCGTGAACGGCGGTGCCGTGGAAGGCGTGCGAGGGTGACGCGACATCGTCCGCCACGCGCTACCTGCGTCTACTCGCGCGACACGCGCGCACTGCGTGGATGTATGAGCCATCCCCCACATCTAGTGGTTGGATTGCGGCAGCAGCCCAGAAGTTGTGGTCCCCCGGGTCTGAGTGCCCATGGTCATCGCCTATGCTTGGGGCTGCTTCGTGGGGCGCAAGAGGCCCGCGAGGCTATTGAGTCTGCTGTGAGGAGGGTTGGAGTTCATGCACTGCCCCTTCTGCAGGCACCCCGACAGCCGTGTCGTCGACAGTCGTACGACCGACGACGGCACGTCGATCCGCAGGCGCCGCCAGTGCCCTGACTGCTCCCGTCGTTTCACGACCGTGGAGACGTGCTCGCTCATGGTGGTGAAGCGGTCCGGAGTCACCGAGCCCTTCAGCCGTACGAAGATCATCAACGGGGTGCGCAAGGCGTGCCAGGGGCGGCCCGTGACCGAGGACGCGCTCGCCCAGCTCGGGCAGCGGGTCGAGGAAGCGGTGCGGGCCACCGGAAGCGCCGAGCTGACCACCCACGACGTGGGGCTGGCCATACTCGGCCCGTTGCAGGAGCTCGACCTCGTCGCCTATCTGCGCTTCGCCTCCGTCTACCGGGCGTTCGACTCGCTCGAGGACTTCGAGGCGGCCATCGCGGAGCTCAGAGAAGAGACGGGACGCCCCGACGCGGACGACGGCGACCGCGAGGACACGGCCGCGGGGAGCCAGGAAGACGACCGCGGGCCCGGAGGGACGGCACAGGTCCCCGAGCCCGCAGGCGCCGCCGACTGACCGGCGGGCCGGACCCGGGCGGCAGCTCCGGGCCCGGCCGGGCGGCGGCGATGTGAAGACCTGTTGCGGGCGATGTGAGTGGGTGTCCGCAACACCAGACAGAACACCGTGCCACGGGAACAACGGGGCACTTCAGGGCGTTTTCGCCCGTACAGGGAGGCGGCATGACAGAGACGGCGAGCGGTCCGGCACGGAGTTCCCGCGCCAGGAGCACCAAGGCGAGCAAGGGCCTGCGTGTCGAGCGCATCCACACCACCCCGGGGGTCCACCCCTACGACGAGGTGGCCTGGGAAAGCCGTGACGTCGTCATGACCAACTGGCGCGACGGCTCGGTCAACTTCGAGCAGCGCGGCGTCGAGTTCCCCGACTTCTGGTCGGTGAACGCGGTCAACATCGTCACCAGCAAGTACTTCCGCGGTGCCGTGGGCACCCCGCAGCGCGAGACCAGCCTCAAGCAGCTGATCGACCGCATCGTGAAGACCTACCGGAAGGCCGGGGAGGACCACAAGTACTTCGCCTCGCCCGCCGACGCCGAGATCTTCGAGCACGAGCTGGCGTACGCCCTCCTGCACCAGATCTTCAGCTTCAACAGCCCTGTCTGGTTCAACGTCGGCACCAAGCAGCCCCAGCAGGTCTCCGCCTGCTTCATCCTGTCCGTCGACGACTCCATGGAGTCGATCCTCGACTGGTACAAGGAAGAGGGCATGATCTTCAAGGGCGGCTCCGGCGCCGGCCTGAACCTCTCCCGGATCCGCTCCTCCAAGGAACTGCTGTCCTCCGGTGGCAACGCCTCCGGCCCGGTCTCCTTCATGCGCGGAGCCGACGCCTCCGCAGGAACGATCAAGTCCGGTGGCGCCACCCGCCGAGCCGCCAAGATGGTCGTCCTCGACGTGGACCACCCGGACATCGAGGACTTCATCGAGACCAAGGTCAAGGAAGAGGAGAAGATCCGCGTCCTGCGCGACGCGGGCTTCGACATGGACCTGGGCGGCGACGACATCGCGTCCGTCCAGTACCAGAACGCCAACAACTCCGTCCGTGTGAACGACGAGTTCATGAAGGCGGTCGAGCAAGGCGGCCAGTTCGGGCTGCGCGGCCGGATGACCGGCGAGGTCATCGAGGAGGTCGACGCCAAGGCGCTCTTCCGCAAGATCGCCGAGGCCGCCTGGGCCTGCGCCGACCCCGGCATCCAGTACGACGACACGATCAACAACTGGCACACCTGCCCCGAGTCCGGCCGGATCACCGCGTCGAACCCGTGCAGCGAGTACATGCACCTGGACAACACGTCCTGCAACCTGGCCTCGCTGAACCTGATGAAGTTCCTGAAGGACGACGGCAAGGGCAACCAGTCCTTCGAGGCCGAGCGCTTCCAGAAGGTCGTCGAGCTGGTCATCACCGCGATGGACATCTCGATCTGCTTCGCGGACTTCCCGACGCAGAAGATCGGCGAGAACACGCGCGCGTTCCGCCAGCTGGGCATCGGCTACGCCAACCTCGGTGCCCTGCTGATGGCCACCGGCCACGCCTACGACTCCGACGGCGGCCGCGCCCTCGCCGGCGCCATCACCTCCCTGATGACCGGTACGGCGTACCGCCGCTCCGCCGAGCTGGCCGCGGTCGTCGGCCCGTACGACGGCTACGCCCGCAACGCCGACGCCCACAAGCGCGTCATGAAGCAGCACTCGGACGCCAACGACAAGGCCGTCCGCATGGACGACCTGGACACCCCGGTGTGGGCCGCCGCCAGCGAGGCCTGGGGAGACGTGCTGCGCCTCGGTGAGAAGAACGGTTTCCGTAACTCCCAGGCGTCCGTGCTCGCCCCGACCGGCACCATCGGCCTCGCGATGTCCTGCGACACCACCGGTGTCGAGCCCGACCTCGCGCTGGTCAAGTTCAAGAAGCTGGTCGGCGGCGGCTCGATGCAGATCGTCAACGGCACCGTTCCGCAGGCCCTGCGCCGCCTGGGCTACCAGGAGGAGCAGATCGAGGCGATCGTCGCCCACATCGCCGAGCACGGCAACGTGATCGACGCCCCTGGTCTCAAGCCCGAGCACTACGAGGTGTTCGACTGCGCCATGGGCGAGCGGGCCATCTCCCCGATGGGCCACGTCCGCATGATGGCCGCGATCCAGCCCTGGATCTCCGGCGCCATCTCCAAGACGGTCAACATGCCGGAGACGGCGACCGTCGAGGAGGTCGAGGAGATCTACTTCGAGGCCTGGAAGCTCGGCGTCAAGGCCCTCGCGATCTACCGCGACAACTGCAAGGTCGGCCAGCCGCTCTCCGCCAAGAAGAAGGAGGAGAAGAAGGCCGAGGAGCCCGCCGTCGTCGAGACCAAGGTCGAGAAGGTCGTCGAGTACCGCCCGGTCCGCAAGCGCCTCCCGAAGGGACGTCCCGGCATCACCACGTCCTTCACCGTCGGCGGTGCCGAGGGCTACATGACCGCCAACTCCTACCCGGACGACGGTCTCGGTGAGGTCTTCCTGAAGATGTCCAAGCAGGGCTCGACCCTCGCGGGCATGATGGACGCCTTCTCCATCGCGGTCTCCGTCGGCCTCCAGTACGGCGTGCCCCTGGAGACGTACGTCTCGAAGTTCACGAACATGCGTTTCGAGCCGGCCGGTATGACGGACGACCCGGACGTGCGGATGGCGCAGTCGATCGTCGACTACATCTTCCGCCGCCTGGCGCTGGACTTCCTGCCCTTCGAGACGCGGTCCGCGCTCGGCATCCACTCCGCCGAGGAGCGCCAGCGTCACCTGGAGACCGGCTCGTACGAGCCGAACGAGGACGAGGTCGACGTGGAGGGCCTGGCCCAGTCGGCCCCGCGGGCCCAGGAGCTGAAGGCCGTCACCGCGCCGAAGAACGACGAGGCGACCAAGCCCGCCCCGCAGCAGGCTCACACCAGTGCCGAACTGGTCGAGATGCAGCTGGGCATCCAGGCGGACGCCCCGCTGTGCTTCTCCTGCGGTACGAAGATGCAGCGCGCCGGTTCCTGCTACATCTGCGAGGGCTGCGGCTCGACCAGCGGCTGCAGCTGATGCCGAGAGCCTGAGGAGATGACAGAGGGGCACGGTCCACGGGACGGTGCCCCTCTTGTCGTTGGCGGCGCGTGGCCTACGGGCGGTGTGCCGCGCCCATCGTCCTGGCGAAGGACACCGGGTCGCCTTCGAAGCCGTGGAGGCCGGGCCGGAAGGTCCACGCGCCGGAGCCGTCCCGGGTGAACTCCGCGACCGTCGCCGCCGTCGCTCCCAGGACGCCGCCGAAGTCGTCCTCGGCGAGGACGTCGTATCCCTCGCGGATGCGCAGGCCGGGGTTGACCACGCTGACGAAGGTGCGTTCCGCCGGGCGCTGCTGGATGGCGACTCCCACCACCACGCGCGCGTACCGGCCGTCGAGCCGGTCGAGTTCGAGCGTCATGACCTCGTCGTAGCCGAAGCCCTGGCCGTCCTTGCTGTCCCGGTTGAGGTAGATGGTGCCGTCGGGGGAGCGGCTGTCGAAGTGCACCACGTAGGCGGGATCGCCGTGCGGGTCGACGGCCGGATAGGTCGCCGCGACGAGGTCCAGGTCGGTGGACGGCTGTCCCGCCGGACTGGGATCCCACCGCACCGCGATCTCCACCTTGCGAAGTCCCTTGTTGAGCCCGTCCACCAGCGTCCCCTTCCCCGTACCGACCCGCCCGTTCGCCTCAACTGCCGGGCACTCACGACTGTTTGTCCATCCTGCCACGCGCACGGGTGCGCGCGTGGGGGAGCGGTCCAGCCGAGAGTGACCGGCGCCACGCTCCGTGGCCTTACCATGGCGCGGTGCTGGTCAAGTGGATTCGCTGCACCGTGGTGGACCGCCGCGGTTTCGAGCGGGGGCAGCGGAAGTGGGCGGGGCTTCTGGGGGAGCCGGGGTTTCGCGGGCAGGGGGGTGGCTGGAGCCGGGGGCGGCCGGACGTGGCGCACATCTTCGCGTTCTGGGAGAGCCGTGCCTTCTACGACTCGTTCATGGCGCGGTCCCACGACCGGCTCGCGTCGGCCCAGTCGGGCACCTTCAAGGACGCGCAGGTCAGGCTCTTCGACTACCGCTTCGATGTGAAGACGGGCTTCGAACCGCGCTTCACGGACGCCGACCTGCTGCGGGTGGCGCTGTGCCGGGTCCACGAGGAGCGGGCCGAGCACTTCGTGCTGATGCAGGAGAAGGTGTGGAACCCGGCCATGGCGGGTTCGCCCGGGATGGTGCGCGGGCTGTTCGGCGAGGCGCCGGGGCACGAGTACCTGGTGCTGTCGATGTGGCGCTCGGCCGCGGAGCACGGCAAGTACCGCACCGAGCGAGTGGAACGGCTCGCCCTGAGGGCCCAGACGGAGGCGGACGTGGCGGCGCTCACCGGGGACGTCGTGGACATGGAGCCGAGCTGGACGGTGTGATTCCAGATGATGTCTACTCGAACGCGTGCGCGGTCAATGTGGCCTGTGGCTGCAGGATCTGTGTGACCTACGCTCCAAGGGCGCGGTACGTGTGCTCGATGGGCCCTCACCCGATCTAGGGTTTTGGCATGGCACGACCACGGCGCATCGTCCTTGTCCGGCACGGCGAGTCAACGGGCAATGTTGATGACTCCGTGTACGAGCGTGAACCCGACCACGCCCTGGCGCTGACCGAGCGCGGCCGGCGGCAGGCGGCGGCGACCGGCGACCGGTTGCGCGAACTGTTCGGCGACGAGCGCGTCAGCGTCTACGTCTCCCCGTACCGCCGTACGCACGAGACGCTGCGGGCCTTTCGCCTCGACCCCGGACTCATACGCGTCCGCGAGGAACCCCGGCTGCGCGAGCAGGACTGGGGCAACTGGCAGGACCGGGACGAGGTCCGCCTCCAGAAGGCCTACCGCGACGCGTACGGCCACTTCTTCTACCGATTCGCCCAGGGCGAGTCCGGCGCCGACGTCTACGACCGGGTCGGCGGGTTCCTGGAGAGCCTGTTCCGCAGCTTCGAGGACCCCGACCACCCGCCGAACGTGCTGATCGTGACCCATGGCCTGGCCATGCGGCTGTTCTGCATGCGGTGGTTCCACTGGACGGTCGCGGAGTTCGAGTCGCTGTCGAACCCGGGGAACGGCGAGGTGCGGATGCTCGTTCTGGGAGACGACGGCAAGTACACGCTTGACCGGCCGTTCGACCGCTGGCGAGATCCCGAGCCGTACGGGATCACTGGATAGAGTGGCAGGGCGATGACCGCTGACTCCTCCCTCGACGCGCGCCTGGACCGCGCCCTGGCAGCCCTGCGCGGACTGTCCGTGGGGGACTCCCTGGGCTCCCAGTACTTCGTGCCGGTGAACTACCCGCTGCTGAAGCGGCGCGAGGTGCCGTCCGGGCCGTGGCAGTGGACCGACGACACGGAAATGGCGTGTTCCGTCGTCGCCGTCCTGGCCGCCCACCACCGCATCGACCAGGACGCCCTGGCCCGTTCCCTCGCCGAGCACCACGATGTCGACCGGGGCTACGGTCCCGCGGTCAACCGCCTCCTGCGGCTCGTCCGCGAGGGCGGCGACTGGCGCGAACTCGCCGCCGGGCTCTTCAACGGACAGGGGTCCTGGGGCAACGGCGCCGCGATGCGGATCGCGCCCCTGGGTGCCTGGTACGCGGACGACCCGGAGCAGGCGACCCACCAGGCGGAGATCTCGGCCTATCCCACCCACCAGCACCGCGAGGCCGTCGTCGGCGCCATGGCTGTCGCCGCAGCCGCCGCGTTCGCCGCCGCACCGGGCGGCCCGCCCGGCGCCGGGGCCCTCCTCGACGGGGTCATCGAGCTGGTGCCGCAGAAGAGCGCGGTCGGCGCGGGGCTGCGCCGGGCTCGGGACATGCTCGACTACGGCGACGCGGCGACGGTCGCGGCCGTGCTGGGCTGCGGACGGCGCACGACCGCCCATGACACCGTGCCCTTCGCCCTCTGGTCGGCCGCGAGAAGCCTCGGCGACTACGAGCAGGCGTTCTGGACGACGGCCCAGGCCGGCGGGGACGTCGACACGACCTGCGCCATCGTGGGCGGTGTGATCGCCTCGGGGAAGGCGGGGACGCCGCCCGCCGAGTGGTTGGAGCGGACGGAGCCGCTTCCCGACTGGGTGCCCACGTCGGCCTAGCGGTCGCAACTCTCCGTACACTCCGGGAACTCTCCGTGAACGGTCGCGCGTTGTCGTGACATCCGCAGTGTGAGCCGTCAGAGGCCCAGGTGGATCTGAGGTACAGGCGGGAGCGCAACGGGGGTGGTCATGGAAGTCTTGCTCGCTGTCCTGGTTCGTTGGTGGGGCGCCTGCGCACGCCGTGCGGAAAGGCGCGCGCGGGGACCTGTTGGTGCTGTGCCTGAGGGCGCGCGACGCCGTGTTCTCCCGACCCGGGTTCGCGCTTCGCTCCGTGATTCACGAATGCGACACGATGCAGGCCGAGCGCCTCCATGCCGTGATCTTCGACGGTGTCGTGGGGCCCACCATCAGGATGTTCTGGGAAGTGGTCGAGCGTGGGGTCGAGCGAGGGGAAGTGCGTCCGGACGCCGCGAACGGGTACGTCTTCGACGCCATCCCGGCGATGATGATGTACCCGTCCAAGATGTGCGGCTGTGAATGGCAGGACCAGGAAATCGAGGAGATGATCGACCAGTTGGTGGTTCCGCTGCTGCGGCCGAGCGGCGCCTGACGGCGGCCGGCGGGGGTCGTGACCCCGCCCGGGGAGGCCAGGGTGTCGCGGGCGGTTCCGGGCGGCGTAACCTAGGGGCGCCATGCCGTACGAACCGCCTACTCACACCGTCGAGCGCTCCCTTCGAGCCACGACCGGAGCGAAGATCGTTGCAGGTGTCGACGAGGTGGGGCGCGGCGCGTGGGCCGGCCCTGTCACCGTCTGCGCGGCGATCACCGGACTCCGTCGACCGCCCGAGGGCCTCACGGACTCGAAGCTCCTCACCATCAAGAGGCGCACCGAACTCGCCGAGGAGCTGCGCAAGTGGGTGACGTCGTACGCCTTGGGGCACGCCTCCCCGGAGGAGATAGACGATCTGGGGATGACGGCCGCGCTGCGGCTCGCGGCGGAGCGTGCTCTGGTCGCCCTGCCGGTCCGGCCCGACGCGGTCATCCTCGACGGCAAGCACGACTATCTCGGTGCGCCTTGGCGGGTCCGTACGGTGATCAAGGGTGATCAGTCGTGCGTGGCGGTCGCCGCGGCTTCGGTGATCGCCAAGGTCCAGCGCGACAAAATGATGGCCGAACTGGGTATCGACCATGCAGACTTCGGTTTTGCGGACAACGCCGGGTATCCCTCACCCGTGCACAAGGCCGCACTGGCGGAGCGGGGGCCCACCCCCTACCACCGGTTGTCGTGGGCGTATCTTGATGCGCTGCCCCAGTGGCGGCACCTCAAGAAGGTCCGCAGCAGTACGGACGGAAGCGTTCCGGAAATCGAGGGCCAGCTCGGCTTCGATTTCTGACGGTTTCGTCCGCACGCACGCGCCACCCGCCGACGCGGGTCGTACCAACGTTTGATAAATATCAACCCATGCCTCTCATTCCCGAGGAGCCTCAGATTCACGAGAGTGCCCAGGGTCCCCGCGCCACTCCGGCCAGCGGCCGCACCGCGCCGACCCCTCGCCCCGTACCCGGCCCCCGTCCCGCGGCTCCGTCGCGTCCCGGTCGTCCCGGCCCTGTCCGGCCGACGCCGCCGGTGCAACGTACGCCGCGTGAGGTGGCCGCCGCCAAGCCCGGCCCGTCGAGTGCCGCCCCTGCGACCACCCCGCAGATCCAGCTGATCCCGGCTTCCGTCGAGGGTGCGCTCGACGCCGCCGAGGAGGCCGTGGACCTGCTGCTGGACTCCGGTCGCGCACCCGGCGACGTCCTGGTGATCACGACCGGCGAACAGCACCCGTGGGCCGCCCACGAGCTGTCCTTCGGCGAAACCTCCTATTGGGCCCAGCACGACGCCGGAGACGACGTCTTCTACACGGACGCCACCGTCGCGGCCCGCGCCGCGGCGCGCCCCGTGGTCGTGGTCGCCGTCAACGGCGGTACCGAGGCCGCAGCCGCGAGCGCCCTGTCCCTGGCCCACTCCCGGGCCGGCGCCCTGCTGATCGTCTGCGGTGATCCGCAGCGGATCAACTCGGTGCTGGGCGCGGGCGTCTGAGCCGGTTCCGCAGCGCCCGGCACGGCGTTGGGAGTTGACTTCGGGCGCCGCTTCGGCGGGGTCCCGCACGGTGGGCGGTTCGACGTGCCCGAGGGCCGGTGCCACGGGGCTGCGTACTGGCCTGTGGGTTCGAGAGGCGCGGTCTGCTGCCCTGGCCGGGTCGGAGCACACGCGGACTCGTCAGGGGCCGCTCTGCGGTGACGCGAGAACAGCCGGTCGGGCGTACCTCGGGTGAGGTGGGTCTTGGCCCGGGCGCTGCTCGAGGAGGTCACTACGACTGTCGGTCCGTGCCCCGGGAATTGCTCGCCGGGGTCGCCTGCGACCGTCGGGCCGAGTTGCCGGGGGAAGGCTCGGGCCGCTCGCTGCGACCGCCCCCGGCGTCGATCGTGCGTGCCGTACGGCTATTGGGCCGTACGGCTATGGGCAGGGCCCTGGGTTTGTGCCGTGACGCGGTCCGTCCCGAGTCTCAGCGTGCCGCCGCCGCGCGGCGCAGGACCTCGGAGGCGGCGCCACCGGTGCGCGGCGGCGGTGGCGGTGCCTCCGAGGTGTCGAACGGCTCCGGTGCCGAGCCCGAGTGAGGACGGCGTCCGCCCCGGCCCTCGCCGAGGACCTGCCAGCCGTCACGGGTCAGCGTGATGTACGCCCCGCAGCGCAGCCCGTGCAGGGTGCAGGCGTCGCGCAGCCCCCACATCCAGGCGCCGTCCTCCTCCGTCCAGCGGGCATCGCCTTCGCGGCAGTAGAGCAGCACCGCGGTCCGCACCGGTGTGCGGCGCCGCAGATCGTGCGGGATGACCCGGCGGAGCTGGGCCAGCAGCACGTTGCGGAACATCCAGCCGTCGGCCGGGGCCGGGCGGCGGACGAACGAGGCGCTCGCCCGCAGCCGCTCGTCCGGGTCGAGCACGGCGATGACAGCGGTCGCCGGCTGCGGATGGTGCCGGGCGTGGAGTCCACTGACCACCTCACGGGGGTTACGCAGCAGCGGGATCCCGGCGGCGGCCCATTCCGCGGGTTCGAGCATGCGGTTGGCGGAAGCGGCGGACGTCGACGCCGCTGCCGAGGCCGGAGCGAATCCGAAGGTCACGGTCCTCCCTTCGGCTACGCGCCCACACTGCGGGCGGGGTCGGATTCCTGGGAGCGCGCACCGCAGCGAAGCCCAGCCGGAGGAGCGGGCGTTCCGTGCGGGAGCGGACTTCAATTCTTCCTGTCGAACTTGAATGCGGCAACGAGCAATTGAGGCAGCCGACCGTTATCAGATGATGCGCGGCTAATATCCCCACCCCGTGCGCTGCCGGGCCACCCATGGGGCGTTCGAGCACGACACGTTCGTACGCCATGGGGGCGTGCGGCGTCCAGAGTCGTGCGCAAGCGGGCAGGCGGCCGGTGTCCCGTACCCGGCCCGGACTCTGTGCCCGGCAGGGCACCGGCGGGTGGGAGCGGGACGGTCGCTGGCCCGGCCATGCCGTCAGCCCTGGACGGCCAGCACCAGCGGCAACACCCCCTGCGCGCCGGAGCGTCGGAGCAGGCGGGCCGCGACCGCCAGGGTCCAGCCGGTCTCCGTGTAGTCGTCCACGAGGAGGACCGGCCCTCCGGACTCGGCGAGGGCGGATGCCAGGGCGGGCGGCACGACCAAGGCCCCGTCGAGCGCCTTGAGGCGCTGGGCGCTGTTGCTCCGGGAACCCGGGTGCGCGTCGCCCGTGTACTCGACGGTCCCCAGCAGCGGCAGCCGGCCGACGTCGGCGATGTGCGCCCCGAGGGATTGGATCAGGCGGGGCCGGCTGCGGGAGGCGACCGTGACGACGCCGACCGGGCGGGGCTGGGCGTCCGGTCCGCCCGCAGCCCAGCCTCCAGGGCCCTTGGCCCAGTCGGCCAGCACTTCCACGACGGCCTTCGCCACGTCGTCCGGCACGGATTCGTCGGGGGCCTGGGGGGCGAACATGGGCCGCAGCCGGTTGCCCCAGCCGATGTCCGACAGCCGCCCCAACGCGCGTCCCGGCGCAGCCTGTTCGCCGACCGGGATGCGTCCCTTGAGGTCCACTCCGATCGCCGGCAGACCGGTGGGCCACATCCGGCGGGGTTCCACCTCGACACCCGCCCGCCCCAAGTCCACGCGCGCGGCGTCGAGCGCCTCCGCGGAGGTGTCCGCCGCGAAGCGCGGACCCGCGCAGTTGTCGCAGCGACCGCACGGCTTGGCGGCCTCGTCGTCCAGCTGGCGCTGCAGGAACTCCATGCGGCAGTCCGTCGTCGACGCGTACGCGCGCATGGCCTGCTGCTCGGCCTCGCGCTGACGCGCCACCCAGGCGTACCGCTCGGCGTCGTACGTCCACGGTTGTCCGGTCGCGATCCAGCCGCCCTTGACCCGCCTGACCGCCCCGTCCACGTCGAGGACCTTGAGCATGGTCTCCAAGCGGGAGCGGCGCAGCTCCACGAGGGGCTCCAGGGCGGGCAGGGACAGGGGTTTCTCCGCGTGCGCGAGGATGTCCAGCGTGCGGCGCACCAGGTCTTCCGAGGGGAAGGCGAGCGACGCGAAGTACTTCCAGATCGCCTCGTCCTCCTTCCCCGGGAGCAGCAGTACCTCGGCGTGCTCCACACCCCGCCCCGCTCGGCCCACCTGCTGGTAGTAGGCGATGGGGGAGGAGGGCGAGCCGAGGTGCACCACGAATCCCAGGTCGGGCTTGTCGAAGCCCATGCCGAGCGCGGAGGTGGCGACCAGCGCCTTCACCTTGTTGGCGAGCAGGTCCTCCTCGGCCTGCTGGCGGTCGGCGTTCTCCGTCTTGCCCGTGTACGACGCGACCGTGTGCCCGCGCTGCCGGAGGAAGGCGGTGACCTCTTCGGCGGCGGCCACGGTGAGCGTGTAGATGATCCCGGAACCCGGCAGTTCGTCCAGGTGCTCGGCGAGCCAGGCCATCCGGTGGGCGGCGTCCGACAGCCGCAGCACGCTCAGACTCAGGCTGTCCCGGTCCAGCGGACCCCGCAGCACCAAGGCGTCCGAGCTGCCGCCGGTGCCGAGCTGCTCCGCGACGTCGGCCGTTACGCGCGCGTTGGCCGTGGCCGTGGTCGCGAGCACCGGCACACCGGGCGGGAGGTCGGCGAGCATCGTCCGCAGCCGGCGGTAGTCCGGCCGGAAGTCGTGGCCCCAGTCGGAGATGCAGTGGGCCTCGTCCACCACCAGGAGCCCGGTGGCGGCCGCGAGCCGGGGCAGCACCTCGTCCCGGAAGTCCGGGTTGTTGAGCCGCTCGGGGCTCACCAGCAGGACGTCGACCTGACCCGCGGCGATCTCGTCCTGGACGGCCTCCCACTCCTCGGTGTTGGAGGAGTTGATCGTCCGGGCGTGGATGCCGGCCCGTGCCGCTGCCTCGACCTGGTTCCGCATGAGCGCGAGCAGCGGGGACACGATCACGGTCGGACCGCTGCCCCGCGCCCGCAGCAGCGAGGTCGCCACGAAATACACCGCGGACTTGCCCCAGCCCGTGCGCTGGACGACCAGGGCACGGCGTCTGTCGGCGACCAGCGCCTCGATAGCCCGCCACTGGTCCTCGCGCAGCCGGGCCGCTCCCGAGACGTCCCCGACGAGACGGGCGAGGACCGCGTCGGCCGCCGCCCTGAGATCCGCGTTGCTCGTGTGCTCCATGCGTTCCATACAACAGGACGGCACTGACAGCCGGAGCGGTGGACCGTGCGATCGGATGCCGTTCCGACCTCGAGTGACGTGTCCCTGATCGGACTTATCCACAGGGCCAAGCGGAGGTTTGGATTCCGCGAGATCGTCTCCGCATGACGAATCACAGCGAAGCGACTGGATCCTCCGAAAACGGCGACATCACCGGGCCTGAGGCGCGGGGTGGGCATGAGAAAAGCGGACACGCGAGGCCGGGGAGCGACCCGGCCGGGCCGTACGCCCTCGGTCCCGCGTCCGACGGCCACGGCGGCGAGCACCAGGTCACCTTGCGCACCCCGGCCGAACTGGCCGACGCACTGCCGTATCTGCTCGGATACCGCCCCGAGGACAGCATCGTTCTGGTCGCCCTGCACGACAGGGACGGTCGAGGGCGGTTCGGGGGCCGGGCCCGGCTGGGCATCCCCGCGAACCCGGACGACTGGCCGTCCGCGGCCAGGCAACTGGCCCACGGCCTGGTGAAAGGCAGCGAGCGCCGAGGGGCCCGCCCCGAGTCGATGGTCGCCTTCCTGTGCCAGGAACCGGAGAAGGGCCAGTCCGGGCAGCAGGTGATGGAGCGGCTGAGGCCCCTGGCCCACAGGCTGCGCGTCGAGTGCGGATCTCTGGACGTTGTGGTGGTCGAGGCGTTGTGCATCTCGGAGGGCCGCTACTGGTCGTACTGCTGTGACAACGCGGCATGCTGCCCGCGTGAGGGAGCCCCCATGGGCCTGCCCGGTACGTCCGTGCTGGCCGCCGCGGCCACCTACGCAGGGATCCAGGTGCGCGGCACGCTGCGAGAGCTGCGGGCCCGGCTGCAGCCCTGGGAGAACGCCGCCGCCCTCCAGCAGGAAGCGGCCCTGGACACCGCCAGCATGGCGCTGGTCCCGAGGATCCTGGACGACGCGGGCCGCGCCGAGGTGGCCGACGAAACGCTGGAACTGGCCGGGAAGGCCCTGGACCGTTTCGCCGAGGCACAGCCCGTCTCAGGCGTGCTCCTGGCGGATATCCGCGACGACGAACTGCTCGGGCACGATGAGGCCGCCCGGTTGATCCTCGGCCTCCAGGACCGCGCGACCCGCGACCGAGCGGCCGAGTGGATGGAGGGCGACGAGGCCGCACGCGCCCTTCGCCTCTGGCGGACCCTGGCCCGCCGCTGCGTCGGGCCGTACGGCGAACACGCCGCCGCACCGCTCACCCTCGCCGGCTGGGTCGCCTGGTCCACCGGCGACGAACTGGAGGCCCGGGAAGCCCTCGCCATGGCCCTGGGTGCCGACCCGGACTACCTCTTCGCCCGGCTGCTGCACCAGGCCTGCAACGACGGACTCGACCCCGAGTCGATCCGCACGTGCCTGCGAGCGGAGCGGGAAGGCCGTGGGCGCGCGCTGACCGAGGGCTCGGAAGCGGGGGTGGACGGAACCGCATCGGGCTCGGGCGGCTCCGTCACTTGGGAGGACGGCTCGGTTGCTCGGGAGGACGGCGCCGAGGGTTGGGCGAACGGCGCCGATGCACGGCAGGACGGCACCGAGGCTCGGGCAATCAGCAGCGCCACCCGAGCGCTCGGCGCCGAACCTCGGGCGGGCGGCTCCGTCACTCGGGAGGACGACACCGAGGCTCGGACCACCGGCAGCGCCACACGAGTGCCCGGCACTGACACTTCACCGGTCGGCCCTGAGGCACAGGCAGACGGCGACCAAGTCGCCAGGCGCGGGACAGCCCTGCCCGAACTGGCGCCGCACCCCGAGCCGCGCACTGAGCCCCAGTCAGAGCCCTCACCCGCGGCGGTGCCCCCGCGCCGTCGACGCCGCCCCCGTCCCGCCGGTGCGTCCGGCGGTGCCCCTGCCCGTGCCCGGGCGGCAGGCCCTGACCCGAGCACGCGGCCGTCCCACCGGCGTACGCCGACGGGTACCGCGCGCCCTGCCGCTGCTGCGGAAGCGCAAACGCGCCCCGGGCGTGCCACGCAGGCGGGTTCGGCGGGATCCAAGAGTGCGCGCACAGGAGGTACGCGTGCGCGTGCGGCGCGCAAGGCGGCCATGCCCTGCGCAGACACCGGGCGGGAAGGTGGGCAGTCCGGCCGCAGCGCGGAGGGGGAGGAGTGAGTGTCCGCCTGGCGGCCGGGAGGCGCAGGGGGCAGGTGCACGGGCGTGACTCGGAGGACGTCCACGCCGTTCACCTGAGTGGCGGAACGGCTGGACGGGCCGTGACGCCGCACTGCCCCTGCCCCGTCGGAGCCCTCCGGCACCGGCGCCGAACTCGATCGAGGCGCACAGAGCGCAGAGGAAGCCTTCCCATGCAACAGCCGACTCCGCCCTCCGCCGCCGACGACCGCCGTTCCCCGGACGTACCCCCGCCGCCCCTCCGGCCAAGCCGTGACCTGACCGGGTCCGGCACTCCGCGGCCGGGGGACCAGGATGTCGCTCCGCGACCGGCGGCCCGGGTCGACGGTTTCGGTCCCAGGTTCCCTGGAGGCACCTCGCCGGCCGCACCTGTCTCGCCCGGCTCACCACCCTCGGGGCCGGCCCCACGACCGCCCGACCCGCCCGGCACGGACCGTCCGTCTGCCCGATGGGCGGCCCAGAGCCGTCGCCCCGGTCTTCCCCCTGGTCACGGCTCGGCCTCGCCGCCCCCTGCCCAGGGCAGGCCTCCATCGCCCCCGGGGCAGGCGCCCCCGCCCCGGGGTGCCACGATCCCCGGGCTGCGCTGGTCCGCCGACCTGCCGCCCGCCCACACCGTGCTGATCTGTGTCGCCCTTCCCGGCCTGGCCATCTCGACGGAGGAAGGGCAGATGACCGGCCGGGGTCTCGAAGGGTTCTATCGCGCCGGCCGACGGGTGCTCTCCCGGTGCGAGATCCGCGTGGCCGGGCGGGAACCCCTCGCAGTCCAGGCACGGATGGCCACGGCCGACTGCGCCAGGTTCGTGGGCACGCTCCGCACCTCCCCGCAGGCCGGTCCCGACCCGGACGTGCTCGTGGAACGGAACCGGTACGCGGACGGTACGGAGCGGATCACCCTGCACAGCGCGGCTCCCCGGCCGCTGCGCCTGCCGGTCGAGGTGTCCCTGGGCACGGACCTGGCCGACCTCGGGGCGATCGCCTCCGGCAGCGCGGGCCCCGAACTCCCCGCCAGCGTCCACGACTCCGGCCTGCGCTGGTCCTGCGCCACCGGCAACGCGTCCGTCACGGCCGCGCCGCCTCCCTCGGACGCCCTGGCCTCGGCCGGGCTGCTGCGGTGGGAGCTCGACCTGCCGCCGGGAGGGAGCAGAAGCGTCGAACTGAGGGTGCGGCCGGACGGAGCGGGTCCCCTGCGAGCCGTGGGCCGCGCGGCGACCAGCCCCCTCGCCGCGGCACGCGCGGAAGGCGACGATCCCAGAGTCCCCGCGCTGCTACGGACCAGCATTGAGGACCTCCAGGCCCTCTTGCTGCGCGACGCCGCCAACCCCGCCGATACCCACCTCGCCGCCGGGGCACCCTGGCGTTGCGGACTGGCCCCCGCCGACGCGCTCGTCGCCGCACGGATGGCCCTGCCCCTCGGCACCGGCCTCGCCGCGGGGACCCTGCGCATCCTCGCCCGGACCCAAATCACGGGAGGACCGCAGTCCGGGATGATCCCCGGCCCGAGACGGGACGCCGGGCCGCACCTTCCGCCCCACTGCACCGGCACCGAAGCCACGCTGCTCTTCCCGGCGCTGCTCGGAGAGGCCCGCCGCTGGGGCCTCTCCGAGCAGGAGACGGAGGAACTGCTGCCCGCCGCCGAGCGCTGCCTGACCTGGCTGCGGACCACCGCGGGTGACGACACCTACCTGCGCGACCCGCAACGCGGCGGGCCCGTCCGCTGCGAGACACAAGCCCACGCCCACCGCGCCGCCCTGCTCGGCGCCGATCTGCTGGACGCCTGCGGACGCACAGGGGCGACAGCGCTCCGGCAATGGGCGCAGGAATTACGGACCGCCTTCCGGAAGGATTTCTGGGTCGATGACCTCGGAGGCGGCCGGCCTGCCGTGGCCCGTGCCCCGGACGGCAGACCCGTACCCCACCTGGGCGCGGCCGCCGTGCACCTGCTCGACACCGGCTTGCTGGGCGGGGGCGCGTCGGCACCCGGTCTGCTCGACAAGGTTCAAACGGAGCACCTCGCCCGGCTGCTCGGCAGCCCGGTCATGGACTCGGGCTGGGGCATGCGCGGTCTGGGCGCGAAGGAAGCGGGATACAACCCGTTCGGCCACCGCGCCGGGGCCGTACGGGTCCAGGAGACGGCACTCGCCGTCGCCGGTCTGGCCGCCGCGGGCTACGAGAAGGAGGCGAGTTCGCTGCTGCGCGGCGTCCTCGCAGCCGCCGAGGCCTTCGGCCACCGCCTGCCCGAGATGTACGCGGGGGAACAGCGCACGGAGGGGAGCGCCCCTCTCCCGCACCCGGCGGCCTGCCGCCCGGCGGCCACGTCGGCGGCCGCCGGAGTCCTGCTGCTGACCACGCTTGCCGGCATCCGCCCCGACGCCCCGGCCGGGACGGTCACCCTGCGCCCCGTGCGCAGCGCCCCTCTGGGCGAGATCGGCCTCATGGGGCTGCGGGTGGCCGGGGCACCCTTCTCCGTGCGGGTCAGCCGACTCGGCCTCGCCATGGTCGAGGAGGCAGCCGACGGACTGCAACTGGGGGTGTGACCTGGTACGACCGACCACCGCCGGATGACCGGGCACAGACACCGCAGCCCGTACCGCACCGAAGTGGATCAGTAAGCGAAGCGACGCCGAAGGGAGTGTTTATCGTCAGGCAGACGACTATGATCGCGGCATGCCCTACGACCCGTCAGCCTTTCCGCCCTTCGCCGTCACCGTGGACCTGGTCGTGCTGACCGTGCGCCGCCATGCCCTGTGCGCGCTGGCGGTACGCAGGGGGGAACCGCCGTTCCAGGGGCGCTGGGCGCTCCCCGGTGGCTTCGTACGGGCCGATGAGGACTTGGCGCAGGCCGCGGCACGCGAGCTGGCCGAGGAGACCGGACTGCGTGTCCACGACCCGTCCGTCCCCGCGCAGGACAACGGCGCACATCTGGAGCAGCTCGCCACCTACGGCGACCCCAAGCGGGACCCCAGAATGCGGGTCGTCAGTGTCGCCCACCTCGCCCTCGCTCCCGACCTGCCCGCGCCCAGGGCAGGCGGCGACGCCAGCAACGCGCGCTGGGCCCCGGTCGAGGAACTGCTGCAGCAGGGCGGCTACGGGCGGGACGCCGAGCCGGTCGCGCCGCTCGCCTTCGACCACGCGCAGATCCTGGCCGACGGCGTGGAGCGCGCTCGTTCCAAGATCGAGTACTCGTCGCTGGCCACCGCCTTCTGCCCGCCCGAGTTCACCGTCGGAGAGCTGCGCCGCGTCTACGAGGCGGTCTGGGGCGTGGCGCTCGACCCGCGCAACTTCCATCGCAAGGTCACGGGCACCCCGGGCTTCCTCGTCCCCACCGGCGGGACGACCACACGCCAGGGCGGCCGCCCGGCGCAGCTCTTCCGTGCCGGTGGCGCGACTCTGCTCAACCCCCCGATGCTGCGCCCCGAGGTATGACCGGCGGCCCCAGCGAGGGCACGATCGTCGCCAGGTCCGGAACGCGATCGGCCCGCAGTTCCGGCAAGGCATCGTCGCTGTACCCGAGATAGGCCTTGGGGTGCCCGAAAAACCGGACATAGCGCGCTATCTTGCTTCGGGTGATCCAGGCCTTCGGATTGACCAGCAACCCCCGCAAAGAGCTTCCGCCCGCAGCCGACGACGTCTCCTTCGAGGCGCGAGCGGGCCGCGTCACCGCGCTGCTGGGGGCACCGGGCGCCGGCAAGACGACGGTCCTCAGACTCATGCTCGAACTCCAACAGGGCCGTGGCGTCACCTACTTCCGCGGCCGCCCCCTGCATCGCATCGCCCACCCCTCACGTGAGGTCGGCGTGCTGCTGGGCGACGTGCCCGGCCACCCGGCCCGCACCGTCCGGGGGCATCTGCGCATGCTGTGCGCCGCGGCGGGGGTGCCGGTCCGGCGTGCCGACGAAGTCCTGGAGACGGTCGGCCTGGTGAGCCTGCGCGACGAACGCCTCGGCACCCTCTCACGCGGCATGGACCGCCGCCTCGGCCTGGCCTGCGCCCTCCTGGCCGACCCGCACACCCTCGTCCTCGACGACCCTGCCGACGGGCTGTCCGGCCGCGAGGCCAACTGGTTGCACGGCGTGCTCCGTGCCCACGCAACCCACGGCGGCACGGTCCTGTTCACCACAGCCGACC
Organism: Streptomyces sp. NPDC006140; assembly: GCF_040628815.1. Classification (NCBI taxonomy): domain Bacteria; kingdom Bacillati; phylum Actinomycetota; class Actinomycetes; order Kitasatosporales; family Streptomycetaceae; genus Streptomyces; species Streptomyces sp. NPDC006140. The sequence goes on along the minus strand of NZ_JBEXTS010000004.1, from coordinate 590,185 downwards.
CCAAGGAGGCCGCCCGCACCGCCGACCGGGTCGTCACGCTGGAGCAGGGCAGGCTCGTGGCCGACCAGGAGGCCGCCGAGTTCTCCCGCACCCGCCTGCGTCCCCGTGTCGCCGTCCGCAGCCCGCACGCGGCCCGCCTGGCGGCTCTCCTGGCCAAGCAGGCCCGCACCGCGCAGCGCTCCGTCGAAGTCGTGCGAGAGGGCGGCAACCGCCTCTCCGTGTACGGCAGTACGTGTGCGGACATCGGCGAGACCGCGTTCCGGAACGGCATCGTCGTCCATCAACTCGCCGAGGAAGTCGGAGACATGGGGCCCGGAGTGGGTGCCACTCCGGTGGGTGCGCCGGGCTCCGGCCGCCGCTTCGTCGATGCGGCGCAGGGAGAAGTGGATGACCGCTGCCGGGGCGGTGCATCGGGAAGGTACGCCGAGCAGGTGGAACACGCCGGGGTCGAGCCGGAGCGCGCCGGAGTCGGTCTGGGACGTGACGGGGGTGATCCAGGACGATCCGGTGTCGGACGTGACGGGGGTGATCCAGGACGACCCGGTGTCGGTCGGGAACGTGACGGGGCCGAGCAGGAGCGCGCCGATGTGGGGCCGGAGCACGCCACGGTCGGGCCAGAACGCACTCCTGACGCGCACTGGGCCATCGCTGCCCCCCGGGCCGGTGAGCCGGAACCGTCCCTCGGCACGCCTCTGCCGGCCGCCGCGACCCCCGGGACCGCGCCCGCCGAGCCGCGACCCACACTTGAGCCGCAACCAGCCACGGACACCCAGGGACGGGCCTCCGACGGATCGGCACCCTCTTCCGGTCAGGCGCAGCCTTCCACCGAGCCGCACGAGCGCTCCGACGTCCTCATGGCCGACGACCCGGGCAACGCCGCAGCCTCGCCGCAGAAGGCGACGGCCTCGACCTCACCGCCCCGTGCGCTCCGCCCCGCCCCTGCCCGCACGGCCCGCACGCTCGACGCTCTGCCTCCTCTGCCGCCCCCCATCTCCGTCCGCCCCGCCCCCAGCCCCCTGCGCCCCCTCCGCTACGAGATCCGCCGTGCCGCCGGGATCGGCACTGGCTTCCTCACCGGGGCCGTCGTGCTCGTCGTATCCGCCGTGACCGCCGTCGTGCTCGCCCGTATCGGGCACACCCCGCAGCCGCGCCTGCTGGCCGCGTGGCCGCGGGAACTGCCTCTGCCGCCCGCGGCGCTCGGCGCGGGACTGCTCGGCGCGCTGGCCTTCGGCGATGAATTCCGCCACCCCGCCCTGGCGGCGGACCGCGGCACCGTGCCCCGCCGGCTGGGGCTGCTCGCCGCGAAACTGCTCGTCGCCTCGGTCACCGCGCTGGTGCTGGCCGTCCTCACCGTCGGTTGCGACGCCGAAGTGCTCTATCTCGTCTACGGACGGGAACTCGCCCAGGTTCCCGCCGACTGGATCGCGCTGAGTGCGAGTTGGCTCGGGCTCGTGGTCGGCTGCGCCTGGGCGGGCGTACTGGCCGCAGGGGTCTTCCGGTCCACCACGGCCGGGCTCGCCGCGGTGGCCGCCGTACCCCTCCTCGTCGTACCCGTCGTGCACTGGCTCCTGGACGGACCGTCCGTACGGACCGCGGCCGGGCTTCCGACGCGGCTGCGAGAGGCTCTCCTGCCGAGGTGGCCCTTCGGGGGAGAGCGTTACCTGGAGACCGCGCTCAGGGTGATCTCCCAACCGGTCGGCGGCGCACTGACGTTGTCGCTGACCGCTCTGCTCTGCGCGTATCTGCTCACGACGATGCGGAGCAGATTCCGGTGACGACTGTCCGTAACGCTTCGTCCGGCCATGCGCACAACTCCCCGCAGAGCGCCCATTTCTTTCCGATAAGGCGTCAATTGCGACGGGGTGAGCGATCACCCTTTCGTGTGCTTTTCACCAAAGACCTCAAGGGAGTTGGAGACGGCGCCGACAAAGGATGCGTGAGTACCCTTGCGCACACCATGATGACCGCCGCCCGCTCCGCTGACTCCGGCCTCGCGAGCCCGGGCGAACTCGACCGCTACCCCTACGCCGAGGCGCCCGCCGTCGACCGTGTCGGGGCCCCTGCCTGGGACGGCGCGGACCCCGAGCTCGGCCGTGTGGGCCGACGAGCCGGGGGCAGCCGCGGACGCGGGCTGCACGGCCAACTCGTCCAGCAGCTCGGTCAGATGATCGTCTCCGGAGACCTGGGAGCCGACCGCCCACTGGTGCCCGAGGAGATCGGCCAGCGCTTCGAGGTCTCCCGCACCGTCGTCCGCGAGTCGCTCCGCGTCCTGGAAGCCAAGGGCCTGGTGAGCGCCCGCCCGAACGTCGGCACGCGCGTGCGCCCCGTCAGTGACTGGAACCTCCTCGACCCGGACATCATCGAGTGGCGGGCCTTCGGGCCGCAGCGCGACGACCAGCGCCGCGAGCTGAGCGAGCTGCGGTGGACGATCGAGCCGCTCGCCGCCCGCCTCGCCGCCGGGCACGGGCGCGAGGACATCCAGCAGCGTCTCGTGGACATGGTCGAGATCATGGGGCACGCGATGGCCCAGGGTGACGCGCTCACCTTCTCCCGTGCCGACTCCGAGTTCCACTCGCTGCTCATCCAGATCGCGGGCAACCGCATGCTGGAGCACCTCTCCGGGATCGTGTCCGCGGCCCTCCAGGTCTCGGGCGGCCCGGTTACAGGCTGTGACCGGCCGAACGAGGCGTCGCTGGCGCACCACGGCCGCATCTGTGACGCCCTCGCCACCGGTGACGGAGCCGCGGCCGAGGCGGCGATGCGCCAACTCCTCACGGTCCACCCCGAGGTGGAACGGGTGGTGCCCGCCCCGCGCGAGCACTGACCGCGTTCCGCGGGCGGCGCGGCCGGGTGTGCCACCCCCCTCCTGTGGCAGTGCCCGATCGGTGAACCGCCTCCCGTCGGACCCCGCGGGATCTTCGGTGATCCCGCGGGGTCCGACGGCGCGAACGGGCCGTGGCCGCCCTGGTGCGGTGCGCCACGCGCGCATCGTGGATCCACCGGAGCGGCCGGTCGTAACAGAGGTGACCGCCTCTGCCCGCGTCTGACCGTTTTTATTCGCTTACGGGGTGTGACTCGGGCCACGCAGATTGGGCGTAACGCTCGCGGGAAGAACGCGATGACCTAAGAGGTGACAGCCGCGGAGGGAATACGGACGCCGTTCATGGCGCTGTGCATCTTCCCGGCCCCCGCCCGCGCCGTCGGCCCATCCCCAAGCCGGCGGTCGGCTCCTGTCCCCTGTGGACGGTGCCGGAAGCCGTTTTCCAACGTTCCGAGAGGTTGTTCGTGTCGGCCAGCACATCCCGTACGCTCCCGCCGGAGATCGCCGAGTCCGTCTCTGTCATGGCGCTCATTGAGCGGGGAAAGGCTGAGGGGCAGATCGCCGGCGATGACGTGCGTCGGGCCTTCGAAGCTGACCAGATTCCGGCCACTCAGTGGAAGAACGTACTGCGCAGCCTCAACCAGATCCTCGAGGAAGAGGGTGTGACGCTGATGGTCAGTGCCGCAGAGCCCAAGCGCACCCGAAAGAGCGTCGCAGCGAAGAGTCCCGCCAAGCGCACCGCCACCAAGACGGTCGCGGCCAAGGCGGTGACCACCAGGAAGGCCACCGCCACCGCCACGCCGGCGGCACCCGCCGCCGAGCCCGCCGTCGAGGAAGAGGCGCCCGCCAAGAAGGCGGCAGCCAAGAAGACGACCGCCAAGAAGGCGGCCGCGAAGAAGACCGTCGCCAAGAAGACGGCGGCCAAGAAGACCAGCGCCAAGAAGGACGACGTCGAGCTCCTCGAGGAGGAGGTGCTCGAGGAAGCAGCCCCCGGCAAGGCCGGCGAGGAGCCCGAGGGCACCGAGGCCGCGGGCTTCGTGCTGTCCGACGAGGACGAGGACGACGCGCCCGCGCAGCAGGTCGCGGCCGCCGGTGCCACCGCGGACCCGGTCAAGGACTACCTCAAGCAGATCGGCAAGGTCCCCCTGCTCAACGCCGAGCAGGAGGTCGAGCTCGCCAAGCGCATCGAGGCGGGCCTGTTCGCCGAGGACAAGCTGGCCAACGCCGACAAGCTGGCGCCCAAGCTGAAGCGCGAGCTGGAGATCATCGCCGAGGACGGCCGCCGCGCCAAGAACCACCTGCTGGAGGCCAACCTCCGTCTGGTGGTCTCCCTGGCCAAGCGCTACACCGGCCGCGGCATGCTCTTCCTGGACCTGATCCAGGAGGGCAACCTCGGTCTGATCCGCGCGGTCGAGAAGTTCGACTACACCAAGGGCTACAAGTTCTCCACGTACGCCACCTGGTGGATCCGTCAGGCGATCACCCGCGCCATGGCCGACCAGGCCCGCACCATCCGTATCCCGGTGCACATGGTCGAGGTCATCAACAAGCTCGCGCGCGTGCAGCGCCAGATGCTCCAGGACCTGGGCCGCGAGCCCACCCCGGAGGAGCTGGCCAAGGAGCTCGACATGACCCCGGAGAAGGTCATCGAGGTCCAGAAGTACGGCCGCGAGCCCATCTCGCTGCACACCCCGCTCGGCGAGGACGGCGACAGCGAGTTCGGTGACCTCATCGAGGACTCCGAGGCGGTCGTCCCGGCCGACGCGGTCAGCTTCACGCTCCTCCAGGAGCAGTTGCACTCCGTCCTGGACACCTTGTCCGAGCGCGAGGCGGGCGTCGTCTCGATGCGCTTCGGTCTCACCGACGGTCAGCCGAAGACCCTCGACGAGATCGGCAAGGTGTACGGCGTCACGCGCGAGCGCATCCGCCAGATCGAGTCCAAGACCATGTCGAAGCTGCGCCACCCGTCGCGCTCGCAGGTGCTGCGCGACTACCTCGACTAGTCGAGGTAGTACGACGCGGAAGGCCCGGTTCCCCGAGGGGACCGGGCCTTCGTGCTGCCGTCTCTCCGCAGGTGCGGGGTGTCTCCGGGTGAATCACCCTGGGTGTCTCACCGACCCCACGGAGTGAGGAGTACGTATGCGTCGTCGCCTAGTCCGAGCCCTGGCCCGGTCACTGGTCCTGGCAGCCGCGGCATCCGCCGTATCCATGGGTTCCACCGCCCCTGTGGCCGCCGACAGTGTGGTCATAGGCGGATTTCCCGTCGACGCGTCGGAGAGCCCGTGGACGGTGGCCCTGTCCAGTCGTGACCGGTTCGGAGGTACGCGCGCGGGGCAGTTCTGCGGCGGTGTGGCGGTCGGCCGCAGCACCGTGCTCACCGCGGCCCACTGCCTGGACGAAGACGTCCTGGGCGGGCCTCCGGAGCGGGTCCGTGATCTCAAGGTCATAGCGGGGCGCACGGACCTGCTCTCGGATCGAGGCGGTCAGGAGATCGCCGTGCGAGACAGCTGGGTGAACCCGGCGTACGACGGTGTCAGCAACTTCGGGGACTTCGCCGTACTGACCCTGGCCGAACCTCTTCCGGCCGGCTCGGTGATCGGCATGGCGGCCGACGGTGACCCCGCGTACGAAGTGGGCGGGACCGCGACCGTGTACGGCTGGGGCGACATCTCGGGCGCCGGCGAGTACCCCGGCGGCCTGCGGGCGGCACGCGTGCGCGTACTCCCCGACGCGCTCTGCGAGGACGCCTACCCGGGCGGTGCCGAGGGCACCTACGACGCCAGGAGCATGCTGTGCGCCGGGGAGACGGAGGGAGGCCGGGATGCCTGCCAGGGCGACAGCGGGGGGCCGCTGGTGGCCCAGGGGCGGTTGATCGGACTCGTCTCCTGGGGGACGGGCTGCGGACGGGCCGGCAGCCCCGGGGTGTACATGCGTGTGTCCGACATCATGCGGACGCTCGGCTGGCCACGGGTGTGAGGACGCGGGGCCGGGCGTACGGCAGGGCCTGCTGAGGACTTGTGGGGACGAGGACGGGCGGCTGCCTCTCGAACAGAGGCAGCCGCCCGTTCACCGGCCTGTGCCGGCTGGCTCGTCGTCGGACGCGAGGTGTCAGCGCTCTTCTTCGGAGGCGGTCGCGGGAGCGGCCGTGAGCCGCTCCGTCTCGTCCTGTATCTCAGCGGCGATCTTCTTGAGTTCCGGCTCGAACTTGCGCCCGTGGTGGGCGCAGAAGAGCAGCTCTCCGCCGCTGAGCAGGACGACGCGCAGGTACGCCTGGGCGCCGCAGCGGTCGCAGCGATCAGCGGCCGTCAACTGGCTCGCAGGGGTCAGAACAGTAGTCACGTCGCCTCTTCTCTAGCTCGACGAGCTGTCGTACCAGGGTCAACATCCAACCAGCCCCAAAACGTTCCCGCTCGTGGCTTCTCCTCGAAAAAATCTTTGCGAGGCGGCTGTCTGCTGCCGGTTGGCGGCGAATGTGCCGTATTGCGTGTCTATGTGTCTTACGGGGCTTCGCGTTATATCGGTGGTCGGTCCTCCCGGCTGGGTTGCCGGTTGTTCATGAGGACGTGCCCGGAGCCTAAATGGTTCATGCCTGGAAGGGAACGTGATGTGTACTTCACTCCATCGAGGGATCGAACATGCATGCGAGTCTGGACTAGTGTGAGTTTCCGACGAGGGTGGCGTTACAGCGGCTCTACCAGGCCTCGGTACCCTCTCACCGGTGACTGAAGTCGCGCCCTTACCCAAGAGGGCCCCATCTGAAATTCAGCGAGGAGCGAACCGCGTGACCGCCGAGACGTCCGTGCCGTCCACAGCTCTGCTGGCAGGAGCAGACCGGGACGGTTCCAACTACACCGCGCGGCACCTGCTCGTCCTCGAGGGGCTCGAGGCCGTGCGGAAGCGCCCGGGCATGTACATCGGGTCGACCGACAGCCGCGGCCTGTCGCACTGCCTCTGGGAGATCATCGACAATTCCGTCGACGAGGCCCTCGGCGGTTACTGCGATCACATCGAGGTCATCCTCCACGACGACGGCTCGGTCGAGGTCCGGGACAACGGCCGGGGCATCCCGGTCGATGTCGAGCCCAAGACCGGCCTCTCCGGCGTCGAGGTCGTCATGACCAAGCTGCACGCCGGCGGCAAGTTCGGCGGCGGCTCGTACGCCGCCTCCGGCGGTCTGCACGGCGTCGGCGCCTCCGTTGTGAACGCCCTGTCCGCCCGCCTCGACGTCGAGGTGGATCGCGGCGGGCACACCCACGCGATCAGCTTCCGGCGTGGCGTCCCCGGCGCCTTCGCCGCGACCGGCCCGGACGCCAAGTTCGAGGCCAAGAGCGGCCTGCGCAAGGCCAAGAAGATCCCCAAGACCCGCACCGGCACGCGCGTGCGCTACTGGGCCGACCGCCAGATCTTCCTCAAGGACGCCAAGCTCTCCCTGGAGGCGCTGCACCAGCGCGCCCGCCAGACCGCGTTCCTGGTGCCCGGCCTGACCATTGTCGTGCGCGACGAGTACGGGCTCGGCGAGGGCGGCAGCAAGGGCGAGGAGTCCTTCCGCTTCGATGGCGGGATCAGCGAGTTCTGCGAGTACCTGGCCAGTGACAAGCCGGTCTGCGACGTCCTCCGCTTCTCCGGTCAGGGCACGTTCAGAGAGACCGTCCCGGTCCTGGACGAGCATGGCCAGATGACACCCACCCAGGTCACCCGCGAGCTCGACGTCGACGTCGCGCTGCGGTGGGGCACGGGGTACGACACGACCCTGAGGTCGTTCGTGAACATCATCGCCACTCCCAAGGGCGGCACCCACGTGGCCGGCTTCGAGCAGGCCGTGACCAGCACGATGAACGAGGTGCTGCGGGCCAAGAAGCTCCTGCGCGTCGCCGAGGACGACATCGTCAAGGACGACGCCCTGGAAGGCCTGACCGCGGTCGTCACCGTGCGCCTGGCCGAGCCCCAGTTCGAAGGCCAGACCAAGGAAGTCCTGGGGACCTCGGCGGCCCGCCGCATCGTGAACAACGTGATCAGCAAGGAACTGAAGGCGTTCCTGACCTCCACGAAGCGGGACGCCGCCCAGCAGGCCCGGGTCGTGATGGAGAAGGCCGTCGCCGCCGCCCGGACGCGCATCGCCGCTCGGCAGCACAAGGACGCGCAGCGGCGCAAGACGGCCCTGGAGTCCTCCTCGCTGCCGGCCAAGCTCGCCGACTGCCGCAGCGACGACGTCGACCGCAGCGAGCTGTTCATCGTCGAGGGCGACTCCGCGCTCGGTACGGCGAAGCTCGCCCGGAACTCCGAGTTCCAGGCGCTGCTGCCGATCCGGGGCAAGATCCTCAACGTCCAGAAGTCGTCCGTGACCGACATGCTGAAGAACGCCGAGTGCGGCGCGATCATCCAGGTCATAGGAGCCGGTTCGGGCCGGACCTTCGACATCGACACGGCCCGCTACGGCAAGATCATCATGATGACCGACGCCGATGTCGACGGCTCCCACATCCGCACGCTGCTGCTGACCCTGTTCCACCGCTACATGCGGCCCATGGTCGAGGCCGGCCGGGTCTTCGCCGCGGTGCCGCCCCTGCACCGGATCGAGATCGTCCAGCCCAAGAAGGGCCAGGACAAGTACGTGTACACGTACTCGGACCGGGAACTGCGCGACAAGCTCATGGAGTTCCAGAGCAAGGGCATCCGCTACAAGGACTCGATCCAGCGCTACAAGGGTCTCGGTGAGATGGACGCCGACCAACTGGCCGAGACGACCATGGACCCGCGCCACCGCACCCTGCGCCGGATCAACCTCTCTGACCTGGAAGCGGCCGAGCAGGTCTTCGACCTGCTGATGGGCAACGACGTCGCTCCGCGCAAGGAGTTCATCTCGAACTCCGCGGCGACGCTGGACCGGTCCCGCATCGACGCGTAGCGGCTGCGCCGGGCGGGCTGGGGCGTCAGTGACCTGGTCTCAGCCTGCCGTGGTCCGACGGTGCCGGACCACGGCGTGAACTGCGCCACCTGCGCATGCTGCCCCGTCTGCCGTCTCGTGGACACCGCCGTGCCGCGCTCGTTCAGGAGCGGCACGGCGATGTCCGTGTGAGGCGTTGCCGCAGGGCTCGGTCAGCGCCGGAACACGCGTCGGCTTCGGCTGCCCGCGGACCGCATCTCCACCTCTGGGTGGAGATGCGCCCGTCGGGACTCCACCCATGATCCACCCGGGATCCGATCCTGTGACCTGGCATTTTCCGTAGCGTCGAAGGCGTCGGCAGCACCCGCTGCCGGCGCTCCCTTGCTCGCCCACGGAGGCTGTGATGTCCGGGCTCGTCGACGCGTTGGTGATCGTGGCCGTGGCCGTCCTGGTGATCGCCCGGCAGTTCCGCGCCGACCGGATAGACGGGGAGCGCCGCTGGTGGCTCCTGCCCGCGATCCTGACCGTTGTCGCGCTGCGCGAGCCGGGCATACTCGATTCCCAGCACCCCACTGCCTCGGCGCTGCTGCTCAGCGCCGAACTGCTCGTCGGCCTGGCCACCGGCGCCGGCTGGGCCTGGACCACCCGCATCTGGTCGGAACCGGACGGCTCCGTCTGGTGCCGGAGCAGCAAGGCGAGCGCCGCAGTCTGGGCCGTCGGCATCGGACTGCGCGTCGGCTTCTTCGCCCTCGGTGCGGCGGTCGGCGTCCAGCAGGACAGCTCCGCCCTGCTGCTGGGGCTCGCCGGCACTCTGCTCGTCCGGTCCGGAATCCTGGCCTGGCGAGCCCAGTCCCTGCGCGCTGACGCGATGTCGAGCGGAGCGTACGGTGACAGCACGACCCGGCCTGCGGGGAAGGAGCGCGTGTGAAGGACAACGTCTGGACACGCTGGCCTTCCCGGGAGGCGCTGGGCCGTGAGGGGCTCTCCCGCTCCCGGTGCCTGCTGGCCTGGACGGTGCGGACCCTGGTACTCGGCGTGCTGCTGTGGGGCACTCTCGCCGACAGCCGCGTGGGCGGCTGGAAGACGGTTGCCGGGGCCGGAGGAGTGCTCCTGGCGGCACTGCTCGCCTGGGCGTTCTTCCGGACCACGCTCCAGCACCGGCTGTGGCCGTCGCTGGCGTCGCTCGCGCTGCTCCAAGGCGTCGCCGTCGCGGCGCAGCTGTCGGGGTTCGAGGTGGCGGCCCTCGTCGTATGGTGCGGCTGCGCCGTTTCGGCACTGGAGCGGCTGCCACCCGCCATCGCCCTCACCGCCGCGGGCCTGGCACTCGGTTCGTACGGGCTCGTCAACGACAGCGACCCCCTGACGACCGTGGTGAGCGGCGTCGGCCTCGCCCTGGCCGGCTACACACTGCGTCTCGACGCCGAGGCGCGTGGCAGCGCCCAGCGGCTGCTCGCCCAGGAGCGGGTCGCGCGGGCGGCCGAGGCGGAGACGGCGGCGCTCGCGGAGCGGGCCCGCATAGCGCGGGAGATCCACGACGTGCTCGCCCACAGCCTCTCGGCCCAGCTCGTGCACCTGGAGGCGGCCCGGCTGCTCATCGAGCGCGGCGGGGAACGGGAGCAGATCCTCCAACGAGTGGTGGCGGCACGGGAGATGGCGCGCGGCGGGCTCGCCGAGACACGCCAGGCGCTCTCCGCCCTGCGCGGCGAGCTGACCCCGCTGGAGGACTTCCTGAACCAGCTGGTGGGTACGTCCGACGGCGCGGAGATCACCATCACGGGTGAACGTAGGACACTGCCGGCCGAGGCCTCGCAGACCGTGCGCAGAGCAGCCCAGGAGGCTCTGACGAACGCCCGCAAGCACGCCCCGGGCGCCAAGGTGCGCCTTCGGCTCGACTACCGCCCGCACGAAGTGACCCTGGACGTACGGGACTCGGGCGGCTCGCCGGGCGAGCTGACCGGGACGGGCGCCGGGTACGGTCTGCTCGGCATGCGGGAGCGTGCCGAGCTGCTGGGCGGCTCGCTCGAGGCGGGGCCGGGAAAGGAGGGGTTTGTGGTGACGTTGAAGGTGCCGGCATGACCGAGGAGGCCGAGCGGAGAACCGCTCGGGTGGTGGTCGCGGACGACCAGACGGTGGTGCGGGAGGGCATCGTGATGCTGCTCGGCCTGCTGCCCGGGATCGAGGTCGTCGGGGCCGCGGGAGACGGGGAGGAGGCGGTGCGGCTGGTCGGGGAAGTCGCCCCGGACGTAGTGCTCATGGACCTGCGCATGCCCCGCTGCGACGGCGTGGAGGCGACCCGCAGGATCCGCGCGGAGCACCCCGGGACGCAGGTCGTGGTGCTCACGACGTTCGCCGACGACGACTCGCTGTTCCCGGCGCTGGCGGCGGGGGCACGCGGCTATCTCACCAAGGACGCGGGCGGAGAGGACATCGTGCGGGCGGTGCACAGCGTGCTGTCCGGGGACGCGGGACTCTCGCCGGGCATCCAGAGACGGCTCCTGGAGCGCCTGACGGAGGCCGACCCCAGACCGGCCGCGCCCCGGGAGGCGCCGGACGGGCTCACCGCCCGGGAGACGGAGGTGCTGGTCCTCATCGCCGAGGGGCTCAGCAACCAGGAGATCGCCCGAAGGCTGCATGTCTCCACCGCGACCGTGAAGACGCACATCAACAACATGTTCACCAAGACGGGGCTCAAGGACCGTGCGCAGGCGGTGCGTTACGCGTACGTGCAGGGGCTGGTGCGGCCACCAGCGGGTTGAGTCACCTGATGGGGTGAAGAGGGAGGGGAAGAAGAGTCGGGGATCTTCCCGTTCTGTCCATCCTTGGGCATGCAGCCAAGCAAGGGCCGTCCCCGCGGAGTCGGGGCTGGTCAGGAGAGTTCGGTCGGGCCTTTCGACCGTCAAGTCCCGGTCCCGGCCGAGGAGGCCGGACAGCTCAGGTACGACGACCCCTGGTACGACGCGCTCGCCTCCGGCTGGGGCGAGTCGACCGGTGCCGGGGCGCCCGCTCCGGCGGCGGTGCCGTCGGCGCGCGGGGAGGGGAAGGCCGGGGTCGCGGCGGCCGACGTGTACCTGGAGGTGCAGCGCAGCGAGGCCTTCCAGGAGGTCAGGCGGCGATACCGCAGGTTCGTGGTGCCGGCCTTCGCGGCCTTCTTCGCCTGGTACGTGGGCTACGTGGTGGCTGCCACGACCGCACCGGAGCTGATGGCCCGGCCCGTGGCGGGAGCGGTGAACGTGGCGATGCTGGCCGGGCTCGGGCAGTTCCTGACCACCTTCCTGTTCACCTGGGCGTACGCGCGGCACGCGCGGCTGCGCCGGGACCGGGCGGCGCTGGAACTGCGCTGGGACACGCAGGAACTGACGCGTGGCGTGAACGGCAGTGCCTCGTGACAGGTGGACACCAGACGCTGGCGCTCCTGCTGTTCAGCGCGTTCGTCGCGGTCACGCTGGCGATCACGACGTGGGTCAGCCGTCACAGGCGCGGCTCGGCGGAGGAGTTCTACGCGGGCGGGCGGCTCTTCTCACCCATGGAGAATGGTTTTGCCATCGCGGGCGACTACATGTCGGCCGCCTCCTTCCTGGGGGTCACCGGGCTCATCGCCCTGTTCGGCTACGACGGGCTGCTCTACGTCGTCGGATTCCTCGTGGCGTGGCTGGTGGTGCTGTTCTTCGTCGCGGAACTGGTCCGCAACTGCGGCCGGTTCACCCTCGCCGACGTCGTGGCGGCGCGGATGCGGGAGCGGCCGGTACGGATCGCGGCGGGAACCTCCTCGGTGACCGTGTCCGTTCTGTATCTGGTGGCGCAGATGGTCGGAGCCGGAAGCCTCGTGGCGCTGCTGCTCGGAGGTACGAGCGAGGCGGCACGGGCGTGGACGGTCATCGGTGTCGGGGCGCTCATGGTGATCTATGTGTCGTTGGGAGGGATGCGGGCGACCACCTGGATCCAGATCGTCAAGGCCGTCCTGCTGCTCGGCGGCACCATCGCGCTGACGGCGCTCGTCCTGGTGCGCTTCCACGGCGATCTTGACCGGCTGCTGCTCACGGCCGCGGAGCGCAGCGGGCACGGCGAGGCGTTCCTGGCGCCGGGGCTGAAGTACGGAGGGGACTGGACCGCCCGTTTCGACTTCATCAGCCTGGGCCTGGCCCTGGTACTGGGCACGGCGGGGCTGCCGCACATCCTGTCCCGCTTCTACACCGTGCCCACGGCGCGCGCCGCACGCCGCTCGGTCGTCTGGGCCGTGGGGCTCATCGGCGGCTTCTACCTGATGACGATCGTGCTGGGATTCGGCGCGGCCGCCATCGTGGGGCCGGACGCGGTGCGCGGGTCGAACGCGGCCGGGAACACGGCGGTTCCGTTGCTGGCGCTCGATCTGGGCGGTGGCGCCGGGTCCACGGGGGGAACGGTTCTCTTCGCGATCGTCGCCGCGGTCGCCTTCGCCACGATCCTCGCCGTGGTCGCCGGCATCACGCTCGCATCCTCGGCGTCCGTGGCCCACGACCTCTACGCGTCCCTGCGGCGCCGGGGCGGCAAGCCGCGCAGCGAGGTGGCCGTGGCCCGGGTCGCGGCCGTCGGCGTCGGCGTGGTGGCGATCGCCCTCAGCCTGCTGGCCAGGGACCTCAACGTCGCCTTCCTCGTGGGCCTCGCCTTCGCGGTCGCCGCGTCGGCGAACCTTCCGGTGCTGCTGTACTCCCTGTTCTGGCGCGGTTTCACCACACGTGGCGCCGTGTGGGCCGTCTACGGCGGTCTCGTTCCGGCCGTGGTGCTCGTGGTGCTCTCCCCGGTGGTCTCAGGCAGCCCCGACTCGCTGTTCCCGGGCGTCGACCTCCAGTACTTCCCGCTGCAGAACCCGGGTCTGGTCTCGATCCCCCTGGGCTTCCTCGCGGGCTGGCTGGGCACGGTCACCTCGGCGGAGGTCCCGGACGAGGCCCGGCACGCGGAGACCGAGGTGCGGTCGCTGACCGGGGCCGGAGCGGCGTGAGGCGCACGCCCCTCCCGCCGGCGGCGGCTACGGTGCCACCCACGCGTAGCGGTGCTCCGGCCGGCCCGTGTCGCCGTACCGGAGGGAGAGGCGCAGCCGACCGGACTGTTCCAGACGGCGCAGGTAGCGCTGGGCCGTGGAGCGGCTCAGGCCCGTCTCGGCGGCGACCTCGTGGGCGGAGAGCGGATGGTCCGCGCGGTGCAGGACACGGCAGATCAGTTCCGTGGTGGGCTCCGAGTGACCGCTCGGCAGACCAGGGGGCGTCGAGACCGGGGTGGTACGCAGCGCGCTGAAGATCCGGTCGACCTGCTCCTGGGCGGCGACGCCGCGGCCGCTGCCGACCCGCTCGACGGTGCGGCGCAGGGCGGCATAGGAGTCGAGGCGGGTGTGCAGCGCGGCGAAGGTGAAGGGCTTGACCAGGTAGTGCAGGGCGCCCAGGCGCATGGCGGCCTGGATGGTCGCCACGTCCCCGGCCGCGGTGATCATGATGACGTCGGTGCCGTGGCCCTGGTCCCGCATGCGGTGGACGAGTTCGAGGCCCGTCTGGTCGGGCAGGTAGTGGTCCAGCAGCATCAGATCGATGCCTCCGCGCTGCACCCGCGCCAGCGCCTGGGCAGCGCTGTGCGCACGAGCGGCCACCCGGAAGCCGGGTACCTTCCCCACGTACTTGGCGTTGATCTCGGCGACACGGAAGTCGTCGTCCACGACCAGGACGTCAATCATCGGGCCTCTTTCCGTCAAGGCCACGCGGGCGTCAGGCCCGTGTTTCGGCTCCGTTGTTGTAACCCGGGGAAAACGAGCACAACAGGCCCTTGCGAGCAAAAGAACGGTATGCGCTCACAAGACTGATGCCGCATCCGGAACCGGATCTACCGTCCCCGGCCATGAGCGCAGACACCAGCCCCGCCATCGAACTGCGGGGCGCGAGCAAGACGTTCAGGACTCCGTCGGGCGGCCTGCACACCGCCGTCCGGAACCTGGATCTCACGGTCGGCCGGGGGGAGTTCGTCGCGGTCGTCGGCCCCACGGGTTGCGGCAAGTCGACCACGCTGACCCTGGTCAGCGGCCTGGAGGAACCCTCCGAGGGCGAGGTGCTGGTCGCCGGGGAGCCGGTGCGCGGCGTCGGCGACAAGGTCGGTTTCGTCTTCCAGCAGGACGCCACCTTCCCCTGGCGCACGGTCCTGTCCAACGTGATGGCGGGCCCGCGCTTCAGGGGCGTGCCCAAGGCGGAGGCGAAGCGGAGGGCGAGCGAGTGGCTGGCCCGGGTCGGACTCGCGGCCTTCGAGGACCGTTACCCGCACCAGCTCTCCGGCGGCCAGCGCAAACGCGTCGCACTCGCCGCGACCTTCGTCAACGACCCCGAGATCCTGCTCATGGACGAGCCGTTCTCGGCGCTCGACGTGCAGACAAGGGCGCTGATGTCGGACGAACTGCTCGAACTGTGGGAGGGCACGCGCGCCTCGGTCGTCTTCGTCACCCACGACCTGGAGGAGTCCATCGCGCTGGCCGACAAGGTCGTGGTGATGACCGCCGGACCGGCCACTGTGAAGCAGACCTTCTCCATCGACCTGCCACGGCCGCGGAAGGTCGAGGCGGTGCGCCTGGAACCGCGTTTCATCGAGATCTACCGCGAGATCTGGGAGTCCCTCGGCGAAGAGGTGCGCATCACCCGCGAGAGGGGTGCCGCCCATGTCGCCTGAGGTGATCAGCACCACGGTCGTGGAGACGGCCAAGGCACCGGACCGCGCCCACTCGCGGGCCCGCGCCGCGCGCCGGCGGAAAGTCCTCATCAACGTCGTCCGGGTACTGCTGCTGGTCGGTGTCCTCGGTTTGTGGGAGGCGTTGTCCCGGGCCAAGGTCATCGATCCGTTCAACTTCTCCATGCCCTCCCAGATCTGGGACCAGATCTACACCTGGGTGACGCACGGGACCGCGCTCGGCTCCCTGGGCGAGCAGATCTGGTACACGCTCTACGAAGCGCTGCTCGGCTGGGTCCTCGGTGTGGCCACCGGTGTCGTCCTCGGTATCGCGCTGGGACGGATCACCTTGCTCGCCGATGTTCTTGGTCCATACATCAAGGTGCTCAACTCGATCCCCAGGATCGTCCTCGCGCCGATCTTCGTGATCTGGTTCGGGCTCGGCCCCGCCTCCAAGGTCGCGTCGGCCGTCGTCCTGGTCTTCTTCCCGGTGTTCTTCAACGCCTTCCAGGGCGCACGCGAGGTGGACCGCAACCTCGTCTCCAACGCCCGGATCCTGGGCGCGAGCGACCGCAGGGTGACCCTCCAGGTGGTCGTCCCGTCCGCCACCTCGTGGATCTTCACCAGCCTCCACGTCAGCTTCGGCTTCGCCCTCATCGGCGCCATCGTGGGCGAGTACATCGGCGCCACCAAGGGCATCGGCCTGCTCGTCGCGCAGTCCCAGGGCACCTTCAACGCGGCCGGGGTGTACGCGGCGATGGTCATCCTCGCCGTCGTCGCGCTCCTCGCCGAAGGGCTGCTCACCTTCGCCGAGCGCCGGATCTTCCGCTGGAAGCCCGCGGATTCCGGGCACTGACGCTCTCTGCACGCCCCCTTCCCGTTCCTCCCCTTCACAAGGACGTGAACCGCCATGCGCAAGACCGCCCGCTACGCCGCCCTGGCCGCCACCGGCCTGCTCGCCCTCTCCTCGCTCACCGCCTGTGCCAACGACGCCGCCGGTACGACGTCGACCGGCTCCGGCAGCACGGGCGACGGCAAGGGCGAGAAGGTGAAGATCATGGTCGGTGGCCTGGACAAGGTCATCTACCTGCCCGCGATGCTCACCCAGCGGCTCGGCTACTTCGACGCCGAGGGGCTCGACGTGCAGTTGCTGTCCGAGCCCGCCGGCGTCCAGGCCGAGACCGCGCTCGTCTCCGGGCAGGTCCAGGGAGCCGTCGGCTTCTACGACCACACCCTCGACCTCCAGACCAAGGGCAAGCACATCGAGTCGGTGGTGCAGTTCTCACGCGCTCCCGGTGAGGTCGAGCTGGTCTCCGACAAGGCGGCGGGCGACATCACCTCACCCAAGGACTTCAAGGGCAAGAAGCTGGGCATCACCGGGCTGGGTTCCTCGACCGACTTCCTCACCAAGTACCTCGCCGTGAAGAACGGCGTGAAGATCAGCGACTTCACGTCCGTCGCGGTGGGCGCCGGGCCGACGTTCATCTCCGCGCTGCAGAAGGGCTCGATCGACGGCGGCATGACGACCGACCCGACCGTCGCCCAGGTCCTCGACAAGAAGGCGGGCAAGATCCTCCTCGACATGCGGACGCCGCAAGGGTCCCAGGAGGCGCTCGGAGGTCCGTATCCGTCGTCGAGTCTGTACATGCAGACGGACTGGGTGAACAGCCACAAGAGCACGGTCCAGAAGCTGGTCAACGCATTCGTCAAGACACTCACGTGGATGTCCACACACAGCGCGTCCCAGATCGCCGACAAGATGCCGGCCGACTACTCGCAGGGCGACAAGGCGCTCTACGCGCAGGCGATCAAGAGCACGCTGCCGATGTTCACCAAGGACGGCGTGATGCCCGCGGGCGGTCCCGAGACGGTCGAGAAGGTGCTCAAGGCGTTCAATCCCAACATCAAGAACGCCAAGATCGACCTCGACCAGACCTACACGACCGAGTTCGCGAAGAAGGCCGCGGGCTGACAGCCGAGACCGCCCCGAGCCGGCCGCCTAGGCGCGGGTCGCCCACACGTAACGGTGTTCCGGGCGGCCCGCGTCGCCGTACTTGAGGGTCAGCCTGGCCCGTCCCGTGCGTTCCAGGAGCTTCAGGTACCGCTGGGCCGTCTGGCGGCTCACCCCGGTGCGCTCGGCGATCTCCTGGGCGGACAGGGGGCCGTCGGCGCTCATCAGGGACTGACGGACCAGCTCCGCCGTGGTGGGGGAGTGCCCTTTGGGCAGATCGGGCTCCGACGGTGCCGACAGCGCCCCGAAGATGCGGTCCACCTCGGCCTGCTCGGCCTCCCCGCCGCCGTCGAGGGTGCGGCGCAGCTGGGCGTAGGCCTCCAGCTTGGAGCGCAGCCCGGCGAAGGCGAACGGCTTGACCAGGTACTGCAGCGCGCCGTGCCGCATGGCCGCCTGCACCGTGGACACGTCCCGTGCCGCCGTCACCATGATCACGTCGGTCTGGTGGCCGCGCCGCCGCATCTCCTGGACGACCGCGAGCCCCGTCTCGTCGGGCAGGTAGTGGTCCATGAGGACCAGGTCCAGCCGGGGCAGCGTCTCCAGCTGGCGCAGCGCGTCAGCGGCGCTGTGCGCCTCGCCCGCGACATGGAAGCCGGGCACCTTCTCGACGTAGGCGGCATTGACCCGCGCGACCCTCGTGTCGTCGTCCACGACCAGGACCTCGATCATCACGACTCCTCCTTGGCGGCCCGCGGAGCCGACGGCACGCTCAGGGCCGGTTCCGGGCCCGGCTCGGCCAGCGCCTCGGGCAGCACGACGGTGAACTCCGCGCCCCCGCCGTGCGCCCCGCCGACGGTCGCGCTGCCCCCCTGCCGCTCGGCGAGCCTGCGCACCAGGGACAGCCCGATGCCCCGCTCCCGATGGGCCGGCGGCTTCTTCGTGGACCATCCCTCGTTGAAGACCAACTCCCGGTGCTCCGGCGGAATCCCCGGCCCCGTGTCACGGACGCGGAGCACCACCGTACGTCCCTCCGCGCGGAGTTCGACCTCCACGCGCGCGTGCGGCTTGCCCGCGACGGCGTCCAGGGCGTTGTCGACCAGGTTGCCGACGACGGTGACGAGCCCCTGGGGGTCGATCAGCCGGTCGGGCAGGCGGGTCCGGTCCGACACCCACAGGGCGACGCCCCGCTCGGCCGCGACGGTCGCCTTGCCGACCAGCAGGGCGGCGAGCAGCGGGTCCTCGATCCGCTCGGTGACCTGCTCAGCGGTGGCCCGGTGGTCACCGACCACCTCGCCGACGAACTCCACGGCGTCGTCGTACATCTCCAGTTCGAGCAGCCCCAGCAGTGTGTGCATCCGGTTGGCGTGTTCGTGGTCCTGGGCGCGCAGGGCGTCGATCAGACCCCGGGTGGAGTCGAGTTCGCGTCCCAGCTGCTCCAGTTCGGTGCGGTCGCGCAGGGTGGCCACGGCGCCGCCGTCGTCCGTGGGCATGCGGTTGGCGACGAGCACGCGCTGACCGCGGACGGTCAGCAGGTCCGTGCCGGCGACGCGCCCGGCCAGCACGTCGGCCGTGCGGCCCGCGCCGAGCGCCTCGTCGGGCGTGAGGCCCACCACAGCGTCCCCGAGGCCGAGCAGACGCTGGGCTTCGTCGTTGACCAGACGGATGCGGCCGGTGCGGTCCAGGGCGACGACGCCCTCCCGGATGCCGTGCAGCATCGCCTCGCGTTCCGACAGGAGCGCGGCGATGTCCGAGAAGGCGAGGTCCCTGGTCTGCCGGTGGACGCGCCGGGAGATGAGCCAGGCCGCCAGCGCGCCGACGGCCAGGGCGCCTCCGGCGTACGCGAGCAGCCCCGGGATGGCGTGGATCAGCCGGGCCCGGACGCTGTCGTAGGCGATGCCGACCGAGACGGCGCCGACGACGGTGCCGTCGCTGTCGCGCAGCGGCACCTTGCCCCGGGCGGAGCGGCCGAGGGTGCCGCTGTCGATCTCCATGACCTCGTGGCCGGCCAGGGCCTGGCCGGGGTCGGTCGAGACGATGCCGCCGATCTGGCTCGGGTCGGTGTGCGACCAGCGCACGCCCCGCCAGTCCATCACGACGATGTACTCGGCCTTGGTGGCCTTACGGATCCGCTCCGCCTCCTTCTGCACCGGACCGTCCGGCGAGGGCGGCGTGTCCCTCAGGTCCTTCACGAGGTCCGGCTGCTGCGCGGTCGTCTGCGCGATCGCGAGCGCGCGGCGCATCGCCTGGTCGTCGAGCTGGTCGCTGAGGGGCGCGAGGAACAACCCGGTCGCGAGGACCGCGACTCCCGCGGCGATCGCCACCTGCATCAGCAGCACCTGCGAGAAGACCCGCCGCGGCAGACCGAGGCGCAGGCGGCGTGCGGGGGGAGTGGGGCTCATACCCAAGAAGGTACGTGCGGCTGCCTGGCTGCCGTAACGGGTGTGGCGTGGATCTCTTGATCAATGCGTGCAGAGGCTGCATCGACGTCCGGGCAGTCGGCGTCAAGGGTGGATGGTGACGGCACCGCCCCTGGCGCCGGCCGTCAGCTCGCCAGGGCCGTCGTCAGCCTGGCCTCGCGCACCGCCACCACGTCCATCCGCGCGGGTGATCCGAGGACCGCCGCGCCGCAGCTCTCCGGGCGGGGCGGCAGACCCGCGGCCTGGGCCACGTCGACGTGCCAGTGGCGCCCGTCGGCATGGGCGACGGTCACCTCCCAGCGCGGAGCGGCACCGGCCGTGCGGACGACGCTCAGCGCCTCGGCCGCGTAGTCGCCGATCCTGGTGCGCACGGCGAGCTCGGCGGCCTGGCCGGGCCGTTCCCAGGCCGAGCTGCCCCGGCACCCCTCCAGGACGATCCGTCCCTCGCGCGCACCGTGCAGCACCTCTTTGAGGGTGTGCGCCTCGGCCCGGCCGTACGCGTAGCCGTACGGCAGCACGAGCACCGTCGGGGAGAAGCGGTGACCACCCAGATGGGTGACCTCCCAGACGCCCTCGACCCCCGACGTGGCGAGTTCGGCCGCGAGAGGCCGGCCGAGGAGGGCGCAGCAGCGGTCGCGCTTGCCGTTGGTGCAGACGAGCGCGAGCGGGTCACCGTCGTGCGGGCGTCCGCCGAGCAGCGCGTCGAAGGAGCGGTGGTCGCCACGGCCGAGTGCGGCGAAGTCGAGATCGAGCAGTTGCCCCGGGTCCGAGGTCGTGGCGCTGTGCAGCCACACGTTCCCCGGCACGGTGTGGGCCGCGTACACCCGGCGCGTGGCGGGCATGCGGCGGTCCGCGTGGCGCCCGGGGCGGCGGATGAGCACGATCCGTACGCCCGTGTCCTTCGCGGCCGCCTCCAGGGCACGTCCGAGCGTGGGGTCCAGGTGGCTCGAGGTGAGCGCTTTGGCACCCCACGGGCCGGGCTGTTCCAGCAACAGCCAGGTCCTGGCGGTGGCCGCGGTCCCCGCAACGGGCTCGTCGAGGTCCCGCGAGACGCTTGAGCACGTACTCACAGAGGTGAGCCTAACCTGAGTTGGCTCACGGCTCCTCCCGGGCCCGCCCTCTCCTACTCCGGGAGTGGCTGAGGCGGCTTGGCGCCCGTGTAGAGACCGCTCGGGCGCATGCGCAGCGGGCGTTCGCCGTACTCCTCCAGGGCGTGGGCGATCCAGCCCGCCGTACGGGCCACGGCGAAGATCGTCTCGCCCGCGGTAGCGGGCATGCCGCAGGACGTCGTGAGCACGGCGAGCGCCAGGTCGACGTTGGCGTGCAGCGGGGCGTGGCGGGCCGTGGTCTCGACGATCTCGCGGGCCGCGAGGAGGGCGGGCTCTGCCTTGGGGATGTCCTCCAGGGCGGCGAAGAGGGCACGCGCGCGTGGGTCCTCACCGGGGTAGAGCCGGTGGCCGAGTCCCGGGATGCGGCGTCCGGCGCGCAGTTCGCCCGCGATCACGGGGGCCGGGTCGCCCTGATCGAGGACGTCCCTGAGAAGCCGGTGGGCGAGTCCGCTGGCCGCGCCGTGCAGCGGCCCCTCGATGACGCCGAGCCCGGCGGAGACCGCCGCGTAGGCATGGGCCCGGGCCGACGCGGCGACCCGCACCGCGAGCGTGGAGGCGGCCAGGTCGTGATCGACCAGGAGGGCGAGGGCGGTGTCGAGGGCGCGCAGGGACGCCTCGCCGGGTTCCCGGCGGGACAGCCGGGACCACAGGCGGTGGGCCAGCGGGCCCGTGTCGCTGCGGTCGCGGCCCACCACCGGCAGGGCGGCGACGAGCGTGGGGATGAGGGTGCGCGCGGTGCCGAGGACGGCGTCCTCGGACAGGTCGAAGCGCAGTGGGTCGGCGGTCGCGGCAGCCGTCGTCGCGACCCGCAGCAGGTCGGCGGGGGCGGCGTGTTCGGGCAGGGCCTCGACGGCACGGCGGGCGACGGCGACGGAGGCGGCGGGTGCGGTGAAGGTGCTGCCCGGGCGCATCCTGCCGGTCCACAGCCACTCGGCGACCTCCTCGTAGCTGTGCCGGGTGGCCAGCTCGACCGCGTCCACGCCGCGGTAGTAGTAGCGGTCGCTCTCGATGAGCGTGAGGCGGGTCCGTACGGAGAGTTCGCCGCCGGAGCCGGAACCGCCCGCGCTCTCCCGCCGGTTGCGCCGGGCGAGCGCCTCGACCTCCCGGGCGTCGAAGGTGCTGCCCCGGCCGCCGGACACGCGACGGCTGCTGAGCTGGCCGCGGCTCACGTACGCGTACACGGTCTCCGGTTTCACGCCGAGCAGCTCGGCGGCCTCCTTGGTGCTCAGCCGCCGTTCCGCGTCGAGGGGGGCGGGCTCTTGATCGCGCATGGGGGTCACCGTATCCGGCTAGCAGACCATTGACTGACATGTTGATCGAATCAATATTGACACAACTCAAGTCAAGCATGGACAGTCGAATCAAGTCCAGGGAGGAAGACATGTCCGTCAACAGGTCCGCAGCCACTCTCCTCGAAGCACCGCGGGGGCTCGCCGGGGTCGTCGTCACCGACACCCGGATCGGTGACGTCCGCGGTCTCGAGGGCTTCTACCACTACCGGCAGTACTCGGCCGTCGATCTCGCGCGCACCCGTGGGTTCGAGGACGTCTGGCACCTGCTCGTGCACGGCGACCTGCCCGACGCCGGGCGCAGCGCGGCCTTCGCCGCCGAGACC
Organism: Streptomyces sp. NPDC006140; assembly: GCF_040628815.1. NCBI lineage: Bacteria > Bacillati > Actinomycetota > Actinomycetes > Kitasatosporales > Streptomycetaceae > Streptomyces > Streptomyces sp. NPDC006140. The sequence continues at coordinate 567,716 of NZ_JBEXTS010000004.1, read as the reverse complement.
GCCGCGCTGCGACGGCTGCCCGACGAGGTGCGAGCGGCTCTGCCGGCCATCGCGGCCGCCGGCGGGCGCTCCGGTCCGCTCGCCGGGATGCGCACGGCGCTGTCGCTGCTGGGCGCGGCCAAGGGCTTTTGCCCCGTGTACGACATCGACGCCGAGCGGCGTCGGCAGGACACGCTCGAGGCGGCCGCCGCCGTGCCCACCCTGCTCACCGCCCTGCACCGGCTGGGGAAAGGGCTCGAACCGGTGGAGCCGCGCGAGGACCTGTCGTACGCGGCGAACTACCTGTACATGTTGACGGGGTCAGTGCCGACCGAACAGCACGCCCGGGCGATCGAGCAATACCTGATCTCAACCATTGATCATGGATTCAATGCATCCACGTTCACGGCCCGGGTCATCGCCTCCACGGGCGCGGACGTGGCGGCGTGCCTCGCCGGTGCGGTGGCGGCGCTGTCCGGGCCGCTGCACGGTGGCGCGCCCAGCCGGGCGCTGGACACCCTGGATGCGATCGGCACCCCGGACCGTATCGACTCGTGGGTGCGTCAGCGGGTGCTCGCCGGTGAGCGCATCATGGGCTTCGGGCACGCGATCTACCGCACGGAGGACCCCCGGTCCCGGATGCTGCGCGAGGTCGCCCGGCAGTTCGGCGGCCCCCGGGTGGACTTTGCCGTCGAGGTCGAGCGTCACGTCGAGGCGATACTGGCGGAGCTGAAGCCCGGCCGCGAACTCCACACCAACGTCGAGTACTACGCGGGCGTGGTCATGGAGCTCTGCGGCCTGCCCCGCGAGATGTTCACACCGACGTTCGCCGCCGCGCGCGTGGTGGGCTGGAGCGCCAACATCCTGGAGCAGGCGGAGGACACGAAGATCATCCGCCCGGTGGCGCGGTACGTGGGGCCTGAGGCGCCGGTGCCGGTGCCGCCTGAGCAGGACGTCTCGCAGCGATGAAGCATGGGCAAGGCGAGGCCTGACGGGGCAAAGGTCCGGCACCGCAAGGTGCCGGACCGAGGGCGAGCCGGTCACACGGCCAGGAGGTCGCGCTCCTTCCTGATCGCGGTCTGGAAGTCGCTGACGACGATGCGTTCGCAGTCCACTCGGGCAGCGACCGCTGGTGGGATGCCTGTTGAGTGCGGCCGTGCCCTCCGTACCGATGGCGGCGAGCGGCGACGCCGGTAGGCCCTACAGGCCAACGGCTTCCCCAGCGGTGTTCAGTGACCGAGAGTTCATCCTGTACGAAGGTGGCGGCGAAGCAGCTGCCTCGCCCGGTCACAGTGGGGCCCCGCTGAGCGATACCCAGAGGGGACCCCACGATTCGGCTAGCTGTCGGCGTGGGCGCCCATCACAACCCGGTAGCCCCGTACAGGTCTACTGCGGCCTGCACGGCGCGCAGCGTCCAGTATGTGGCGGCCATTCCGCCGGCCACGAGGACGCAACCAGCACGAAACCTGCGCCACACCTTCCGCCTACGCTCTTCCACTGCGAAACCCGCCTTTCTTCATGCGCTCTGACTGGGTGTCAGGACTTGTCCATCTCGGGACCCGGGCGCTCGAGATGTGACTGGTGTCAGGAACGTGCCGCACGGTGGTCACCGCAGCCTCCCGAGTGTGGGGAGGTCGAGTGTGGAGAGGTCGAGGATGGTTGCTCCAGCTCGCCGGACGCGCTGTAGTCAACCTGGTTGGCGTCTAGAGAAACGCGCCGGTTTATGGGTTCGTTACCGCCCAGGCATGTGACGCGTTCCGGGGAGTGATTGGCGATAACACCCACCACTCGATGGCTGACTCCTCCAGTTGCGTCATGAGGTCGTCGGAAATCAGCCCCGTCCGAGCTCCTCGGACCTGGCGACGAGGAGCGCCCTGTGCGTGCGGGCGGCGTACCAGTACGCCCGGAAAACGGGGTGGTTGGCGTCACGAGTGTTGGCGAACAGGAACTGGCGCTGCTTCCGCGAAGGCACGGTCCCGTCGCAGGCGTCCAGCACCTCGGTCAGCTCCGGGTCGTCCACAGCTTCGCTCAGCACCTCCAGTGCAGCCGCTGCCGGTGCGCGAGGCTGGCCCGGCGCCGCGACTGCGCGGCCTGCTCCAGGTGCTGAATCCGGGGACGCAACGCGTGGAACGCGGGTGGCTACAGCAGGGCCAGGACAGCGGCGGCGCCCGCCGCGAGACCCCTCCCTGGCGAGGCGGTGGCCCTCAGTCCTCGGGACCCGAACCTCTGTGTGGCCATGCCAACCCCCACATTCAGACGGCCGTCCGCCGGTCGTCGGGGTGCGGGTCGACTGGAGGGGACCGGCGCGCGGTGGGCGGCGCTTTCCGTCTCCCAGAGTGCCGAGCGGCTCTGATCGGCGGGGAGGCGGAGGAGAGGCGCACGGAGGGAAGCGAGGGTCGCACAAACCGGCGCCATGCCCAACGTCTGCCCCGCGAGTGCTGCTAACAATCGTTCACTTCGTCGCGTTCTGGGGCTCGTATCCTGGGGCGGCATCCCCATTTCCTCCGTGTGCCGGGAACGTGAGCCGGTGCACGCATCGGCGTGAGAGAGGTCGCACGGTGAGTCAGCGGAGCCCGGAACCGCAGCAGATCCCGGTCGTCGTCCTGGCCGGATTCCTCGGCTCGGGAAAGACCACGCTGCTCAACCACCTCCTGCACCGCAGCGGAGGCAGCCGGATCGGCGCCATCGTCAACGACTTCGGGGCCATCGAGATCGACGCGATGGCCGTGGCCGGAGCGCTCGGCGACTCGACGGTCTCGCTCGGCAACGGGTGCCTGTGCTGTGCCGTCGACGCGAGCGAGCTGGACCAGTACCTGGAGCGGCTCGCGGCGCCCTCCCTCGGCATCGACGTCATCGTCATCGAGGCCAGCGGTCTCGCCGAGCCGCAGGAACTGGTGCGGATGGTGCTCGCCAGCGAGCATCCGGGGATCGTCTACGGCGGGCTCGTCGAAGTCGTCGACGCCGCCGAGTTCGACGACACCCGGGCCCGGCATCCCGAGATCGACCGGCATCTCGCGCTGGCCGACCTCGCCGTGGTCAACAAGGTGGACCGGGCGGCGGACGGCGAACGCGTCCTCGGGCTCGTCCGGTCCCTCGTCGACCGCGCCGCCGTCGTCCCGGCCACCTACGGCCGGATCGACCCCGAGTTCCTCTTCGACTGCCGGCCGAGCGAGGAGCGCATCGGGCAGCTGTCCTTCGACGACCTGCACGAGCACGGCGGTCACGGCGAGCACGACGACCACGCCGGGCACCTGCACAGCTCCTACGACAGCCTGTCGTTCACCTCGACGCAGCCCCTCGACCCGCGCCGGCTGATGGAGTTCCTCGACAGCCGTCCCGAGGGGCTGTACCGGATCAAGGGATACGTCGACTTCGGCCCGTACGACGTCCGCAACCGCTACGGCGTGCATGCCGTCGGGCGGTTCCTGCGCTTCTACCCGGAACCCTGGCCGGCGGGCGAGGAACGCCTCACCCAGCTGGTCCTCATCGGCTCCGGCATCGACGCACCCGCTCTCGACAAGGAACTCGACGCGTGCCGCAGCGACGCCCCGCACGCCGACGAGCACGGCATGTGGGGCGTCCTGCGGTACGTGCGGGACCCCGACGAGGATCCCGCCGGGCCGGCCTAGACCGGCCCGGCCACCACCGCCACCGTCTTGGCCAGCGAGACACCCGAGCCGTCGCGGCGCGGGTCGATCTCCGGCAGCTCGGCCGGGCTGCCGTTCTTCTGGGCGGCGAGAGCGGGAGCGGGGCCCGCCCAGGCCAGGGACAGGCAGTCCTCGCCCTTCAGGAACCGCTGGCAGCGGACGCCACCGGTGGCTCGGCCCTTGCGCGGGTACTGGTCGAACGGGGTCATCTTGGCCGTCGTCTGGACGGAGTCGTCCAGCGTGCCCCGCGAGCCCGCGACGGTGAAGACGACGGCGTCCGCCGCCGGGTCCACCGCCGTGAAGGAGATGACCTTCGCGCCCTCGGAGAGCTTGATGCCGGCCACACCGCCGGCCGGGCGGCCCTGCGGGCGGACCTGGGACGCCTGGAAGCGCAGCAGCTGGGCGTCGTCGGTGATGAAGACCAGATCCTCCTCACCGGTGCGCAGCTCGACCGCGCCGACGATCCGGTCGCCCTCCTTGAGGGTGATCACTTCCAACTCTTCCTTGTTGGCCGGGTAGTCCGGCACGACGCGCTTCACGACCCCCTGGGCCGTGCCGAGCGCCAGGCCCGGCGACGACTCGTCGAGCGTCGTCAGGCACACCACCGTCTCGTCGTCCTCCAGGGAGACGAACTCGGCCAGCGGGGCGCCCCCCGCGAGGTTCGGCGTCGACATCGACTCCGGGAGCTGGGGCAGGTCGACGACGTTCAGCCGCAGCAGCCGGCCCGCCGAGGTGACCGCGCCGATCTCGCCGCGCGCGGTGGCCGGCACCGCCGAGACGATCACGTCGTGCTTCACGCGCTTGGCGGCGGCGTCCTCGGCGAACGGCTCGCCGTTGGCCGTACGGGCCAGCAGACCCGTCGAGGACAGCAGCACCCGGCACGGGTCGTCGGCCACCTGCAGCGGCACGGCGGCGACCGGGGCGCCACCCGACTCCAGCAGGACCGTACGCCGGTCGGTGCCGAACTTCTTGGCGACCGTGGCCAGTTCGGAGGAGACCAGCTTGCGCAGCTCCGCGTCCGAGTCGAGGATCCGGGTCAGCTCCTCGATCTCCGCGTTGAGCCGGTCCTTCTCCGTCTCCAGTTCGATGCGGTCGTACTTGGTCAGACGGCGCAGCGGTGTGTCGAGGATGTACTGCGTCTGCACCTCGCTCAGCGAGAACTGCTCCATCAGGCGCTGCTTCGCCTGCGCGGAGTTCTCGCTGGAGCGGATCAGCCGGATGACCTCGTCGATGTCCAGCAGGGCCGTGAGCAGACCCTCGACCAGGTGCAGCCGGTCGCGCTTCTTGCCCCGGCGGAACTCCGAACGCCGCCGGACGACGGTGAACCGGTGGTCGAGATAGACCTCCAGCAGCTCCTTCAGCCCCAGCGTGAGCGGCTGGCCGTCCACCAGGGCGACGTTGTTGATGCCGAAGGACTCCTCCATCGGCGTCAGCTTGTACAGCTGCTCCAGGACCGCCTCCGGCACGAAGCCGTTCTTGATCTCGATGACCAGGCGCAGGCCGTGCTCGCGGTCGGTGAGGTCCTTGACGTCGGCGATGCCCTGGAGCTTCTTCGAGCCGACCAGGTCCTTGATCTTGGCGATGACCTTCTCGGGGCCGACCGTGAAGGGCAGCTCCGTGACGACGAGGCCCTTGCGGCGGGCCGTCACCGGCTCCACGGAGACCGTCGCCCGGATCTTGAACGTGCCACGGCCTGTCTCATAGGCGTCCCGGATGCCGGACAGGCCGACGATGCGGCCGCCCGTGGGCAGGTCCGGGCCGGGGACGTGCTTCATCAGGGCGTCGAGATCGGCGTTCGGGTGCCTGATCAGGTGGCGGGCGGCGGCGATGACCTCGCGCAGGTTGTGCGGCGGCATGTTCGTCGCCATCCCGACCGCGATGCCCGAGGCGCCGTTGACCAGGAGGTTCGGGAAGGCGGCGGGCAGCGCCACCGGTTCCCGCTCCTGGCCGTCGTAGTTGGGGTTGAAGTCGACCGTGTCCTCGTCGATCGACTCCGTCATCAGGCTGGTCGCCTCGGCCATCCGGCACTCGGTGTACCGCATGGCGGCCGGCGGGTCGTCGTTGCCCAGCGAGCCGAAGTTGCCGTGACCGTCGACCAGGGGGACGCGCATCGAGAAGGGCTGGGCCATGCGCACCAGGGCGTCGTAGATCGACGCGTCGCCGTGCGGGTGCAGCTTGCCCATCACCTCGCCGACGACACGGGCGCACTTGACGTACCCCCGCTCGGGGCGCAGGCCCATCTCGTTCATCTGGTAGACGATCCGGCGGTGCACCGGCTTGAGGCCGTCACGGGCGTCCGGCAGGGCGCGGGAGTAGATGACCGAGTACGCGTACTCGAGGAAGGAGCCCTGCATCTCGTCGACGACGTCGATGTCGAGGATCCTCTCCTCGTACGAGTCGTCGGGCGGCGGGGTCTTCGTGCTGCGGCGGGCCATCGCTGCCGGCTCCTTGCTGAAGCGTGAACGAGATCTGACGCCGACCATTGTGGACCGCCGCACTGACAACCGGGACCAGGACCCGGTCTCCGGCCGCCGCACCCCGTCCGCACACGTCACCGGGTCTCGCTCTCCGCGTACCCCGCCCGGGAACTTCACCGGCGGTTCGCACGCTTGCATACAGTGGCAGGACCGGCAGGAAACCGCGGTTGTGAACGACCGCTCCGCGATCGAAGGGACGTACATGCCCATGGGTCACACGGCCACAGCCCAGGCAGGCTCCGGGGGCCTGACAGCGACCGAGCACCGCCTGGCCAACGGCCTGCGCGTGGTGCTCTCCGAGGACCACCTGACCCCGGTCGCGGCGGTGTGCCTCTGGTACGACGTCGGCTCGCGCCACGAAGTCAAGGGCCGTACCGGCCTGGCTCACCTTTTCGAGCACTTGATGTTCCAGGGTTCCGCGCAGGTGAAGGGCAACGGCCACTTCGAGCTCGTCCAGGGCGCCGGCGGCTCGCTGAACGGCACCACCAGCTTCGAGCGGACCAACTACTTCGAGACCATGCCCGCCCACCAGCTGGAGCTCGCCCTCTGGCTGGAGGCCGACCGCATGGGCTCCCTGCTCGCGGCCCTCGACGACGAGTCGATGGAGAACCAGCGGGACGTCGTGAAGAACGAGCGCCGCCAGCGCTACGACAACGTCCCCTACGGCACCGCCTTCGAGAAGCTCACCGCCCTCGCCTACCCCGAGGGCCACCCCTACCACCACACCCCCATCGGCTCCATGGCCGACCTGGACGCGGCCACCCTGGAGGACGCGCGGGCCTTCTTCCGCACCTACTACGCGCCGAACAACGCCGTGCTCTCCGTGGTCGGCGACATCGACCCGGAGCAGACCCTGGCCTGGATCGAGAAGTACTTCGGCTCCATCCCCGGTCACGACGGCAAGCCCGCGCCGCGCGACGGCTCGCTGCCCGAGATCATCGGCGAGCAGCTGCGCGAGGTCGTCGAGGAGGAGGTCCCGGCCCGCGCCCTGATGGCCGCCTACCGCCTGCCGCACGACGGCACGCGCGCGTGCGACGCGGCCGACCTGGCCCTCACCGTCCTCGGCGGCGGCGAGTCCTCCCGCCTCTACAACCGCCTGGTGCGCCGGGACCGTACGGCCGTCGCCGCCGGCTTCGGCCTGCTGCGGCTCGCCGGGGCGCCCTCCCTGGGGTGGCTGGACGTGAAGACGTCCGGTGACGTGGAGGTGCCGGTCATCGAGGCCGCCATCGACGAGGAGCTCGCCCGGTTCGCCGAGGAGGGCCCCACAGCCGAGGAGATGGAGCGCGCCCAGGCCCAGTTGGAGCGCGAGTGGCTGGACCGGCTCGGCACGGTCGCGGGCCGCGCCGACGAACTGTGCCGGTACGCCGTGCTGTTCGGCGACCCGCAGCTCGCCCTGACCGCCGTCCAGCGCGTGCTGGAGGTGACAGCCGAGGAGGTCCAGGAGGTCGCCAAGGCCCGACTGCGCCCCGACAACCGCGCGGTGCTCGTCTACGAGCCCGTCGCCGACGAGACCGACGAAGCCGGGGACACCGCAGCCGCGGCCGGCGACGAGAACGAGGAGGCGGCCAAGTGACCGAGCTCGCCACGATGGAATTCCACCCCCAGCCGCAGGCGGGCGAGGCCAGGCCGTGGGCCTTCCCGGCCCCCGAGCGCGGCACGCTCGACAACGGCCTGACGGTGCTGCGCTGCCACCGCCCCGGCCAGCAGGTCGTCGCCGTGGAGGTGCTGCTGGACGCGCCCCTGGACGCCGAGCCGGCCGGCCTCGACGGTGTGGCCACGATCATGGCCCGGGCCTTCTCCGAGGGCACCGACAAGCACTCCGCCGAGGAGTTCGCCGCCGAGCTGGAGCGCGCCGGCGCCACCCTCGACGCGCACGCCGACCACCCGGGCGTCCGGCTGAGCCTGGAGGTGCCGGCCTCCCGGCTCGCCAAGGGGCTCGGCCTGATCGCCGACGCCCTCAGGGCGCCCGCGTTCGCCGACAGCGAGGTCGAGCGGCTGGTCCGCAACCGCCTCGACGAGATCCCGCACGAGCTGGCCAACCCCTCCCGCCGTGCCGCCAAGGAGCTCTCCAAGGAGCTGTTCCCCGCCGACTCGCGCATGTCGCGCCCCCGCCAGGGCACCGAGAAGACGGTCGCCGCGATCGACTCCACGGCCGTGCGCGGCTTCTACGAGAAGCACGTCCGGCCCGCCACGGCCACCGCCGTGGTGGTCGGCGACCTCACCGGCATCGATCTCGACGCCCTGCTCGGCGACACGCTGGGCACCTGGACCGGCTCCTCGGCCGAGCCCCGCCCGGTGCCGCCGGTGACCGCCGACGACACGGGCCGCGTCGTCATCGTGGACCGCCCGGGCGCCGTCCAGACGCAGCTGCTGATCGGCCGCATCGGCCCGGACCGGCACGACCGCGTGTGGCCCGCCCAGGTGCTCGGCACGTACTGCCTCGGCGGCACCCTCACCTCGCGCCTGGACCGCGTCCTGCGCGAGGAGAAGGGCTACACCTACGGGGTGCGCTCGTTCGCCCAGGTCCTCAGGTCCGCCCCGGACGGGACCGGCGCCGCGATGCTCGCCATCAGCGGTTCCGTGGACACCCCCAACACCGGCCCCGCCCTGCAGGACCTCTGGACGGTGCTGCGCACCCTCGCCGCCCAGGGGCTGACCGACGCCGAGCGGGACGTCGCCGTGCAGAACCTGGTCGGGGTCGCGCCGCTGAAGTACGAGACGGCGGCGGCCGTCGCGAGCACGCTGGCCGACCAGGTCGAGCAGCACCTGCCCGACGACTACCAGGCCACGCTGTACCGGCAGCTCGCCGCGACCGGCACCGTGGAGGCCACCGCGGCGGCCGTCAGCGCCTTCCCGGTGGACCGTCTGGTGACCGTGCTCGTGGGTGACGCGGCGCAGATCAAGGACCCGGTGGAGGCCCTCGGCATCGGCGAAGTCACGGTCGTGGCCGCCGAGTAGGGGCACGCGCGCGAGGAGCCCTGGTTGTCTTCCTAAGGCACCAGGGCTCCTTTATGCCCGAATTGATACGGAGGTTGCCTGTCTGCCCTGTGGGATGCGCTACAAAAGGCCGGATCCGTTTGGGAATTGAAAGTGGCCCCGCTTAGCGTCGTCCGGGCTGTTCGTCAGGCAGTGCGCCGCACCCGCGGCACCGGACAGTCATCGCCGAGTCCCCGTACGGCGCGAGCCAGGGGAGCCGGGGACCCAACCGCAGTCCCTGGGGTGAATCGGACGCCCGCGCGAGCCGCGAGGGGGTCCGTAGGAGACCTTCCTGCTCCGAACCCGTCAGCTAACCCGGTAGGCGAGAAGGAAGGAAAGGACCAGGCACTCCATGGCGTTCACCCGCGCCACCGGGAAGCATCGTCGTCCCAGCAGGATCCAGCGCGGCACGGCCCGCGCGGCGGGGGTCGCGGCCCTCGCCACCACCGGCGTCATCGGCACCGTGGCCGCTCCGGCCGCCTTCGCCGCCGAGCCCGCCCCCGAGCAGACCGGTCTCACCCCCGTCGTCACCATGGGCGACACCGTCGCCCAGCAGATCGACGCCCAGGCCGTCGCGCAGAAGCACGCGGCCGAGGAGGCCGCCGCCAGGAAGAAGGCCGAGGAGGCCGCCCGCGAGCGGGCCGCCGAAGCGGCCAAGAAGGCCAAGGAGGCGGCCGAGAAGGCCCGCGAGGCCAAGGAGCGCGCCGCCCGCGAGGCCGAGCGCAAGCGCCTCAACAGCTTCGTCTCCCCGATCCCGGGTTCCTACGTCTCCACCGGCTACAAGGCCGGCGGCGCCGTCTGGTCCTCCGGCAGCCACACCGGCATCGACTTCCACGCCGCCAGCGGCACCGCCGTCCACTCGGTCGGCATGGGCACGGTCGTCGAGGCGGGCTGGGGCGGTGCCTACGGCAACCAGGTCGTGATCAAGATGAACGACGGGACGTACACGCAGTACGGCCACCTGTCGTCCATCGGCGTCTCTGTGGGCCAGCAGGTCACCCCCGGCCAGCAGATCGGCCTGTCCGGCGCGACCGGCAACGTCACCGGCCCGCACCTGCACTTCGAGGCCCGGACGAGCCCCGAGTACGGCTCGGACATCGACCCCGTCGCCTACCTCCGCTCGCACGGCGTGAACGTCTGACGGCACCCGCCCCGCTTCCCGAGGCCCCGGCTCACCGAGCCGGGGCTTTCGGCGTTTACGACGGCCGACTGTCCAAAAAATATCCATGGATTCCGGGCTCCCGTCGGAAATTCCGGCTCATTGCAATAGAGTCACGGACACGCGTCACTCGTCGACGTTTCACGGGGATTAAACGGAGGTCGGTCATGCGCATTCCCGCGCACTCGGTGTGCACGGCCATCCGGGACGACATCGTCGCGGGTGTCTACGAACGCGGCAGCCGGCTCACCGAGGAACTCCTCGCGCGCCGCTACGGCGTCTCGCGGGTCCCCGTCCGGGAGGCTCTGCGCACTCTGGAGGCCGAGGGCTTCGTGGTGACCCGGCGGCACGCGGGCGCGTGCGTCGCCGAACCCACCGAGCAGGAGGCCGCCGACCTGCTGGAGATGCGCATGCTGCTGGAGCCGCTCGGCGCCGCCCGCGCCGCCCAGCGCCGCACCGAGGCCCATCTGAAGGTCCTGCGCGGCCTGGTCCGGCTGGGCCAGGAGCGCGCCCGCCGGGGCAACAGCGACGACCTGCGCTCTCTGGGCGGCTGGTTCCACGAGACGCTCGCCCAGGCCTCCGGGAGCCCCGCGCTGACCTCGGTGCTCACCCAGCTCCGCCACAAGATCGCCTGGATGTACACCGTGGAGGCGCCGGCCGGTCCCGTGGAGTCCTGGAACGAGCACGGCGCGATCGTGGACGCGGTGGCGCGCGGTGACAGCGAGCGCGCGCGGGCGGTCACGGCGCTGCACACCGAGCGCGCGACGGCCGCGCACCGGCTCCGATTCGGCTCCGCCGGGGAGCGCGCCGACCGTGTGAGGAACTCGCAACATCCCGTAAACACGGCGAGCCTGCGGCATTAACACGGGAGCCGTATACAAAGAGTGGCTAATTCCCGGGGGTTTATTTCTGCTGCCCTTGAACGAGAATTCAGTTCCCGCTGAGCGGAAATTCCGGCGGCCCGCGGCCGGGGAAAGCGAAGGGCCCGCCCGGAAAGCCGGGCGAGCCCTTCAGGAGCGCCGGATCAGGCGCGGAAGAATGCTCAGACGGTCTCGGGCAGTTCTTCCAGACCCTCGGAGACCAGCTTCGCCAGCCGGTCCAGGGCGGCGTCCGCGCCCTCGGCGTCGGAGGCGAGGACGATCTCCTCGCCGCCCTGGGCGCCGAGGCCCAGGACGGCCAGCATGGAGGCCGCGTTGACGGGGGTGCCGTCAGCCTTGGCGATCGTCACCGGGACGCCTGCGGCCGTGGCGGCTCGGACGAAGATGGAGGCGGGGCGGGCGTGGAGGCCCTCGGCCCAGCCGACGTTGACGCGGCGCTCAGCCATGTGTTGCTGCCCTTCGGTGTTCAGGGTTGTCTAGACCAGTTTTCCATACGTGAAGCCCGGAGCGGTCCTGTCGCTCCACTCCGGGGGTGCCGTCGGATCGCGGCCTCGACCCGACTGACGCCCTCCACAGACTGCCTCGCGCCGTTGTCGGACGCTAGCCGTACTCTGGGGCCCATGCAGACCTCGCCGGACCGGCACGAGTATCCCGCCCACTGGGAAGCCGACGTGGTGCTGCGCGACGGGGGCACCGCGCGCATCCGGCCCATCACCGTTGATGACGCCGATCGCCTGGTCAGCTTCTACGAGCAGGTCTCCGACGAGTCGAAGTACTACCGCTTCTTCGCGCCGTACCCTCGCCTGTCCGCCAAGGACGTCCACCGCTTCACGCACCACGACTTTGTGGACCGGGTGGGACTCGCGGCCACGGTCGGCGGCGAGTTCATCGCCACCGTACGCTACGACCGGATCGGCGCGGACGGAACGCCCGCGTCCGCACCGGCCGACGAGGCCGAGGTCGCCTTCCTGGTGCAGGACGCCCACCAGGGCCGCGGGGTCGCCTCCGCCCTGCTCGAACACATCGCCGCCGTCGCCCGCGAGCGCGGCATCCGCCGCTTCGCCGCCGAAGTCCTGCCCGCCAACACCAAGATGATCAAGGTGTTCACGGACGCCGGGTACACCCAGAAGCGCAGCTTCGAGGACGGCGTCGTCCGTCTGGAGTTCGACCTCGAACCCACCGACCGCTCCCTCGCCGTGCAGTACGCGCGCGAACACCGCGCCGAGGCCCGGTCCGTGCAGCGGCTGCTCGCCCCCGGCTCGGTCGCCGTCATCGGCGCCGGACGCGCCCCGGGCGGGGTGGGCCGCAGTGTCCTCGGCAACATCCGGGACGCCGGCTTCACCGGCCGGCTGTACGCCGTGAACAAGGCCCTCCCTGAGGAGCAGAAGGAACTCGACGGGGTGCCCGCCCACCGCTCGGTGCGGGACATCGACGGCCCCGTGGACCTCGCGGTCGTCGCCGTGCCGGCCGAGCACGTCCCGGAGGTCGTCACCGAGTGCGGGGAACACGGCGTGCAAGGGCTCGTCGTGGTCTCCGCCGGATACGCCGAGAGCGGCCCCGACGGGCGCGAACGCCAGCGCGCCCTCGTGCGGCACGCGCGCACGTACGGCATGCGGATCATCGGGCCGAACGCCTTCGGCATCATCAACACCTCCCCCCGGGTGCGCCTCAACGCCTCCCTCGCCCCCGAGACCCCGCGCCCGGGCCGGATCGGACTCTTCGCCCAGTCCGGCGCCATCGGCATCGCCCTGCTGTCCCGGCTGCACCGCCGCGGTGGGGGCGTCACGGGCGTGACAGGCGTCTCGACCTTCGTCTCCTCCGGCAACCGGGCCGACGTCTCGGGCAACGACGTCCTCCAGTACTGGTACGAGGACCCGGACACCGACGTCGTCCTCATGTACCTGGAGTCCATCGGCAACCCCCGCAAGTTCACGCGCCTCGCCCGCCGGACGGCCGCGGCGAAGCCGCTGGTCGTCGTCCAGGGCGCGCGCCACGGAGCCGCTCCCCAGGGGCACGCCGTACGGGCGACCCGGCTGCCGCACGCGACGGTCTCGGCGCTGCTGCGGCAGGCCGGCGTGATCCGGGTCGACACGATCACCGAGCTGGTGGACGCCGGCCTCCTGCTCGCGCGCCAGCCCCTGCCCGCCGGTCCCCGGGTGGCGATCCTCGGCAACTCGGAGTCGCTCGGCCTGCTCACGTACGACGCGTGCCTCGCCGAGGGGCTCCGGCCGCACCCGCCGCAGGACCTGACCACGGCCGCCTCCGCGGCCGACTTCCACACGGCCCTGTCGCGCGCGCTGGCCGACGACCGGTGCGACGCGGTCGTCGTCACGGCCATACCGGCGGTGGGGGAGGACTCGGTCGCCGACGCGGCCCTCGCCGAGGCCCTGAGGTCCGCTGCGGCCGCCGCCCCGGCCAAGCCGGTCCTGGTGGTGCACGTGGAGCTGGGCGGTCTGGCCGAGGCCCTGTCGGCGGCGGCGAGCACGGCACCACAGGTCGACGCGGGCGAACCCGCACCCACCGCCCCCGGCCCGGCGCCCACCGAGGAACGACCGCGCGGCGAAGAACGGCCTCGTGGCGAAGAACGACCGCCCACCGCGGAACGGCCTCCCGGCGAAGAACGAGCGCCTGCCGAGGAAGGGTCGCCCACCGCGGAACGACGTCCCACCGCGGAACGACGTCCCACCGCGGAACGACCGCCCACCGCGGAACGACCGCCCACCGCCGAGACCCCCGAAGGAGCCCACCTCATCCCCGCCTACCCCGCGGCCGAGCGCGCCGTCCGTGCCCTCGCCCAGGCCGTCACCTACGCGCAGTGGCGCCGCGACGCCGCCGACCCGGGCAAGGTGCCCGAGTACGAGGACATCGACGAGAAGGGCGCCGCCGCACTGATCGACGGGCTCCTCGCGCGCGGGCAGGGACTCACGCTCGGCACGGAAGAGACCTGCGACCTGCTCGGCCACTACGGCATCCACGTCCACCGCGCCCTGCCCGCCCCGACCGCCGACGCCGCCGCCGAGGCCGCCCGCACCCTCGGTTACCCCGTCGCCCTCAAGGCCACCGCCCCGCACCTCAGGCACCGCGCCGACCTGGGCGGCGTCCGCCTCGACCTCGCCGACGAGGACCAACTCCGCCGCTCCTACGCCGAGTTGACCGACCTGTTCGGCTCACCGGACGAGCTGCGGCCCGTCGTGCAGCGCATGGCACCGCGCGGCGTGGACGTCGTCGTACGGGCCGTCATCGACCCCGCGGCCGGCGCGGTGCTCTCCTTCGGGCTGGCCGGAGCCGCCTCCCAGCTGCTCGGGGACACGGCCCACCGGCTGATCCCGGTCACCGACCGCGAGGCGGCCTCGCTGGTGCGGTCGATCCGCACGGCACCCCTGCTGTTCGGCTGGCGCGGCTCCGCACCGGCCGACACCCGCGCCCTGGAGGAACTGCTGCTGCGGGTGTCCCGGCTGGTGGACGACCACCCCGAGGTCGTCGCGGTCACGCTCGAACCGGTCGTCGTCGCCTCGCACGGACTGAGCGTCCTGGGCGCCTCCGTGCGCCTCGCACCACCGCCCGCCCGCGACGACCTCGGCCCGCGGACCCTCCCCGCGTACTGAGCGGACCCTCCCCGCGGGCCCTCCCCGCGTACGGACAGGGGGCGAGCGGTGCCTCGCAGTCAGTGGTCCCCCGTAGGATGGGCGTCATGGCCAAGACCAGTACGACGACCCAGGGGCTGCGGGCGGCGATCGAGCGCAGCGGCTACTACCCGGCCCTCGTGGCCGAGGCGGTGGAGGCCGCCGTGGGCGGCGAGCCCATCCGGTCGTACCTGGTCCACCAGGAGACGACGTTCGACCAGAACGAGGTGCGCCGGCATGTGACGGTGCTCGTCCTCACGGACAACCGCTTCATCGTCAGCCACACCGACGAACAGGCCGCCGACAGCACCTCCCCGACGCCGTACGCCACGACGTCGACGGAGTCCGTGAAGATCGGCCGGATCTCCTCGATCGTGGTCAGCCGCGTGGTCGCCAACCCGGAGTCGTACAAGCCGGGCACCCTGCCCCGCGAGGTCGTGCTCACCATCGGCTGGGGTGCCGTCTCCCGCATCGACCTGGAGCCGGCCGCCTGCGGCGATCCCAACTGCGAGGCGGACCACGGCTACACCGGCAACTCGACGGCGGACGACCTCAGCCTGCGCGTCAGCGAGGCCGGGGACGGACCGGAGACCGTGCGCCAGGCACTCGCCTTCGCGCAGGCCCTCTCCGAGGCGACCGCGGACACCGCCCGCTGATGGCACAGCCGAACACGGCCTGGGACCACCATCCCGAACCGCTCACCATCGCCTCGGCACCGGCCCCCGAGTACGGCAGCGGCTCGCTCGCCGACCTCCTGCCCACCCTGGCCGCCGGCCTGGGCGTGCCGGGCACGAGCGCCACGATGGCCGAGCTGACCCCCGCCGACCGGAACTGCGTGTTCCTGATCGACGGCCTCGGCTGGGAGCAGCTCAAGGCGCATCCCGAGGACGCCCCCTTCATGACGTCCCTGCTCGCCACCTCGCGCGGCGGCACCGGACGTCCGCTCACCGCCGGATACCCGGCGACCACGGCGACCTCCCTCGCCTCCGTCGGCACCGGCCTGCCGCCCGGCGCGCACGGCCTGCCCGGCTACACGGTGCGCAATCCGGACACCGGCGAGCTGATGAACCAGCTGCGCTGGCAGCCGTGGACCCCGCCGGGCCCCTGGCAGCCGTACCCGACGGTCTTCCAGCTGGCCCACGAGGCGGGCGTGCACGCGGCGCAGGTGTCGTCCCCGACCTTCGAGAACACCCCGCTCACCAAGGTCGCCCTCAGCGGCGGAACGTTCCTCGGGCGGCTGACCGGCGAGGACCGCATGGACCTGGCGGCCGAGCAACTGGCCGCGGGCGACCGCTCCCTGGTCTACACGTACTTCGCCGAGGTCGACGGCGCCGGCCACCGCTTCGGCGTCGACTCCGACACCTGGCGCGGCCAGCTCATGTACGCCGACCGCCTGGCCCAGCGTCTGGCCGAGCAACTGCCGCCGCGCAGCGCCCTGTACATCACCGCCGACCACGGCATGATCGACGTGCCCTTCGACGAGGAGCACCGCATCGACTTCGACGAGGACTGGGAGCTGAGCGCCGGGGTCGCCCTGCTCGGCGGCGAGGGCCGCGCCCGCCACGTCTATGCCGTACCGGGTGCCGCGAACGACGTCCTGACCTGCTGGCGCGAGGTGCTCGGCGAGCAGTTCTGGGTCGCCTCGCGCGATGAGGCCATCGCGGCGGGCTGGTTCGGCCCGCGCATCGACGAGCGGGTGTACAACCGTATCGGCGACGTGGTCGCCGCCGCGCGGGACGACGTCCTGCTCATCGCTTCCGAGCGGGAGCCGAAGGAGTCGGCGATGGTCGGCAACCACGGTTCGATGACCCCTGCCGAGCAGTTGGTCCCGCTGCTCGAAGTACGCTCCTGAGACCGAGACGCCGACCCCTTCCACCGAAAGGTGCTCAACTCGTCATGCCCGAGCTGGTGTTCTTCTGCGGAACGATGGACTGCGGGAAGTCGACGCTGGCTCTCCAGATCGAGCACAACCGCTCGGCGCGCGGCCTGCAGGGCGTGATCTTCTCGCGCGACGACCGCGCCGGCGAGGGCAAGCTGTCCTCGCGCCTCGGCCTGGTCACGGACGCGGTGGAGGTCGAGGACGGGCAGGACCTGTACGCCTACCTCGTCGACTGCCTCTCGCAGGGCGGCCGCGCGGACTACGTGATCGCCGACGAGGCGCAGTTCCTCGCGCCGGAGCAGATCGACCAACTCGCGCGCGTGGTCGACGACCTGGGCCTGGACGTCTACGCCTTCGGTATCACGACCGACTTCCGCTCCAAGCTGTTCCCAGGCTCCCAGCGGCTGGTGGAACTGGCCGACCGGGTCGAGGTGCTCCAGGTCGAGGCCCTGTGCTGGTGCGGCGCCCGGGCCACGCACAACGCCCGCACGGTAGGCGGCGTCATGGTCGTCGAAGGCGCCCAGGTGGTCGTCGGCGATGTCACGCACTCGGCCGACGAGGTCGGTTACGAGGTGCTGTGCCGCCGCCACCACCGCCGCCGGATGACCGCGGCGACGGCCCGGGCGGCGGCCCTGTCGCCGGACGTGCTGCCGGTGACGTCCGCCTGACCAGCGGTCGGACGGGCTGTCAGCCGGTCGGTCGCAGCAGCGCGAACCGCGCTCCCTCCGGGTCGGCCACCGTCGCCACGCGGCCGTGTGCCGTGTCGTGGGCCGGCTTGAGGACGTGTCCGCCCAGGTGGACGAGCTGGTCCAGGGCGTCGTCGACGTCGGCGACCTGGAAGTACGTCACCCAGTGCGGGCCCCGGTCGCGGGGCAGGGCCTGCCCCAGGCCGTGGACTCCGGCGACGGGCCGCCCGCCGAGGTGCAGGGCCACGTAGTCGAAGTCGGCGGAGACCACCGGCTCTTCCTCGTAGCCGAACACCGCCCGGTAGAACTTGGCGATGTTCGCCGTCTCGAAGGTGAGCAGCTCGTTCCAGGCGGGGGTGCCGGGGATGCCGGAGACGGCCGTGCCGAAGTGCGCGGCGGCCTGCCAGATGCCGAAGACCGCGCCCGCCGGGTCGGATCCGATCGCCAGCCGGCCGGCGTCGGCGGCGTCCAGCGGGCCCACGCCGATCGTGCCGCCGCAGCTGCGTGCGGTCTCGGCCGTCAGATCGGCGTTCTGCGAGGCGAAGTACGGTGTCCAGGCGATGGGCAGGTGCCGGTCCGGCGGCAGTTGACCGATGCCGGCCACCTCGCGCCCGTCGAGCAGCGCGCGCACATACGGTCCGAGCTGCTGCGGTCCGGGCCGGAACTCCCAGCCGAACAGCGCCCCGTAGAACTCCTCGGTCGCGGCCAGGCCGTGCACCATCAGGCTCACCCAGCAGGGCGTACCGGGCGCGTGCCGAGCGGGTGCTTCGCCGTGCGGGCCGGTGGACCCCCGTGCGTCGGTCATCGTCACTCTCTTCCCGGCCTCGTGCCGGCCGTGTTCTCCGCAGCCCTCGTGGGGCGGGCGCGCCCTGCCGGGCGACCCTTGTCCGGGAGAATGCCCGATGTGCTCGGCGCTGTCCCTCGCGGCGCGCTTATCGGCACGTGTCGTTCAGCTGTACACCCTGTGCCTGTTCCCGTACGCCAGGTGATCGCGCCGTGCGGCCCGGGCTGGACGACGGGTGATCGTGTCGTGCGGCCGGGCCGAGTGGCCGGAGGCGGACGGCTCGGCCGGATCCGTGCGCGAGGATGGGGCCATGAACGCCATCATCTCCGCATCCGACCTCGCGAACGTCCTGGCGGGCGCCAACCCGCCGGTCCTGCTCGATGTCCGCTGGCAGCTGACCGCGGCCAAGGCGGCCGGTGAGCCGCCGTTCGACGGCCGGGCCGCGTACGAGGCAGGGCACCTCCCGGGTGCCGTCTACGTCGACCTGGACCGGGAGTTGGCCTCCACGCCGGGCGAGGGCGGCCGCCATCCGCTGCCTGATCTCGCGCGATTCGGGGCGGCGATGCGCCGCGCGGGCGTGTCGTCCGGGACGCCGGTGGTCGTCTACGACGGTGGCCAGGGCTGGGCGGCGGCCCGGGCGTGGTGGCTGCTGCGCTGGACGGGCCACCCGGACGTGCGGGTCCTCGACGGCGGGCTGCCGGCCTGGGAGGGGCCGTTGGAGAAGTCCGTGCCGACGCCTGAGGAGGGTGACTTCGTGCCGGAGCCGGGAGCGGCGGGACTGCTCGACGCCGATGCCGCCGCGGGGCTGGCGCGGTCCGGGGTGCTGCTGGACGCGCGGGCGGGGGAGCGGTACCGGGGCGAGGTGGAGCCGATCGACCCGGTGGCCGGGCACATCCCGGGTGCGGTGTCGGCGCCGACCACGGAGAACGTGGGGGCGGACGGCTGCTTCCTCCCCGCCGAGGAGTTGCGGGAACGCTTCAAGGGGCTCGGCGTGTCCGAGGGCGCACGGGTCGGCGTGTACTGCGGGTCGGGCGTCTCCGCGGCCCACGAGGTCCTCGCGCTCGCGGTCGCGGGCATTCCGGCGGACCTGTACGTCGGCTCGTGGTCGGAGTGGTCCTCGGACCCGGACCGGCCGGTCGCGGTGGGGCCGGATCCCCAGTAGTCGGCGTGAGAGATCTCCAGTTGTCCGACGCGAGGGATCCCCAGTAACCCGACGCGAGGGATCCCCCTCAAGTCCGAGACGAGGGATCCCCAGAAGTCCGACTGAGCAGAGTGCCGCGCCCGGACGGCGCGGCACTCGTGCTCGTGCGAACAGGTGGGGCTGCTACTCCTGCTTCTTGCGCCGCGTCCCGAAGACGATCTCGTCCCAGCTGGGGACGGCCGCTCTGCGGCCCGGGCGGACGCCGTCGGCCTCGGCCTGGCGGTCGGTGGCGCCGATGAGCCGGTCGCGGTGGCTGCCGACGGAGCGCGGCATGAGGACGTCCGCGTAGGCGGATCCGGCCGAGGCCGCGGGAGCCGGGGGCTCCTCCTCCTCGACCTCGGTGACGACGGGCTCCTCCTCGGGCTCCGGCGCCGGGCGCTCGGGAACCACCAGGTCGCCGCGGAAGCTGGGCACCGCCTCCAGCAGGCTGGTCAGAGAGTCCCGCTCGCCGGTGCTCTCCTCGACCGGTTCGGAGGCCACCGCGGGCAGGCTGGGCCGCTCGCGGTCGGCGGAACGGTCCAGCGGTCTGTCGCGGGGGAGCCGGGCGATCCGCGGCACGAACGGGAAGCTGGGCTCGGGCGCGGCCAGGTCGTCGGACTCGCCGATCAGCGAGCGCGCCTCGTCGTCGACGGCCTGGACGAGCCGCCGGGGCGGGTCGTACGTCCAGCTCGCCGAGTGGGGCTCGCCCGCGACGCAGTAGACCAGCAGGACCTCCCACGTGCCGTCGTCACGACGCCACGAGTCCCACTGGACGGTGTCCTTGTCGGCCCCGCGCATCAGCAGCCGCTCCTGCACGGCCTCGCCGAGCGGCGGACCGGAGTTCTCGCCGGGGCGGCGGACCGGGGTCTTGCGGGCCCGCTCGGCCATGAACGCGCGCTCGGCGAGCACGGGTCCCTCGAAGCGGCGGACCCGGTCGACGGGGATACCTGCCATCTGCGCGACCTCTTCCGCGGTCGCGCCGGCACGTATACGCGCCTGGATGTCGCGGGGGCGGAGGTGGCTCTCCACCTCGATCTCGATCTGGCCGAGGCGGGGACGGTCGCCGCGCACGGCGGCGCGGAGCCGTTCGTCGATCGGAAGCGTGTACTCCGTGCTGTCCGCAGCCTTCAGCACCAGCCGTGTGCCGTCATTCGAGACGGCCACGACACGCAGTTCGGGCATGGGGACCTCCCGGGTGGTGCCTGCCGACGTCACGTGCGTCGCTGCTTCCGCTAGTCGAGTGTGGCCTGCCCGGGTGCAGCCTGCCACAACCTTGCCGAGTTGCCCGGCGTGTCGGGCGCGGGCCCTGGATCGCCGTTATGGCACGGTTACCTATTCGCAACGCTAAGTGACGAACCCTGTCACCCTGTGCAACTAGCCCCCTCCCGGCGGTCCTTAAAGGCCCCGTACACCCTGACGGGAGACCGGACCCAGGGCTCGCAACAGTACTCCATTTGGGCCACGTGCGTGGATTGGCACGCCGCCCAACTTCTGGCAAGGGGTGGGACTTGGTCGCTCTCTGCCCCGATTCCGCGATCTTGAACGTGGGGAACTTCACGTAATTGCCAGAATCGGAACTATGGGTTTCGGTCGCGCCTCCCCTGTTCCGGGAGGTCGGCGCGGTCCTCGGCGCGACGGTCATGGCCGCCGGGCCGATGGCCCCGCCGGCGGAACAAGTACCGCCGCCGCCCGGCCAGTTCGGCGTGGGCACCGTCCTCCGCCGCCGGTGCGAGGGCCGGAGGCGTCCGGTGGGCGCGGCGGCTGTCGCCTCCGGGGCACGATGGCCGGAATCATCGCCTGTGGGCCGGAGGTTCGGACTCCGGTTCCCTGGGTGACGGCCAAGTCACGGCCGGACCGTCCACCGGAGCGCCTTGGAGTGAGGGTCCCGCGCGCACCACCCCCGGCGTGTCGTCTACGCCCCCAGAACCCTCCGCAAGTAGTCGTTCTGGAACCGCCGGTCGGGGTCGAGGCGGTCCCGCAGTGCCGTGAACTCGCCGAAGCGCGGATACACCCGGGAGAAGTACTCGGCGTCCCGGGTGTGGATCTTGCCCCAGTGCGGACGGCCCTCGTGGGCGGTGAAGATGCGTTCGGCCGCGGTGAAGTACCGCTGGTAGGGCGTGCCCTGGAACATATGGACGGCGATGTACGCGCTGTCGCGGCCGGAGGCGGTGGACAGCGTGATGTCGTCGGCCGGGGCGGTGCGCACCTCCACGGGGAAGCTGACCTTCAGCCCGGAGCGGTCGACCATGGTCTTCAGCTCGCGCAGCGCCTGGACGACGGCCGCACGCGGAACGGCGTACTCCATCTCCACGAAGCGCACCCGGCGCGGAGAGGTGAAGACCTTGTAAGGGATGTCGGTGTAGGTCCGCGCGGACAGGGCCTTGCTGGAGATCTGCGCGATCGCGGGGATCGTGGCGGGCACCGCGCGGCCGACCCAGTTGGCCACCTGGAAGACGCCGTTGGAGAGGAACTCGTCCTCGAACCAGCCCTGGAGCTGCGGCACCGGCTTCTCCGGGCCGGCGCTGCGGTTGTTGCGCTTGGTGTTGGTGTTCCCGGTGTGCGGGAACCAGTAGAACTCGAAGTGCTCGTTCTCGGCCCACAGTTCCTCGAAGTCGGCGAGGACCCGGTCGAACGGCATCGGCTCCTCGCGGGCCGTGAGCAGGAACACCGGCTCGACGGCGAACGTGATCGCCGTGACGATGCCCAGCGCGCCGAGGCCGATCCGGGCGGCCGCGAAGACCTCCGGGTTCTCCTTCTCGGAGCAGGTGAGGACCGAGCCGTCGGCGGTGACCAGCTCCAGGGCCTTGATCTGGGCGGCGATCGAGCCGGAGTCGCGGCCGGTGCCGTGCGTGCCGGTGCTGGTGGCCCCGGAGACGGTCTGCTCCATGATGTCGCCCATGTTGGTCAGCGACAGCCCCTCACGCGCGAGGGCCATGTTGAGTCTCTTGAGCGGGGTGCCGGCCTCCACGGTGACCGTCATGTTCTCGCGATCAATGCTGCGTATGCCGGTCAACAGTTGAGGGCGGATCAATACCCCGTTGGTCGCGGCTATGGACGTGAAGGAGTGCCCTGTCCCGACGGCCTTCACCGTGAGGCCGTCCTCGGCGGCCCGCCGCACGGCGGCGGCCAGCTCGTCGACGGAGGCCGGGGTCACCTCCCGCGCGGGACGCGCCGAGACGTTGCCGCCCCAGTTACGCCACGTGCCGTTCTTTCCGTTCGCTGTGCTGCTCAACGGAGCCTCCCCGACCCGGTGCCGGTCGCTTGAGCCGGCGGTACCCGAGGAAACCCACCGCGACCGCGACGGCCCCGGACACCGCCGGAACCCCGTACCCGGCACGCGCCCCGGCCGCGTCGATCACCCAGCCGGCCGCGGAGGAGCCGAGCGCGACCCCCACCGCGAGCCCGGTGCTCACCCAGGTCATGCCTTCGGTGAGCTGCGCGCGTGGTACGTGCTCTTCGATGAGGGACATGGTCGTGATCATCGTGGGAGCGATGGACAGACCCGCAACGAACAGCGCCACGGCCAGGAACGGCAAGTTTCCGACCAGTAGGAGTGGGATCATACTCACGGCCATGGCGCACACGCCCAGCAACCACCGACGTTCCGGCGCCCCGGCGAAGTGCATGAGCCCGAAAACCATGCCCGCCACGCAGGACCCCGCCGCGTACAGCGCGAGGACGACGCTCGCGGCGGCCTTGTGCCCCTCCTCGTCGGCGAAGGCCACGGTGACCACGTCGACCGCCCCGAAGATCGCCCCGGTGGCGACGAAGGTGGCCACCAGGACCTGCAGCCCCGGCGCGCGCAGCGCGCTGCCGCCGCCCTTGTGCTCGCGCGGGTGCGGCTCGGGCTCGGTGGCGCGCTGCGCGGTCAGCCAGAACACCCCGACCGCCAGGAAGCAGGCGGCGAGCAGCGGGCCCGCCTCGGGGAACCAGGCCGTGGACAGGCCGATGGAGATGATCGGCCCGAAGATGAAGCACACCTCGTCCACCACGGACTCGAAGGAGTACGCGGTGTGCAGCTGCGGAGTGCCCCGGTACAGGGCCGCCCAGCGGGCCCGGATCATCGCGCCGACGCTCGGCACGCAGCCGACGCCGACACAGGCCACGAACAGCACCCAGTCCGGCCACCGGTAGTGCGCGGCGAACAGCAGCAGCGCCGCCGCGGCGAGTGACACCAGCGTCGCCGGGCGCAGCACCCGCCGCTGCCCGTACTGGTCCACCAGCCGCGAGACCTGCGGCCCGGCCACCGCGGCGGCCAGCGCGATGGTCGCCGACAGGGCGCCGGCCAGCCCGTACCGCCCGGTGAGCTGGGAGACCATAGTGACCACGCCGATGCCCATCATCGACACCGGGATGCGACCGAGGAAGCCCGCGGCGGAGAACCCCTTGGAGCCGGGGGCTGCGAACAGGGCGCGGTAGGGGCTGGGCAACGGGGGTCTCCGAAAGGCTCAGTAAGCTGCGAACGCAGTCGACACAGCTTACGGCTCCGCACGCCCCGACGCACCCGTCCGGCCCTGTCCCGAAGCGGCTCGCGCCCAGGTGTCACCCCGCCGTTGCCCGGCTGTCGGTGCAGGGTGGCAGGATCGGAGTCATGCCAGACGCGCGCGATGCCAGCCCCTACGACGCCCTGCTCCTGCTCTCCTTCGGCGGCCCGGAAGGCCCGGACGACGTGGTCCCGTTCCTGGAGAACGTGACGCGCGGGCGCGGCATCCCCAAGGAACGCCTCAAGGAAGTCGGGCAGCACTACTTCCTGTTCGGCGGGGTCAGCCCCATCAACGACCAGAACCGCGCCCTGCTGGACGCCCTGCGCAAGGACTTCGCCGACCACGGCCTGGACCTGCCGGTCTACTGGGGCAACCGCAACTGGGCGCCGTACCTGACCGACACCCTGCGCGAGATGGTCCGCGACGGCCGCCGCCGCGTCCTGGTCCTCGCCACCAGCGCCTACGCCTCGTACTCGGGCTGCCGCCAGTACCGCGAGAACCTCGCCGACGCGCTCGCGGCCCTGGAGGCCGAGGGCCTGGAGCTGCCGAAGATCGACAAGCTGCGGCACTACTTCAACCACCCCGGCTTCCTGGAGCCCATGATCGACGGGGTGATCCGGTCCCTCGAGGAGCTCCCCGAGGACGTCCGGGACGGCGCCCACATCGCCTTCTCGACGCACTCGATCCCGACGGCCGCCGCCGACACCTCCGGGCCCGTCGAGGACCACGGCGACGGCGGCGCGTACGTGAAGCAGCACCTGGACGTGGCGAAGCTGATCGCCGAGGCCGTCCGTGAGCGCACCGGCGTCGACCACCCCTGGCAGCTCGTCTACCAGTCACGCTCCGGAGCCCCGCACATCCCGTGGCTGGAGCCCGACATCTGCGACCACCTTCAGGAGCGGCACGCGGCCGGTGTCCCGGCCGTGGTGATCGCCCCCATCGGCTTCGTCTCCGACCACATGGAGGTCCTCTACGACCTCGACACGGAGGCCAAGGCCAAGGCCGAGGAGCTGGGGCTGCCGATGCGCCGCTCGGCCACCGTCGGGGCCGACCCGAGGTTCGCCGCCGCGGTCCGCGAACTCGTCGTGGAGCGCGCCGCCGTCGAGCGCGGCCAGGAGGTCACCCCCTGCGCCCTCGGCGCCCTCGGGGCGAGCCACCAGCTCTGCCCCGTCGGCTGCTGCCCGGCCCGCGCCCCCCGGCCCGCCGCCGCGGGCGCCGACAGCCCCTACGCGTGAGGAGCCCTGTGACCGACCCCCTGCACACGGACCTGCTCGACCTCGCCCAGGAGGCCGCCGCCCGCGCCGGCGCGCTGCTGCGGGACGGCCGCCCGGCCGACCTCGCGGTCGCCGCGACCAAGTCCAGCCCGATCGACGTCGTCACGGAGATGGACATCGCGGCGGAGAAGCTCATCACGGGCCTGATCGCCGAGCGCCGCCCGGACGACGGCATTCTCGGCGAGGAGGGCGCCGCCACCGAGGGCACGAGCGGCGTCCGCTGGGTGATCGACCCGCTCGACGGCACGGTCAACTACCTGTACGGGCTGCCCACCTGGGCCGTCTCCATCGCCGCCGAGCATGACGGCGAGACCGTCGTCGGGGTCGTCACGGCACCGATGCGCGGCGAGACGTTCCACGCGGTGCGCGGCGGCGGTGCCTGGGCCACCGGGGCCTGGGACGGCGAGCGCCGGCTGGCCTGCCGCCCGGCGCCGCCCCTGGACCAGGCGTTGGTCTCGACGGGCTTCAACTACGTCACCGACGTCCGCACCCACCAGGCCGAAGTCGCCCAGCGGCTGATCCCGCTGCTGCGCGACATCCGGCGCGGCGGCTCGGCCGCGGTCGACCTGTGCGACGTGGCCGCGGGACGCCTCGACGGCTACTACGAGCGTGGTCTGCACCCCTGGGACCTCGCCGCCGGGGACCTGATCGCCCGGGAGGCGGGCGCGCTGACCGGTGGGCGCCCCGGAGAGCGCCCCTCGGGCGACCTCGCGGTGGCGGCCTCCCCGGGCGTCTTCGAGCCCCTCCAGCGCCTCCTGGAGGACTTCGGCGCCTGGCACGACTGAGGCCGCCCCCCGCCGGGCGGCGGCAGCCGCGCCGCCCGGCGGACAACGGCCGCCGGCACTCCGAACACCGCGTGAACACCGCCGTAGGACAACGCAGCGGGCCCCGGCGCTGGATTCGCCGGGGCCCGCTGCGTACGGCCTGATCAGACGCTCGTCGCGCCGACCTCCACACCGTGCTCGGCGGCGAGGCGGCGCAGGTCGTCGAGCTCGCCCTGCTCCACCTCGACGAGGAAGTCGTCGCCCTCGTCGCGAGCCCGGGACAGATCGGACTCGGTCGCCCTTATGCGCTGCAGAAGTCCTGCGGTGAATGCGTCCATGCTGCGCCCCCTCGTCCTGGGTCGTGGGTCGATGGCACGGGGGTGTGCCGTTCGGAAGGGACGATCACGTCTGATGTGGATGCCCAGCGCCGCTCTGCTGGGCGGCGACGGTGCCGGACACCCACGCCCGCCCTGCGGAAAAGCGGATTGATGCGCACCGCATGGTGGTGCGGTACCGGCAGAGCGTGATCGTGGGATGTAAAGCCGTCCTCCCCAAGCTCCCTTCCGAGGAAACCTAACCGGAGGAGAAAATCTCGTATTCCCGCTCCGGCCACGGTTCCCCGCCCCGCACCGTCCTGCCCGCCACCGTCCGCTCACCTGCCTTACCGCCGACTTACGGCCGAAAAGGGCAGGATGGAGGGCAACACACCGACACCACCGAAAACCCCTGCCCGCGTGCGCCCGGTAAGGCACTACGCGGGTGGACATGAGGAAGGACTAGGGACGTGCGCGTACTCGTCGTCGAGGACGAGCAACTGCTCGCCGATGCGGTGGCCACCGGACTGCGCCGGGAGGCCATGGCCGTCGACGTCGTGTACGACGGTGCGGCCGCCCTGGAGCGCATCGGCGTCAACGACTACGACGTGGTCGTCCTCGACCGCGACCTCCCGCTCGTGCACGGCGACGACGTCTGCCGCAAGATCGTCGAACTCGGCATGCCCACGCGCGTGCTGATGCTCACGGCTTCCGGTGACGTCAGCGACCGGGTGGAGGGCCTGGAGATCGGCGCCGACGACTACCTGCCGAAGCCCTTCGCGTTCAGCGAGCTCATCGCCCGCGTGCGCGCCCTCGGCCGGCGGACCAGCGTGCCCCTGCCGCCCGTCCTGGAGCGCGCCGGGATCAAGCTGGACCCCAACCGCCGCGAGGTGTTCCGCGACGGCAAGGAGGTCCAGCTCGCGCCCAAGGAGTTCGCGGTCCTCGAGGTGCTGATGCGCAGCGAGGGCGCCGTCGTCTCCGCGGAGCAGCTGCTGGAGAAGGCCTGGGACGAGAACACCGACCCGTTCACGAACGTCGTGCGCGTCACGGTCATGACCCTGCGCCGCAAGCTGGGCGAGCCGCCCGTCATCGTCACGGTGCCCGGCTCCGGCTACCGGATCTGATCCCCCGTGGCAACGACTCCCGCGCCCCCGCAGGCGCCTCCCAAGCCCACCTGGGACCCCAGGAGGCCCGTGCCGCCCTTCCCGTGGCTGCGCCCGACCATCCGCATAAGGCTCACGCTGCTCTACGGCGGCATGTTCCTGATCGCCGGCATCCTGCTGCTGTCGATCATCTACCTGCTCGCCGCGCAGGCACTGAACGTGGGCAGCGACCTGCCGTTCAAGATCGTCGAGGGCAAGGTCACCAGCGACATCTGCAACCTTCCGGACCAGGCCTCGCCCGCCGAGTTCAACAACGCCATGAACCAGTGCGTGAACGACCAGCGCCAGCACGCCCTGGACAACCTGCTCAGCCGCTCGCTCCTGGCGCTGCTGGGCCTGGCGGTCATCGCCTTCGCCTTCGGCTACGCCATGGCCGGCCGCGTCCTGTCCCCGCTGGGCCGGATCACCCGCACAGCACGCACGGTGGCGGGCTCGGACCTGTCCCGCCGGATCGAGCTGGACGGCCCGGACGACGAGCTGAAGGAGCTGGCGGACACCTTCGACGACATGCTGGAGCGTTTGCAGCGCGCCTTCACCGCCCAGCAGCGCTTCGTCGGCAACGCCTCGCACGAGCTGAGAACGCCCCTGGCGATCAACCGCACGCTCCTGGAGGTGCACCTGTCCGACCCGAACGCGCCCGTGGAGCTCCAGCAGCTCGGCAAGACCCTGCTGGCCACCAACGAGCGCAGTGAGCAGCTCGTCGAGGGCCTGCTGCTGCTCGCCCGCAGCGACAACCAGATCGTCGAGCGGGGGCCGGTGGATCTCGCCGAGGTCGCCTCGCAGGCCATCGACCAGGTGCACGGCGAGGCCGAGGCCAAGGGCGTGCGCATCCGCGGCGAGCAGAAGCCCGCGGTCGTCCAGGGCAACGGCGTGCTGCTGGAGCGGATCGCCCTGAACCTGCTGCAGAACGCCGTGCGCTACAACGTGCCCGAGGACGGCTGGGTCGAGGTCACCACCGACGTCCAGCACGGCCAGGCGGTCCTGGTCGTCTCCAACACGGGCCCGGTCGTGCCGGCGTACGAGATCGACAACCTCTTCGAGCCGTTCCGGCGGCTGCGCACGGAGCGGACGGGCAGCGACAAGGGCGTCGGGCTCGGTCTGTCCATCGTCCGGTCGGTGGCCCGGGCCCACGGCGGGCACATCTACGCCCAGCCGCGCGAAGGGGGTGGGCTCGTGATGCGGGTCACCCTGCCCATCTGAGATCATGGCGCCGATCACCTTGCGGGCACTCGAAGATGTTCGCTTTACGCGGAATTTCCGAGACATCGTCGTACGTGCCCCGTGTGTGATCGATCACAGGGGCGCCTTTCCGGCCATCTACTCTCCGTGATCATGCCTCCTGCCGGAAAGTCGGGAAAATCCCGGTTTTCGGGGGTCTTGATCACGGGAAGTACACGGTGAGACGCCTTTGAAGTGCGGCATTAGGACCGTGTACGGTCCCCATCGCCATCCAAGCCGATCACTCGTGAGGAGTCCGGTTGGGTGTCGATTGAGTAACAGACCTTGATGTGAGGCAAAATCTCCGCCTCAGGTCGGGCACAAGTCCGGCCTCTCACGCGTTACGTGCGCTGGAGACACCGCAGACACCCAGAGGGGGAGAGCGACATGGCAACCGATTACGACACTCCACGCAAGACCGACGATGACGTCGACTCGGACAGCCTCGAAGAGCTGAAGGCTCGGCGGAACGACAAGTCGGCCTCCGCCGTGGACGTCGACGAGTTCGAGGCCGCAGAGGGCCTCGAACTGCCCGGGGCAGACCTCTCGAACGAGGAACTGGCCGTCCGGGTGCTCCCGAAGCAGCAGGACGAGTTCACCTGCATGAGCTGCTTCCTGGTGCACCACCGCAGCCAGCTGGCCCGGGAGAAGAACGGTCAGCCGATCTGCCGCGACTGCGACTGAGGACGGGTCGGCCGTGACTGGCTCGACCCCTCCCTGGAAGCGCCGCTTCTCCAAGCGGAAGGCGGACGAAGGGCCGATCGACGACGGCCCGAAGCACGGCGCGCGTGACGACGGGCGAGGCTCCACCGGTACGGGGGCGGCCTCGCTCGAACCGGCCGCGGACCGGGGTGACCTCCCGGCGTCCGTGGACGTCCCCGCACCCGTCGCCAGACGACGTGCGGGGGCGATCCGGGAGCGGGCAAGGGAAGGAGCCCGCAAGGGCGGCGAGCGGGCCCGTGCGGGGCTCGCGTACCTCGCCGACCGGATCATCGACATGGCACCCCGGGTCCCCGTACGGGACCTGGCGACCCTGCGCAGGCAGTTCCCGGGCCTCGGGCCCGAAGAGCTCGCGGACAGGCTCGTCGCGGGCGCGGCGAAGGCGACGGCGACGGTCGGAGCCGGCATCGGCGCGGCGGCGATGCTTCCCGTGCCCCCCGCGATGCCCACGGAACTGGCCGCCGAGGTCACCGGCGTCGCGGCGATCGAGCTGAAGCTGATCGCCGAACTCCACGAGGTCTACGGCGTACGACCGCCCGGCAACCTCAAGCAGCGCAGCACCGCCTACCTCGACTCGTGGTCGGGGGAGCGCGGGATCGACGCGACCAAGCCCTCGACGTTCAGCACGGCGCTGAACAGCCGCATGAAGCGCGATCTGCGCCAGCGGATCATGAAGCGGATGCTCCGCAACATGCCGAATCTCATGCCGTTCCTGGTCGGAGCCGCCGTGGGCGCGGCCATGAACCGCAGCGAGACGAGAAAGCTGGCCGCCCGCATCCGCGAGGACCTGCGCAAGATCCAGGTGCCCTGGGAGGCCCTGGAGTCGCTCCCCGCCCTGGAACGCCCGGCGGACGCCCTGGAGATGGGCGAGATCACGCACGACCCCCTGGGGCACCGCGCGGACGACAAGCGCGACGCGGAACACGACGAGCAGCGCGACGCGGGACAGGACGACAAGGGCGACGGCGGGCCCTGAGACCTGCCGTTCTTCTGCCGGGTGACGTCCCGGGCAGGTGTGCTAGGCCGACTTCGCCGCCCGCAGTGCCTCCGCCAGGCGCTCCGGCTCGCGCGTGGACAGGTACAGGTACGGAGTGGGGTCCTCCGGGTCCGTTACCTCCACGCGCAGGGCCGTGGGGATGTAGGCGCGCAGCAGCATGAAGGCGCGCGGGTCGGCCTTGTACGTGCGCCAGGCGCGGGTCTCCTCCGCGTCCAGGACCTCCGCCTCGCCCAGGGCCGCCACCGGGATCTTCGCCTCGCCGGCGATCAGGGAGTCGCCCACGACGCGGATGCGGACCGAGCCGTACGAACTCGCGGCGACGGCCGCGACCGCGGTGCCCCCGGCGAGGCCCCCGAGCATCGGCAGCGTGCCGAACGGGAGCAGGACCAGGGCCATGGAGACCCCGACGAGGAACGAGATCAGCCACCAGGTCCGCGGGGCGGTGAGGCGTTCTTCGTACGGGGCGGCGGAGAGCTGCATGGAGCCAAGCTTGACACGGTGTCCGGAAGGGGCCGACGCGCGGGTAAGGTCTCCGGCTGTGAGTCGTACTTCCGCAGCTCTTCAGCCTCCGGCCGACGCCGTGCGACCGGTGCGGCACCCGGACGCTCCGGCGCCCGGTGAGCTCCTCGGCGCGCACTACGGCCAGTGCTTCGGCTGTGGCGGCGACCAGCCGCACGGGCTGCACCTGGAGGCGCGCGCCGGTGAGGGCGTGTCCCTCACCGCCGAGTTCACCGTGCGGCCCGCCCACCAGGGCGCCCCGGGCCTCGCGCACGGCGGTGTGCTCACCAGTGCCCTGGACGAGACCCTCGGCTCGCTGAACTGGCTGCTGCGCACGATCGCCGTGACCGGGCGGCTGGAGACCGACTTCGTACGGCCCGTGCCCGTCGGCACCACGCTCCACCTGGAGGCGGAGGTGACGGCGGTGGCCGGGCGGAAGATCTACTCCACGGCCACCGGGCGCGTCGGCGGCCCCGACGGACCCGTCGCCGTGCGCGCCGACGCGCTCTTCGTCGAGGTGAAGGTCGACCACTTCGTCGACCATGGCCGCCCGGAGGAGATCCAGGCGGCCATGAGCGACCCGGACCAGGTCCGCCGCGCCCGTGCCTTCGAGGTGAACCCGTGAGCCCGGGAGGCCGCACCGGCCCGGCCGGTCCCATCAGTTCCACAAGCCCCGCGAGCCCGGAAAGCACCATGACTCCCACGAGCCCCGCGAGCCGTCAGCCGGTGGACGTACTGATCCGGCGCGTCGATCCGGACGTACCCCTGCCGTCGTATGCGCACCCCGGGGACGCGGGTGCCGATCTGCGCACCACCGAGGCGTGCCGACTGGCGCCGGGCGAGCGGGCCGTGCTGCCCACGGGAGTGTCTGTGGCACTGCCGGAGGGGTACGCGGCCTTCGTGCACCCGCGATCCGGCCTGGCCGCCCGCTGCGGCGTCGCCCTGGTGAATGCCCCGGGGACGGTTGATGCCGGGTACCGTGGGGAGATCAAGGTGATCGTGGTGAATCTCGACCCGCGCGAGGCCGTGCGGTTCGAGCGCTTCGACCGGATTGCCCAACTGGTTGTCCAGCAGGTCGAGAGGGTCCGCTTCCAGGAGGTGGCGGAGCTTCCCGACTCCGCGCGGGCCGAGGGGGGCTTCGGGTCCACCGGAGGCCATGCCGCGGTGGACGGGACGAGCGGCACAAGCGGTCAGGCCGCCATCGGCGGTCGGACGGGTGGGAATCGATACGCTTCGGTCGTATCCGACCGGGAAGGACAGTGACGTGTTCGGACGTCGCAAGAAGAGGGATGCCGCCGAGGACGCGGCCGGCGAGGCCGAGCAGGTCGTCGACGGTGTCGACAGTGAGGCGGGCGACGAGGGCGAGCGCCTGAGGCTCGAGCCGGCGCCGCGCCCCGACGGGCCGTGGGACAGCTCCGAGGTCCGTGACCCCGCCGAGGGCCGGGTCGACCTGGGAGGCCTGTTCGTGCCGGGCGTCGACGGCATGGAGCTGCGGGTCGAGGTCGCGGGTGACGCGATCGTGGCGGCGACGGTCGTGCTGCGGGACAGCGCCATCCAGCTGCAGGGCTTCGCCGCGCCCAAGCGTGAGGGCATCTGGGGCGAGGTGCGCGAGGAGATCGCGACCGGCATCACCCAGCAGGGCGGCATCGTCGACGAGGTCGAGGGGCCGCTGGGCTGGGAGCTGCGGGCCCAGGTGCCGGTGCAGCTGCCGGACGGCACCGGCGGCTTCCAGGTCGTGCGGTTCGTCGGTGTGGACGGCCCCCGCTGGTTCCTGCGCGGGGTCATCTCGGGCCAGGGCGCGGTGCAGCCGCAGGCCGCCGGGCTGCTGGAGCAGATCTTCCGGGACACGGTCGTGGTCCGCGGCGAGGGCCCGATGGCGCCCCGCGACCCGATCGTCCTGAAGCTGCCGAACGACGCCCAGATGGTCCCCGAGGGCGTCCAGCAGGAGGAGGGCTCCCGTTTCGCGGGCGGAATGGGCCAGCTCCAGCGCGGACCGGAGATCACCGAGGTCCGCTGAGACGAAGAAGACACCAGGGCCGCATCCCACCGGGGGTGCGGCCCTTTCTCGTGCGCGGAGCCTTGACGGCGCATTGGTCTGTACCTACCTTCTCCGACCAACGCGTCTGTTCATAAAGGCGCTTCACGTTCACATGCCAGAACGGAAGGCCCCCCACATGCGCAGAACCGCTCTCCTCGCGGCCTCGGCCGCCCTCCTCGCCGGTGTGCTCGCCCGCCCGGCCGACGCCGCTCCCAGCGCCCCCGCGACCTTCGTCCACCCCGGAGTCACCGTCTCCAAGGGCCAGTTGGACTTCGCCCGCTCCCAGGTCAACGCCGGCGCCCAGCCCTGGAAGGGCGCCTTCGACCGGATGACGGCGAGCAAGTACGCCGACCTGAACCGCACGCCCAGGCCCCGGGCGGTCGTGGAGTGCGGCTCCTACTCCAACCCCGATCACGGCTGCACCGACGAGCGCGAGGACGCGATCGCCGCCTACACCCACGCCCTCGCCTGGTACGTCACGCGCGACGAACGGCACGCGCGCAAGGCCATCGAGCTGATGGACGCCTGGTCCGCAGTGATCCGGGACCACACCAACAGCAACGCGCCCCTGCAGACCGGCTGGGCCGGCTCCTCCTGGCCGAGGGCCGCCGAGATCATCAAGTACACGTACACCGGGACCTGGGCGAACTCCGGCCGCTTCGCGACCATGCTCCGCACCGTCTACCTGCCCGAGATCATCAACGGCTCCCACTCCAACGGCAACTGGGAGCTGTCGATGATGGAGGCCGCCGTCGGCATCTCCGTCTTCCTGGAGGACAAGGCCTCGTACGACAAGGCCATGGCGAAGTTCCGCACCCGGACCGCCGCCTACGTCTACCTGGAGTCGGACG
The DNA here is from genome assembly GCF_040628815.1 of Streptomyces sp. NPDC006140. Lineage (NCBI taxonomy): Bacteria > Bacillati > Actinomycetota > Actinomycetes > Kitasatosporales > Streptomycetaceae > Streptomyces > Streptomyces sp. NPDC006140. Next base: position 534,127 of record NZ_JBEXTS010000004.1, on the reverse strand, counting down.
GCGCGCTGCCGAAGACCGTCCCCGGCCAGCACCTCGACACCCGGGACAAGATCGTCAAGTACTGGCAGGGGCAGTCGACCTTCGTCAACGGGCTCAGCCAGGAGACCTGCCGGGACTTCACGCACACCGGCTACGGCCTCTCGGCCATCTCGCACGTCGCCGAGACCAGCCGGATCCAGGGGCAGGACCTCTACGGCACGGACGTGGGGGAGCGGCTGCGGCACGGGCTCGGCTTCCATGCCAAGTACGAGCTGGGCACCGCGGCCCCGAGCTGGCTGTGCGGCGGCTCGCTCAAGCCCGGCCTCGGGCCGATACCCGAGGTCGGCCACAACGCCCTCGCCAACCGCCTCGGACACGCCATGACCCACACCGAGTCGCTGACGACGCGCGGCCGTCCCGCCGGCTCCAACCACCTCTTCGTCGCGTGGGAGACCCTCACCCACGGCGACAACCCCGCGTGACCCCCTGACCGGCCCGGGCGCGTCAGGGTTCCGTCAAAGACGGGCCCGCCGCCGGGCCCGGCGCCCCCGTGCCGTGCCGGCCCGCCGTAAGGTCGACGCTGCGTGAACGGCAGACCGGAAGACAATGAGGCCATGGGACGCGGCAAGCTTCGGATCTACCTCGGTGCGGCACCGGGCGTCGGCAAGACGTACGCGATGCTGTCCGAGGCGCACCGTCGCGTCGAGCGGGGCACGGACTGCGTGGTGGCCTTCGTCGAGCACCACGACCGGCCCCGCACCGAGGTGATGCTGCACGGCCTGGAGCAGGTGCCGCGCCGGGAGATCGACCACCGGGGCGGCACGTTCACCGAGATGGACCTGGACGCCGTCCTCGCCCGCCGCCCCCAGGTCGCCCTGGTGGACGAACTCGCCCACACGAACGTCCCGGGCTCCCGCAACGCCAAGCGCTGGCAGGACGTGGAGGAACTGCTCGCGGCGGGCATCGACGTGATCTCCACCGTCAACATCCAGCACCTGGAGTCCCTCGGCGACATCGTCGAGTCGATCACCGGCGTACGGCAGCAGGAGACCGTGCCGGACGAGGTGGTGCGGCGGGCCGACCAGATCGAGCTGGTCGACATGTCGCCCGAGGCGCTGCGGCGGCGGATGGCGCACGGCAACATCTACCGGCCCGACAAGGTCGACGCCGCGCTGTCGAACTACTTCCGGCCCGGCAACCTGACCGCGCTGCGCGAGCTGGCGCTGCTGTGGGTGGCCGACCGGGTCGACGCCTACCTCACCCGCTACCGCAGCGACCACCGGGTGTCGGCGATCTGGGGCTCGCGCGAGCGGATCGTGGTCGGGCTGACCGGCGGCCCCGAGGGGCGCACGCTCATCCGCCGGGCCGCGCGGCTGGCCGAGAAGGGCGCCGGCGGCGAGGTGCTGGCCGTCTACATAGCCCGCAGCGACGGGCTGACCTCGGCCTCGCCCAAGGAACTGGCGATGCAGCGAACCCTGGTCGAGGACCTTGGCGGAACGTTCCACCACGTCGTCGGCGACGACATACCGGCCGCGCTGCTCGCCTTCGCCCGGGGCGTGAACGCCACCCAGATCGTGCTGGGCTCCTCGCGCCGCAAGACCTGGCAGTACGTCTTCGGGCCCGGCGTCGGCGCCACGGTCGCCCGGGAGTCCGGGCCCGACCTCGACGTGCACATCGTCACCCACGGCGAGGTCGCCAAGGGCCGCGGGCTGCCGGTGGCCCGGAGCGCGCGCCTCGGACGCTCCCGGCGGGTGTGGGGGTGGATCGCCGGTGTCGCCGGTCCGCCCGCCCTGGCGGCGCTGCTGAGCGCCGTCGACCTCGGCCTCGCCAACGACATGCTGCTGTTCCTGGCGCTGACGGTGGCGGCGGCCCTGCTCGGCGGGCTGCTGCCCGCCCTGGCCTCGGCCGCGGTCGGCTCCCTGCTGCTGAACTACTTCTACACACCGCCCCTGCACCGGTGGACCATCGCCGACCCGAAGAACATCGTCGCCATCGTGATCTTCGTGGCCGTCGGCGCGGCGGTGGCCTCCGTCGTCGACCTCGCCGCCCGCCGCACCCACCAGGCGGCCCGGCTGCGCGCCGAGTCCGAGATCCTGTCGTTCCTCGCGGGCAACGTCCTGCGCGGCGAGACCGGCCTGGAGGAGCTGCTGGAACGGGTCCGGGAGACCTTCGGCATGGAGTCGGCGGCCCTGCTGGAACGGGCCGGCGACGTCGAGCCGTGGACCTGCGCCGGCCGGGTGGGCCAGGGACGCCCCGTGGAGCGGCCCGACCAGGCGGACGTCGACGTGCCGGTCGGGGATCACATGGCGCTCGCGCTGACCGGGCGCGTCCTGCCCGCCGAGGACCGCCGCGTGCTGGCCGCCTTCGCAGCCCAGGCAGCCGTCGTCCTGGACCGCCGCCGGCTGCGCGAGGAGGCCGACCGGGCCCGCGCGCTCGCCGAGGGCAACCGCATCCGTACGGCGTTGCTGGCCGCCGTCAGCCACGACCTGCGCACCCCGCTCGCCGGGATCAAGGCGGCGGTGTCCTCCCTGCGCTCCGAGGACGTCGAGTGGTCCGAGGAGGACCGGGCGGAACTGCTGGAGGGCATCGAGGAGGGCGCCGACCGGCTCGACCACCTCGTCGGCAACCTGCTCGACATGTCCCGCCTCCAGACCGGCACGGTCACCCCGCTGATCCGCGAGATCGACCTGGACGAGGTGGCGCCGATGGCGCTCGGCGGCGTACCCGAGGGCAGCGTCGTCCTGGACGTGCCGGAGACCCTGCCCATGGTCGACGTCGATCCCGGGCTGCTGGAGCGGGCGATGGCCAACCTCGTCGAGAACGCCGTCAAGTACAGTCCGCCCGACGCGTCCGTGCTGGTCGCGGCCAGCACGCTCGGCGACCGGGTCGAGGTGCGGGTGGTCGACCGGGGGCCGGGCGTCCCCGACGAGGCCAAGGACCGCATATTCGAACCCTTCCAGCGCCACGGTGACGCCCCGCGCGGCGCCGGGGTGGGCCTCGGGCTCGCGGTGGCGCGCGGCTTCGCCGAGGCCATGGGCGGCACCCTGAACGCCGAGGACACGCCCGGCGGCGGGCTCACCATGGTCCTCACGCTCCGCGCGGCGGGAACGCGCCCGGAGCCTGTGCTCCCGGCGGAAGAACCCCTGGCAGAACCGGAAAGGCAGGCCTCATGACCCGCGTCCTGGTGGTCGACGACGAGCCGCAGATCGTGCGCGCCCTCGTGATCAACCTCAAGGCACGCACGTACGAGGTCGACGCGGCCCACGACGGTGCCACCGCCCTGCGGCTCGCCGCCGCCCGCCACCCCGACGTGGTCGTCCTCGACCTCGGGCTGCCCGACATGGACGGCGTCGAGGTGATCAGGGGGCTGCGCGGCTGGACGCGGGTGCCGATCCTGGTGCTGTCCGCCCGGCACTCCTCCGACGAGAAGGTCGAGGCGCTGGACGCGGGCGCCGACGACTACGTCACCAAGCCGTTCGGCATGGACGAGCTGCTGGCCCGGCTGCGGGCCGCCGTGCGCCGGGCCGAGCCGGGCGGGGGCGGTGAGGACGACGTGGTCGTGGAGACCGACGAGTTCACCGTCGACCTGGCCGCGAAGAAGGTCAACCGCGCCGGCCGGGACGTCCGGCTGACCCCCACCGAGTGGCACCTGCTGGAGGTCCTCGTGCGCAACAGCGGCCGACTGGTCGGGCAGAAGCAGCTGCTGCAGGAGGTCTGGGGCCCGTCGTACGGGACCGAGACGAACTATCTGCGCGTGTACATGGCGCAGCTGCGGCGGAAGCTGGAGGCGGACCCTTCGCACCCGAAGCACTTCATTACGGAGCCGGGGATGGGGTACCGGTTCGAGAAGTAGGGGGCCTCGCCCCAGGGCTACGGAGATGTCGGCGGGCCCCGGTACGCTTCAGATATGAGTGCTGTTCCTCGTTCTCAGAAGCCGGCGGGCCGGTTCCGGCGCATGCTCGACCGGCTCTCCTCGTCGCAGGAGGACCTGGAGTCCGAGGAACTGCGGGAGGACTCCGAGACCACCGGCTGTATCCGGATCGGAGACTGCCAGGACCGCCAGATAGTGACGGTTACTGGTACCTTGCGCACGGTCACCCTGCGACCGCGCGCCGGAGTCCCTGCCCTGGAGGCCGAGCTGTTCGACGGATCCGCGGCGCTGGACGTGGTCTGGCTCGGCCGGCGCTCCATCGTGGGCATAGAGCCGGGACGCAAGCTGATCGCATCCGGCCGGGTCTCGATGAGCCGGGGCCGCCGGGTGCTGTTCAATCCCAAGTACGAACTGAGACCCCTCGGACGGGAGTAGCCGGTGACGTCGCTCGACAAGCCGACCGAAGAGAATTCTGCGGACGACGCCCGGGCGGTGACCGAGGCCGCCCTGTTCGAGGCGTTCGGCGGCGTGCGGGGCATGGTCGAGACGGTGGTGCCCGGCCTGCTCTTCGTCACCATCTACACGATCAACAAGGACCTGCACCTGTCGGCGATCGCGGCGCTGGCCGTGTCGCTGGTGCTGGTCGTGGTCCGGCTGGTGATGAGGGACACCGTCAAGCACGCCTTCAGCGGTGTCTTCGGCGTGGCCTTCGGTGTCGTCTTCGCGATGATGACCGGCAACGCCAAGGACTTCTACCTGCCCGGCATGCTCTACACGCTGGGCCTCGGGCTCGCGTACGTGATCACGGCCCTGGCCGGGGTGCCGCTGATCGGGCTGATCCTCGGCCCGGTCTTCAAGGAGAACCTCTCCTGGCGCACGCGGAACCCGGGCCGCAAGAAGGCGTACACCAAGGCCAGTTACGCCTGGGGCGCGATCCTGCTCGCCAAGTGCGCGATCCTCTTCCCGCTGTACTGGTGGGCCGACACCACGCAGCTGGGCTGGGTCCTGGTCGCCCTGAAGATCCCGCCCTTCCTGCTCGCGGTGTGGCTGACCTGGGTCTTCCTGGCGAAGGCGCCCGCGCCCATCGACGTGTTCGCGGAGATGGAGGCGGAGGAGAAGGCCGCCGAGGAGAGGGAGCGGCAGGCCGCCGCCCGGTCCGCCGAGTAGGTACCTGAAGCGAGGAAGGGGCGTCCCGGGAAGCCGGGACGCCCCTTCCGCATGACCGCGGGGCCCGCTCAGCTCGCCGCGCTGTCCCGGCGTACCGACAGCAGGTCCTCCAACTGCTCCTCGCGGGCCTGCGCGGCCACGAAGAGCAGCTCGTCGCCCGCCTCCAGGGAGTCCTCCCGGGAGGGCGTCAGGACGCGCGTGCCGCGGATGATCGTGACCAGGGACGTGTCCTCCGGCCACTCCACGTCCCCGACCTGCGTGCCGGCCAGGGCCGACTCCTCCGGCAGGGTCAGCTCGACGAGGTTGGCGTCGCCGTGGCTGAAGCGGAGCAGGCGGACCAGGTCGCCCACGCTCACCGCCTCCTCGACGAGGGCCGACATCAGGCGCGGGGTGGAGACGGCGACGTCCACGCCCCAGGACTCGTTGAACAGCCACTCGTTCTTCGGGTTGTTCACCCGGGCGACGACGCGCGGAACGCCGTACTCCGTCTTGGCCAGCAGCGAGACGACCAGGTTGACCTTGTCGTCGCCGGTCGCGGCGATGACGACATTGCAGCGCTGGAGCGCCGCCTCGTCCAGGGAGGTGATCTCACAGGCGTCGGCGAGCAGCCACTCGGCCTGCGGGACGCGCTCGACGGAGATGGCGGTGGGCGCCTTGTCGATCAGCAGGACCTCGTGGCCGTTCTCCAGCAGCTCGCCCGCGATCGAGCGGCCGACCGCGCCGGCACCGGCAATGGCGACCCTCATCAGTGACCGCCCTCCTCTTCGGGACCCTTGGCGAACGCCGCCTCGACCGTGTCGACCTCGTCGGTGCGCATCATCACGTGCACCAGGTCGCCCTCCTGCAACACCGTCTGCGAAGTCGGCAGGACCGCCTCGCCGAGCCGGGTCAGGAACGCCACGCGCACGCCCGTCTCCTCCTGGATCCGGCTGATCTTGTGGCCGACCCAGGCGGTGGAGGTGTGCACCTCGGCGAGCTGGACGCCGCCGGTGGGGTCGCGCCACAGCGGCTCGGCGCCGGAGGGGAGCAGGCGGCGCAGCATTTGGTCGGCCGTCCAGCGGACGGTGGCGACGGTGGGGATGCCCAGGCGCTGGTAGACCTCGGCGCGACGGGGGTCGTAGATGCGGGCGGCGACGTTCTCGATGCCGAACATCTCACGGGCCACGCGCGCGGCGATGATGTTGGAGTTGTCACCGCTGGAGACGGCGGCGAAGGCGCCGGCCTCCTCGATGCCCGCCTCCCTCAGGGTGTCCTGGTCGAAGCCGACCCCGGTGACGCGGCGGCCGCCGAAGGAGGACCCCAGGCGGCGGAAGGCGGTGGGGTCCTGGTCGACCACGGCGACCGTGTGGCCCTGCTGCTCCAGGTTCTGGGCCAGGGCGGAACCCACCCTTCCGCAACCCATGATGACGATATGCATGGCCTCACACCACGCTTCCCGCAGGCCCTTCGGCCCGCGTCAATGCTCTGCTCATGTCTCTCTCTCGGCTCGCCGGGCAGCACGTCGCGGCCTTCTGTGCGGGCCGCCAGGCACCATCATGCCGGTCCACGCCTGACGTGATCCCGTTCAGCGCCTGGGGGCCCGGCTGGTCGCCTGTCTCCAACGTATAGGCAAAGCCCGACGAGCCCACCAGGGCCCTCCGGACGTCCGGTTGCCAGGCCCGGCATCAGCCGGACACCTCGACCACGGCTTCCGGGCGGGACGTGCGATGACCGCCCCGGGAGAGCAGACCGACGAGCAGCGCGCCGCAGACGAGGATGCCGAAGGCCACCCAGAGCGCCACGGTGTAGCCGTGCACCGTCCCGGCGTCGAGCGCGCCCGGGCCGCTCCCGTGGTCCTCGAGGTACGACGTGGTGACGCTGGTGGCGATGGAGTTGAGCAGGGCGGTGCCGAACGCGGCTCCCACTTGCTGGACCGTGTTGTAGGCCGCCGACGCGACGCCGGCCTCGGCCGGGTCCAGCTCGACCGTGGCCGTATTGGTCGCCGTGGCGAGCAGACAGCCGAGGCCGATACCGGTCAGGATCATCGACGGGGTCAGGTACACCGTGAACACGTGGGAGCTGCCGACCTCCAGCCGGGTGAGGATCAGCATGCCCGCGGCGGACGACAGCAGGCTGCCCGCGATCAGGCCGTTCGGGGCGACCCACCGGTGCAGCCTGCCGGCGATGAACATCGCGCCGACGGTGGTGCTCACGGCATTCACCAGCAGCGTCATGCCCGCCTTGACCGGTGAGTAGCCGAGGATCGTCTGCGTGTAGTAGCTCACGAAGAGGTAGAAGCCGAACATCGCGGCGAACATCAGGCACACGGACACGAACGCCGTGCCGCGGACCCGGTGCACGAGGATGCGCAGGGGCAGCAGCGGATGCCGCGTCCTGGCCTCGACCAGGACGAACAGGCCCAGCAGGAGCACCCCGGCGACGAGCAGGGCCAGCACCGTCGGGTCGCCCCAGCCGTGCGGTTCCGCCTGGGTGAAGCCGTAGACCAGGGCGACCAGGCCCGCGGCGCTGAGCAGTACCCCGGGGACGTCCAGGTGGCGCAGGGTGCCGCCCGGACGGTCGCGCATGATGAGAGGGACGCCGATCAGGGCGATGGCGGTCATGGGGATGTTGATGTAGAGGCACCAGCGCCAGTCGGCGTACTCGGTGAGCAGTCCGCCCGCCACGACGCCCAGGGCGGCGCCGCCCGCGCCGACGCCCGCGAAGACGCCGAACGCCTTTCCGCGCTCGCGCCCGTCGGTGAAGGTGAGGATGAGCAGGGACAGCGCCGCCGGCGCCAGGAGCGCGGCGAAGACGCCCTGCCCGGCACGGGCCGCGAAGAGCGTGGGCGCGTTGCCGGCCGCGCCGCCGAGCGCCGAGGCCAGCGCGAAGCCGGCCAGGCCGATGGTGAAGGCCCGCCGGTGGCCGATCGCACCGCACACCCGCCCACCCACCAGCAGGAGGCCGCCGAACGCGAGGGCGTAGGCCGTGATCACCCAGTGGCGGTCGGTGTCGGTCATGCCCAGGGCTTCCTGGGCGGAGGGAAGAGCGATGTTCACGATGGTCGCGTCCAGCACGACCATCAGCTGGGCCAGGCTCACGACCGGAAGGGTCCACCAGCGCCTCTTGGACCGCGCCGACGGTGGTGCTTCTCGCTGGATCTCTGTCACGGCTACTCGCACTATGGTCGGGTTACTCGAACGTTGGTCTAGTGACAGGGACTCTACTGCAACTCCGCGCAGCCGTGCCCTTACGCAGGAGCCGGTGGAGAGGGCATGGGTGGCCTCAAGTGGCCGAAAACAACGGGAGTTTCGGTGCTCCGGAGGAAAGGGGCGGTGAAGGCCGGACGCTCGCGCCGAGGCGCGCGTCCGGGCGTGCGAGACTCGCCCGGAACGCTGAGTGACGCGATGTGCACCCTCGGGGGTGAGCCGCATGAAACCGGAGGTGAACGTCATGGCGGGCAAGGAACGCTCGAGGGGCCAGGCCGGAGCGGGAGTCGGCAACGTCTGGCTGCGCTCCCCGCGGGCCAGGCAGGGAGAGCCGCCACTGACGCGGGAACGCATCGTCCGGGCCGCCGTCGCCCTGCTGGACGAGGAGGGGATGGACCGGCTCACCATGCGTCACCTGGCCGAACGGCTCCAGGTGGGCGCCACGACCCTGTACTGGCACGTGGCCACCAAGGGCGACGTCATCGATCTGGCGGTCGACGCGATCTTCGGGGAGACCTCGCTCCCGGACCGGAGCGCCGAAAACCCCCGGGACGACATCGTGATCCTGGTCAACACCTGGCGGCAGGCGATGCTGCGGCACCCCTGGGCCGCCACCCTGCCCGCGCGCCAACGGCCCCTGATGGGTCCGAACTTCCTGGCCTGGATGGAGTTCCTGCAGTCCGCGCTGGTGCGTGCCGGGCTGACCGGCAGACAACTCAACGCCGCCACATGGGCCCTGTACAACCACGTGATGGGTGCCACGGCCACCCAGTCCAGCCTCCAGCTCTCCGCCGAGGAGGCCCGGCTGGGGCAGGAGTACCTGCAGAGCCACAGTGACCGGTATCCGACCGTCGCCGCGAACAACTACATCTCCGATGTCGACTGGGACACCAGCTTCACCGTGGGACTGGAGTTGCTGCTTGACGGGATCGAGGCACAGACCGGGGGCTGAGCCCCGGGCCGCGGCGGGCGGGGCGGATCAGCGGCGGCCGATGCTGCGCACGCTCGCGAGTGTGAGGATTCCGAGGGCGACGAGTGCGGCTACGGCACCGATCAGTTCTGCGGACGTGTGCACGAGAGCTCCTGAAGTGGCGAGGGTCAGGTCACGGGCAGGCTCAGTCATATAGGCATGAGAACCGGATGACCTGCGGAATCCACAGCCGCACAGGCCCCTGAATTCACTCGGAGAGCAGAGGGAACGCCGATGGGGGGTGGCGGGTGGGCGGCCCCGCAATCGAACGCTTACGATCCTCTGTTGTGTCCAAACTGACCGACGTGCCCAAACGGATCCTGATCGGGCGCGCACTGCGCAGTGATCGGCTCGGGGAAACGCTCCTGCCGAAGCGCATCGCACTCCCCGTCTTCGCCTCCGACCCGCTGTCCTCCGTGGCGTACGCACCCGGCGAGGTGCTTCTCGTCCTGTCGATCGCGGGCGTGACGGCGTACCACTTCAGTCCGTGGATCGCGGTCGCGGTCGTCGTACTGATGTTCACCGTGGTGGCCTCGTACCGGCAGAACGTGCACGCCTACCCCAGCGGCGGCGGCGACTACGAGGTGGCGAACACCAACCTCGGCCCCAAGGCGGGTCTCACGGTCGCCAGCGCGCTGCTCGTCGACTACGTCCTCACCGTCGCGGTGTCGATCTCCTCCGGCATCGAGAACCTCGGCTCGGCGATCCCGTTCGTGGTCGAGCACAAGGTGCTCTGCGCGATCGGCGTGATCGTGCTGCTGACGCTGATGAACCTGCGCGGCGTGAAGGAGTCGGGCTCCCTCTTCGCCATCCCGACGTACGTCTTCGTCGCGGGCGTCTTCACGATGATCGCCTGGGGCGCCTTCCGCGGACTGGTCCTGGACGACACCATGCGGGCACCCACCGCTGACTACGTCATCAAACCCGAGCACCAGGGCCTGGCCGGCTTCGCCCTGGTCTTCCTGCTGCTGCGCGCCTTCTCCTCCGGCTGCGCCGCGCTCACCGGCGTCGAGGCGATCTCCAACGGCGTCCCGGCCTTCCGCAAGCCCAAGTCCAAGAACGCCGCGACCACCCTCGCGCTGATGGGCCTGCTGGCCGTCACCATGTTCTGCGGCATCATCGCGCTGGCCGCCGCCACCGACGTCCGCATGGCCGAGAACCCGGCCCGCGACCTCTTCCACAACGGCGTCCCGCTCGGCGCGGACTACGTGCAGAACCCGGTGATCTCCCAGGTCGCCGAGGCCGTCTTCGGCAAGGGCAGCTTCCTGTTCATCGTGCTGGCCGCGGCCACCGCGCTGGTGCTGTTCCTCGCCGCCAACACGGCCTACAACGGCTTCCCGCTGCTCGGCTCGATCCTCGCCCAGGACCGCTACCTGCCGCGCCAGCTGCACACCCGCGGCGACCGGCTGGCCTTCTCCAACGGCATCGTGCTCCTCGCGGGCGCCGCCGGGCTGCTGGTGTGGATCTACGGCGCCGACTCCACCCGCCTGATCCAGCTGTACATCGTCGGCGTGTTCGTGTCGTTCACGCTCAGCCAGACCGGCATGGTCCGGCACTGGAACCGCCACCTGGCCACCGAGCAGGACCAGGCCAAGCGCCGCCGCATGATCCGCTCGCGCGCCATCAACGCCTTCGGCGCCTTCTTCACCGGCCTCGTGCTGGTCGTCGTCCTCGTCACCAAGTTCACGCACGGCGCCTGGGTCGCCTTGCTCGGCATGGTGATCTTCTACGCGACGATGACGGCCATCCGTAAGCACTACGACCGGGTCGCCGAGGAGATCGCCGCCCCCGAGGGCCCGAGCGACGACAGCGTACGGCCCTCCCGCGTCCACTCCGTCGTCCTGATCTCCAAGATCCACCGCCCCACGCTGCGCGCCCTGGCCTACGCCAAGCTGATGCGCTCGGACACGCTGGAGGCGGTCAGCGTCAACGTCGACCCGGCCGAGACCAAGGCGCTGCGCGAGGAGTGGGAGCGCCGCGGCATCGACGTACCGCTGAAGGTCCTCGACTCGCCCTACCGCGAGATCACCCGGCCGATCATCGAGTACGTCAAGAGCCTGCGCAAGGAGTCGCCGCGGGACGCGGTGTCCGTGATCATCCCCGAGTACGTCGTCGGCCACTGGTACGAGCACCTGCTGCACAACCAGAGCGCCCTGCGCCTGAAGGGCCGGCTGCTGTTCACGCCGGGGATCATGGTGACCTCCGTGCCGTACCAGCTGCAGTCCTCCGAGGCGGCCAAGCGGCGGGCCCGCAGGCAGCAGGAGTGGAACGCGCCGGGGTCGGTGCGGCGGGGGCCCGCGCAGGAGCGGACCCGGGAGTCCTCGGAGCCCAAGTCCTGACCCGGGGCCTTGTGGAACGGTCGTGAAACGGCCGGGCGGCAGCCACGTAGACTGGTGGGCTGTTGTCCGGCCGTTTTCCGTACGGCCCGTCGCCCTCTCGTATTTTGGAGTCACCCCGCCATGCAGGCAGAACCGAGGAAGTCGCTGGTGGGGGAGGAGTACGAGGTCGAGGTCGGCCCCGTCGCCCACGGCGGCCACTGCATCGCCCGTACGTCCGAGGGCCAGGTGCTGTTCGTGCGGCACGCCCTGCCGGGTGAGCGGGTCGTGGCGCGGGTGACCGAGGGCGAGGAGGGCGCGCGGTTCCTGCGGGCCGACGCGGTACGGGTGCTCGACGCCTCCAAGGACCGGATCGACGAGCCCTGCCCCTACGCCGGGCCGGGCCGCTGCGGCGGCTGCGACTGGCAGCACGCCAAGCCGGGAGCGCAGCGGCGCCTGAAGGCCGACGTCATCGCCGAGCAGCTCCAGCGGCTCGCCGGGCTCACCCCGGAGGAGGCCGGCTGGGACGGCACGGTCCTGCCCGCCGAGGGCGACAAGGTGCCCGCGGGGCAGGTCCCGGCCTGGCGCACGCGCGTCCAGTACGCCGTCACGGCCGACGGCCGGGCCGGTCTGCGCCGGCACCGCTCGCACGAGGTGGAGCCGATCGACCACTGCATGATCGCCGCGGAGGGCGTCAGCGAGCTGGGCATCGAGAAGCGCGACTGGACCGGCATGGACTCCGTCGAGGCGATCGCGGCGACAGGCTCGCAGGACCGGCAGGTGATCCTCACGCCGAAGCCGGGCGCGCGCCTGCCGCTGGTCGAGCTGGACCGCCCGGTGTCCGTCCTGCGCGTCGACGAGCGCTCCGGCGGCGTCCACCGCGTCCACGGCCGCCCCTTCGTCCGCGAGCGCGCGGACGGCCGGACCCACCGCGTGGGGGGCGGCGGCTTCTGGCAGGTCCACCCGAAGGCGGCGGACACCCTGGTGACGGCGGTCATGCAGGGCCTGCTGCCGCGCAAGGGCGACATGGCCCTCGACCTGTACTGCGGAGTCGGCCTCTTCGCGGGCGCGCTCGCCGACCGCGTCGGCGACAAGGGCGCGGTCCTCGGCATCGAGTCCGGCAAGCGCGCGGTGGAGGACGCCCGCCACAACCTCGCCGACTTCGACCGTGTCCGCATCGAGCAGGGCAAGGTCGAGAGCGTGCTGCCGCGGACGGGCATCACGGAGGTCGACCTGATCGTCCTGGACCCGCCCCGCGCCGGAGCGGGCCGCAAGACGGTGGAGCACCTGTCGTCGCTGGGGGCCCGGCGGATCGCGTACGTGGCGTGTGATCCGGCGGCGCTGGCGCGGGATCTGGGGTACTTCCGGGACGGGGGGTACCGGGTGCGGACGCTGCGGGCGTTCGATCTGTTTCCGATGACGTCGCATGTGGAGTGTGTGGCGATTTTGGAGCCTGCTGAGAAAGGACTCTGACCTGCGGTTCTTCTGAGTTGCTCAGGCACTGCCAGGTGGGCTCGACCTGTTTCCCGGAATACATCACATGGAGCTGGCACTTCAGCTCGCGGCATCCTCGTCCGTCCGGCGGCATCCTTGAAGGTGACACGGCCCGGCTCGTCGTGAGTGAAGGAGATGACGTCGCCGAGCGGCAAGCCCTGCGTCCTGCTCGGCCTAGAGCGGCGCCAACCGATTTCGTTGGTGCTCGGTGAGCAGTTGACGCGTGGCCTCGGACGCAGGTGCGATGTCGAGCGGCGAAAGCCGTGGGCAGGGGGCGCGCGGCGTCGGTGAGGCTTCAGCCCACTACGGCGCCGTGCTGGGCCAGGTCCATGCCGGTAGCTGTGCCTGCCCGCCCTGGGTCTTCATCCTTCCAGTAGGTCGCTGACATAGTCGCGGAGTTGAGGAGGAAGGTCGGCGAGAACGATCTCCCGCAGAGGTGCGATGTGCTCAAGGCCGACATGGCCGGTGGACGTCAGTTCGATGAGAGCGTGCAGTTCGGCTTCCAGGGCGGAGTTTTCCTTTTCGCAGACAGCGGTTGCCGCCAGCAGTGTCGCCAGAGCCGACGCCTGGGCGGGTGTGTACGCACCCAGGTGGTCGGTCACTTCGTCGGCCGCGCGTTCTCGTGCCTGCGCATCTGCTTCCGAAATCATTCGCGCGATACCGATGAAGTCGTGAGACTTCAATGCGAAACACCCGTTCGTCACTAGTACGGAAGTGGAAATCGAGCCGGCCAGGGGATGTGTGTGGCATGGGCCGCGTCCGGATTGTAATGGGGACTGTTCGGGTTGTGGACCTGTCGGTGATACAGGTTCCCCGCGTCGTCCTGGTATTTCCCGCCGATCGATATGCGGTAGATATCCCCGTTTGCCGCGTTGGAGCCAGCGGGGGCGGTTCCGTCCTTGTCGTGCACTCGAAGGCGAACCATATTGCCCGTCTCGGGGTCTTCCCACTTGTATTCCACCCCCTTCTGCGCACCACCGTGGGGGTCCGGCTTCAGTACCCGCATATCGGCACCGTCGGGAACGATGTCGAGCGGGTTGTGACCGCGCACATCCCAGCCACCCCCTTCGACGCGGGAAGGATAGGGGGACAGGCCCAGCGGGTCGGCCCATACATGTGGGTTGACCACATACGCGGTCGGATTGGGAGCGCACTCCAGACCCAGTGGATCCGTGCTGAGATAACGGGCCGTCGCGGGATCGTAGTGGCGGAAGACGTTGTAGTGGAGGCCGGTCTCCGGATCGTAGTACTGGCCGGGGAACCGGAGCGGGGTATAGGCAGTGCTGGCGTTCGTCCATGCGGTGGTACCCCACAGCGTGCTCCGGGTGCGCCAGGCTATGTCACCGTTCTCGTCGACCAGTTCGGTGGGGGCGCCGACAAGGTCGGTGGCGATGGCGAAGAAGCGGCGGTCCATCTCCTCCTGCGGGGCGTCCGAGGAGAGGATGCGCTCGGTCTGGGCCACCGGCGCCAAGCCGTGGTGGTCCCATGTGAGGGCCACCCGATGGAGCATGTCCTGAGACACCATGGTCTCTTCACACAGAGCCGCACCGTCCCAGCTGAACAGGACTTCCTCGACGACCGTCTCGCCGTCGGCGGCGAGGCGCTGCTTGGCGGTGCGGCGGCCCAGTGGGTCGTATCGGTACCGCCACCGAGTCCCGTCGGGCGTGACGACGGAGGTCACGCGGCGATGTCCCATGTGTAGCGCCACGTGTCCGCCTTGCGGGACAGGCGAGTCCGCCGGCGCAGCGTCACGCGACCGAGAGCGTCGTGTTCATAACGGATGTTGCCGGCGCGGGTGAGGGTGGTGCCCATGTACGACCGGGAACCGGTGGCCTCGTGACCCGGGTGGGATGGCGACCAGTACGCCTCTGTCTGGTTACCGCTCCCGTCGTAGGTGTACCGCTCGCTCCAGCCGTCAGCGGTCACGGAGGTGACGCGGCCGACCGGGTCGATGTCGAAGGTGCGCGTGCCCGAGAGTTGATCGGCGAGCTCGAGGAGGTGGCCGTCGCCGCGGTAGGAGTACGCCCGGCTGTTGAGGGTGCGGCCGTGCGCGGTCGGATGCTGGCCGGCCAGCCGCCCCGCCTTTCGGTTGAGCCGGCCGCAGCGGTCGTAGCGACGTATCAGTTCAGTGTCCGGAGCGGATGCGTGAACGAGCCGACCCGCCATGTCGTAGGCGTACTCGGTGACCTGGCCTCCGGCGTCCTTGCGGACCAATCGGCCCAAGGAATCGTAGGTGAGGGAGATGACGTCGCCGAGAGTGTCCACACGTGCCGTCAACTGTCCCGCCGGGTCGCGACGGTAGAGGAGGGTGCGGCCGTCGAAGTCGGTCTCGGCGGTCAGGCGTCCCGCTGCGTCGTAGGTGTAGCTCCAGTGGAGTCCGTGGGGGGCAGTGACCTTGGTGAGACGCAGGGCGGCGTCGTGCTCGAACTCATAGCGGGCGCCGTCCGGGTAGGTACGGGCACTGAGCAGGTCGAAGTGCGTGTATTCGAAGCTGGTCACCCCGCCGACCGAGTCGGTGTGGTTAAGGCAGTTGCCCTCGCCGTCGTACGTCCACGACGCAGTGGCACCGCCTGGATCGACACGTTGGGCGAGACTGCCGTCAGCGTCCCACACGAAGCGGGTGACTCCGCCGGCCGGGTCGGTGGTCCGCACGACTCTGCCGAGGGCGTCACGTTCCAGGCGGGTGGTGCCGCCGGCCGGATCGATGACCTCCACCGGGCGACCGGCGGCATCGCAGCGGACCATGGTGGTTGCACCGAGGACATCGGTGACGGAGGTCATACCGCCGGCGTCGTCACAGGTGTAGCGGGTGGTATGTCCCACCGGATCGGTGACCGCGATCCGGTTGCCGCGCTCGTCGAACTCCTGCGTACGGCGGGCACCGTCCGGCTCGCTGATCTCCACGGGCAGCCCGAGCGGACCGTAAGTGACGCGGACTTGACTGCCGTCGGGCCGGGTGACCGCTGAGAGTCGGTCGTTGGCGTCGTAGGTGTAGGCGGTGGTGCGTCCGAGTGGGTCGGTGCGGGTGAGCAGGTTGCCGCGGGTGTCGTAGGTGAAGCGGGTGGTGTGGCCGAGGGGGTCGGTGGTGGCGATCACCCGGCAGCGGTGGTCGATGAGGTGGCGGGTGCTGTGTCCGCCGGCGGTGGTGAGTGTGGTGGTGCGGTGGCCCGTCTCGGGGTCGGGTTCGGTGTAGGTGAGGGTGATCTGGACGTGGCCCGCTTCGCCGCCTTCGGCGATGACGCGGTCGCGGTCGTCGTAGACGTAGTCGTAGCGGCTGTTGTTGGAGTCGATCCAGGCGATGACGCGGCGGCGGTCGTCGTAGACGAAGGTGGTGGTTGCGCCGGAGGGTTTGGTGACGGTGGTGAGGTTGCCGGCCTGGTAGCCGTAGTGCATCAGGGGCAGGTCCGCGCCGCCTTCGCCCGCGCCGGCCAGGGACAGGGCGGTGATCCGGCCGTCGGCGAGGGACAGCTTCACCTGGTGGCCCGCCGAGTGGACCAGGGCCAGCGGGAGGCCGTCCTCGGTGCGGTCGAGGGTGATGGTGTGGCCGTTGCGTTCGGTGATGCCGGACAGCCATGCGATGCCGTCGTCCCCCGGTTCGCTGCCGGGCGGGGCGGTGAAGTGGAAGGTCAGGCCGCTGTAGGGGTCGGTGACGGTGTAGTCGCCGTCGGCGTCGCGGGCCAGCAGGGTGCGGGCTCTGCCAGATGACGGGGTGGTGGGCGCGCCGGGGACCGGGTGCGGGTACGGGATGAGGAGCCCGTCGGCGGTGACGTGGACGACTCCGATGGCGTCGATGCGCAGATGTTCGTCGACGGTGGACGTCCAGGAGGGGCCGAGGAAGCGGCCGACCGCGCAGCCGGACTCGGTGCGGCGGGTGAAGGTTTGACGCATGCGGCGGGTGTTTGACGCACGTGCTGACGTGTCGTCAGGTGTCTTGGCCGCAGGTCGGGAGCCCAAGAGGGCTGGGATCTGGCCGAGGGCTTTGCCGAAAGCTTGCCGAGTCAGTAGGAGTTGAGGCCGTGCGGACTCCAGTGGCGGAGGAAGGGCCGCAGGTCGTCAGGACGGTTCAACGGCGTCAGCGCCAGTACCGCCCCGCCACCCGTCTCCACTGCCGGCCCGTTCGTCGAGGAAGTCGCGCAGGACAACATCGATGTACCGGCCATCGCCAAGCGCCTGTCGGCCTGGTTCCCCGTTTCCTGACGTTCGGCGTCGTGAGGTACGGGACGGCGAGTGGGGTTCCCTGAGCGGTGCTGGCTCCTGGCATTCCGCCCGGGCGTGCTGGCCCCGTCCTCGGGAGCGTCCCTTGCGCAGGTTGATGCGGATGGCGGCAAGCATCTCTAGGACTTTCGAGAGG
The DNA here is from genome assembly GCF_040628815.1 of Streptomyces sp. NPDC006140. Taxonomy (NCBI): domain Bacteria; kingdom Bacillati; phylum Actinomycetota; class Actinomycetes; order Kitasatosporales; family Streptomycetaceae; genus Streptomyces; species Streptomyces sp. NPDC006140. The sequence goes on along the minus strand of NZ_JBEXTS010000004.1, from coordinate 516,795 downwards.
CGGGGCAGAGGGTCCGCTCGCCGCCTTCCCGCCTGAGGCGGAGGTCAAGGGGCTCCGGCGGTTTCTTCCCGACGAACATCCGCCCCCCTTTTCCCAGCGGTCACGGAATGCGCCGTCCGTGCCTCTCGCGCGGCCCTCTGTGCGCACTGAGCTTCGGCTTCGTAGAGCATGCGGACCTGGCGGGCTCGGTGCCGAACTTTGGATCCGAGCGCAGTGCGTCCCGCAGAAGGCGACAAGATCCGTAAAACTATTGATGACGATGACGCGTCTGCCGCACCGAGGACGCGTGCCCAGCGAAACGACCGACTCATGGACTGGCCCCTGCTTCGGCACGGAGACGAACGGCGGACCGTGTTCGCCGTCGAGTCTGAGCGCTCCGTGCCGCGAGACGATTTTCGCCGGTTGCAGACGGAAGGGCTGCTCGCTCGGGCCGGCGACTGCGCTGAACAATGATGCGAAGCCTCTGGTCGAGACGGATTTCTAGTCGAAAATCCATCTGCCAGGGGCTTCACCTGTCAGTCAGCCCGACTGGCCAACCTGCAGCCAGGTTGGAAAACGCTCACCGTCTGAAACGAAAGGCATGACAAAGATCTCAACAGGTCCTGATTTCGCGGAGCATCTCTTCCTGGACGTCGGGCGGGCACAGCAGTACGGCCTGAAAAGTGACCTTCTCCTGGCCCGGAAGCTCGGGCTGTTCCGCCCAGAACTGAACGGCGTCGTTCAGGGCGCGGAAGAGGATTTCGCGCTCTTCGGCACTCTCGGAAAGCACGGCGTCGGCGCCATCGATGGTAAGGAGGAAATGCTTGGCGCTGATCCAGTGTAGATCGGTCAGACAGTCCCGCAGTGCGTTCCAGTTCCAGCCGAAGTGGTCCGGGAGTCGCAGTGCCTCGTAGAACTGAGTGAACACCCCGTCGGAGTCGTGCATTTCCTGTCCTCGCATCCGGGCCGAGTGGATCAGTCCGGTGGGAGGCAGGGCGCGCGCAACGGAGAGCGAGGAGTCGGTCGGAACGACGCAGACTTCTTCCTCGTTCCGTCCCCACCAGGTGGCGTTGCTCATCGGCCGGTCTCCATCACGATGTACGTCTGATAATGGGTCGGGGTGAGTACGTCCGATCCGTCCGACCCGGTCACGACCCTCTCACCGCCCCATTTTTCGGGTCGTCGATCGACGATACCATGCCTCATCCGTATAGCGGATATTATTCCCCCGGCTATCGAATTCGGGAAGTTTGTAGGTGCCGTTCTTCCCGGTGTTCTCGAATGGCTTGGGGGTGGACGGCACCACGACCGGATTCGGCCTAGAGTGTGCCGCGGGCGCGCTAGGACGAAACGAGCTGAAACGCGCCGCTCACCAGTCGACTTGCTTGCTGTGGCGCCAGTTGATGTCTTTCCTGTGACGCGGCATGTGGATATGTGGCGATCCTTGAGTCTGCCGGAAGATCCTCTGGCCAGCTGGTTCTCTGATGTCTGAGTTCCCGGGCGAGACCGACCTGTTTCACCTACTATTGGAACAGGAGGCGGTCGCGTACCGAAAGGTGGGGTGTCACCTGAATTTCCATGGTCCCCGTGCACTCGCCCGTGTGGAAGTCGATGGAAATATGCTTTGTTGAATGACCTGAGGTGAAGGAAAGGCGAGTTGCGGATTCACGGAAGAAATCCAGCATCTCGATTCCCTGCTCGTTCGTCCAGCGGATCCTCACCGACCTCGCCAGTGCATCGTAGGAAAAAATAAGCGATTGCCCCGAATTGTCCTGCACGGTGAGAACCCGTGCGCCGCTCTCGTCCGAATCCGGCCATTCTCCGATGGCCTCGTAGACCTCTTCGTCGTCGGGGATGATGAACTCTCGGTACACGTCCGCCTTCACTTTCCACTGTACGGCGGCCAGTGGTCCAGACTGCCGTGAATGCTTACATTCGGGCCACTGCCGCGGAAGATGACTGTGGAGAGTCTATGCCCGCCGTCCGGCAGGATCTGCCAGGTGCTCTCGACGCCAAGTGCTCCGTGCGGTCCGTAGAGGACCGATTCGGTCACGCCGAATTCACCGCTTCCGCCGGGCCACTCCTTGTTGAATGTGCGCCCGAACGGCTGTTGGGCGCTATGAGCCAGGTGATCGGTGACGTATTGCCGCATCTCTGGCGTGTCCGGTATGCCGATCCGGTGGAGTTGCAGTTCGTTCTGGAGCGCCCTCGGTGAGTTGTGCGAATCTGGCTTGATGTCCTTGTTGAACAGGTAGTCGAGCTTTCGAGGATCGATCTCCGTATTTCTTCCCCGATCTTGATAGGGAGAAAGGCCCAGTGGGTCCGACCAGGTGTGTGGATTGTGGACGTAGGCGGCCGGGTTGGGCGCGGGAGCGAGTCCGAGCGGATCCGGGGTGAGATAGCGGGCCGTGGCGGGGTCGTAGTGCCGGAAGAGGTTGTAGTGCAATCCGGTTTCGGGGTCGTGATACTGGCCGGGAAAGCGGAGGGGGGTGTAGGCGATGCTGCTCCGGTTCCAGGCTGTGGTGCCCCAAAGGGTGGACCGGGTGTGCCAGGCGATGTCCCCGTTCTCGGCGACCAGTTCGGTCGGAGTGCCGACGAGGTCCGTGACGATTGCGAAGAAGCGGCGGTCGATCTCCTGCTGCCCCGCGTCGCGGGAGAGGATGCGTTCGGTCTGGGTGAGGGGAATCGAGCCGCGATGGTCCCAGGTGAGTGCGACGATGTCCGGCACGTCATGGGAGACGGTCGTCTGTTCGCACAGGACCATGCCGTCCCAGGTGAAACGGGTTTCCTCCAGGACGGTCTCACTGTCGTCCGCGAGAAGCTGCTTGGCGATGCGGCGGCCAAGTGGGTCGTAACGGTACTTCCAGAGGGCGCCGTCCGGCGTGACGACCGAGGTGAGGCGGCTCTCGGAGTCCCATGCGTAACGCCAGGTCTGCGGCTTGCGGGACAGACGGGTCCGCTGTTTGCGGACTACGCGCCCGAGACGGTCGTGCTCGAAGCGGCTGTCGCCGGCACGGGTGATCGTCGTGCCAGTGTACGTGCGGGGGCCGGTTGCCTCGTGGCCCGGATGGATTGAGGGCCAGGAGGCTTCGGTCTGATTGCCGACGACGTCGTAGGCGTAGCGTTCGGTCCACCCGTGGGCGTTGACGGTGGTGACACGGCCGACGTTGTCGAGTTCGAACGACCGCGTGCCGGACAACCGATCGGTCACGGAGGTGAGGTGACCGTCGGCACGGTAGGTGTACGTACGGCTGTTCAGGGTCTGTCCACCGGCCGTGAAGTGCTGGGCGGAAAGCCTGCCGACTTCGTCCCGGACGGATGACAGAGTCATTGTGTCGCCGTAGGAACGGGACACCTCACGGTCTGCGGCGTCATGGGTGAAGCCGACCTGATGGCCGCTCACGGCCATCAGGTCGAGGCGGCCCGCCACGTCATAGGTATACGTGGTGACATGGCCGGTCGGGGTCACCCGTCGAGTCCGGCGGCCGAGTGCGTCGTACATGTAGGTGACGGCGCGGCCGTCGACGAGTTCGGTCTTGAGTAGGCCGCGTCGGTCGTACTGGCGGATCAGGTCGCAGTCCGGGCCGGATGCCTGCAAGAGGCGTCCTGACGCGTCGTACGCGTAGGTGGTGGTCCTGCCTCCGGCGTCCTTCCTGATCATGCGGCCGAGCTGGTCGTGCTCCAGGGCGAGGACACCGCCGAGGGCGTCGGTCCGGGAAACCAATTGCCCTGCGGCATCGAGACGGTAGCTGAGGGTTCTGCCGTCGAAGTCGGTTTCCGATACAAGGCGGCTCGCCGGATCGTACTCATAGCTCCAGGTGAGGCCCTGGGGGTTGGTTACCCGAGTCAGGCGCAGGTCGGCGTCGTGCTCGAATTCGTAGCGGGAGCCATCCGGTTGGATGCGGGCAGCGAGAAGATCGAAGTGGGTGTACTCGAAACTGGTCACTCCTCCGGCCGGGTCGGTGTGGGTGAGGCAGTTGCCTTCGCCGTCGTATGTCCATGACTCGGTGGCGCCGTCCGGGCCGGTTCGGCCAACGAGATTGCCGTCAACGTCCCAGACGAAGCGAGTGACTCCGCCGACCGGGTCGGTGATGTGTCTAACTCTGCCGAGGGCGTCGCGTTCCAGTCGGGTGGCTCCGCCGGCCGGGTCGGTGACCTCCGTCGGCAGGCCCGCCGCGTCGCAGACCCTCCGTGTCGTAGCGCCGAGGGCGTCGGTGACGAAGATCAGGCGGCCGTGCTGGTCGTACCCGTAGCGCGTTGTGTGTCCGGCCGACTCGGTGACCGAGGTGCGGTTGCCGCGCTCGTCGTATGCGTACGTCGTGCGGTGACCGTCCGGACCGATCACCTCCACCGGCAGGCCGAACGGGCCGCGCACCGTGCGCAGCGCGCTTCCGTCGGGCCGAGTGGCGGACACAACTTGGCCCTCTTCGTCGTAGGTGTAGGCGGTGGTGCGTCCGAGTGGGTCGGTGCGGGTGAGCAGGTTGCCGCGGGTGTCGTAGGTGAAGCGGGTGGTGTGGCCGAGGGGGGTGGTGGTGGCGATCACCCGGCAGCGGTGGTCGATGAGGTGCCGGGTGGCGTGCCCGTCGGCGGTGGTGAGTGTGGTGGTGCGGTGGCCTGTCTCCGGGTCGGGTTCGGTGTAGGTGAGGGTGATCTGGACGTGGCCTGCTTCGCCGCCTTCGGCGATGACGCGGTCGCGGTCGTCGTAGATGTAGTCGTAGCGGCTGTTGTTGGAGTCGATCCAGGCGATGACGCGGCGGCGGTCGTCGTAGATGAAGGTGGTGGTTGCGCCGGAGGGTTTGGTGACGGTGGTGAGGTTGCCGTCCTGATAGCCGTAGTTCATCAGGGGCAGGTCCGCGCCGCCTTCGCCCGCGCCGGCCAGGGACAGGGCGGTGACCAGGCCGTCGGCGAGGGACAGCTTCACCTGGTGGCCGGCCGAGTGGGCCAGGACCAGCGGCACGCCGTTCTCGCCACGGTCGACGGTGATGGTGTGGCCGTTGCGCTCGGTGATGCCCGACAGCCATGCGACGCCGTCGTCCCCGGGTTCGCTGCCGGGCGGGGCGGTGAAGTGGAAGATCAGGCCGCTGTAGGGGTCGGTGACGGTGTAGTCGCCGTCGGCGTCGCGGGCCAGCAGGGTGCGGGCTCTGCCAGATGACGGGGTGGTGGGCGCGCCGGGGACCGGGTGCGGGTACGGGATCAGGAGCCCGTCGGCGGTGACGTGGACGACGCCGACCGCATCGATCTCCAGTCGTTCGTCGACGGTGGACGTCCAGGAGGGGCCGAGGAAGCGGCCGACCGCGCAGCCGGACTCGGTGCGGCGGGTGAAGAGCAGCGGCAGGATGCCGGGGATCGCCAGATCGGTCTGGGGCAGGAACATCCGGCCGGAGGCGAGGTCGACGGGGTCGGTGCCGTCGGTGGTGCGCTCGCCGTCGGGGCGGTTATGGGTGCCCTCGGGGGCGTCGTCGATCAGCTTGCGCGCCCGTGCGGCGTCGGCGGCCTCCTCCGCGATGCGGATGCCCTTGACCGCGGCGCCGCCGCCACCGGTGGCGGCGGTCAGCGCGAGGTCGGGGATCAGTCTGCCGAAGCCCTCGGCCGGGTCCTTCATGAAGTCGCTGACCATCTGCTTGCCGGTGCCGACCGGGTCGTTGGCGGCGATGATCAGTCCGGCGGCGAGGCTGTTGAGGGAGGTGGCGTACTCGGCCGGGTGCGTGATGTTGTACGGGTCGACGGGGTTGATCCCGCGGACGAAGTTGAGGATGCCCGCGGTGCCCTTGATGATGCCGCCGCCGACATGGTCGCCCATGATCTGGAACTCCTGGAACCCGCCTGCCAGTTGCTCGGCGTAGGAGGGTTTCTGCGGGGCCATGTCGCGGGCGGCGCGGACCGCGGTGCGCGCGGTCTCCGCCGCCGAGTTCCGCTGCTTGCGGGCCTCGGCGAGGATGTCCTGCGCCTCCTGCATCAGCTTTTTGCCGGGGTCCTCGAACGTCGCCGCGGGCCTGGGAGGGAGTGAGGACGGGTCGCGCTTGTCGGCGGGCTGGGCGTTGTAGCGATCGACGGCGCTGTTGTAGTCGTCGACCTTCTTGCGGTGGGCGTCAGCGGCGTCCTCGGAGGCCTTGACACCCTCCTTCCACTTGTCGATCGCCGTCTGCGCCTGTGCCTGCGCCCAGGTGATCGTGCCGGCGAACGCGTCGAGCGCGGCGAGGGCCTTCGCGCAGGCGTCGGCGGCGGCGTACCACTTGGGCGGCTGGGTGCTCACCGCGGTGCGCAGCGCTTCGGCCGTCTCGCCCTTGAGCCGGGAGGAGTCCAGGCCCTTGAGACCGTCACCGGCGTCGTCGAAGGCCCTCCGGAAGGCCCGGAGCTTGTCGGCGGTGGCGTTGATCTTGCTTGTGCTGCCGTAGATCAGCTTGGTCTTGTCCTCGGTCTGCCCGAGGTCCAGCTCGTCGACCTCGGCGCCCATGCGGTTGGCGACCGAACGGGACTGCTCGCGCACCCAGTCGGCACCGGACTCCCAGCCGACGTCCTGCAGGCGGTCGGCGGTCCAGTTGCCGGCGTCCTCGACCCGGTTGCCGGCCCATTCGACACCGTCCTCGACCGCGTTCTCGACCGAGTCGGGCGTGATGTCACTGAGGAAGTCGCCTATCCCCACAGTCAGTTCCCCCCGGACTCACCCTGCTGCGCCTGCCGGGCACGTTCCTCCGGCGAGGGGCCGAAGGTGTTGTCCAGCGCCTGGTTCCACTGATCGTCGGATACACCCGAGGCGTCGATGATGGCCTGCGTCCGGCGGCCGCCCTCGCCCTCGGTGAGAACCGTGCGGCCGGTGTCCTTCCACGTCTGCTCGATGTCCTCACCCGCCTTGTCGAACGACTCCGCGCTCCAGTCCGGGTTCAGGTAGTCCGGCGTGACGATGTCACCCCAACCCTGCAGGGCGATCTCCTCCTCGGTGGCGTGCGGATTGCCGCCCATCACGGAACTGACACCCACCTTCAGCGTGCCCTCGACGTACTGGTCGTGCTCCCACTGGGTGCCTGCTGCCAGGCCGAGGCGGTTCGCGAGCGCGCTGGCGTCGCTCACCAGGGCCCGCACACCCCACTCCCAGCGCTCGCAGAAGTCCTCGAAGTCGACCGAGAGGCCGTGGTGCCCGGCCTCCATCCCGGTCATCGCCAGCTCCGAGAAGCCCTTGCCCAGCACCGAACCGGTGGCGCCGCCCAGATCCCCGAGCCCGTCGATGGTCGCGCCCACGCCCTGCGTGAACTTCGCGACGGACGCCTTGTCGAACTGCAGATCGGCCCCGTCACCGCCCATGGCCGCGCCCCTCCTTCGCCTCGCCGGAGTCGACGGCGACGTCGTCCGCAACGATGCCGACGACCGGTGGGAAGAACATCGATCCGTCCTCGGTGGCGATGTCGACCGCCAGGCCGGCGGGCTCGTCCAAAGACGGCACGATCTCGTCGACGATGCGGGCGCCCAACAGCGCCGCGTAGTCCATGGGCTGATCACCGGATCCGTGCAGCAGAGCGAACCGGGCCAGTGCGGCCTCGTCGGTGAACCCGCAGATCCACCGCACCCCGCCCGACCACGCTGACCACAGGCCCCCACCGGCCGTGGGCACCAGAAGGACCGAGCGCCGCATCTCACCGACCAGCGCACGAGGGTCACCGACTCCCCTTCTCTGCTCGGCTATTCGCTCGGCGAGCGCTGTCCTTGTTCGCTGCACGGACTCTCCCCGTCCTAGGTGACTGAGGGAACGGTAGATCAAGACGCACGCGAACATGTCGGCGGTTCTCCGGAAGGCACCCCCTGAGTGGGGTCCTGCAACAGGTCCAGCGGCTGGGGCCGCCGGGACCTTCTCCCGTACAGCGCGAGGGCTGTCCGCCGTGGTCGAGGAACTGGCGGCTGACGTCCTGTTGGCTCGCCTGGTCGAAGCGATTGAGTAAGGAAGCCGCCCCGGCCAGTTGTGACGCTCGTTTGACGCTCCGAGTGCCCGAAGGCTCCTCCGGCGGGCCGGAAAACGGCAGCTGACCTGCTGGTAAGTCACGAATTTCGTGTTGCGGCATCCGATGACGCATCACGTGGAGTGCGTCGCCGTCCTTGAACCGGCGGCTTCGTCGAAGCGCTGAGACGGTTTTCCGCCGTCGTGATGCACACGGCACGCGGCGTGCAGGTCCTGACCCCGATGGCGGGCGGACGGGCGTTCTTGACCCTGACACCGTGGCAAGGTGTCCCCTGGGTGCAGGAGGTGGTTTCGATCAAGCCGACCAACGGAACCCCGCAGAACGCCCGCCTGGCCGATGCCCTGCGTGCCGAGGACTCGTCGGTGCGCCTTCAGGCCGCCCTGGCGGCCGGCTCCGGCGCCGACCCCGGCTTCCTGGAGGCGCTCGTCGAGCGATGCGCGGTCGAGCCGGACTTCTTCGTGCGGGACATGCTGTCCTGGGCGCTGACCCGGCTCCCGTCGGAGATCACCCTGCCCCGGATCCGCCAGGAGCTCGGCTCGCAGCGCAGTCGGGCCCGCAGCCAGGCGTTGCACACGCTCTCCAAGATCGGTGACCGGAGCGCCTGGGCCTGGATCACGCGCGACATGCTGCGTGACGCCGACGACGAGGTCGCGCGGACCGCGTGGCGCGTGGCCGTGCTCCTCGTGCCGGAGGACGAGAAGAAGGACCTGGCCGACGAACTGGTCACGCAGCTCGGCCGCGGCGACCGTACCGTGCAGCTGAGCCTGAGCCGGGCCCTCGTCGACCTCGGCGAGGTGACCGGGCCCGCCCTGGAGACGGCCGCGGCGAGCCCCGACCCGGCGGTGGCCGCGCACGCCCGTGCCACCGAGCTGCTCCGGCGGAACCCGGAGGCCGGTTTCGACGCGGCCGTCGAGGAGGCGAAGCGAATCGTGAGCCTCGGTCCGGAACGAGCCGCTGCCGCCGAGAGCGCCGAGAGCGCGGAGGCCGCGGAATGTTGATCGGCGAGGTGGCTCGCCACTCGGGGGTGAGCCCCCGGATGCTCCGGCACTACGACGCCCTCGGGCTGGTGCGACCGACCGGTCGCACCGTCGGCGGCTACCGCGAGTACTCCACCGAGGACATCCGCCGGATCTTCCACGTGGAGAGCCTGCGGTCCCTCGGACTCTCGCTCAAGCAGATCGGGCGCGCGCTGGAGGACCCGGCCTTCACGCCGTCCGCCCTCGTCAGCGACCTCATCCGGTGGACGGAGGAGCGCTTGGAGCGGGAACGGGAGCTGCTGGAGCGACTCCGCGCCGTCGACGCGTCGGCGCCCACCCGCTGGCAGGACGTCCTGCGCATCGTCGAACTCATGCAGGGGCTCGGCTCGGCCAGCGCCGCGCGCAGGCAGCAGGCCGTCCTGGCCCGGCCGGACGGCGCCTCCGTCCCCACCGAGCTGCTGGCCGGGGCGGTGCTGGCCGAATCCGATCCCCATGTCGCGGGCGCCCTGCGGTGGGCGCTCGCCCGGTCGGGCGGCGACGGCGTGGCGGCACTGGCCGCCGGTGTGCACGCGGAGGACGTCGACGTCCGGCGGCGCGCGGTGCTGGCGATCGCCGAGATGGCCGAGGCCCCGGGTGCGGCCGAGGTGCTCGCGGACGCGCTCGGGGACCCGGACCGGCAGGTGCGCGGGCCTGCCGCTCTGGCCCTGGGCAGGCGTGGCGTGGTGGAGGCCGTGCCGGTACTCGTCGGCATGGTGGTCGACGGTTCCCGCGACGTCGAAGCGGCGGAGGTCCTGGGAGCGTTGTCCCAGGACTCCGGCTGCGCGGACCGGATCATGACCGCCCTGGCCGAGGAACTCGCCGCGCCCACCGCCGACTCCGCGACGCGCATCCGTCTGACCCAGGCGCTGGTCGAACTGCCGGGGCCCACCGTCCGGGAGGTCCTGCGCCGGCTCGCCCACGACGACGACCGCGCTGTCGCCCTCGTGGCCTCGGCCTTCCTCATGGTCGTCGACGGGCGGCGGTCTGTCGGAGACGGAGGCTGAGAGGGTCGCCTTGTGTGACGCGCCGCGCGGGGAGCGTCCTCCAAGTAGAGCCCCCGACCTGTTACTTCTCTGCTTCGACGTGCTGCTCCAGGGCCGCCAGGATGTCGTCGACCGGGCCGAAGGTGATCATGGCGGTCGTTCCGCCGGCGACCTCGCCGCGCAAGGGGGACAGGGCGTCGTGCGCCCGTGCGGCCAGTGGGCCGTCCTGGAGCTGGATCGCGGTGTGCGCGGTGACGGCCCAGAGCGCGTCGTACAGGTGGTCGGCGGGGGGTTCCGGCAGGGTGGCGGCGGCGTGGCGGGCCGCCGTGACGTTGCCGCGGGCGAGGTCGACGAGGGGGCGGGCCCAGGGGCGGTGGGGACCCCAGTCGAGAGTGGGGTCCGTCGGCGCGGGGCGTCCGTGGCGCAGGCGGAGTGAGAGCAGCGCGAGCGGGAGGGCCCCGGCTTCCACCCCGGGCATACCGGCGCCCGCCAGCTCGGTGGCCAGGGTGCGATAGGCGTGGGCGACCTCGGCGGGGTCGTTCGATCGCTGGGCCAGCCGCATGGTCCGGAAGGCGGCGGTGAGCGTGTGGACGAGCGGGGTCTCGTGGACGGCGGCGAGCCGCTCGGCCGCCGCGACATGACGCTCGGCGCCTTCGGTGTCGCCGCGGGCCGCGCGGACCTGGATCCTGATGAGGTGCCCGAGGATCTCGAACGTCGGGAGGTCGTGCCGCGCGGACAGAGCGATGAGTTCGCGGGCGATCGCGTCGCGTTCGGCGGTGCGTCCGGGCTGCTGGAAGGACTGCACGAACCGGGCGTTGAGCGCGAGTGCCAGGGCGCCCGGGTCGTGGAGTTCCCGGGCCAGGAGTTCGGCTTCGGCCGCCGCCTCGGCGGCCCAGCGGTCCCGCGTTCCGCGATGCTCCAGCCCGAGGGTGGCGAGGAGGCGTGCTCGCAGGGCGGGCGGAGTCTCTGGTCCGAGTCGGCGCAGGGTGCGCCGGGTGGTCGCGACCAGGGCCTCGGACCGTGCGGGGTCGTCGGCGCGCGTCCAGACGGTGGGGACGTCGTACGCCGCGATCACGCGGGCGGTCAGGTCGGGGTCTCCGGTCCGTTCCGCTTCCGCAGCCGCCGCGGCGCGCTGCTCCTGGGCGAGGACCAGGTTGGTGCCCCCCGTGACCGCGGCGGCCCTGGCCACGGTGCTCATCGAGCGCAGCCGGGTGGAGGTCCCCGTCGCTTCGGTGCGGGTGAGCAGGCGCAGCCGGTCCTCGTCCCGGGACGTGGGCGTGAGGTGGGGAGCGTGCCGGAGGATGTCGCGTTCGAGGTGGTCGACGCTGTCCGCCGACGCCAGTCCGAACTGGTCCAGCAGCCTGGTGCGCGCGCCGCGCAGCGCGGCCAGCGCGTCGACCTGGCGGCCGGCCTGGTAGAGGGCACGGGCCAGCAGGACCCAGGCGTGCTCGCGCCAGGGGTGTGTCGCCGCGAACGCTTCCAGCTCCGGGACGAGGGGCGCGCCGCGTCCGAGGTCGAGCACCGCCCGGGCGCGCAGCTCGACGGCCTGCCGGTGCAGTTCGGTCAGGCGGGCGCGTTCCGCCGCCGGCCAGGGCGAGGTGCCGAGGTCCGCGTACGGCTCGCCGCGCCACCAGGAGAGCGCTTCGCCCAGCGCGCCGGCCACCTGGTCGCCGGGTGCGTCGCGCATGGCCCGGAGCGTGTCCTCGAACCGGTGGGCGTCGACGTGCGCCCGCGGCACCCGCAGGGCGTAGCCGGTGCCGACGGTCTCGATGGCACGCGAGGGGGTGCGCGGGAGGCGGTCCGGTTCGAGGGCGCGGCGCAGTTCGGCGACGAAGGTGCGGACGGTCCCGGCGGCCGTGGGCGGGGGGTCGTCCCAGAGATCGGCGACCAGCGTCGCCAGCGGGACGGCCCGGCCGCCGGCGGCGACCAGCCGGCCCAGAACCTCGCGGCGGCGCCGGCTGCCCACCGCCACGGGACGGCCCCCGGCATCCGTGACCTCTATGGGTCCGAGCACCTTGACGAGGATCTCCATGGGCTCATTGTCGTCCCGCTCCGGCGTCCGACGGCCGTCGCTGATCCGCTGCTGATCCGGCTGCCCGATGCTCCTGTCGTTCATCCGTCCACGGGTGAGCGGCACCGGCTTGCGGCTTGCGGCTTACGGAGAAGGAGACGACGGCGATGGCCATCACCATTCCCGGATTCACCACCAGCTCGATCGGCGTGGCCGACGGCATCGAGCTGAACGCGGCCGTCGGCGGGGAAGGACCGCCGCTCGTACTGCTCCACGGCTTCCCCCAGACCCACCTGATGTGGCGCCATGTCGCCCCGGCCCTGGCCGGGCACCACACCGTGGTCTGCCCCGACCTCCGCGGCTACGGCGCCAGCAGCAAGCCGGAAGCGGTCGCCGAGGACATCTACGCGAAGCGGACGATGGCCGCGGACATCGTCCACCTGGCCGACGCCCTCGGGTTCGACCGGTTCGCACTGGTCGGGCACGACCGCGGCGCGCACGTCGCCTTCCGGGCGGGGCTGGACCACCCGGACCGGATCACCCACCTGGGCATCCTGGACATCGTCCCCACCCTGGACACCTGGAACGTCCTGCGCGGCGTCAGCGCGGCGGTGGGCTTCCACCTCTACCTGATGGCCCAGCCGCCCGGTCTGCCCGAGCAACTGATCGCGAACAGCGCCGACGCGTTCTTCGGCCACTTCCTCGACGTCTGGTCCACCGGCTCCGAGGCGATCCCGCCGGACGTACGCGCCGAGTACCTGCGCGCCTGCCGGGACGCCGTCCCGTCGATCGTCGCCGACTACCGCGCCACCGCGACCGTCGACCTCGCACACGACCAGGCCGACCTGGACGCCGGCAACCGCCTCGCCATGCCGGTGACGGTCGTCCAGCAGGACTGGGGGCGGCAGCTGGGTTTCGACGCCGCCGCGACCTGGCGGCCGTGGGCCGGTGACCTCCGGCACTTCACCACCCGGGCGGGCCACTTCATGGCCGAGGAGGCTCCGGAGGACATCGCCGCCCTGATCCTCGACCTGGTGAAGCGATGACCGTGACCTGGTGCAGCGATGACCGCCCGGGCTCGAAGGCGACCACGCGCCACCGACACTGAGGAAACCGAGGAGAGTTGATGACGAAGCATGTCCTGGTGCTGGGCGCCGGGCCGACGGGCCTGGTGGCCGCGATGCTGCTGGCCGCCGAGGGCCTGCGGGTCACCGTGCTCGACCGTGACCCCGGTCCGCCCGACGGCGACGGCGAAGCCGCCTGGCGGGACTGGCGGCGGCCGGGGGTCGGCCAGTTCCGGCACAGCCACTGCGTGCTGCCCGGCGGAACGAGCCTGCTGGCCGCCGAACTCCCCGGCGCGGTGGACCGCATCCTCGCCCTGGGAGGGCGACCGCACCACAACATGATCGCCGGGGCGTGGGACAGGGCGGCCACCGGGCCGAGGCAGCCGGGGGACGCCCGGTTCGAGACGATCGCCATGCGGCGGCCGCTGCTGGACGCGGCCCTGCTGGCTCAGGCGCGGCAGACGCCCGGCGTCACCGTGCGGCACGGCGTCCAGGTCGCCGGACTGCTGACCGGAAAGGCCCGGTCGGCGGCACCCCCGCACGTGACCGGCGTGCTCACCCAGGACGGCGAGCGGTGGGCGGCGGACCTCGTGGTCGACGCGGGCGGCCGCAACTCCCCGGTGGCCGGGATGCTGGCGGGGATCGGCGCGGAACCCGAGGAGTACCGCGTAGGGACGGGCTTCCGCTACTACACCCGGTACTTCCGCTCACCCGACGGCGCCCTGCCCCGGCAGGCGCCGTGGCCGCTGTGTCACCACGACAGCGTCAGCGTCCTCTCCGTACCCGGCGATCGCGGCACCTGGGGCGTGTCGCTGGTGACGTCCGGACGCGATCAGGAAATGCGCGCCCTGGCGGACGCCGACGCGTGGCACCGGGCCCTGAGCCTGTACCCGTGGTTCGCGCACCTGGGCGAGGGGGAGCCGGTCACGGGCGTGACCGCCATCGGCGGGACCGACAGCCGGCGCCGCCGCCTCGTGGTGGACGGCCGTCCGCTGGTCACCGGGATCGTGCAGATCGGCGACGCCTGGGGCACGGTCGACCCGCAGTTCGGCACGGGCATCACGATGGGCTGGCGGCATGCCGCGGCCCTGCGCGACGTCCTGCGCCTGGCCGGGAGCGCCGCCCCCCTGCGGCAGTCCCTGCTGCTCGACACGTTCGCCGAGGAGAACCTCACGCCGGTGTGGGAGGGTTTCGCCGCCTGGGACCGGAACCGGCTGGCCGAGATCGACGCCGAGATCCAGGGCGGCGTCCGCACCACCGACGACGCCGACTGGAACCTCCAGATCGCCCTGGGATCCGCTCGCTGGAAGGACCCCGAGATCCTGCGCGGCCTCGCCGACGTGGGCTGTCTCCTCGCCGGCCCGCAGGAGGCCCTGGTGAAGCCCGGACTGGCGGAGAGGGCCGTCGAACTGGCCGCCGGTGAACCGCGCTACGCCGAGCCCGGTCCCTCCCGGGGGGAACTGCTCACCGCTGTGCACGGGACCTGAGACGGCTGCGGACGCCTGCACCGTCATGGACGCCGTACGCCCCCTGGGCGGTCACCCGGCTCACCAGCCGGTGACCCGGGGCCAGTACGCCTGGATCGCGGGGGCCGGGCCGGCTGTCCGGCCGCTGTCGATGACGTGGTAGCCGTGGTGCTGGGCCGCGGTGGCGCAGGCGTGGTTGGGCAGGACGCGCAGGCGGGTGCCCACCGGCAGGTCGGGCAGGGGAGCGCCGTCGCGGGCGGTGAGGGTGCCGTGCTCCTGGCTGGCGGCCGTCATGACCAGGCCGGGGAGGAGGGTGCCGTCCAGGTCGGTGACCAGGCCGTAGCCCTGGTCCTGGGCCTGGGCGGCGGTGCCGCGGTCGCGGGACATGGCCATCCAGCCGCCGTCGGTGAGGATCCACCCGTGCTCGGGGCGGTGGCCGATGACGGTCACCACGACCGAGAGGGCGAGGTCGTCGAGGTCGCAGACGCCGAGACCGGACATCACCAGGTCGAAGAAGACGTAGTTGCCGGCGCGCAGTTCGGTGACTCCGGTGAGGTCCTCGGCGGCGTGGGCGGTGGGGGTCGAGCCGACGCTGACGGTGTGCACGGGGAGGCCGGCCGCGCGCAGGCGTTCGGCCGCGGCGACGGCGGTGTCGCGTTCGTTCCGTGCCGCCAGGCGCCGGTCCTCTGCGGTGTAAGCGAAGTAGGACTCGCCCGCGTGGGTCAGGACGCCGTCCAGACAGCCCGAGTGGTGCAGGATGCGGCCGATCTCGGGGAGTGCGGCGTCGTCGGGCCTGAGGCCGCCGCGGTGGCCGTCGCAGTCGATCTCGATCTGGGCGGGGACGGGGACGCCGGCCCGGCGGGACGCCTCACCGACGAACGACGCCTGCTCGACGCTGTCCAGCAGCACGCGCAGGCGCACCCCGCGGCGCAACAGCGCGATGACGCGGGGGAGTTTGTGCGGGGCGATGCCGACGGCGTACGTGAGGTCGGTGTAGCCGCCGTCGGCGAACGCCTCGGCCTCGGCGAGGGTGGAGACGGTGACCGGGCAGGGCGGCGCGCCCTCGTGGAGGAGGGCCGCGACGTCGAGGCTCTTGGCGGTCTTGACGTGCGGGCGCAGGGCGACCCCGAGGCGGGCGGCCCTGTCCCGCAGGCGGGCGATGTTGCGCAGGGTCCGGTGGACGTCGACGACGGCGAACGGGGTGTCCGGGTCGGCCAAGGTCCGTGCGGTGGCGGTGCTCGCGGAACTGTTCACAGGGAGACGTCCATGTTCTTCGGGAGGGTCGGGCCAGAGGTGCCGCTCTTCGCTCCGGCGGGCGCGGGCCCTTTCGTCCGGCGTGGTCGTAGACGGTCATCCGGCGTGGATGCCCGTCGGCCTCGTCGTCCATCAGCCCGCTTTGGATCTCCTGTCCATTTCTGGACTGGAAGTCTAAGTAGTGGCCGGCCCGGCTGTCCAGCGAGAAAAGGAGCGAGGCGCACGTCCGGCCGCCGCGCGCACCTTCGTCAACTACCACCTCACCGCGCTCGACGTCGCGGCCATCACCATCGGCGAGGACTGCCAGATCGGCCCCAACGTCCAACTGCTCACCCCCACCCACCCCTTGGAGCCGCGGCCGCGCCGGGACAAGCTGGAGGCCGTCAGGCCGATCACCATCGGCGACAACTCCGTCATCGGCGCGGGCGCCGTCGTGACCAAGGACGTGCCCGCCGACGTCGTCGCGGTCGGTCATCCGGCCCGCCCGGTGCGGAGCCTGTAGACCTGCTGCCATGGCCACCGGACTCACCGACCCCCAGCGCCGTGCGCGCGTCGTCGCCGCCACGCTCGACCTCATCGCCGGGGACGGCGTCGCGGGCGTCTCCCACCGCAAGATCGCCGCCCGGGCCGGGGTGCCCTGGGGTCGATGACCTACCTCTTCAGCGGCATCGCGAGCTGCTCGGTGAGGCGTTCCGCAGCTTCACCGACCACATCGTCGCGCTGTTCGACGCGCACCTCACGCCCCCGGCCGACCGGGACCAGGCCAGGGCGGCCGTGGCCGACCTCATCCACGCGCTGTCCGAGGGCAGTCAGCGCGACCTCGTCCTCACCCAGGAGCTGTACACCCTCGCGGCGCGCCGGCCCGCCTACCGGGAACTCACCCGGGAACGGATGGCGCGCAGCCGTGCGCACCTGGAGAAGCACTTCGACCCCGGCACGGCACGCCAGCCGGACGTCCCCATCGAGGGACTGGCCCTGCATCGGGCCCTGTCGCCCGCGCCCCACGACCGCGCCCTCACCCTGGAGGCCGTCACCCGCATCACGGCGACGGACCGTCCATGACCGTACGGATGAATTCCGTCCGGGGCGCGATCAGCGAGGCGTGTCGGACCGTGGGGCGCCGGGGGCCGGTCGGTACGACGGGAGCCGGTGCCCGCCCTGCGCGGCTGGCCCTGTCCGACTCCACCGCCGAAAGGGACCTCGTGACCGCTCCCGTCACCCTCGACCACCGCGTCTCCGGCTACGACCTGCGGCACGCCTACTGTCTCGCCCAGGCGTGCGCGCTGGCGTACAAGGACCAGGCCACCATCGAACAGCAGGCGAACAAGTGGGGCTTCGGCCGTGTGCGCCACCACGAGACGCGGTTCACGCCGCCGTTCCCGCTGCAGGACACGCAGGCGTACACGCTGGCCAGCGACCACATGATCATCACCGCGTTCCGCGGCACGGAACCCGACCAGATCAAGGACTGGCTGACCGACGGCACGGCACCGCCGCGGCGCGGCCCGGACGGCACCGGGCACGTCCACCACGGTTTCGCCGAGGCCCTGGACTCGATCTACCCGGACGTCCTGGCCACGCTCGACGAGTGGCGGACCAACGGGCAGAGCGTGTGGTTCACCGGGCACAGCCTCGGCGGAGCGCTGGCGATGCTCGCCGGGGCGCGGATGTACCTGGAGGAGCCGCGGCTGGCGGCGGACGGCGTGTACACCTTCGGCCAGCCCCGCACCTGCGACCCCCAACTCGCCGCCGCGTACGACAAGGGCTACAAGAACCGCATGTACCGCTTCGTCAACAACAACGACATCGTGCCGCAGCTCCCGCCGGAGCCCTTCTACACGCATGTGAGCGCCCTGCGGTACATCGACTCCCGCGGCCGGATCCGCGAGTCCATGCCGCTGGTCGGCGGGCTGGCCGACCGGGTGGGCGGGCTGACCGCGGACCTCTTCGCGCCGGCCAGTGACGGCGTGCGGGACCACTTCATCGACAGCTATCTGAAGGTCCTGGAGAAGAACCTGGACTGAGGCGCCGCGCCCCCTTCGGGGGGCACGGGAACGGCCGGCCGCCGCCCTCCGTGGTGCGGCAGCGTCGTAATCCCGCCGAATTTGCGGACGTGGTGTACGGCCAGGTGAGCGACGGGGCGAGCGGCGCGAGAATGGTGGGGGCCTGGCGAGGTGCACGCGGCACATTCGGGCGAAACGATCCGCCAGGCAGGCTCCGCAGTTGCGACCGCTGTCTCCACCCCCGGCACGTGCGCGCCGAAACGGAGGACCGACGCATGGCCACACCACTCACCGCCGCCCGGCTCGTCGCCGCGTTGCAGGCCGAGGGCTGCGCCGTTCACGAGGTCAGTGGCTGGCGCACCAACAACCGCAACCACAAGGGCCCTTGGGGGCCCGTCCACGGCGTGATGATCCACCACACCGTCACCGGGCCCGGCACGGACGTCGTCGGGCTCATCTACCACGGCCACAGCGCCCTGCCCGGCCCGCTCGCCACCGGCTGCATCACCAAGGACGGCGTCGTCCACCTGACCGGCAACGGCCGGGCCAACCACGCCGGAGGCGGCGACGGCGACGTACTGAACGCCGTCATCGGCGAGTCGTACGGCGCCTACCCGCCCCCGACGCACGAGCACGACGGCTCGGGCGGCGCGGTCGACGGCAACGCCCGTTTCTACGGCTGGGAGTGCGAGAACAAGGGCGATGGCAGGGACCCCTGGCCGCCCGCCCAGTACCTCGCCATGGTCAAGGCCACCGCCGCGGTCTGCCGCGCGCACGGCTGGGGCCACAAGAGCGCGATCGGCCACCTGGAATGGAGCGACTGGAAGGTCGATCCGCGCGGATTCGACATGGCCGGCTTCCGCCGTGACGTGGCCGACGCCCTGGCCCTCCCGGCGGGCCTGTGGGAAGGAGAGGACCCCATGCCCCAGTACGTCAACCTCGGTGTCGCCGAGCGGTACCGACTCGCGCCCGGCGCCTGGGACTCGGTGGAGTTCGCCACCGAGTGGAGCGACGAGACCGGCGACCACGCCACCGGCGGGAGCGTCTTCGCCCGGGGACCGGCCCGGTTCAGCGGGACCGTGAGCCTCCACCTCGACGGACTGCCGGCGGGTGCGGTCGTCCAGGCGCGCATGTCGGAGTACCAGGGCGACCAGCACCGCGCGGACCACCCGATCCACGAGATCGTGGGGACCGGCGGCGGCACCTTCGCCGTCCTGCCCGTGACGAAGCGCATAGCGTCGGGGCGCAGCATGCGCGTGCGGCTGCTGAACCAGGCCGCCGTCCCGGTCACCGTCGCGAGCGCCGTGCTGACCGTGCTGGTGTGGAAGGAGGCGTGAGCCCCCGGGGTCACTTCGGGGCCGGAAGTCCGGGGCCCGGGCAGCGTACGTTCGCCGCGGGCACCGTTCCGTCCACCAGGTAGGCCGCCGCGGTGCCGTCCACGCAGGCATTGCCGCGGCTCGCGAACACACCGTGGGAGTAGTCGTCGTCGAGGGTGACCAGCGTTGAGCCGGGCAGCAGCCGCTGCAACGAGCGGGCTCCCTCGACCGGCGTCACGGGGTCGTGCGCGGAGGCGACCAGGAGGACCGGCGGCGCGGCCGGGCTGCCGAGCGGGGGGCGGTGTCCGGGCCGGTGGTGCCAGTAGGCGCAGGTGCTCGCCTCCATGCCGGTCAGCACCGGCTGCGCGTCGGCCCGGCGGATGCGGCGGATGTCGGCGACGATCTCGCGGGGGCTCGGGCCCGGCCCGTCGGCACACTTGACGACGCGGTTGGCCGCCTCGTAGGTGCGGGATTCCGGGCCGTCGAAGGCGGCGGCCGGGCGCAGCGCGTCGACGCCGCCGTCGGCCAGGTAGCCGCGCAGCCCGCCGGCCAGCCCCGCCCACCGCTCGGTGCGGCCCAGGGCGCGGTACACCGCCCGGTCGAACTCCGCCGCGCCGAAACCGGCCACCGGCCGCGCGGCGAGCCCCCGGCGCACGCGCAGGTACGAGGCACGCACCTCGGCCGGTGTCGCTCCCAGTCCGAAGTGCCCGGCGGCCCAGGCGAAGAAAGTGTCGCGCTGGCGCAGCAGCGCCCGGCTCTGCCGGACGTCGAAGTCGTACCAGTCCCACGGGCCGACGACGCTGTCCAGCACCATCCGGCCCACGCGGTGCGGGAACCGGGCGGTGTAGGCGGCGCCCAGGTAGGTGCCGTAGGAGACGCCGAGGAAGTTCGTCCTCGGTTCGCCGAGGGCCGCGCGTATCGCGTCCATGTCGTAGGCCGTCTGCTCGGTGGACAGATGCGGCAGCAGACGGCCCGCGTGCGCGGCGCAGTCGTCCGCCATGGCCCGCAGGGACCTCAGGTACGTCCGCTCCGCCGCTGGTCCCACCGGCACCGGGTCGCCGCCCGGGCTGTCGAAGAGGCCGCCCATCGGGCCGCAGGAGACGGGGGTGCTCCGTCCGGTACCGCGCGGGTCGAAGCCGATCACGTCGTACGCGCGCCGCACGCTCTCGGGGAGTTTCGCCCGCTTGGTGACCGCGTAGGGGAGTCCGGAGCCGCCCGGGCCGCCCGGGTTGACCAGCAGGATGCCGCGCCGTTCGGCGGGCGTGCCCGAGGCGCGGACCCGGGAGACCGCGACCTCGATGCGTGGCCCCCGGGGCTGCCGCCAGTCGAGCGGCACGGTGAGCCGCCCGCACTCCACGCGCTCCGGAGCGGCCGGCCGGGGGACGGAGTCCGGGCAGGCGGTGAAGCGCAGGGGCGAGTGTGGCTCCGCCGCCTGGACGGGGGCGGCCGGGATCAGGGTCGTGGCGGCCGTGAGGGCGGACAGCAGTGCGGTGCGGCGTGCGGGACGGGTCAAGGGGGTCTCTCCAGAAGATCTTCGCCCAACCAGGTGACAATGAAAATGATTATCGATAACGTCTCCGGCGGCAACACCCGGCGCCCTCCCCCCGGAGGGTTCGCCGGGCTGCCCGCACGCCTCGAACTCATCGTGGAAAAGGGGGAGTTGTGGCTCATCTGTTGGTGGTCGAGAGCTGGGTAGGCTCCATGAGCAGACTGCTGCCGCGGGCGATCCGGGAGAACGGGCACACGTTCACCTTCCTCACCCGCGACCTGCACCACTACCTGCGCTCGGCACCGGAGGGGACCGCCCACCCGCTGCTCGGCGCCCGCAACGTCATCACCGCCGACACCAACGACATCGAGGCACTGCTGCCCGAAGTCGAGCGGCTGCACGAGGTGCTCGGCTTCGACGGGGTCGTCACGTCCTGCGACTACTACCTGCCCGCGGTGGCCCGGATCGCGGGCCGTCTCGGACTGCCCGGCCCCGGCCCGGAGGCGGTGGAGAACGCCTGCCGCAAGGACGCCACCCGCCGCGTCCTCGACGACGCCGGAGTTCCCGGCCCGCGCTTCGCCGTGCGCGAGGAGTGGGCGGACCTCGCGCGAGCGGCGCGGGAGATCGGCTACCCGCTCGTCGTCAAGCCCGTCGACCTGTGCGCCGGCATGTATGTGCGCCGGGTCGACGACGAGGCACAGCTCGCCGCCGCCTACCGGGCCCTGGCCGACTTCCCGGTCAACGCCCGCGGACAGCGGCGCACACCCGTGGTGCTGCTCGAAGAGCTGCTGGACGGCCCCGAGGTGAGCGTCGAGACGGTGTCGTACGCGGGCGCCGTCCAGGTGGTGGGCGTGACCGACAAGAGCGTCGGCGGGGCGCCCGCCTTCGTCGAGACCGGCCACATGTTCCCGGCCGCCCTGGCACCCGCCGACGCCGAGGCCGCCGAACAGACCGCCCTGGCCGCGCTCAAGGCCCTCGGCCTGACCGACGGGGTCGTCGCCCACACGGAGATCAAGCTGACCTCCGCCGGGCCGCGCGTGGTCGAGGTCAACCCCCGGCCCGCCGGCAACCGCATCACCGAGCTCATACGCCACGTCACCGGCGTCGACCTGGCCGCCGCCTTCGTCGACGTCGCCCTGGGCCGCGCACCCGACCTGCGGCACACCGACACCGGGCTGCGCAGCGCCGCCATCGGCTTCCTGGTGCCGGAGACCTCGGGCACCCTCGAAGCCCTGGACGGCAGCGGGCTGCGCGACCTGCCCGGGGTGCTGGAGGTCCAACTCGCCGAGCCCGGCAGGGCGGTGAAGGCGGCCGGCAGCAACAACGAGTACCTCGGGCACGTCATGGCCGGCGACGCCGACGGGCCCGGGGCCCGCGCACGCGTCGAAGCCCTGCTGGACGGGCTCCGCTCGGGGCTGGTGATCCGATGACCACCGCCCTCACCGGCACGCCCTACGACGACCTCGTGGCGCGGGTGCGCGACGGAGCCCTCGGGCCCGACCCGGCCGCCCTGCGCGTCTCCGTCGCCTTCACCACCCGGCAGGCCGTCCGGCACGCCGGGCGCGGCACCGGCTACCGCAACGAGGTCCTCAGCCTGCGCCTCGCCGAAGCCGTCGGCTCCTGCGCGGTCGAGCCCGGGGCGCTGCCGGACAGCGCCGTCGAGGACTGCGTCGGCGCGGACGTGGCCTCGCTGCTGGAGCACCCGCTGCCGCCGGTGCGCGTGGCGGCCCTCGACGCCTACCTGATGCACGTCCTGCCGCACACCCCGGACCAGGGGGCCGCGCCCGTGCCGCTGCCCGCCGGGTCGTCGCTGGAGAAGTCCCGGGCCCGGGCCGAGGCCGTCGTCGAGTTGCTCGACCTGCCGCCCGGCGGCACCGTGCTCGTGGTGGGAGTCGTCAACTCCCTGCTGGAAGCGCTGCGTTCGCGCGGCCTGCGCTACGTCCCCTGCGACCTCAAGGGCGGCGCGACCGAGTGGGGCGAGCCGGTGGCCACCGACGCGCTCGCCGCGGCCGACGGGTGCGAGGCGCTGCTCGTCTCCGGCATGACCCTGGGCAACGGCACCTTCGAACCGCTGCGGCGGCACGCCCAGGCGTACGGCAAGCAGCTCGTGATGTTCGCCCAGACCGGCAGCGCCGTACTGCCCCGCCTCCTCGGCCAGGGGGTGAGCGCGGTGTGCGCGGAGCCCTACCCGTTCTTCTGGCTCGACGGCGGCCCCGGGGTCGTCCACCGCTACCGCGGCTCCTGTCCCGGAGGCGGCCGATGACCACCACCGCACTCCGGCCGCAGGCCCGCCGGGAACTGCTCTCCCTGCTCGGCCGCACCCCGCTGGCCCGCGTCACCGCCGACCTGCCCGGCCCCCACCCCGGCTTCTGGGCCAAGCTCGAAGGCCTCGCGGCGGGCGGCATGAAGGCACGGGCCGCCGTGTCGATGCTGCTCGGCGCCCGCGAGCGCGGCGAACTGCGGCCCGGCGCCCCGGTCGTGGAGTCCACCTCCGGCACCCTCGGCATCGGACTCGCCTTCGCCGGACAGGCCCTCGGCCATCCGATCGTGCTGGTCGGCGACCGCGAACTGGAGCCGTCCATGCGGCAGTTGCTGCGCTCCCACGGAGTGCGGCTGGAGATCGCCGACCGCCCGGCCGAGCAGGGCGGCTGGCAGGCCGCCCGCCTCGCCCTGCTGCGCGACCTGCTCGCCGAACTGCCCGGCGCCTACTGGCCCGACCAGTACAACAACCCCGACAACACCGCCGGCTACGCCTCACTGGCCGCCGAACTCGCCGTGCAGCTCGACCACCTCGACATCCTGGTGTGCAGCGTGGGCACCGGCGGCCACAGCGCCGGCATCATCGGCCCGCTGCGCCGCCACTGGCCCGCCCTGCGGCTCATCGGCGTCGACGCCACCGGCTCCACCATCTTCGGCCAGCCCGCCCGGCCCCGCCTGATGCGCGGCCTCGGCAGCAGCATCCACCCGCGCAACGTCGCCTACGACGCCTTCGACGAGGTGCACTGGGTCGGCCCCGCCGAGGCCGTCGACAGCTGCCGCCGCCTCGCCCGGGGCGCGTTCGTCAGCGGCGGCTGGAGCACCGGCGCCGCCGCCCGGGTCGCCGCCTGGGCCGCCCGCGTCCACCCCGGGGCGGTCGTCGCCACCGTCTTCCCCGACGGCCCGCACCGCTACCTCTCCACGGTCTACGACGACGACTTCACCACCGCCCACGGCCTGGACCCCGCCACCGCCGCCACCCGGCCCGTCGAGATCCCGCACCCCTACGCGGCGGAGGCCGCCGGCTGGGTCCGCTGCACCCGCGTCAGCGACCCCCTCGCCGCCCCCGCCCTCCGGAAAGAGAGCCCGTGAAGTCCAGCCTGCGCACCGTACGCCTCGCCCTCGCCGAGCCGCTGCGCATCTCCCGTTCCACCATGGCCGCACGCGACGCCGTGTGGCTGACCGTCGAGCACGACGGACTGCGCGGTCACGGCGAGGCCGTCACCAGCGTGTACTACGGACTCGGCACCGAGACGCTGGTCCGGCTCCTCACGGCCGTGGACCTGAGCCGTTTCACCGACCCGGAGAGCGCCCTGGAGGCCCTGCGCGCGGGGGAGCTGCCCGGCGTCGACACCCCGCCCGCGGTCACCGCCGCTGTCGAGTCGGCGCTGCTCGACCTGGCCGGCAAGCGCGCGGGCCTGCCCGTGCACCGCCTCCTCGGCGCCGCCGCGCCGCCCGTCGCCGCGACCGCCCGCACCATCGGCATCACGGCCCCGGTCCAGGCCGCGGCGCAGGCCCGCGGCCTCGCCGCGCGCGGCTTCGAGGTCATCAAGGTCAAGGCGGGCGCCCCCGACCCCGAGGACGACATCGAGCGCGTCCGCGTCATCCGCGACGCCGCCCCCCGGGCCCGGCTGCTCCTCGACCCCAACGGCGCCTGGTCCGTGGCACAGGCCGACGCCCTGCTGCCGCGCTTCGCCGAACTCGGCGTGGAGGCCGTCGAGCAGCCCCTCGCCCCCGGCGACCCGGAGGCCCTGGCCGCCCTCGCGCGGCGCGCACCGCTGCCCGTCGTCGCCGACGAGGACGCCGTGAACCTGGAGGACGTCCGCCGCCTCGCCGGACGCGTCCAGGGCGTCAACGTCAAGCTCGCCAAATGCGGCGGGGTGCACGCGGCCCTGCGCATCGCCGAGTCGATCGAGGGCAGCGGCACCGCGCTGATGCTCGGCTGCCTCACCGCCAGCACCCTCGGACTGGCCCCGGCCGTCCACCTCGCCGACCGGGCCCGCTGGACCGACCTCGACGGGCACCTGCTGCTCGCCCACGACCCGTGGACCGGGATCGGCGGCACCGACGGCACCGTACGCACCAGCGGCCTTCCCGGACTCGGTGTCGAGGAGGTGGCGGCGCGTGAAGACGTGGCATGAGATGAAGCGCTTCCCGCTCGCCGTACGGCTGCTGCTGGTCAACCAGCTCGGCGTCAACACCGGCTTCTACCTGCTCATCCCCTACCTCGCCACCCACCTCACCGAGAACCTCGGCCTGTCGGCGGCCGTCGTCGGTGTCGTCCTCGGCGTGCGCAACCTCAGCCAGCAGGGCCTGTTCATCATCGGCGGCTCCGCCTCCGACCGGCTCGGCGCGCGCGGCGTCATCATCGCCGGCTGCGCCCTGCGCACCCTCGGCTTCGCGCTGTTCGCGCTCGGCGACGGGCTGGCCGTGCTGCTCGCCGCCTCCGTGCTCAGCGGCGTCGCCGGGGCCCTGTTCAACCCGGCCGTGCGGGCCTACCTCGCGCAGGAGGCGGGGGAGCGCAGGGCGGAGGCCTTCGCGCTGTTCAACGTCTTCGCCACGACCGGCGCACTCGTCGGGCCGCTGCTGGGCAGCGTGCTGCTCCTCGTCGACTTCCGCACGTCCGCGCTGACCGCGGCCGGCATCTTCGCGGTGCTCACCGTCGCGCAGGCCCTCGTCCTGCCCGCGCGCAGGGCCGAACCCAGCGGCGGCAGCGTCCTCGGGGACTGGCGGGAGGTGCTCGGCAACCGGGCGTTCCTGGCCTTCGCGCTCGCCATGGTCGGCATGTTCACCCTGGAGAACCAGCTGTACCTGCTGCTGCCGGCCGGGGCGAGGGAAGCCACCGGCTGGGACGGGGCGGCGGGCATCGTCTTCCTCGTCGGCACGGTGGCCAACCTGGCGCTCCAGCTGCGGATCACCAGAAGCCTCAAAACACGGGGCAGCAGGGGGCGCTGGATCGCCGCCGGCCTCACGGTGATGGGGCTGGCCTTCCTGCCGCCGGCCTTCCTGCCGGGCGTCGTACCCGTCCTGGCCGGCGCCCTGCTCCTCTACATCGGCGTCATGATCGCCCAGCCGTTCGTGATGGAACTGATCCCCGGCTTCGGCCGCCCCGAACTGACCGGCACCTACTTCGGGATCTTCTACGTCGTCTCCGGCGTCGCCGCGGCCCTCGGCAACACCGCCGTCGGCTGGGCCATGGACACCGGTGAGCAGGGCGCCGCCTGGCTGCCCTGGGTGTGCTGCGCCTGCTTCGGTCTCGCCTCCGCGCTCGGCGTGGCCTGGCTGCGCCGGCTCGGCGCCCTGCCCGCGAGCCCGGCCCCGGAGGTCCCCGCCCCGGCGGGGGAGAGGAGCAAGGCGTGACCAGCGGCAACCTTCTCACCGACAACCCGGCGCTGTACGAGGCCCGCTTCCCCGACGCCGAGCGGCTGGCCGCCCGGTGGACGGAGGACTGCCTGCGCCGCCACGGCGCCGGGCCGCGCGTGCTGGACATGGGATGCGGCACCGGCCGCGACGCCGCCGGGCTGCACCGGGCCGGCCGCACGGTGACCGGCGCCGACCTCTCCGAGGCGATGCTCGCCCACGCCCGCACCCGCCATCCCGGCCCCGCGTACGTCCGGGCCGACCTGCACGGCTTCGACCTCGGCACCTTCGACGCCGTCGTCTGCCTGGACAGCTCCCTGCTGTACTGCCACACCAACGACCAGCTCGACGGCTTCCTCACCTCCTGCCGCAAGGCCCTCGCACCGGGCGGCCTGCTCGTCGCGGAGATGCGCAACGGCGCCTACTTCCTCGGCCGGACCGACCTGCTCGACCGGCCCGCGGTCAACGAGTTCACCTGGCAGGGCACGGCCTACCGGTCCACCACCACGCTCACGGTGGACCGCACGGCCCAGCTCCTGCGCCGCACCCGCGTCTGGACCACCGACGACGGAGCGCCTCCCGTCACCCAGCACTCCGCCTGGCGGCTGCTCTTCCCGCAGGAACTGCGGCACCTCCTCGCCGCGCACGGATTCGAGGTGCTGGAACTCCACGACGGGCCCGGCCCCCGCACCGAACCCCCCTGGACCGAGGGCGAGATGCCCGGCCGGAAGACCGACGCGGACCGGCTGCACCTCGTCGCGCGCACGCTCACCCACTGACCCGAAGGACCAGACATGTACGACGAACGCTTCCCCGGCCTGCGCCGCCGCGGCTTCCTCGCCGCCACCACCGGCGCCGCCGCACTCGCCCTCGCCGGCTGCGGCGGCGGCACGGACGACAAGGCCGGCACCGGCAGCGGCGGCACACCGAAGCGCGGCGGACGCCTGCGCGCCGCCTTCGCCGGCGGCGGCGCCAGCGAGACCCTCGACCCGCACCTGGCCAACCTGTTCGCCGACGTCGCCCGCGCCAAGGCCCTCTACGACAAACTCGCCGACTACGGCGCCGACCTCTCCGCCCAGCCCCGCCTCGCCGAGCAGTGGCAGTCCAACAAGACCCTCGACCGCTGGCAGGTCACCCTGCGCGAGGCCACCTTCCACGACGGCAAGCCGGTCACCGCCCAGGACGTCCTGCACAGCTACCGCCGCATCGCCGACCCGAAGCAGGCGTTCCGCGCCAAGGCGTCCCTGGAACCCATCGACCTCGACGCCAGCCGCGCCACGAACGCCCGGACCGTCGAGTTCGTCCTCAAGCGCCCCACGGCCGAATTCCCCAACATCCTGGCCGCGTTCGGCGCGTACATCGTCCCCGAGCACGCCGGTGACTTCGACAAGAAGCCGATCGGCTCCGGCCCCTTCCGGTTCGTGTCCTTCACCCCCGGCCGCTCCGCCGTCTTCCGCCGCAACGAGGACTACTGGGACGGCGCCCCGCACCTCGACGAGATCGAGTTCGTCGTCGCCAACGAGGAGTCCGCCCGCGTCAACGCCCTCCTCGCGGGCCAGGTCGAGTACGCCCACGAGCTCAACCCCACCACCGCCCGCGCCCACGAGGGCCGGGGCCAGATCGAGATCGTGCGGCTGCGCAACAGCGCCATGCAGGCGTTCTGCATGAAGACCGACCGGCCGCCCTTCGACGACAAGCGCGTCCGCGAGGCGTTCTTCCTCATCGCCGACCGCAAGGAACTCGTCGCCGGCGCCCTGTCCGGCGCGGGCGAGGTCGGCAACGACCTCTTCGGCAAGGGCTACGAGTACTACGCCGGCGGACTGCCCCAGCGCGAGCAGGACCTCGACCGCGCCCGCGCCCTGCTCAAGCAGGCCGGTGCCGAGAAACTCAAGGTCACCCTGGACACCTCGGCCGTCGCCGCCGGCTTCACCGAGGCCGCGAGCATCTTCCGCGACCAGGCCGCCAAGGCGGGCGTCACGATCGACGTGAAGACGGGCAGCAAGGACTCCTACTGGAGCGACATCCTCGACGGCGGCACCCTGTGCTGCTACCGCTCCGGCGCCATGCCCATCGAGGCCCACATCTCCCAGCGCCTCCTCACCGACTCCACCACCAACGCCACCCAGTGGCGGCACAAGGACTTCGACGCCCTCTACCAGCAGGCCCAGTCCACCCGCGACAAGACCGAGCGGGCCGCCGTCTACGAGCGGATGCAGCGCCGCCTCTACACCGAGGGTGGCTTCCTCATCTGGGGCTTCGCCGACTGGATCCTCGGCACGTCCCGCAAGGTGAGGGGAGTGGAGACCAAGGCCCCGGCCAACACCCTCGACTGGGCACGCTTCGACAAGGTATGGCTGGCGTGAATAGCGCCCCCAAGGGGCGCGGGGAACTGCGCGACCAGCCACGACGCTGCCGCAGCCGCTCGACGGCCCATCGCGGCACTTCGAGCGGCGGGCACAGTGGACTGCGTTCCTTCGTCGCCCGGCGCCTCACCCTCGGCCTGGTCCAGATCGTGGCCGTCGTGCTGCTCGTCTTCGCCCTCACCGAAGCCCTCCCGGGCGACGCCGCCGTCGCCCTGGCGGGCGACCAGCCCGACCCGGCGCGCATCGCCGCGATCCGTGAGGCCATGGACCTCGACCGGCCCGCGTACGAACGCCTGGCGGACTGGGCCGCAGGCCTGCTGCAGGGCGACTTCGGCACGTCCCTCGCCTCCGGCCGCCCAGTGGCCCAGTACATCGCCGACGGCTTCGGCCCGAGCCTGCTGCTGGCCACGCTCACCCTCGCCCTGCTCGTCCCGCTCGGCTTCGGCCTCGGCGTGCTCGCCGCCCGGCACGAGGGGCGGCTGATCGACCGGCTGGTCAGCTCCGCGACGCTCGCCGTGTACGCCGTACCCGAGTTCGCCCTCGGCGTGCTGCTGGTGACGGTGTTCGCACTGAAACTGGCCTGGCTGCCGCCGACAGCGGTGGGCTACGGCACCGACCTCATCGGCCACCCGGCGGTGCTCGTCCTGCCCGTGCTGGTCCTGCTCTCCCGCCCCGTGTGCTCCCTGTCCCGCCTGGTCCGGGCCGGCATGGTCGACGCCCTCGCCTCGCCCTACGCGGCCCACGCCCGCCGCTACGGCGTCCCCGGCGCCCGCGTCCGCTACGCCCACGCCCTGCCCAACGCCCTCGCCCCGGCCGCCCAGCAGCTCGCCCGCACCATCGACTGGCTGCTGTGCGGCGTCATCGTCGTGGAGGCGCTGTTCGTGATCCCCGGTCTCGGCACCGTCCTCCTCAACGCCGTCGCCGAACGGGACGTGCCGGTGGTGCAGGGGCTCGCCGTGGTGTTCGGCGTGCTGACCGTCGTACTGAACCTGGGCGCGGACGTGGTGGCGTACCGGCTGACACCCCGGGCGGGGGTGGCGGCATGACGGCCCCGCGCCGCCTGCTCCTCGGCCTCGCGGTCGTCGCCGTGCCGCTGCTCCTCGCCCTCCTCGGGCCCCTGTTCGCCGGTGAACCCGGCCCGCGCGCCGCCTCCTTCACCCTCGGCGGCGGCCACTGGCTCGGCACCGACTTCGTGGGCCGGGACGTCTGGCGGCAGGTGCTGCACGGCGGCCGCACGGTCGTGCTGACCGCGCTCGCGGCGACGGCCCTCGCCTACCTCGTGGCCCTCCCGGTCGGACTCGTCAGCGCGGTCACCCACGCACGGCGGCTGGAGGAGCTGCTGATGCGGCCGCTGGACGTGCTGCTCGCCGTACCGTCGCTGCTGCTCGTGCTGCTGGTGGCGTCCGTGTTCTCGCCGGGGGCCGTGGGGCTCGCGCTGCTCGTCGCGCTGGTGAACGTGCCCGACGCCGCCCGGATCGTCCGGGCCGCGGCGGCCGAGGCGGCGGCCCGGCCCGCCGTGGAGGCACTGCGCATGCAGGGCGAGTCGTGGTGGCGCGTCGCCGTCGGCTACGTCGGCCGCTCCGCCCTGCGCACCCTGGCCGCCGACGCCGGCATCCGCCTGACCGGCGTGCTGTACCTGGTGTCGACGGCCGCGTTCCTCGGCGTGGGGGTCGCCCCGGACGCCGCCGACTGGGCGGTCATGGTCGACCGCAACCGCACGGGCCTCTTCGTCCAGCCCTGGGCCGTGGTCGTGCCCGCCCTGCTGATCGTCGCCCTGACGACGGGCACCAACCTGCTCTTCGACGCCGCCCTGGAGAAGAGCCCGAGAAGGAAGGGACGGCGGCCGTGAACGACGAGACGGACCCGACCACCCCGCCGGAGCCGGTCGCCGCGCTCCACGGCCTCCGCGTCGAGATCGACGGCCGGCCGATCGTCGACGGCGTGGACCTGCGCGTGCTCCCCGGCAGGGTGACCGCCCTGGTCGGCGCCTCCGGCAGCGGCAAGACCACCACCGGCCTCGCGCTGCTGGGGGAGTACCCGCCCGGCGCCCGGGTCACGGGCGAGGTGCACCGGCCCGCCGACGGCCGGGTGGGCTACGTGCCCCAGCACCCGGCGGCCGTCCTCAACCCGGCCCGCCGCATCAGTGCCCTCCTCGACGACCTCGCCCGTCCCCGGGTACGCCACCTGCCCCGGTCCGAACGCCGCGCGGCGGCCCGGGAACTGGTCCTGCGGGCCCTGTCCGACGCCCGGCTCCCGGACGCCGAACCACTGCTGCGCCGCTACCCGCACCAGCTCTCCGGCGGCCAGCAGCAACGCGTCGTCCTGGCGCAGGCCCTCCTCCTCGGCGCCCGGGTCGTCGTCGCCGACGAACCCACCACCGGCCAGGACCCGGTCACCAAGAGCGGCATCGTCGACCAGCTCGCGGCGCTCGCGGCCCGCGGCATCGCGGTCGTGCTGCTCAGCCACGACCTCGACGTGGTCCGGGACCTTGCCGACGAGGTCCTCGTCCTGCGCTCGGGACGGGTCGTCGAGTCGGGCCCCGTGGCACGGCTGTGGGAGGCCCCCCGCCACGCGTGGACCCGCCGGCTGCTCGCCGAACAGCCCCCGGCACCGCAGGAAGAGGCACCCGCCGACGCCGGACCGCCCACCCTCGAGGTACGGGACCTGACCGCCGTGCACGACCGCCGGACCACCGTCCTGCGCGTCCCGCACCTGGCGCTCCACCCCGGCGAGTGCCTGGCCGTGGTCGGCCGCTCCGGCAGCGGCAAGACCACCCTCGGCCGCTGCCTCGCCGGCCTCCACCGCCACCACGACGGCGAGATCCTCCTCGACGGCACGCCCCTGCCGCGCAGCCTGCGCCACCGCGGCCGGGACCGACTGGCCGCCGTGCAGTACGTCTTCCAGGACGCCCGCGCCGCCTTCGACGAGCACCGGCCCGTCCTGCACCAGGTGGCCCGCACGGCGGTACGGCTGCGGGGCACCGAGGAGCGGGCGGCGACGGACGAGGCGTCGGCCACCCTCGCCCGGCTCGGCCTGCCGGAGGAACTGGCCCGGCGGCGCCCCGGCGAGCTCTCCGGCGGTGAACTCCAGCGCGCCGCCCTCGCCCGCGCCCTCCTCGCCCAGCCCCGGGTCCTGGTCTGCGACGAGATCACCTCCGGCCTCGACACCGTCACCCGCCGCGGCATCCTCGACCTGCTCGCCGCCCTGGTCCGCGACCGCGGCGACCTCGCCCTGGTCCTCATCACCCACGACCCGGCCACGGCGGCCCTCGCCCACCGCATCGCCGTCCTGGACGCCGGCGAAATCGTCGAACAGGGCCCGGCCCGGCAGGTCCTGACCGAGCCGCGGCACCCCTTCACGCTCGCCCTCCGGGAGACGATCGACCGCCTCGGCACGTATACCCGGGCATGAACCGAAGCCGGTCCCGTCCCTTACGAGTTGAACCAGGCCGCCGCCCTGTGATTAGGGTGCGGGCGATGTTCTGCGCAGACGCCACCCCCTTACCCCGGACCAGCCGAGGCACAGCCGCTTCGAGGATCCCCGGGAGGGCCCGTGAGTGACACGCTGGCCACGGCCCGCCCGGCGGCCGGAGCGGCCCGGGCGCCGCGGACCGGGGAGCGGGACGCACCGGCCCGCCCGCCCCGGCAGCGGGACGCGTTCTTCGACAACGCCAAGTACCTGGCGATCGTGCTGGTGGCCGTCGGGCACGCCTGGGAGCCGCTGCGAGCGGGCAGCAGGCCCGTCACGGCCCTCTACATGCTCGTCTACGCCTTCCACATGCCGGCGTTCATCATCATCTCCGGCTACTTCTCGCGCACCTTCGACGGCAGCCCCGCACGGCTGAGGCGGCTGGTCACCGGCGTCGTCGTCCCGTACGTGGTGTTCGAGACGGCGTACTCCCTGTTCACCCGGTGGTCCAGCCAGGACCCCGACCGGCCGGTCAGCCTGCTGGACCCGCTGTACCTGACCTGGTTCCTGGCGGCGCTGTTCGTCTGGCGGCTGACGACGCCGGTGTGGCGGCTCGTGCGGTGGCCGCTGCCGGTCGCCCTCGGTATCGCGGCGCTGGCGACGCTCACGCCGTCCCTCGGCCCCGACCTCGACCTGCAGCGCACCCTGCAGTTCCTGCCGTACTTCGTGCTCGGCCTGCTGCTGCGGCCCGAGCACTTCCGGCTGGTGAGACAGCGCACCGCACGGATCCTCGCCGTGCCGGTGGCCCTCTGCGCGCTGGGCGTGGCGTACTGGGCCGTGCCGCGGATGGACTACGCCTGGTTCTTCCACGCGAACAGCGCCCGGGAGCTGGCCGCCCCCTTCTGGTACGGGCCCCTGATGACGCTGGCCGCCTTCGGCTGCTCGGCGGTCCTGGTGGCCTGCTTCCTCGCCTGGGTGCCGGGGCGCCGGACGTGGTTCACCGCCCTGGGCGCGGGCACGCTGTACGGCTATCTGCTGCACGGCTTCGTCGCCCAGGCCGCCAAGCACTGGGGCTGGTACGAGCCGGCCTGGGTCGGCCGTCCCGCCGGTGTGCTCCTCGTCACCGCCGTGGCCGCCGGGGTGATGACCGCGCTGTGCACGCCGTCCGTACGGCGGGTGTTCCGCTGCGTGACGGAACCGGCGATGCCGTGGGCCTTCGCGGAGGGAAAGAGGTGAGGCGGCGCGAGCGCCGGGGTCAGTGTGCCTCGGGCTCGCTCGGCGGCGCGGCGTGCCCGTTCAGGGCCTGGGTCATCTGATGCTGCGTCTCTTCGGCCACCACGCGGGCCTCCTCGACGACGTCACCGCGTTCACGGATGAGGCTCTCGTAGATCGGCAGTTCTTCGTTCCGGGTCACGTCGGGTTTCACAGGGGTTGGTCCTATCGCTTCACAGCAGGGGTCTGGGGGGCCCGTGTAAGTCTGCGCCATGCCCTGCCGTGGTGTTACCCGCCCCCGTGATGTCCAGAATTCCGTCACGTGCTTCGCGAATTCCCCCATATTGCGACCGCGGGGAGGATGAACGGCCAACGCGAAGGGCCCCGGGGAATTCCCGGGGCCCTTCGGGACGACGTGTCAGAGGGAGGTCGTGTGAACGCCCGCGCTCCCGCTCGCCGCCGCGCCCGCCGGCGACAGAACCGCCTGGAGGTCGGCGCAGGCCTCGGCCGTCAGCGGCTCGACCAGGCCGGCGGACAGGCCGCCCACCAGGCTCGCGGAGGCGCCGACGCCCGCGTTGCCGCCGGAGACGAGCTCCAGGTCGGCGTCGGACAGCTCGGCGGTGTCGACCCGAGGGGTGAGGTTCATGGGGGTGTTTCCCTTCACGTGAATATCTCGCAAGAGCGGCGAGCGTGGGGGGTCGCCGGATTGCAGAACCGGGATTCCGCACCGGCGGCTCCGCCGTGCGCAAGATCAAAGCACTTACCCGGGAAGACGGCCAGCCGCGTTCCTATGGCGCACGGTGCCTTTCCGGGAATGCCTTCACTTCTGTGACCACGGGGTCACGCGCCACCCCGATTTCTTCACACGGCCCGTCGTCCGGGCCGCACGCCGGACTCTTGCGCTCCGTTTCCGGAAGCGGGCACTTCGCCGCCAACTCCCCGCACCACGCGGGGAACGGGGCGGCGGGTCCGTTCCGCCCACCACCCGCCGACCCGCGCTGTGCAGATGTGCTGGATGTTGGATGCCGCCGCGCCGCCCCGCCCGGCGCCGCGCCGGCCCGTCCGGCCGCCGCGTCAACTTTCTCGGCCGCTCTGCCGGCCCGCTCGGTCGCCGCGTCAGCCTGCCGGGCTGCCGCGTTGACCCGCTCGGCCGCCCCGCCAGCCTGCCGGGCCGCGTGCTGACCCGTCCGGCCGCGGCGTCAGCCCGCTCGGCCGCCCCGTACAGATGCCCGGCCGGGCCGCCCCGTAGGGATGCCCGGCCGGGCCGTCCCGTCGGGGTGCCCGGTCAGGGAGTTGCCTAGGCGTGCCCGGTCAGGCCGTCGCGGACGGCTGTAGTAGGCGGGCCAGTAGGTCGTCCAGGGTGACCAGGCCGGTGAGGCGGCCGGCGCTGTCGTGGACGACGGCCAGGGAGGACCGGCGTCGGCGCAGCACCTCGATGGCGTCGGCGACTGTGGTGTCGTCGGTCAGCGCGGGTACGGGGCGGGCCAGTTCCCGCGCGGTCCCGGCGCGCCCCCGGGCCCGGGCGACCAGGGCGTCCCGGGCGTGGACCGAGCCGAGGACGACGCCGTCCTCCCGGACGAGCAGCCGGGTGCGGTCGTGCGCGGCGGCCGTCCGCAGCAGTGCCTCGAGGTCCGAGCCGCCCTCCACCCAGGTGATCTCGCCGGCCGGGATCCGCAGCGCGGCCACCGGTGTCTCCGGCTCGGTCAGCGAGCGGGTCAGCAGCTCCGAGTCGGTCGCGCTGATCAGGCCCAGCCGCTCCGACTCCTCCACCAGGTGCGTCAGCTGCTCCCGGTTGTGCACCGAGGCCAGTTCGTCGCGCGGGGTCACCCGGCACAGCCGTACCAGCGCGTTGCTCACGGCGTTGAGCAGCCGGATCAGCGGCCGCACGGCCCGCACCACGGCCCGGAAGGGCGGTGAGAGCAGCATCGCCGACCGCTCGGGGTGGGCGATGGCCCAGGACTTGGGGGCCATCTCGCCGACCACCATGTGCAGGAACACCACCACGACCATCGCCACGGCGAACGCGACGCCGTAGGACACGGCGGCGGGCAGGCCCAGCGTGTGCAGCAGCGGGTCGAGTTCGTGCGAGATGGCCGGCTTGGACACCGAGCCGAGGCCCAGGGTGCACACGGTGATGCCGAGCTGGGCGCCGGCCAGCATCAGCGACAGCTCGCGCATGCCGGCCAGGGCCGTGCCGGCGCCGCGCCGCCCCTCGGCCGCCGCCTTCTCCATGCGGTGCCGCTTGGCGGCGACGAGCGCGAACTCGGCCGCCACGAAGAAGCCGCTGCCGATGAGCAGCAGCACGGTCACGAAGACCGCCGTCGGGAAACTCACGCCATCTCCTCGGCTTCGGCGTCCGCGAGCACGGCGACGCGGACGCGGTCGGCCACGTGCCGGTCGAGCGTGCGCACGTCGATCACGGCCCGGCCGCCCTCGGGCAGGCCGACCGTGACCCGGTCGCCGACCGTCGGGAAGCGGCCGAGCCGGTCCACGACCAGTCCGGCCACGGTGTCGTAGTCGTCGTCCTCCGGCAGCCGGACCCCGGTGGCCTCCGCCACCTCGTCCAGCCGGCGGCCGGCGTCCACCAGCCAGCCGTCGCCGTCCGCGACGGCGAGCACGGTGACCGTGTCGGACTCGTCGGCGATGTCGCCGACCAGCTCCTCGGCGATGTCCTCGTACGTGACGATGCCGGCGACGCCGCCGTGCTCGTCGAGGACGACCGCGAACTCGTCGTCGTGCTCCCGCATCCGCGTCACCGCGTCGGGCAGCGCGAGGGTGTCCGGCAGGAGCAGCGGACGGCGGGCCACCTCGCCCGCGGTGGCGCCGGCGAGCCGCGCGGCGGGCAGCGCCGTCAGCTCGCGCACGCCCAGGACGCCCGCGATGTCGTCCGGGTGGTCGCCGAGGACGGGGTAGTTGGAGTGGCCGTGCCGGGCGATCAGGCCGATCGCCTCCTCGGCGTCCGCGTCCTTGCGGACGAAGACGGCGTCGGCGCGCGGCACCATCACCTCGTCGAGGGTGCGCTCGGAGAACTCCAGCGCGTGGTCCAGCAGGGCGGCGGTGTCCTCGGGCAGCGCGCCCTGCTCGTGGGACTCGCCGATCAGATGGCCCAGCTCCTCCAGCGTGGCGCCGTGGTGCAGCTCCTCGACCGGCTCGATCCCGACCCTGCGCAGCAGCTTGTTCGCCGCGCTGTCGAAAACGTGCACGACGGGGCCGACGACCTTCAGATACGCCAGCGTGGACGGGGCCAGGGCCTTCGCCAGCCGCTCGGGCACGGCGAGGGCGAGGTTCTTCGGCGCCAGCTCGCCCAGCACCATCTGCACGACCGTGGCCAGCACGAAGGCCAGCACCACGGAGACGCCGCTGACGGCCGCGTCGGGCAGGCCGATCCCGGACAGGGCGGGTCGCAGCAGCGCGGACACCGACGGCTCGGCGATGAAGCCGACGACCAGCCCGGTGACGGTGATGCCGAGCTGCGCGCCCGACAGCATGAACGACAGCCGCTCCAGCACCCTGAGGGCACGGGCGGCCCTGCGGTCCCCGGCCTCGGCCTCGCGCGCGAGGGTGAGCCGGTCCACGGAGACGTAGGCGAACTCCTGGGCGACGAAGTAGCCGGTGCCGGCGGTCAGCACGAACACGGCGAGCAGGCCCAGCAGGGCTTCGGCGGCACTCATCCGACACCACCCCGCCGTGTGCCGCGATCACTGGTGCCGTGGCGAGGTGGTCCGGGACTGTGCCCCGGGGGGTCCGTCGATCTGGCGGACAAGAAGTGGCTCCTTATGCGTGGGTGTGTCTCCGGGTCAACGCTCGGCGTCGCGCCCGTGTTCCCGGATTCTACGACGGTGTAGAGAACGCCGCCCGGCGCGTGGCGGCTCAGCGGCGCAGCCCCCGCACCAGCCCGGCGGCGGCACCCGCGGCGGCCACCCCGGCCCCGGCGAGCGCGAGGCCCCTGCCCAGCCGCCCGGGGGACGCGGGGCGGGCGTCCGGCGCGACGCCGTACGCGCTGCCCGGGGCGCCGGGGAGCGCGGCGGCCAGCAGTTCCGCGAGGTGCACGCCCTCGTGGCCGCCGCTGTCGAGCTGGTGGATCTGCGTACGGCAGCTGAAGCCGTCGGCGAGGACGACCGTCTCCGGGTCCTCGGCGCGCAGCCGCGGCAGCAGCACCTGTTCCGCGCACGCCTCGCTGACGTCGAGGTGGCCGCGCTGGAAGCCGAAGTCGCCGGCCAGCCCGCAGCAGCCCGACTCCAGCCGCTCCGCGTCGACCCCGGCCCGCCGCAGCAGCTCCCGGTCGGCGTCCCAGCCCAGTACGGCGTACTGGTGGCAGTGCACCTGCGCCACCGCCCGCGCGGACCGGTCGGGCACGCGCGGGGGCTCATAGCCGGGGGAGTGCTCGGTGAGCAGTTCGGCGAGTGTCACCGTCTGCTCGCGCAGCCGCCGTACGTCCGGGTCGCCCGGGAACAGCTCGGCCGCGTCGGAGCGGAACACGGCCGTGCAGCTCGGTTCCAGCGCGACCACGAGACCGCCTGGCCGGACGTGCCCGGCGAGGCGGCGCACGGTCCGGGTGAGGACGCGTTCGGCGGTGCCGAGCTGCCCGGTGGAGATCCAGGTCAGGCCGCAGCACAGCGGCTCGGCGGGCAGCTCGACCCGCCAGCCCGCGTCCTCCAGCAGGGCGACGGCGGCCCGGCCGATGTGCGGGTGGAAGTGGTTGGTGAAGGTGTCCGGCCACAGCAGGACCGTCCCGCGCCGCCCGTCGCCCGAGGGCTCGTGCCGCCGGAACCACTGCTGGAGCGTCTGCCCGGCGAACAGGGGCGCTTCCCGGTCCGCGACCCCCGCGACGGCGACCGCCGCCTTCGACAGGGGCGGGGTGTGGGTGAGGGCGTTGACGACCGGTCCGAGCCGGGTGCGCCCGACCGCCTGGGCGAGGGCGGGCAGCCAGCCCATCGACAGGTCGGAGCGGGGCCGGCGCCAGGGCCGGCCCGCGTAGTGGTGGGACAGGAACTCCGCCTTGTAGGTGGCCATGTCGACATCGGCCGGGCAGTCCTTCTTGCAGCCCTTGCACGCCAGGCACAGGTCGAGGGCGTCCTTGACCTCCTCGGAGCGCCAGCCGTCGCGGATCGCGCTGTCGCCGTGCCCGTCGAGCATCTCGAACAGCAGCCGGGCGCGTCCGCGCGTGGAGTGCTCCTCCTCCCGTGTCACCTGGTAGGAGGGGCACATCACCGAGCCGCCCTCGTGGGTGAGCTGTCGGCACTTGCCGACGCCGACGCAGCGGTTGGCGGCCTCGGCGAAGGAGCCGCCGTCGTAGGGGAAGCGGAAGTGCGTGTCGCGCGCGTTCCGCCGCGGCGCCCAGTCGCCGCCCAGGCGCAGGTTCTCGTCCAGCCCGTACGGCGCCACGACCTTCCCGGGGTTCATCCGGTTCAGCGGGTCGAAGACGGCCTTCAGCCGTCCGAACGCCGTCACCAGTTCCTCGCCGAACATCCGGGGCAGCAGTTCGCCCCGGCTCTGCCCGTCGCCGTGCTCCCCGGAGAACGAGCCGCCGAACTCGGCGACCAGATCGGCCGCCCGCTCCATGAACCGCCGGTAGGCGGCCACCCCGTCGGCGGTGTACAGGTCGAAGGGGATCCGGGTGTGCACACAGCCCTGCCCGAAGTGGCCGTACAGGCTGGGCCCGGTGTCGCTGAGGTAGCCGAACTCCTCGTACAGCCCGCGTAGCCGGCGCAGGTACTCACCGAGCCGCTCCGGGGGCACGGCCGAGTCCTCCCAGCCCTCGAAGGTGTCGGGGCGGTGCGGCACGTGCGCGGTGGCGCCGAGGCCGGACTCCCTCACCTGCCACAGCTCCTGCTCGTGGACGGGGTCGTCGAGGAACGCCACCTCGGGGTCGTGCTCGGTCTCGTGCAGCGCGTCCAGCATCCGGTGGGCCCGCTCGTCCGCCTCCTCGACGGTGTCGGCGCCGAACTGCACCATCAGGAAGGCCCGCCCGTCGGGGAGTTCGCCGAGGGCCTCGGGGTTGAGGTGCTTGAGCTGCTGGTCGTGGATCAGCCGGTGGTCGACGCCCTCCAGGGCGATCGGCTCGTGCGGCAGGATGTCCGGCACGGCCTCGGCGGCCCGGTCGATCCGCGGGAACCCCAGCACCACCAGGGTGCGTTCCCGCACGACCGGCACGAGTTCCAGTTCGGCCCGCAGCACGGTGACGAGCGTCGACTCGCTGCCCACCAGCAGCCCGGCCACGTCGAAGTGGTGCTCCGGCAGCAGGGAGTCGAGGTTGTAGCCGGAGACCCGGCGCGGGATGCCGGGGAAACGCCGGCGGATCTCGTCGCCGTAGGTGTCCCGCAGCTCCCGCAACTGCCGGTACACGGCCGCCCGCAGATCCCCCTGCCGCTCGATCCGGGCGTACTCCTCGTCGCTGGTCTCGCCGCACCAGAAGCGGGTGCCGTCGTAGAGCAGCACCTCCAGGCGGGCGATGTTGTCGACGACCTTGCCGTGCGCCTGGGCGGTCGCGCCGCAGGAGTTGTTGCCGATCATGCCGCCGATCGTGCAGTTGGGGTGGGTGGCGGGCTCGGGGCCGTAGCGCAGCCCGGTCGGCGTGAGCTGCCGGTTGAGTTCGTCCAGGACGATGCCGGGCTGTACGACGCAGGTGCGGCGTTCGGTGTCGACGGACTCCAGCCGGTGGCAGTACTTCGACCAGTCGATCACCACGGCCGTGTTGGTGCACTGCCCGGCCAGGCTCGTCCCGCCGCCCCGGGACAGCACCGGCGCCCCGTGCTCCCGTGCCACGGCCACCGCTTCGGCCGCGGCCTCGGGCGTACGCGGCAGCACCACGCCGACCGGCGTCTGGCGGAAGTTGGAGGCGTCCGTCGCGTATGCGGCCCGGCTCCCGGCGTCGAAGCGCACCTCGCCGTCGACCCGTTCGCGCAGCGCCTGCGCGAGTGCCCCCGGGTCGGCGGGCGGTCCGCCCAGCGGGTGACGTACGACGGGGTCGGGCAGGTCGGACGCGACCATGGAGGCCTCCTGCTGTGGGGGGACGAGCAGGCGCCGGGTACCCCCGGCGGCGTTCCGGCGAACGCGGCCTCAGCCCTTGCGGGACTCCTCCGCCAGGTCCGGTACCAGTCCGAACAGGGCCGCGCGCTGGTCCGGCCCCATGAAGCAGGGGAGGGCCCGCGTGACCGTCTCGGCGAGCGGGCCCGAGGCCTCGGTGAGCAGGCGGCGGGCCTTGTCCGTGAGGGCGACCTCCACGCCGCGCTTGTCCCCGCACACCGACCGGCGGGTGACCAGGCCGGCGTGCTGCAGGCAGGCGATCTGGTAGGTGAGGCGCGTCTTCGGGCGGCCCAGCAGCTCCGCGACACGCGTCATGCGCAGGCCGCCCTCGGGCTGCTCCGCGAGCAGGCACAGGACCAGGAACTCGTCGTGCGAGACGTCCAGCTTCTCCTTCACGACCGCGCGCAGCCGCTGCTCCACGGCCCCGGTCGCGGCGAGCAGCAGCATCCAGGCGCGCAGCTCGGCCGGCAGCAGCCCGCCGCCTCCCGTGGGGCATTCGGGCTGGTCGGCTGGGTGCTCCTGGGATGCGGCCATGTGTTCCAGCGTACCTGTCGTCCAATTTTGGAGAAGGGGTTGTTCAAATTTGGACGAGCCGCTAGCGTGCAGTCATCCGAAAGAGTCATCCAAATTTGGACGACACACGAGTGGGAGAAGACCATGACCGTCGCCGTGGAAACCGGACTGTGGCAGCTCGACGCGACCGCCTCGACCGTCGGCATCCAGCACAAGACCATGTGGGGCCTGGTCACCGTGAAAGGCACCTTCGGCGCCCTCGGCGGCACCGGCGAGGTCCGGCCCGACGGGTCCGCCGTCGGCACCCTGACCTTCGACGTCGCCTCCCTCGACACCGGCAACGCCAAGCGCGACACCCACCTGAGGGGCGCCGACTTCTTCGACGCCGACCACCACCCCCAGATCACCTTCGCGGCCCGCAGCGCCGAGCTCCGCGACGGCGACCAGGTGCACGTCGTCGGCCAGCTGACCGTGCGCGGCATCAGCCGGCCGCTGTCCCTGAACGCCCGCCTGACGGACTCGGACGCCACCGGCCTCACCCTGGACACCGAGTTCAGCGTGGACCGCGAGCAGTTCGGCATGGGCTGGAACCAGCTGGGCATGATCCGCGGCCGGACCACGGTCACCGCCACCCTCCGCTTCACCCGGGCGACGGCCTGACCCCCTCAGCCCGGCCGGCGGATCTCCCCCTGCACATCAGCGCTCGACAGCGTCTGCGGCGAGGCCGTGAACGCCCGCAGGCGGATCCGGGCATGCGGCCCGGGCAGCCGGAACCGTCCCGAGGGCGGCCGGAGTTCGTACCGGGCGGTGCTGTGCGCGGGCAGGGTGCGCGGACCCCGGACGATCCGCCAGTACGGGTCCATGCCCTGGCCCAGGGTCAGGGTGAAGTGCGGGGCGAGGGCCGTGCCGGCCGTGTTGGTCACCTGGAGGGTGAGCCGGGAGACCGTCCCCGGGGTGGGGTGCCGGGCCGCCGTGACCTGCATGCGCAGGGGCGGTGTGCCCGTCGCCGCCACGACCGCGCAGGTCAGGGCGGGCACCAGCAGCAGTGCCGCCGCGGCGAAACGGGCCGGACGGCGCCGCGGTCCCGACAGCGGGCGCGGGCGCGGCTGCCACGCCCGGGCGAACGCCGACGCCGGAGCGGTCACCGCCGCCGCCAGCCACAGCGGCGTCATCATCAGGTAGTAGCCGTCCTGCGACCGGGTCGCCAGGTAGAAGGCGCACCAGGGCAGGACCGTCGCGGCCGGGCCCAGCCGCCGCACGAACAGCACGAACAGCACGAGCAGACCGGCGAACAGCAGCAGGCTCGCGTGGGAGTACCAGTCGAGCCGGTCGCTGCCGTTCGTCAGGTACAGCGAGACGTCGACCACGCCCTGGCCGTGCAGCACCGCGCCCTGCGTCAGCGGCAGGGCGATCCCCGTCAGCCAGGTGCCCGGCTCGCTCACGAGGAAGTACATGTTGATCAGCAGCCACACCGTCGCCGCGGCACCGGCGAACCGCAGCGCCACCAGCGCCGCCGCCCGCCCGCCCAGTTCACCGCGCCGCACGGCGTAGATCCCGGCCAGCAGGAACGGCGCCAGGAACCAGGGCAACTGCTGCGCCGCGCACGCCGCCCCCAGGCACGCGGCCCGGGCCAGACCCGCCGCCCCGAGCCTGCCTCCCTCACCCGTCCGCGGCCAGCGCACCACCACCGGCACCAGCAGGGCCAGCGCCACGATCGCCGGGTAGCCGAGCCGCCCGTACGACGGCAGCATCCCGAAGCCCAGGCACACCATGGTCGCCGCCGACCGCCACGGCGCCGGCAGCATCCGCCACAGCACGACCGTCCCGGTGATCAGCGCGCCCGTGCTCACCGCCGTCGCCGGGGTCCCTCCGTGGCCCAGCCACAGCAGCGGCGCGGCCAGCAGCGGCGCCAGCGGCGGATAGCCGTAGGTGAGGTCGTAGCCGCCGGTCACCGTCGGGGTCAGGGCCACGCCGTGGCCGAAGAGCCAGGGCCAGGGCTGCCCGTACACCGGGCGCCCCGCGGCCAGTTCCCGTGCCGCCTGGGTGGTCAGCAGGGCCTCGTCGGAGCCGTTGTGCAGCATCACCCACGCGCACAGGACGAGCGTCACGCCCGTCACCAGCACGCACAGGTCCACCCGGGCCAGCGACCGGGCCCGGCGGACGACCAGGGCCAGCACCCCGCAGGCCAGGATCGAGGCGTAGCACACCGAGATCACCGCGGCCACGGCCGGCCGGTGACTGGCCGCCGACGTCCACACCGAGCGCGTACCGATCAGCAGACTGATGTCGGCGAGCAGGGTCAGGACACGGTGCCACTGGGCCGGGGGAGGCGGCGCCGCGGACACCGCCGACTGCGTG
Organism: Streptomyces sp. NPDC006140; assembly: GCF_040628815.1. NCBI lineage: Bacteria > Bacillati > Actinomycetota > Actinomycetes > Kitasatosporales > Streptomycetaceae > Streptomyces > Streptomyces sp. NPDC006140. The sequence continues at coordinate 473,769 of NZ_JBEXTS010000004.1, read as the reverse complement.
CGCGGGCCGGGCACCACCAGCGTCGTTTCTGCCGAGTACACGCCGCAGGACGCTAATCGCCGCCGGTGAGCGGGGCCCGGACGGAGGTGAAGAGTCCGGTGTGAGGCCAGTAAAAGGCCCCGGTGGCCCCGGTGGCCCCGGTGGTCAGTACACGTCCCGCAGGTACCGCTTGTCCGCCGCGAGTTGCTTCACGTACGCGGCGGCCTCCGCCTCGCTCATCCCGCCGTGCGCCACCGCGATGTCCCGCAGCGCCCGGTCCACGTCCTTGGCCATGCGGGAGGCGTCACCGCAGACGTAGAAGCGGGCCCCGTCGCGCAGCCAGTGCCACAGTTCCGGCCCGTGCTCGCGCATCCGGTCCTGCACATACACCTTGTTGCGCTGGTCGCGGGAGAAGGCGGTGTCCAGCCGGGTCAGCGTGCCCTCGTCGAGCAGGGCGGTCAGCTCCTCCTCGTAGTAGAAGTCCGTCGCGCGGTGCTGCTCGCCGAAGAACAGCCAGTTGGGGGCCCGGTGCCCGAGCGCCCGCCGCTCCTGGAGGAAGCCGACGAAGGGCGCGACGCCGGTGCCGGGCCCGACCATGACCATCGGCGTGGAGGCGTCGGCCGGGGGCCGGAAGTGCGGCGAGCGCTGCACGAACACCGGCACCTCCGTGTCCGGCTCGGCGTCGGCGAGGAACGGCGAGCAGACCCCGCCGCGCATCCGGCCGCGCAGGTTCTCGTACCGCACCACGGACACCGTCAGGGACACCAGCCGCGGGTCCACCAGCGGGCTGGACGAGATGGAGTACAGCCGCGGCTGGAGCTTCCTGAGCACCCCGGCCCACTCGGCCGCGCCCGCCCGCACCGCGTACTCGGCGACCACGTCCACGGCCTGCCGCCCCCAGCTCCACTGCGCCAGCCCGTCCTTGTTGTCGGGCCGCAGCAGCCTGCGCAGCTCATGGTCGTCCCGGGCGCGCTCGGCGACGAAGCGGAGCAGGTCGGGGGTGATCCGGGTGATGTCCAGGTGCCGGTGCAGGGCCTCGCCGAACGGGACGTCGCCGACTCCGTCCACCGGCACGGCCGTCGAGGCGTCCAGGCCCGTCACCGCGAGCCACTCCTCCACCAGCGCGGGCGCGTTGACCGGCCGCACGCCGAGCGCGTCCCCGGCCTCGTACGTCAGGTCCGTGCCGCTGGTGTCGAGGGTGAACCGCCGCACCTCCTTGCCCGCGCCCGGCTTGCTGAGCAGCCGGTTGCCGACGAGCCGGGCCGTGCCGACCGGGGGTTTGGCCCGGCCCGCCGGCTCCGGCTTCCGGGTGGCGGTGCCGCCCAGCGCCGACAGCACCTGGTCGAGCCACTGCCCGGCGGACGGCTCGTAGTCCGGCTCGCAGTCCGTGCGCGGGGCCAGCCGCACCGCGCCCAGCTCGTCGAGCCGCGCGTCCAGCCGCCGCCCGTGCCCGCAGAAGTCGTCGTACGAGGAGTCGCCGAAGGCGAGCACCGCGTACCGCACCCCGTCCAGCCGCGGGGCGCGGTCGCCGGAGAGCGCGTCCCAGAAGCCCGAGCCGTTGTCGGGCGCGTCGCCGTCCCCGAACGTGCTGGTGATGAAGAGCAGGTCAGCCGTGCGGGCGAGCTTCCCGACATCGGCCTCGTCCATGCCGATCAGGGTCGTACGGTGCCCGGTCGCGGCCAGCCGCTCGGCGGTGGCGGCGGCGAACTCCTCGGCGGTGCCCGTCTGCGAGGCCCACAGCACGACGACCTCACGGCCGGACGGCTCCCGCGCCGGGGCGGCCGGCGGCGCCGAGCGCGAGTACATGCCGGCGAGGACGCCGTTCACCCACAGGGCGTGTTCGGGCGAGAAGGGCGCGTCCGGCGGGAGCACCGGCACGCCCGGCGCGCCCGAGCCGAGCCCGGCGAGGAAACCCGTGAGGTACTGGCGCTCCTGGGCGGACAGCACCGGGGGAGGGGACGGTTCGAGACCGAAGGGGTCGGGGCCACCGGGCGTGACGGCCGTCGGCGTCAGCGCCTCCACCGTGTTCTCGCGGACGGCCTCCGCCGGGTCGTCGCGCACGGGCGTCGCCACCTTCGCCAGCGACACGGCGCACACCTTGAACTCCGGCTGGAACGACAGCGGATCCACCGCGTCGCTGGTCACCGCGTTGATGCTCAGGTACTCGCCGAACAGGTCGTTCCAGTGGAACGGCGCGAAGCAGCACCCCGGCCGCACCCGGTCCGTCACCACCGCCGGCAGCACGGCCCGCCCGCGCCGCGAGGCGACCTCGACGAGATCGCCCTCGGCGACACCGAGCCCCGAGGCGTCCTCGGGATGCAGCTCCACGAACGGCCCGGAGTTCAGCTTGTTGAGCTTGGCGACCTTCCCGGTCTTCGTCAGCGTGTGCCACTGGTGCTGCACCCGGCCGGTGTTCAGCACGAACGGATAGTCGTCGTCCGGCAGCTCGGCGGCGGGCAGGTGCGGGCGCGCGAAGAAGGCCGCCCGCCCGGAGGCCGTCGGGAAGCGCAGCCCGTCCTCGCCGACGTACCGGATCGGGTTGCGCGCGGGCCCGTCCGCCCGCGCGGACGGCCACTGCACGGGCGTCTCGCGCAGCCGCTCGTAGGACACCCCGCTCAGGTCCCACCCGGTCTTCGGGTTCCGGAACCGGCGGATCTCCTCGAAGACCTGCTCGGCACTGTCGTACGAGAACCCCTTCTCGTACCCCATCGCGCACGCGATCTCCGCGATGATCCGCCAGTCGGCCATCGCCTCCCCGGGCGGGTCCGCGGCCGGGGAGGTCAGCGTGAGGTTGCGCTCGCTGTTGACGAAGACGCCCTCCGCCTCGGTCCACATCGCGCCCGGCAGGACGACATCGGCGTACGCGTTCGTCTCGGTGTCCGCGAACACGTCCTGCGTGACCACGAACTCGGCGGCCTCCAGCCCCTCGATGACCGTACGGCGGTTGGCGACCGAGGCGACCGGGTTGGTGCAGATGATCCAGCAGGCCTTGATCTCGCCGTCGGCCATCTTCCGGAACATCTCGACGGTGCCCTGGCCGACACCGTCGGCCCGCAGCGTCCCGGGCGGCAGCTCCCACACCCCCTCGGCGAACGCCCGCTCCTCGGCCACGAGCACCGAGCGCTGCCCCGGCAGCCCCGGCCCCATGTAGCCCATCTCGCGCCCGCCCATGGCGTTGGGCTGGCCGGTGAGGGAGAACGGCCCGGCGCCCGGACGGCAGATCGCCCCCGTCGCCAGGTGCAGGTTGACCAGGGCGTTCGTGTTCCAGGTGCCGTGCGTGGACTGGTTGAGCCCCATGGTCCAGCAGCTCATCCACCGCCGGCCGGCCGCACCGATCAGCCGGGCCGCCTCGCGCAGGTCGTCCTCGGCGAGCCCGGTGATCTCGGCGACCGCCGCCGGGGTGTAGTCGGCGAGGAAGCCGGGCAGGGCCTCCCAGCCCTCGGTGTGGGCGGCGACGAACTCCTCGTCGGTGTGCCCGTCCGCGTGCAGCAGGTGCAGCAGGCCGTTCAGCAGCGCGAGGTCGGTGCCCGGCCTGACCTGGAGGAACAGGTCGGCCTTGGCGGCGGTGGCCGTCCGCCGCGGATCGACGACGATCAGCTTGGCGCCCGCCTTGACGCGCTCCATCATCCGCAGGAAGAGGATCGGATGGCAGTCGGCCATGTTCGACCCGATGACGAGGAAGAGATCCGCCCGGTCGAAGTCCTCGTACGAGCCGGGCGGCCCGTCCGCGCCCAGCGACAGCTTGTAGCCGGTGCCCGCGCTCGCCATGCACAGCCGCGAGTTCGACTCGATCTGGTTCGTCCCCACGAACCCCTTGGCCAGCTTGTTCGCGAGGTACTGCGCCTCCAGGCTCATCTGCCCGGACACGTAGAAGGCGACCGCGTCCGGCCCGTGCTCGTCGACGATCGACCGCAGCCGCGCGGCCGTCTCGGCGATCGCGTCGGCCACCGGCGCCGGGACCGCCTCGTCGCCCCGGTCGTCCCGCACCAGCGCGGAGGTCAGCCGACCGGGCGCGGCGAGCATGTGGGCCGTGGTCGCGCCCTTGGTGCACAGCCGGCCCGCGTTCGCCGGGTGCGCCTTGTCGCCGGACGCCTTCAGCACCGTGCGCCGCCCGTCCGGTCCCATTCCGACGTCGAGCACGAGGCCGCAGCCCACACCGCAGTACGAGCAGACGGTGCGCACCTGCCGCGTCTCCTGCCGGGTTCCGTGGGTCGTGGTCATGCCTTCGACGGTACGGACCGCCCGTTACACCGTTGTCACTTCGCCGGATCTTGAGGGGTTACGCCCGTCACACAGCAACGTTCCGGCCGTTGTGAGGTGCATCGAGGTCGCGGAGCGTGTCGCTGTTGGGCCGAACGGGTGACTCTGCGCAAGAATTGGCCGATGCAGACAGCCAGTGCGAGCCAGGACGGAGCATGCCGGTGAACAGCCACGATGTCACCGACGAACAGTGGGAGGGGCTCGCCCAGGTCGTGCCGCTGCGGGGCCGGGACGCCTGGCCCTCCTCCGTCGACCACCGTTCCATACCCGAGGCCGAGACGGAGGCACGGCGCCGCTTCGTCGTCCTGCGCGTGAACGTCTTCGCCGACGCGCGCGACGTCGCCGAGACCCTGATGGCGGGCGTCCCGGTCCTGCTCGACCTGACGGGCGCGGAGACGGAGGTCGCCAAGCGGGTCCTCGACTTCAGCACGGGCGTGGTCTTCGGCCTGGCGAGCGGCATGCACCGAGTGGACCGCAACGTGTTCCTGCTCACCCCGGCCGGGACCGAGGTGACGGGGCTGATGGAGGGGGTCGGGGTGCCCGGGGTCTGAGAGGGGCGCTGACGTCAGGCACCCGAGCCGGAACGGTCGCTCGATCGTAGGAACGCGGTGGAGACGGAACGGTTCGTCCCGTTTGCGGGCCCTACCGTCCGGACATGACCGAGCCCTCCGCTCCCGCCGCCCTGGCGCACCCCGACCGCCCCCGCGTCACGGAACTGCGCCTGGCCGCGTTCGCCGGCCTCCGCCGCGCCGTGCTCCCCCTGGGGCGGCTCACCCTCCTCGCCGGTCCCAGCGGCTCCGGCAAGACCAGCGCACTGCGGGCGTACGAGGCCCTCGCCCGGCTCGGGGGCGGCGCGCGGCTCGGCGAGGCGTTCCCCGACCCCGTCGCCTGCGTGCCGGAGCGGGCCCGGCCCGACGCGCAGCGCCGCCGCGGCTTCCGCATCGGCTGCACGGCGGACGGACCCGCCGGGCCGGTCCGGCTCGACGTGGCCGTGCAGGCCGAGCCCGAACTGCGCGTCGTGGGCGAGCGGTTGACGACCGGGGGAGTGGTCCTCCTGGAGACCGCCCTGCGCGACCCGGGGAAGCGTGCCGTGCAGGCCGCCTGGCACACGGCCGGACCCACCCCGGTGACCCGCGGCCCGCTGCCCGACGACCGGCTCGGCACCCCCCTGCTGCCGCTGCGTGTGGCCGGCCGGACGCCCGGGCAGCGCAGGGTGCTGGCCGCCGCCGAGCAGATGGTCGTCGCCCTGCGCTCCGTCTTCGCCTGCGACCCCGAGCCCGCCCGGATGCGCGGCCCCGTACCGGCGGGCCCCGGCCGCCTGCTCGGCGACTGCGGCAACCTCGCCGAGGTGCTGTGGCGCATCCGCGCCGAGTGCGGACGACGGCACACGCTCTTCGTGACGGCGGTACGGGCGGGCTGCGCCGGGCCGGTGGCGGACGTGCTGGCGGAGCAGGTGGGGCAGGCCCTCGCCGGACAGGGCCGGGGCGGCGCTGCCCGGCCGCTCGGCGTGCCCGCCGGGCCGCTCGCGGACGTGCTCGCCGGGCCGGACGGCATCGGTGCCGTCCGGGCGGCGCTCGACCGCGGTGACGGCGTGCGGACGGACCTGGGGCGGCTGGGTGACGGTGAACTCCGCTATCTCGCCCTCGCCCTGGTCCTGCTCACCGGCCCCGGTGTCCTGGAGGTCGACCCGGCGGGCGAGGTGCCCGCCGCGCTCCAGACGCTCACCGTCCTCGCCGACGGCTTCGACCGCGCGCTGGATCCACGCCAGCGGCGGGAACTGCTGGGCCTCGCGGCCCGGATGTGCGAGCGGGGGCACATCCGGCTCCTCGGTGCGGTGAGCGACGCCTCCTGGGCCGCCGGGGCCGAGGGCGTCACGGTGGTACACCTGAACCGTGACTGATCCCCTGGACGTGGCGAGACTGCAACGCCGGCTGGCCGACTTCGCCGCCGCGCGGAACTGGCAGCAGTACCACACCCCGAAGAACCTGGTCGCGGCCCTCAGCGTGGAGGCGTCCGAACTCGTCGAGATCTTCCAGTGGTTGACGCCCGAGGAGTCGGCCCGCGTCATGTCCGACCCGGACACCGCGCACCGCGTCACCGACGAGGTCGCCGACGTGCTCGCGTACCTCCTGCAACTGTGCGAGGTGCTCGGCATCGACCCGCTGGCCGCGCTGGACGCCAAGATCGACCGGAACGAGCGGAGATTCCCGGCTCCCTAGCCCGGCGTCCGGCCGTCGGGAGCAGCAAAGTCCACTTGTACGCTGCGTAACCAAAACGCGGCCCGAATCCGAATTGTTGTCCGCTAATTTCCGTCTTCCTCTGGCTTTTCGTCTCACGGCCCTTCACTCTGGGTAGTGAACAAGGGAGTTCGGGCAGGCGGACGCGCGGGGCGCGTCGGACAAGACGGGGGCAGCGCATGGACGCGGTGCGGCTCATCGTGACGAGCAGGCGGTCCCTGGCCGCGGGCGGCGAGGTGCGGGAGGTCATGGCCGAGGTGTGGCAGGCGCAGGCCCTCGCGCAGGCGATAGGAAGTCGCCTCGCGGTCGCCGGCCCGCCCGAACTGCGCGGCGAGGCGCTGGGTTTGACGGAGCTGGCGGGCCGGGGCTGCGGTGTCCTCGACCCGCCCGAACTGGCCCCCGGCGAGCTGCGGGCGGGCCAGCTCACGGAGTTGGGCGACGCCCGCCACACGCTGATGTACCTCGGCGGACTCCTCGGCGAGGTCGGCATCGCCCTCGTCGGCCTGGCCTGCGCCGCGGCCGACGAGGGCACGTACTGGCAGTGCATGGAGGCCATCGACGCGGCGGACGAGTCCCTCGACCGCGTCCTGGAGATGCTCCGCAGACTCGCGGACCGGGAACAGGCGCTACCGGAGCGGGAGGCGGGTTGACGGATCCGTTCGCTTGCCAGCTACGGCGGAATCGTGGCCCGCCCTGTCAGCGTGCGGCTACTCCGGCCCGGGCTGCTCCGCCCTGGATTCCGCGGGAGGGAAACCCGCTTCCGACTGAAGGTCGGAGAGATCCGCGTTCAACGCCGCCATCAGCTCCTCCATCTGCTGCAACAGCCCTTTCGGCTGCCCGGTCCCGCCCTGCTGCGGCACGGTCTCTTCGGACATGACGGCCTCCTCGGCCCCTGGCCCCCCGGGGAGGCCGACGCGGGTGACGCCCCGGCGGTCACGGCCGGTGCGGAAGCCGGGGGCTCCGGCTCCGCCCGAGCCAACGATCACCACCGGGGCCGGTCACTGGCCCGGTCACGCGGGACGCGCGGTATTGACGTAATTTCACCCGACCGGAGACAGGGTGGGACGGGGGACCGATCTCGTCGTGCCGGGGCCCGGCGTGCAGGATGGAACCATGGATCTTCGCATCTTCACCGAGCCCCAGCAGGGCGCCACCTACGACACCCTGCTCACCGTGGCCAAGGCCACCGAAGACCTCGGATTCGACGCATTTTTCCGCTCTGACCACTATCTCCGCATGGGCAACGTGGACGGCCTGCCCGGCCCCACCGACGCCTGGATCACCCTGGCCGGCCTCGCCCGCGAGACCAGGCGCATCCGCCTCGGCACCCTGATGACCGCCGGCACCTTCCGGCTGCCCGGCGTGCTCGCCATCCAGGTCGCCCAGGTCGACCAGATGTCCGGCGGCCGCGTCGAGCTCGGTCTCGGCGCCGGCTGGTTCGAGGAGGAGCACAAGGCCTACGGCATCCCCTTCCCCAAGGAGAAGTTCGCCCGCCTCGAGGAGCAGCTGGAGATCGTCACCGGCCTGTGGGCGACGGAAGCCGGCAAGACCTTCGACTTCCACGGCACCTACTACGACCTCACGGACTCGCCCGCGCTGCCCAAGCCCGCGCAGGCGAAGATCCCCGTCCTCGTCGGCGGCCACGGCCCGACCCGCACGCCGCGCCTCGCCGCGCGGTACGCCGACGAGTTCAACATGCCGTTCGCCTCCGTCGAGGACAGCGAGCGCCAGTTCGGCCGGGTGCGCGCCGCCGCCGAGGAGGCGGGCCGCGGCGACGAGCTGACGTACTCCAACGCCCTCGTCGTCTGCGTCGGCCGGGACGATGCGGAGGTCGCCCGCCGGGCCGACGCGATCGGCCGCCGGGTCGACGAGCTGAAGCTCAACGGCCTGGCCGGCTCCCCGGCCGAGGTCGTCGACAAGATCGGCCGCTACGCCGAGATCGGCTCCCGCCGCATCTACCTCCAGGTCCTCGACCTCGACGACCTGGACCACCTGGAGCTGATCTCCTCCCAGGTGCAGTCGCAGCTGTCGTGACGGCCAGACCCTGACGGCCGCAGCCGCGTGACACGACGGTCCAGCGGATCGGGCCCCGGAGCCCCGATCCGCCGGACCGGACCGGCTGTCACGGCTTGCGGCCGACCGCCACGTAGAGGGGCATCTCCTCGTCCTGGCCGTCCTGGCCGTCGCCCCCGCCCTCCCGCCGTTCGCCGAGCTCGGGGTGCCACCGCGCGGCCAGCACCACGCCGGGCTCCACCAGTTCGAGCCCCGTGAAGAACTCGGTGAACTCGGCGCGGCTGCGCACCTGCGCCGCCGTCCCGCCCTTGCGGTAGACCTCGACGACACGCTCCCAGGTCTCCGGGTCGAAGTCGCCGGTCGCGTGGGACAGCGTCAAGTAGCTGCCGGACGGCAGGGTTTCGAGAAGCTCGCGGACGATCCGGCGGGGCTCGTCCTCGTCCCCGATCAGGTGCAGCAGCGCCACGAGGGACAGCGCGATCGGCCGGGTGAAGTCGAGGGTCTCCCGTGCCGCCGCGATGATCTCCCCGGGCTCCCGCACGTCGCCGTGGACGTAGGCGGTCTTTCCCTCCGGCGCGCTGTGCAGCAGGGCCTGGGCGTGCCGGAGGACGATCGGATCGTTGTCCGCGTACACCACCCGGGCCTGCGGGGCGACCGACTGGACGATCTGGTGGAGGTTCGGCTCGGTCGGTATGCCGGTGCCGATGTCGAGGAACTGCCGGACGCCCCGCTCGGCCAGCAGCCGGGAGGCGCGGTGCATGAACAGGCGGTTGGTCCGCGCCATCTCCCGGGCGGCGGGGAAGAGGGATATCACTTGCTCGGCCGCCTCCGCGTCGACCGGGTAGTTGTCCTTCCCGCCCAGGTAGTAGTCGTACATGCGTGCCGAGTGGGGCTTGCCGGTGTCGATGTGTCCCGCGCTGGTCCCGGCGTCTGTCACGTGAGGCCTCCGCATCTGTGCCCGCGTGGGCGCTCATCCGAATCCCCCTCGAACGCCCGGTCGATCGGGAGGCTAGCGAAAATTCCCGGGTGCTGTCGGTGCCCGCTCGGTACGGTGGGCCGTATCCGCAGTTCAGACCACTGATCGAGGTCGACCCACCGTGTTCCTGACCCTCACCACCACCGGCACCCCAGAGCGCCCCGCGACCGACCTCGGCTACCTGCTGCACAAGCATCCCGACAAGGCCCAGGCGTTCTCCACCTCCTACGGCACGGCCCACGTCCTCTACCCCGAGGCGGACGCCGAGCGCTGCACGGCGGCGCTGCTGCTGGAGGTGGACGCGGTGGCGCTGGTGCGGCGCGGCAAGGGCAAGGGCCGCGGCGGCGCCCCGGACGCGGCCCTGGCGCAGTACGTCAACGACCGACCGTACGCGGCCTCCTCCTTGCTCGCCGTGGCGCTGAGCAACGTCTTCTCCAGCGCGATGAAGGGCGTCTGCAACGCCCGGCCGGAACTGCCCGGCCAGGCCAGGCCGCTGCGGATCGAGGTGCCCGCGCTGCCCGCCCGCGGCGGCCCCGACCTCGTACGGAAGCTGTTCGAGCCGCTCGGCTGGACGGTCACCGCCGAACCCGTTCCGCTGGACACGGAGTTCCCCGAGTGGGGCGACTCGCGGTACGTGCGCCTCGTCCTCGAATCCGGCGCGCTCACCCTCGCCGAGGCACTGCGCCACCTCTACGTCCTCCTGCCGGTCCTGGACGACGCCAAGCACTACTGGGTCGCCCCCGACGAGGTCGACAAGCTGCTGCGCGCCGGTGAGGGCTGGCTGCCCGGCCACCCGGAGCAGAAGCTCATCACCAGCCGCTACCTCGCGCGCCGCTGGTCGCTGACCCGCGCGGCGACGGAACGCCTGGAGCTGGTGCGGCTCGCCGAGGCCGACGACAGCGAGGTCGAGGAGATCGACAACGCGGTCGAGGCGGAGACCGAGACCGAGGAGAAGCCCACCCCGCTGGCCGTGCGGCGCCGCGAGGCGATCGTCACCTCGCTGCGGCGGTCCGGCGCCGCCCGGGTGCTCGACCTCGGCTGCGGCCAGGGCCAGTTGGTGCAGACGCTGCTCAAGGACCCGGCGTTCACCGAGATCGTCGGCGTCGACGTGTCGATGCGCGCGCTCACCATCGCCTCCCGGCGGCTCAAGCTGGACCGCATGGGCGAGCGGCAGGCCTCCCGCGTCACGCTCTTCCAGGGCTCGCTCGCGTACACCGACGGCCGGCTCAAGGGCTACGACGCCGCCGTGCTGAGCGAGGTCATCGAGCACCTCGACCTGCCCCGGCTGCCCGCCCTGGAGTACGCCGTGTTCGGCTCGGCCCGTCCGCGCACGGTCCTCGTGACGACCCCGAACGTCGAGTACAACGTGCGCTGGGAGAGCCTCCCGGCCGGCCACGTCCGGCACGGCGACCACCGCTTCGAATGGACCCGCGCCGAATTCCGGACCTGGGCTCAGGCGGTGGCCGAACGCCACGGCTACACGGTCGCGTTCGAGCCCGTGGGACCCGACGACCCCGAGGTGGGACCGCCCACCCAGATGGCCGTGTTCACGATGACCACCCCGAAGGAGGCGAAGGCGGCATGACCGACGAGACGCAGGGGCGCGTGCTGCCCGTCACCGACCTGTCCCTGGTGGTGCTGATCGGCGCCTCCGGCTCCGGCAAGTCCACCTTCGCCCGCCGGCACTTCAAGCCGACCGAGATCATCTCGTCGGACTTCTGCCGCGGTCTCGTCTCGGACGACGAGAACGACCAGGGCGCCACCAAGGACGCCTTCGACGTCCTGCACTACATAGCGGGCAAGCGCCTGGCCGCCGGCCGCCGCACGGTCGTGGACGCGACCAGCGTGCAGTCCGAGGCCCGCCGCCAGCTGATCGACCTGGCCCGGCGGTACGACGTGCTGCCCATCGCCATCGTGCTCGACGTGCCCGAGGAGGTGTGCGCCGAGCGCAACGCGGCCCGCACCGACCGCGCCGACATGCCCCGCCGGGTCATCCAGCGCCACACCCGCGAACTGCGCCGCTCCCTGAGGCACCTGGAGCGCGAGGGCTTCCGCAAGGTGCACGTCCTGCGCGGCGTCGAGCAGATCGAGCAGGCCACGGTCGTCACCGAGAAGCGCTTCAACGACCTGACCCACCTCACCGGCCCGTTCGACATCATCGGCGACATCCACGGCTGCGCCGCCGAACTGGAGGCCCTGCTCGGCAAGCTGGGCTACACCGACGGCGTCCACCCCGAGGGCCGCACGGCCGTCTTCGTCGGCGACCTCGTCGACCGCGGCCCCGACAGCCCGGGCGTGCTGCGCCGCGTGATGTCCATGGTGAAGTCCGGCAACGCCCTGTGCGTGCCCGGCAACCACGAGAACAAGTACGGCCGCTACCTGCGCGGCCGCAAGGTGCAGCACACCCACGGCCTCGCGGAGACCATCGAGCAGATGGCGGGCGAGAGCGAGGAGTTCCGCGCCGAGGTGCGGGAGTTCCTCGACGGGCTCGTCAGCCACTACGTCCTGGACGGCGGCCGGCTGGTCGTCTGCCACGCCGGTCTGCCCGAGAAGTACCACGGCCGCACCTCCGGCCGCGTCCGCAGCCACGCCCTCTACGGCGACACGACCGGCGAGACCGACGAGTTCGGCCTGCCCGTGCGCTACCCGTGGGCGGAGGAGTACCGCGGCCGGGCGGCGGTCGTCTACGGCCACACCCCGGTCCCGGAGGCCACCTGGCTCAACAACACCATCTGCCTGGACACCGGTGCCGTCTTCGGCGGCAAGCTCACCGCGCTGCGCTGGCCGGAGCGCGAGCTGGTCGACGTACCGGCCGAGCGGGTCTGGTACGAGCCGCTGAAGCCGCTGCGCAGCGAGGCACCCGGCGGGCAGGACGGCCGCCCGCTGGACCTGGCCGACGTACAGGGCCGCCGGGTCGTGGAGACCCGGCACCAGGGCCGGATCTCGATCCGCGAGGAGAACGCGGCGGCGGCCTTGGAGGTCATGAGCCGCTTCGCGGTCGACCCGCGGCTGCTGCCGTACCTCCCGCCGACCATGGCCCCGACGGCCACGAGCCACATTGACGCCCGCGGCGGAGCCGCTGATGAACACTTCCTGGAGCACCCTGCCGAGGCCTTCGCCCAGTACGCGGCCGATGGTGTCGCGCGGGTCGTGTGCGAGGAGAAGCACATGGGCTCGCGGGCGGTGGCCCTGGTGTGCCGCGACGCGGAGGCGGCCCGCAGGCGCTTCGGCGTGGACGGCCCCACGGGGTCTCTCTACACCCGCACGGGCCGCCCGTTCCTCGACGACGCCTCCCTCACCGAGCAGATCCTCGACCGGGTGCGCACGGCCATCGGCGAGGCGGGCCTCTGGGACGAGCTGGAGACGGACTGGCTGCTGCTGGACGCCGAGCTGATGCCCTGGTCGCTGAAGGCGTCCGGGCTGCTGCGGTCGCAGTACGCCGCCGTGGGTGCCGCGTCCGGCGCGGTGTTCCCGGATGCGCTGGCCGCGCTGCGGGGCGCGGCGGACCGGGGCGTGGACGTGTCCGGCCTGCTGGCCCGCACCGGTGAACGCGCCGCCGACGCCGCCGCGTTCACCGACGCCTACCGCCGCTACTGCTGGACCACCGACGGCCTGGACGGCGTCCGCCTGGCACCGTTCCAGATCCTCGCGGTCCAGGGCCGCAGCCTGGCCGGACTGCCGCACGACGAGCAGCTCGCCCTCATCGACCGGCTCGTCGAGCACGACGGCAGCGGCCTGCTCCAGACCACCCGCCGGCTCTACGTCGACACCGCCGACCCCGAGTCGGTCCGCTCCGGCGTCGACTGGTGGCTGGAGATGACCGGCCGCGGCGGCGAGGGCATGGTCGTCAAACCGGTCGGCGCGCTCGTCCGCGACGGCCAGGGCCGCCTGGTCCAGCCGGGCATCAAGTGCCGCGGCCGCGAGTACCTGCGGATCATCTACGGCCCCGAGTACACCCGTCCGGAGAACCTGGCCCGCCTGCGCTCCCGGTTCCTCAACCACAAGCGGTCCCTGGCGATCCGCGAGTACGCGCTCGGCCTGGAGGCCCTGGACCGACTGGCCGAGGGCGAGCCCCTGTGGCGGGTGCACGAGGCGGTGTTCGGAGTACTGGCCCTGGAATCGGAGCCGGTGGACCCGCGGCTGTGAACCCCGGCCCGCACCGCCAGACCTAGGACGTGTGTACCACCAGGTCGCCCGATCTCATTCGTCCCTGGTTAACCGCTGGTTGCCGTGCTAACTTCGCTGGTCGGTCAGGCAGGTGTACCGGCTCAGGGGGAAAGTCGGTGGAGACACACGTGGGGTTCGGTGAACCCCGGAGCGGGTCCGGGCGCGGGGACGGCTTACGGCTGCTGTTGGGGCGGCTGACCAACGCCCTGTGCGATCTGGGCTGCATGGAGGACGCGCACGGGCGGCTGCACTTCGGCGCAGTCCTGGGCGACCTGCTGGGCCGTCAGGTCGACTTACGTGGCGTGAAGTTGCGCGAGGACGTGGTGCTGCTGGTGCGGGCGGCGCTGAACATGCCGGGCGGCGAGCGCGTACTGGTCGAGGTGGTGCGGATCCTCGAAGGGGACATGGCGGGCGACGAACTCGACCGGCTGCTCGACCAGTGGCTCGCGCCCGCCCCGCCGCCCGCCCTCGAGGGTCCCCTCTCCCGCGGCGACGAGACCGGCGCCCGCGCCGTCCTCGCCCAGGGCGAACTCCCGGCGGCCCGGCTGCGTGACGCCCTGGTGGAGGAACTCAACGGCCTCGACCTGCCCACCGGACTCACCCCGGAGCAACTCCTCGCCCACCTCCTGGACCGGAACGCGCAGCCGGACGGACTTCCCCCCGCCGTCCTGCTGATCGACCACGCCGCCCGGCTCGCCGCCACCCCGGGGCACCGCGCCGCCCTGTCCGGCTGGGTCGACGACTGGGCCCGCCGCGCGGGACTGACCGCGCCGCTGGAGGAACGCCGGCGGGCGCGCGGCGCGGTGACGAGCGATCCGGACATCCCGCGCTGCCTGGTCGTCGCCGTCGAACCCGCGCGGGACGGCACCGGCGAGATCGTCGTCCGTCCCTGGCTCAACACCGTCCCCGGCCGCTGGGACCCCCAGCCCGGCGAGCCCGCCACGACCACCCTCGACGAACTCGGCACGGCCGTCCAGGGCGCGTTACGGCAGGGCGCCCGCCTCTGGTCGGCGCCCCTCGACCCCGACACGAGTGGACGCAGCCAGCCACCGCCGTACATCGAGTTCATCCTTCCGTACGACCTCCTCAACCACGATGTGGCGGGCCTGACCTTCCGCGTCGGCGACGGACAGCCGCTGCCGCTCAGCCTGAAGTACGGGGTGCACCTGCGCAGTCTGGAGCGGATGCGCACGGACGACGCCCTGGTCCGGGACCAGTGGCGGGAGCGCTGGCGCACCCTGCGCGAACACGGCGTACTGGTGCACGGCTGGCGCGAACCGGACGGCGTCCGGCTCGGCGCGTGGCAGGCCGGGCTCGCCGGGGAACCCAGACATACGGCGGTGGTGCTCGACGCCCCGACCGACGTCCTGGCACTGGAGGCCCTCAAGGCCGCCATAGCGGAAGGGATAGGGCTCGCCATCTGGGACCGCAGAGGTGTCTTCCGCGAGGAGCGCCGCGAGGTGGTGACCGCCCTGTTCGCCGCGGCACCCACACCGGCGAGGATCCCGGTCGCCGTCCACCTGCTGCGCAGGAACGCCGAGAGCGAGGGCCGGGGGCCCGGCGAACTCCTCGGCAGACACATCGGTTTTTTCTGGGACGATCCGACGCGTCCCGTCGACTTCCAGCCCACCGACCCAGGCGATCTCGCCAGCGAGGAGGCACCGGCATGAGCGCGCAGGAGCAGACGGCCCCGAACGGCTGGCGGATATTCCACGGCACGGGCAGCGCCCCCGCCGTCCCGCCCGCACTGCCCGCGCCGCCGCCCTGGCGCATGTTCCGCGGCGACCCGCCCCGGCCCGTGCCGCCGGCCGACCCCCAGGCCGCGCTGCGCCGCCTGGGCCCCGGCGACGTGACACCGCAGCTGGGCGAGGAAGAGATCGACGTCGTCAACGCCGCGCTGCTGCTGC
The DNA here is from genome assembly GCF_040628815.1 of Streptomyces sp. NPDC006140. NCBI lineage: Bacteria > Bacillati > Actinomycetota > Actinomycetes > Kitasatosporales > Streptomycetaceae > Streptomyces > Streptomyces sp. NPDC006140. Next base: position 458,230 of record NZ_JBEXTS010000004.1, on the reverse strand, counting down.
GCCGCCCCCTGCTGATCACGGGACCGCCCGGCGTCGGCAAGTCCACCCTGGCCTACCTCATCTCCCGCGAGCTCGGCCTCGGCCGGGTCCTCGAATGGAACATCGTCAGCCGCACCACCCTGCGCGACGGCCTCTACGCGCACGACGCGATGGGCCGGGCCCAGGCCATCGCCGCCTGGCGGGCCGGGCTGCGCCAGGCGGCGACCTGGGAGCCGGAGCCGGGCGAGGCGGTACCGCACGACGCGGAGCCGGACGAGGCGGTGCCGGGCGACGCCGCGCCCGCCGAGGGCGTCAACATGGCGCTACCTCAAAATCCTCGTCAACTTCCCCCGGTTCTGGGCGACTTCATCACACTGGGCCCCCTGGGGACGGCGCTGCTGCCCTACGATCGTCCCCGTGTGCTTCTCGTCGACGAGCTCGACAAGAGCGACATCGACCTGCCGAACGACCTGCTGCACGTCCTGGAGAACGGAAGCTATGACGTCCCGGAGCTGGTGCGCGACGCCGCGGACACCGCGCGCGTCCACACCAGCGACCCCGGGGGCCGCGCCGAGGTGCGCGACGGGCGGGTCGAGTGCCGGGAGTTCCCGGTCGTGGTGATCACCAGCAACGGAGAGCGCGAGTTCCCCGCGGCCTTCCGCCGGCGCTGCCTGCCGCTGGAGATGCGCACGCCCACCCGGGAGCAACTCCTGGCCATGGTCGAAGGCCACCTCGGAACCCGCCCGCGGGGCACGGAAGACCTGGTCGACCTGTTCGTCCAGCGCGTCCAGGCCGGCGGCACCCACTCCCTGGACCAGTTGCTGAACGCGGTCCAGATGACTACCGCGGGTGGTTTCCAGGCGGATGGTGACGGGCGTAAGCTCGTGGAAATGCTCCTACGCGACCTCGCGAAGGGCCGCTGAATGAAGGGCTATCCCAGGGAGCACGCATCCGGGCTCGGCGACGGATTCCCCGTTTCGGGGTCGTCGCCCCCTTCGGCGTTCCCCGAGTCCGCCGACCAGGCGGCAGAGCACGGAGCAACGGTCCCGGGCGCCCTGGAACAGCCCGTCCCGCGCTGGCAGGACGTCGCCGACGCGGTCTGGCTCGCCGCGTACTGGAACCGCCACGGCGGCCCGGCCGCACCCGGCCAGGACCCCGCGCCCGCCCGGACGGCCCCGCGCCCGGCCCCGACTCCCGTACGCCCACCGGGCGCCCAGGACGCCAACCCGGCGGACCCACCGGACACGCCCCCGGCCGGCAGGCCCCGCCCCGCCGACAGCGCCCCCGACGCCGTACACCCCCCGCAGCCGCCCGCCACGCCCGGCACACCGGCCCCGCCGGAGGGTGCCGACGACCGGCCGCGGCAGTGGGCGACCCCCGCGCTGCCCGGCGAAGCCGCCGCCGCGGCCCGCCTGTTACCCGACGCCGAAGGCCGGTTCACCCTGCGCCTCGGGCAGCCGCTGCTGCCCGCCGACGACCGCCCGCGGCAGGCCCCGGCCCGCACCACCGCCCTGTTCGCCCGCGCCCTGCACCAGCTGGCCCGGCGCGTGCCCTCCCGCGACACCCTGGAACTCGACGAGGAGACCACCGCCGAACAGGGAGTCGTGGACGGCATGTGGATGCCCTTCCTGCGGCCCGCCCGCACCGCCGCCTTCGACCTGGTCCTGCTCGTCGATGACGCCCCCACCCTGCGCATCTGGGACGAGTCCACCGCCCGCCTCGCCCAGGCCGCCGAGCACAGCGGCGCCTTCCGGGCCGTGCGCACGGTCCGGGTGCACGTGCCGCGCACCGGGACCGCCACCCTGCGCTGGACCACCGGCCGGGCCGCCGCCGACCCCGCCGAACTCCTCGACGGCCGCGGCGACCGGGTCTTCCTCGTCGTCACCGACGGGCTCGCGCACGGCTGGGCCGCGCCCGCCGCCGACGACCTGCTCGGCCGTCTCGCCCACGCCGGCCCCACCGCCCTGGTCCATCTGCTGCCGCCGCACCTGCGCCACCGCACCTCGCTCTACCCGTATCCGGCCGTTCTGGAGGCCGGCGGGTTCGGCGCCGCCAACGACGGGCTGGAGCACTGGGCGCCGCCCGGCGGGCCCGACCCCCTGCGGCCGCTGCCCGACGCGGGCGACGGCTCGGTCCCCGTGCCGGTGCTCTCCCTGAAGCCCGGCTCCCTCGCGGCCTGGGCCGATCTGGTCACCGGGGAGCGCGGTGTGCGCCGCCCCCTGCCGGTCGTCCTGGCCGGCACCCTCACCAAGGGCTCTCCCGCGCCCGGCCTGCGCGCCCCGCGCTTCCCGCGTGCCGCCAAAGCCGCCGTGCGCCGCTTCTTCACGCTCGCCACCCCGGCCGCGCGCCGGCTCGCCACCCAACTGGCCGCCATCCCCTTCGAGTTCGACCTCGTGGAGCAGCTGCGCCGGCGCACGATGCCGGAGACCGGCCCGGACCACCTCGCCGAGATCCTGATGGGCGGGCTGATCGACTGGGACAGCGGCGGCGAGGGACACCCCGAGTTCGCCGACGGAGTCCGCGAGGAACTGCTCGCCACCACCACCCGCAGTCAACTCGCCCACACCGTCAGCCTGGTGGGTGAGCTGCCCGCCGCGGGCGCCCGGGGGATCGCGCTGCGCGCCGCCCTGCGCGACCCCCTGGGCGCGACGCTGCCCGACCCCTCCGAGCGGGGCTGGGTGCGCAGCGAGCTGGCCGTGATGCGGGCGCTCTCGGGGCCGTACTCCGAGCGGGCCCGCCGGATCGAGCCCGGACTCTCCCGGGCCCGCGGGCCCGGTGCCGCCGAACGAGTGAGTTCGGGAATGTCCGGAGCTGCACCCTCTGAGGTGAACCGCGCGGCTCATTGGGGATTGTCCGACGGAACGGGAAGTCTGCCTCCGTCGAACGGACCCGAAGAACCTGGAGAACCACCCGTGCCACCCCTGGTAACCGACGCCGTCCCACAAGATCCCTCGGAGGCTGAGCCCCTCATGCCGAGCACCACGACCGCAACGCCCGCCCTCCTGGTGAACGTGCCCCTGCGCAACACCTCGTTCGTCGGCCGGCAGGCGCTGCTGAGTGCCGTGGAGGAGCAGCTGGGGGCCCAGGACACGGCGGCGGTGCTGCCCAACGCCCTGCACGGCCTCGGCGGGGTCGGCAAGTCTCAGCTGGCACTGGAGTACGTCTACACCCACCAGCACGACTACCGGGTGATCTGCTGGATCCCCGCCGAGCGTGAGAGCCTCATCCTCGCCGCCCTGGCCCAGCTGGCGGCACAGCTGGGCGTCGCCCCCACCGGACAGGACAGCCTCGGCGCGCCCGCCGCCAACACGGCCGTCCCGGCCGTCCTGGAAGCCCTGCGCACCGGGACGCCGTACGACAACTGGCTGCTGGTGTTCGACAACGCGGAGGACGTCGAAGCGGTGCGCCAGTACTTCCCGACGAACGGACCGGGCAAGGTCATCGTCACCTCCCGGAACCGCGCCTGGGAGCGGGTGGCCACGTCGTTGCCCGTCAACGTGTTCGAGCGCGAGGAGTCCATCGAGCTCCTCCAGAAGCGGTCACCCGACCTGTCCACCGAGGACGCCGACCGGCTGGCCGAGGCGCTGGGCGACCTGCCGCTCGCGGTGGAGCAGGCGGGAGCCTGGCGGGCGGTCACCGGCATGCAGGTCGACGAGTACCTCGATCTGCTGGCGCAGCGCAGCCCCGAGATCCTGGAGCTCGACCCGGCTCCCGACTACCCGGTCTCCGTCGCCGCCGCCTGGGACATCTCGCTGGAGCGGATCCAGCAGAACAACCCCGGCGCCCGGCAGCTGCTCGACATCTGCGCCAGCATGGCGCCCGAGCCCATTCCCCGGGCGATGCTGCGCGGCAGCCGCGGGGTCAACGTCACGCCCGAGGTCGACCCGCTGCTGCGCGAGTCGATCAAACTGAACCGCGCCGTCCGCGACCTCAGCCAGTTCTCCCTGGTCAAGGTCGACCCGCGGTCCGACACCCTCCAGATGCACCGTCTGCTCCAGACCGTGCTCCTGGCCAAGCTGAGCACCGAAGAGCGGGAGCGGATGCGGGACGCCGCCCACCAGCTGCTGTCGGCCGCGAAGCCCGGCCCCTACGGCTCGTCGCTGGAATGGCGGGCCTACCAGGCGCTGCTGCCGCACGTGCTCACCTCCCAGGCCGTGAGCAGCACCGACACCTACGTGCGGGAGCTGGTCTTCGACACCGTGTGGTTCCTCTACTACTGGGGAGACCACGTGGGCGCCGCCGACCTGGCCCGCCAGGCCTGGAGCGCCTGGCTCGCGGCCTCGGGCGAGGAGGACATCCACGTCATCCGGATGATGAAGAGCCTCGGCTTCCTGCTCCGGCAGATCGGCCAGGTCCCCGAGTCCATCCCGCTCACCGAGAAGGCCCTGGAGATCTCCCGCCGCACCGACGTCGACCCGGAGAACCTGATCGACTCGCTGTGCGAGATGGCCGACGCCCACGGCTACCAGGGCCGGTTCGACGAGGCCCGGGCCCTGACCCAGGAGGCCACCGAGCTGGCCCGGTCCCTGTTCGGGCCGGACGATCCGATGACCCTGCGCGCCACCCACTCCTGGGGCGTCGCCCTGCGGTTGTGCGGCCGGTTCAGGGAGGCCCTGCCGCTCGACCAGGAGAACGCCCAGCAGCGTGAGCTGCTGTTCGGCCCGGCCAGTTTCTTCACCCTCAACACCCTCAACGCCCTCTCCATCGACATGCGCGAGAGCGGGGACTACCCCGGCGCCCGCGACTTCCAGGAGGACGCGTACCGCCGGGCGCGCAGTGAACTCGGCGAGGAGCACCCGCTCACGCTGCGCATCGCCCGGAACCTCGCGGTCTGCCGGCGCCGTGACGGGGCGTACACCGAGGCGGCCAAGCTCTCGGAGGAGACGCTGCGGCGCTTCGTCGCCCGCTACGGGCCGGACCACTTCGACGCCATGTCGTCGGCGACCAACGTGTCCGTCGACCAGCGGCTGGCCGGCGACCTCGAAAGCTCCCGCCAGCTGGCCGAGGTGACGCTGCGGCGGTTCGAGCAGCGCCTCGGCGAGAACCACGCGTACACGCTGCTGACCAAGGCGAACCTGGCCACCACCCTGCGCACGCTCGGTGCCCTGGACCAGGCGCAGGAGCTGGAGGACGACGCGGCGAGCCGGCTCGCGGACGGAGTGGGAGCACAGCACGTCACCACGCTGACGGTCGCCATCGGCCAGGCCAACACGGCCTACGCGCGGGTCGACTTCGAGCGGGCGCACGAGATCGACCAGGCCAATCTGCCGCTGCTCGCCGAGGTGGCCGGCGAGGAGCACCCGCTGACGCTCTCCTGCATGGCGAACCTCGGGCTCGACCTGCGGGGCCTGGGGCGCGGGGCGGAGGCCGACGAGCTCCAGCGCAAGGCGACGGACGGGTTCGCCCGCGTGGTGCGCGCCGACCACCCCTGGCTCCTCGCGGCTCGCCAGCGCCGCCGTATCGAGTGCGACATGGCCCCGATGCCGCTGTAGCGGTGGCCCCCGGCCGGGGTGGCGCCCGTGTGCCACCCCGGGGGTGGTCAGCCCGCGTCCACCACGGGCGTGGTGGAGGTGCCGTCGGCCGGCTTCGGGAAGGCCTCCGTAGGGGGCCGGGGCGCGGGGACCTCCTCGGTGCGGCTCGCCTCGCGCGCGGCCAGTCGGCGGACCAGGAGGAGCAAGGGCTGGGTGAGCAGCGTCGTGGCCAGCGCCATGAAGACCAGCACCGTGTAGAGGGGCTTGCTCACCAGGCCCGCCTGCAGACCCGCGTTGAGGGCGATCAGCTCCGTCAGGCCGCGGGCGCTCAGCAGGACACCGACGGTCCGCGCGTCGTCGCGGTCCAGCCCGCCCAGCCGGGCCGCGACCGTGCCGCTGGCGACCTTCGTGGTGACCGCCAGCACCGTCACCACCAGCAGGGTGAGCCATCCCGTGGCGGTCATGCCGTTCAGCGTGACGGACTGCCCCGAGAAGACGAAGAAGTAGGGCACCAGCAGCGAGCTGACGACGTGCAGCGGCCGCAGCAGGTCCGGGTCCAGCGTGCCGTTGTCCTCGCGGGGGCAGACGATTCCCGCGAGCAGCGCCCCGCAGATGGCGTGCAGCCCGAGGAACTGCGTCACGGACGCCGACGCGCAGGCGAAGCCGATGAGCAGCGCCAGCCGCAGGGACGGCTCCATCCGGGTCCGCCACAGCAGCCTGCGCAGCACCGGCCGGGCCGCCAGCAGCATCACCGCCGCGAAAGCCGCCGCGGCGAGGGCCCGCCACTGCCAGCCCAGCGCGTCGTGTCCGCTGTCGCTGTCCAGCATCGTCCCGGCCAGCACCGTCCACCCGATCACGTCGAGCAGCCCGGCGGCGGACACCGCGAGGACGCCCGGCACCGAGTCGGCCAGGCCGTTCTCCCGCACGATGGCCGTCAGCACCGGCACGGCCGTTATCGACAGGGCGACCCCGGCGAACAGCACCATGCCGACCGTGAGCCCGGGCATGTCCAGCGCCCGCAACTGCTCCCGGAACAGCAGCGCGCAGCCGCTGCCCACCGCCATCGGGACCACGAACGCCGCCAGCGCCACCGTCACCGCCGTGCGCGCCCGGTCGCCCAGGATCTTCAGGTCCAGCTCGTAGCCCACCGCGAACAGGAAGACCACCAGGGCGAACTGCGCGAGGCCGGTCAGCGCGGTGTCGATCTCGTCGGGGAACAGCAGGGCGTAGGCGTCCGGCGCCGTACTGCCGAGCAGCGAGGGGCCCAGGGCGATGCCCGCCGTCAACTGGCCCACGATGTAGGGCTGCTTCAGCCGCTGGGCCAGCCAGCCGGCGCCATGGCCGACCGCCAGGATCAGGGCCGAGGCGAACAGGAAATGCGTGACCACCGCGTCAGCGCTCACTGCGTCCCCCTGTGTCCAGTTGTCATGGCCGTCCAGCCGGCCGTCGACGGGTTCTCGCAAGTGTGCTCGAACCCCAACCTCCTTATGGTACTGGTAACTTGACGGCGTATCGGCAGTCGTACACAACTCTGTACCGGTGTCACGGGGGGCACATGGCGACGGTCGTCTTCATCCATGGGACAGGGGTGCGCGAACCAGGCTTCTCGAAGCTTGCGGGGCGCGTGGCGGCCGGACTGACCGCCCTGCGCGGCGGACTTCGCATCGTGCCGTACTACTGGGGCGGCACGCACGGCGCCACGCTCGCGGCGGGCGGGGCCAGCCTCCCCGCCGAGCCGGGCGGCACGTCCCGAGCGCTCACCGGGCCCGACGGCGAGGAGGAGACGGCCGCCGCCTGGGCCGCCCTCTACGCCGACCCGTACGCCGAACTCGCCCTGGCCGCGGCCGGAACGCCGCAGGTCACCGAGCGGGCGCCCGGTTCCCTGCCCCCGGATCAGGCGGTCCGGGCCCGACTGACCGCCCTCGCGGGCCAAGGCGACACCCCCGCCGCAGAGTTGGGCCCCGGGCTGGCCCGTGCCGCCGCGGACCTGGCCGCCCATCCGCTGCTCGGCCCGGCCGCGGCGGCTCTCGCTCACGACGACCTCGCGGCCCTCGCCGCCCGCAGCCTGACCGCCCGGGTGATCGCCGAGGCCCTGGACTCCGACGCCCCGCTCGTCCCGGTCGGCGACAGCCGTGACGCCGTCGCCGACCGGCTCGCCGAGGCACTCGGTGCACCGCCCCGGGGCACGGAACGCGGCCTGCGCTCCCTGGTGCTGCGAGTGGCGGGTTCCGCGGCATCCCGTGCCGCCGTGCGCCGTCGGCGCGCCCTCACCGAGGCCGCGCACCCCGCCGCCGGCGACATCCTGCGCTACCTCAGCCGCGGCGAGGCGGCCCGCGCCGGCCTGCGCGACCTGGTGAGCGGCCTGGAGCCGCCCGTCACCCTCGTCGGCCACAGCCTGGGCGGCATCATCGCCCTGGACACGCTGGTCTCCGCCCCGCTGCCCCAGGTCCGGCTCCTGGTGACGGCGGGCTCCCAGGGGCCCTTCCTCTACGAGTCCGGATCGCTGCCGTCCCTGGAACACCCCGCCCCGCTCCCGCCGCACGTGCCGCAGTGGCTGAACCTGTACGACCGCCGCGACCTGCTCTCCTACCTCGGCGCGGGCCTGTTCCCCGGGCGCGTCACGGACGTCCCGGTCGACAGCCGCCAGCCCTTCCCGGCCGCCCACAGCGCCTACTGGACGAACCCCGAGGTGTACCGGCACATCGTGGAGCGGCTGCCGTGAACCCCGCCCGGGTGCACGCGCTGATCGTCGGCGTCGAGCGGTACGACGCCGGGCCCGGCTGGGACCTGCCCGGCCCGGCCCGGGACGCCGTCGCCTTCCACCGGCTGCTGCGGGCGGCCGGGGTGCCCGACGCGCAGCTCCGGCTCCACCTCGCCCCGCTCCCGCCGTACGTCCCCGAGGTCGCCCACCGGCCCGCCGACCACGCCACCCTGCGCCGCGTCCTCGTGCGGGAACTGCCCCTGGAGCAGGGCGACGTCCTCTGGGTGTGGTGGGGCGGGCACGGGGCCCTCGACCGGGCCGGGCACCTGCGGTTGTTCTGCGCCGACGCCAGTGCCGCCGACAAGCTGGGCATCGACCTGGACTCCGCGCTCGACCGGTACGCCGGGGACGCCGTGCCCTCCTTCGGCGAGCAGTTCTGGATCGTGGACGCCTGCGAGACCTTCGAGGAGGACCTCGCCCTGCGGGAGCCGCTGCCGCCGGACGCCCTGCCGGCGGGGCGGCGCAACCTCGCCCACCGGCAGACACTGCTGCGGGCGGCCGGGCGGGGGCGGACCGCCGCCAACGACCCCGAGCGCGGTACGGGGCTGTTCTCCGAGATCCTGCTCGGGCTGCTCACCGACGGGGCCGCCGTCCTGCCCGCGCCGCCCGATCCGGAGGGACTGTTTCCGGCCGTACGGGCACGTATCGCGGCCCTCAGGGAAGCGGGACGTACTCTGCAGTATCCGGAGATTCGGCTGCAGAGCCCCGAGCGCACCGAGATCGTGGCGCCGGCGCGGGCGGACGCCGGGGCGCGTCCGGCGTCACCGCTGCAGCGGGCCGTGGACGCCCTCCTCGCCTATCCGCTGATGCAGGATCCCGTCGAACGGCAGGCCGTGGTCGCCTCCTTGGACCCGCGGGTCACTGCCACGCTGTCCCGTCACCCCAAGGCGCGTACGGATGTCGTCGGCGTCCTCAACGGGCTCGCCCGGCGTCGGCCGAAGGCACTGTGGGACCTGTTCGACGCCGTGGTCGCCCTCGACGACGACCCGGACCTCAGGAAGCAACTCAGCGCCGCTCTGGGCGAGTTCGCCGCCTCGCTGCAACGCCCGGGCGATCAGAAATGATCGAGTGGCGTGATCGTACGGTTTTCGACCCGGGCAGGAATGGCCATGATGGAAAAGGACACGGGCACGGGGCGACGCGTGCCCCCGTGCGAGAAGGGGGAGCATCTTGGACCAGCCGCCCGCTCTGTGCCACGCCGGAGCCGCCGTTCGTGAGCAGGCCACCGCTGCGGGTACCGACGTCTGGGAGTCGGATCTTGCCGACCTGGCGGGGTTGCCCCTGACCGCGGTGGACGGTCTCGCCCCGCTGCCTCCCTCCGCCCGTCTCCTCGGCGAGGTCCTGCGCGCACGCGACAGCATAAAGGGGGGCAACGAGGGGACCGCCCGGGCCGAATAGCCCTCACTCCCCGACGGCAGGCGGGCCTCCCCTGGCCGCGAAGACCCGCCGGGGCCCCCTTACGCCCGCACCCCCGACCGGAGGTCCCGCATGCCCAGCGAGCCGCGCCCCGCCCCGTTCCGCATGCCCGAGCGGATCTTCGCGGAACTGGCCGCGGGAGGCGGTTCCGCGGAGGCCGTCGCCTTCCTCGAACGGGCCGAGCGGGCGCGTCGGCTGCTGCTCCTGCGGACCCTGCTGGACGGTCTCGACGCGCTGCGCACGCCGCTGAGCCCGGCGGCCGAAGCCTGGGGTGTCCTCAAGGACGCCGCCGCGGCCGCGCCCGGACCGGTCGACCGGCTGCTGCTCGCCCCGGCGACCGGCGGCTGGATCGCCCACCTGCTCCGCCGGCTGCACGGCACGGCGTCGGGCCCGCCGCTGTGGGCCGAGGCCGGGCACCTGTGCACCCTGGCCGTAGCGGCGTCCCTGCACGCCGGCACCCGGGCGGACCTTGAAGTGCCCCTGACCGACGGCGCCCTGCCCTTACCGGGACTGGGACTGGCCCGGCTCACCGACCCGGCAGCGGGACTGACGACCGGTCAGGCCAGAACCAGGGACGGTGAACTCACCCTCTCCGGCCCGGGCCGCGACGGCGGCACCGTGTCGGTGACACTGCGCCCGGCCCCCCACCCCTTGCCGGCACCGGAGACCCCGACCCCGACGTGGCTGCCCCTGCGCACCCTCACCCACCGGACCCCCACCGGCCCCGTCGCCATCCCCCTGGACGACCTCGACCCCTACCGCGACCTGGACGATCCCCTCCCGCCCGCACGGCTGGACCCGGCCGAAGCCGAGGCCTGGCAGCGGCTGTTCGAGGAGGCCGCCGCCCTGCTCGCCGCGCCGGGCGGCGACGGGCCGGGCCGGTTCGACCCCGGCGCCATCCGGGCCGTGGTGCCCTGGGGCCGCACCGGCACCCTGCCGCCCGCCCCGCCCACCGTCCTGGTCTCCGCCTCCAGCGGTGACTCCTTCGGGGCGATGGTGATCGCCCGCCCGTCGTCCGCCCTGGCCCTCGCCGAGACGCTGGTGCACGAGTTCCAGCACAGCAAGCTCGCCGCCCTCCTGCACCTCTTCCCGCTGCTCGACGACGACCGGCAGGAGCGCTACTACGCCCCGTGGCGGCCCGACCCGCGCCACCTCACCGGCCTGCTGCACGGCGCCTACGCCTTCACCGGCGTCGCGGGCTTCTGGCGGGACCGCCTGGCCGTGGCGGCGGACGAACGGGCGGCCGACACCGCCGGGTACCACTTCGCGCTGCGCCGGCTGCAGAGCCGGCTGGTCGTGCGCACCCTGCTGGCGGAGGGCCGACTCACCCCGCAGGGCCGGGCCCTCGTGTCGGGCCTCGCCCGTACCCTCGACGGCTGGCTGCGCGAGCCGGTCCCGCACCCCGCCCTCGCCCGGGCCCGGGCGGCGGCCGCGCTGCACCGCACCGAGTGGCGGCTGCGCAACGTCGACCCCGTGGGGGAGTCACCGTCGGACGGTCCCCGCTTCCGCCCCGACCGCACCTCCTGGCCCGACGTCCGCAGCCACGCCTTCGCCGTCCGGCCCGTCACCCCGCACACCGCCGACGAGCACCTCGCCGCCGGGGACGCGGCCGCCGCGCTCGCCCGTTACGCCGAGCAACTGGCCGCCGACCCCGCCGAGCCGCACGCCCTGGCCGGCTGGATCGTCGCCCGGTCCGTGCTCGCCCCGGGGCGGGAGACGCGGCGCATGCTGGCGCGGCCGGAGCTGCTTCAGCCGCTGCCGAGCGGATGACCGGGAGCGGCCCGTTGTCGTCACGCAGACGCGAACAAGAGTCGGCGGAAACGGGCGACAAGCGAGTCAAGTCGGCCCGCGGTGGTCAGGATGGAGGCATGGCATACCACGTCCACTCCGAGGCCGGGCGGCTGCGCCGTGTCATCCTGCACCGGCCCGATCTCGAGCTCAAAAGGCTCACCCCCAGCAACAAGACCTCGCTGCTCTTCGACGACGTGCTGTGGGTGCGCAGGGCCCGCGCCGAGCACGACGGGTTCGCCGACGTGCTGCGCGACCGGGGCGTCACCGTCCACCTCTTCGGTGACCTGCTGGCCGAGACGCTCGAGGTCCCGGCGGCCAGGTCCCTCGTCCTGGACCGGGTCTTCGACGAGAAGGAGTACGGCCCCCTCGCCACCGACCACCTCAGAGCCGCCTTCGAGACGCTGCCCGCCCGGGAGCTGGCCGAGGTGCTGGTCGGCGGCATGACGAAACGCGAGTTCCTGGACGTGCACCCGGAGCCGGCCTCCGTGCGCTTCCACGTCATGGAACTGGACGACTTCCTGCTGGGCCCCCTGCCCAACCACCTCTTCACCCGCGACACCTCCGCCTGGATCTACGACGGTGTCTCCATCAACGCCATGCGCTGGCCCGCCCGGCAGCGCGAGACCGTGCACTTCGAGGCGATCTACCGGCACCACCCGCTGTTCCGGGACGAGGACTTCCACGTCTGGTCCGAGGGGCAGCCCGACTACCCGTCGACCATCGAGGGCGGGGACGTCCTGGTCATCGGCAACGGCGCGGTGCTCATCGGCATGAGCGAGCGGACCACGCCCCAGGCCGTCGAGATGCTCGCGCACAAGCTGTTCGCGGCCGGTTCCGCCGAGACGATCGTGGCCCTGGACATGCCGAAGCGGCGCGCCTTCATGCACCTCGACACCGTGATGACGATGGTCGACGGCGACACCTTCACCCAGTACGCGGGCCTCGGCATGCTCCGCTCGTACACCATCGAGCCGGGCGTCGGCGAGAAGGAGCTGAAGGTCACCGACCATCCGCCGGAGCACATGCACCGCGCGATCGCCGCCGCGCTCGGCCTGAACGAGATCCGGGTGCTGACCGCCACCCAGGACGTGCACGCGGCCGAGCGCGAGCAGTGGGACGACGGCTGCAACGTCCTGGCCGTCGAGCCGGGCGTCGTGGTCGCCTACGAGCGGAACGCCACCACCAACACCCACCTGCGCAAACAGGGCATCGAGGTGATAGAGATCCCGGGCAGCGAGCTGGGGCGGGGCAGGGGCGGCCCGCGGTGCATGAGCTGCCCCGTCGAACGGGAGGCGGTATAGGTCACCGACCGCGGCCCCGTATACCCATGCTTAGTTTCGTATAGTATTCCAGGAGTCTGTGTCCCCCGTATCCCTGGAGCGCCCCCATGGCGACAGTCCCGACCGCCCTCGCCGGCCGCCACTTCCTCAAGGAGCTGGACTTCACGCAGGAGGAGTTCCGCGGTCTGGTCGAGCTGGCCGCCGAGCTGAAGGCCGCCAAGAAGGCCGGGACCGAGGAGCAGTACCTGCGCGGCCGGAACATCGCCCTGATCTTCGAGAAGACCTCCACCCGCACCCGCTGCGCCTTCGAGGTCGCGGCCGCCGACCAGGGCGCCTCGACGACGTACCTCGACCCCTCCGGCTCGCAGATCGGCCACAAGGAGTCGGTCAAGGACACCGCGCGGGTGCTGGGCCGGATGTACGACGCGATCGAGTACCGGGGCGACAGCCACCAGAAGGTCGAGGAGCTGGCCGCGTTCGCCGGGGTCCCCGTCTACAACGGCCTCACCGACGACTGGCACCCCACCCAGATGCTCGCCGACGTGCTCACCATGACCGAGCACTGCGCCAGGCCGCTGACGGAGATCTCCTTCGCCTACCTGGGCGACGCCCGCTTCAACATGGGCAACTCCTACCTGGTCACCGGCGCCCTGCTCGGCATGGACGTCCGGCTCGTCGCCCCGAAGGCCTACTGGCCGGCCGAGGAGGTCGTCGACCGGGCCCGGGCGCTCGCCGAGAGCAGCGGTGCCCGCATCACGCTCACCGAGACCCTGGACGAGGGCGTCCGCGGCGCGGACTTCGTCGCCACGGACGTCTGGGTCTCCATGGGCGAGCCGAAGGAGGTCTGGGACGAGCGCGTCACCGCCCTCGCCCCGTACGCCGTGACCATGGACGTCCTGCGCGCCACCGGCAACCCGGACGTGAAGTTCCTGCACTGCCTGCCCGCCTTCCACGACCTCGGCACCAAGGTCGGCCGCGAGATCCACGCCTCGCACGGCCTGGAGTACCTGGAGGTCTCCGACGAGGTCTTCGAGTCGGCCCACTCGGTGGTCTTCGACGAGGCGGAGAACCGCATGCACACCATCAAGGCGATCATGGTGGCGACCCTGGCCTGAACAGGCCTTATGCTGACCGGCGGCCCGGAACCACCCCTTCTCCGCGGCCGCCCGCGCGACGCACCCGTCGCATCCCCGCACCACCAGAAACGAGCACCACCCGCATGCCTCGCTACAAGTCGCCCCAGCTCCTGGTGGCCGAATCCGGCGCCGACCGTGAGGGCCACGGCCTGAAGCGCACAATGGGCCTCTTCCAGCTCGTCTGCTTCGGCGTCGGCGCGATCGTCGGCACCGGCATCTTCGTCGGCCTGTCCGACTCGGTCGCCCAGGCCGGTCCGGCCGTCGTCGTCTCCTTCGTCCTGGCCGCGCTCACCTGCGTCCTCACCGCGTTCGCCTTCGCCGAGCTGGGCGGCGCGATCCCGGTCTCCGGCTCCTCGTACTCCTTCGCCTACGCCGGACTCGGCGAGGGCACGGCCTTCCTCGTCGGCTGGTGCCTGCTGCTGGAGTACGGCGTGTCGGTGTCGGCCGTGGCGGTCGGCTGGAGCCAGTACGTCAACGAACTGCTCGACAGCCTCGTCGGACTGCGGCTCCCCGCGGCCCTGTCGGCCGGTCCGGCCGAGGGCGGACTGGTCAACCTCCCAGCCGTGATCGTCATCGCCATGGCCGCCGTGCTCCTGGTGCGCGGGGTGCGCGAGAGCGCCCGGGCCACGGCCGCGATGGCCGTCCTCAAGCTCGCCGTGCTCGTCGCCTTCGTCGCGATCGGCCTCACCGCCTTCGAGGACGGCAACCTCACGCCGTTCTCGCCGCAGGGCCTGGCCGGCATCGGCGCGGGCACCACCGCCGCCTTCTTCTCGTACATCGGCTTCGACGCGATCACCACGGCCGGCGAGGAGGCGAAGAACCCGCGCCGGGACATCCCCGTCGCGATCCTCGTCTGCATCGGCCTGGTCACGGTGCTCTACTGCGCGGTCGCCCTCGCCGCCATCGGCGCCATCGGCGGTGACGCGGTCGGCGGCAGGCCCGCGGCCCTCTCCTACGTCGTCAACCAGGTCACCGGCTCGACCGTCGGCGGCGGCGTGATCGCCTTCGGCGCGGTCGTCGCCATCGCCTCGGTGGTGCTCGCCGTGATGTACGGCCAGACCCGGATCCTGATGTCGATGTCCCGTGACGGGCTCGTCCCGCGCGTCTTCGAGAAGGTCTCGCCGAGGACCTCCACGCCGGTCGCCGGCACCCTGATCGTGGCGGTCGTCTTCGCGCTCCCCGCGGCCTTCGCGCCGCTGGACGCGGTGGTCAACCTGTGCACCATCGGCACGCTCGCCACCATGGCCGCCGTCAACGTCGCGGTCATCGCCCTGCGCCGCCGCGAACCGGGCCTCGCCCGCACCTTCCGCGTGCCGCTCTACCCGGTCACCCCGCTGCTCGGCGTCGGCTTCTGCCTGTACCTGATGTACGAGACGGGCGCGGCGACCTGGCTCCAGTTCGCGGTGTTCCTGGCGGCCGGCGTCGCGCTGTACCTGCTCTACGGACGCCGGAACTCCCGGCTCGCCCGCCTCACGCCGACGGACGCCGCTGAGCCGGCACCACAGGCAGTCTGAACCACACGGCCTTGCCGGACTCGGTGGGCCGGTGGCCGCAGGAGGAGCTGAGGGTGCGGATCAGCAGCAGACCGCGCCCGTGCTCCTGCCAGGGGTCGGGCGGCCCGCCGGCCGGACGGGTGAGGTCGCCGGGCGGCGCCGGGTCGGTGTCGTGCACCTCGACCTGGCAGCCCGACGGCATCAGCTCCACGACCAGCTCTATCGGCGTCTCGCCCGAGGTGTGCTCCACGGCGTTCGCCACCAGCTCCGCCGTGAGCAGCTCGGCGGTGTCGCAGTCCGCCCCGTGCTCCAACTCGGTCAGCGCCGTACGGACCAGGGCACGGGCCACCGGCACCGCCGCCGCGGTGTGCGGCAGCGCGATGCGCCAGGAGGCGGGGGCTGAGGGGAGTTCGTACAAGGCGGGTCCGTTCATGGAGCAGGACGTCCTGCTTTCAACCTGATGAATGGTACGGCGCCGCTCTTCCGAGGCGTCCGAGGGGCACCGTCGGGGGCACCTTCGCCCCCTTGCCGACGGCTTACCCAGGTGAACGCGGTGCCGCGCACAGCTGCTCCCGCCGTTACGCCGGTGTGGACGATCTGTGACGGATGTGACCGGCCCGGGTCACGCCCGGATCCACACCGGAGTCCTACCCGGACGGCCTATCGCGCACTCATGACGACAGTCACGAATGAGTGATAGCTTCGTGGGGTAGAGCTCAGTGAGGCAGTGCCCGCCCGAGGAGGCCGCCCGTCATGAGTCCCTTCACCGGCTCCGCCGCCCCCACCCCGAGCTGGGAGCATCTGCGCGTCGAGATCGCCGACGGCGTCGCGACCGTCACCCTGGCCCGCCCCGCCAAGCTCAACGCGCTCACCTTCGGCGCCTACGCCGACCTGCGCGACCTGCTCGCGGAGCTGTCCCGGGAGCGGTCCGTACGGGCCCTGGTACTGGCCGGCGAAGGCCGCGGCTTCTGCTCCGGCGGCGACGTCGACGAGATCATCGGCGCCACGCTCGCCCTGGACACCGCCCAGCTCCTCGACTTCAACCGGATGACCGGCCAGGTGGTCCGCGCGCTCCGCGAGTGCCCGTTCCCGGTGATCGCCTCGCTGCACGGCGTGGCGGCCGGCGCCGGAGCGGTCCTCGCCCTGGCCGCCGACTTCCGCGTCGCCGACCCCACCACCCGCTTCGCCTTCCTCTTCACCCGCGTCGGCCTCTCCGGCGGCGACATGGGCGCGGCCTACCTGCTGCCCCGGGTCGTCGGCCTGGGCCACGCGACCCGCCTGCTGATGCTGGGCGACCCGGTCCGCGCCCCGGAGGCCGAGCGCATCGGCCTGATCAGCGAACTGACGGAGGAGGGCCGGGCGGACGAGACGTCCCAGCAGCTGGCCCGCCGCCTGGCGGAGGGCCCGGCCCTCGCGTACGCCCAGACGAAGGCCCTCCTCACGGCCGAGCTGGACATGCCCCTGGCGGCCTCGGTGGAACTCGACGCCTCGACGCAGGCTCTCCTGATGACAGGAGAGGACTACGCGGAGTTCCACGCGGCTTTCACAGAAAAGCGCCCCCCGAAATGGAGCGGACGGTGAGCGCATCTCCCTCAGGGGCGCGGGGAACTGTGAGACCAGCCACCGACAACCCGCACTCGCACACCCAGCCGAACAACCCCCTGCGCGTCGCAGTGATCGGCGGAGGCCCGGGCGGCCTCTACGCCGCCGCCCTCCTCAAACGCCTCGACCCCACCCGCGACATCACCGTCTGGGAACGCAACGCCCCCGACGACACCTTCGGCTTCGGCGTGGTCCTCTCCGACGAGACCCTCGGCGGCATAGAACACGCCGACCCCGCGGTCTACGAGGCCCTCCGCAGGGACTTCGTCCGCTGGGACGACATCGACATCGTCCACCGCGGCGTACGCCACACCTCCGGCGGCCACGGATTCGCCGCACTGGGCCGCCACCGCCTGCTGGAGATCCTCCACGCCCGCTGCCGGGAACTCGGCGTGAACCTCCGCTTCCACACCGAGGCCCCCGACGACCTCCCGCGGACCCACGACCTGGTCATCGCCGCGGACGGCGTCCACAGCACCACCCGCGAGAGGTACGCGGACGCGTTCCGCCCCCGCCTGACCACCCACCGCTGCCGCTACATCTGGCTCGCCGCCGACTTCGCCTTCGGCTCCTTCCGCTTCGAGATCGCCGAGACCGAGCACGGCGTGATGCAGCTCCACGCCTACCCCTACGCGCCGGACGCCTCCACCGTGATCGTCGAGATGCGCGAAGAGGTCTGGCGCGCGGCCGGTTTCGACGAGCTCGGCGAAGCGGAGTCCATCGAGCGCTGCGCCAAGATCTTCGCCGAGGCGCTCCACGGCCGCCCCCTGAAGTCGAACAACTCGACGTGGACGACGTTCCGCACGGTCGTCAACGAGCGCTGGTCGCACGGCAACGTCGTCCTCCTCGGCGACGCCGCCCACACCGCCCACTTCTCCATCGGCTCCGGCACCAAACTGGCCGTCGAGGACGCCCTGACGCTCGCGGCCTGCCTGGCGGAGCAGGACTCCCTGCCCGAGGCCCTGGCCGCCTACGAGGCGGAGCGGCGCCCGGTCGTCGCCTCCACACAGCGCGCGGCACGGGCCAGCCTGGAGTGGTTCGAGAACCTCGCCCTCTACCTGGACCAGCCGCCCCGCCAGTTCGCCTTCAACCTGCTCACCCGCAGCCGCCGCGTCACCCACGACAACCTCCGCCTGCGCGACGCGCGCTTCACGGAGGCCGTGGAGCGCGAGTTCGGCTGCCCGCCCGGCACACCGCCCATGTTCACCCCGTTCCGGCTGCGCGGCCTGACCCTGCGCAACCGGGTCGTCGTCTCGCCCATGGACATGTACTCGGCGGTCGACGGCGTCCCCGGCGACTTCCACCTCGTCCATCTGGGCGCGCGGGCGCTGGGCGGGGCCGGGCTGGTGATGACGGAGATGGTGTGCGTCAGCGAGGAGGGCAGGATCACGCCCGGCTGCGCCGGCCTCTACACCGGCCGGCAGGCCGAGGCCTGGAAGCGGATCACCGGCTTCGTGCACGCGCAGGCCCCGGGCACCGCGATCGGCGTGCAACTCGGCCACAGCGGCCGCAAGGGCTCGACGAAACGGATGTGGGAGGGCATGGACGAGCCGCTGGAGGAGGACAACTGGCCGCTCGTGGCCGCGTCGGCACTGCCGTACCAGCGGTTCAGCCAGACCCCCCGTGCGCTGTCCCGTGCCCAGCTCACCGACATCCGTGAGCAGTTCGCGGCCGCCGCCGTGCGTGCCGCGCGGGCCGGTTTCGACCTGCTCGAACTGCACTGCGCCCACGGCTACCTGCTCTCCGGCTTCCTCTCCCCGCTGACCAACCGCCGCACCGACGCCTACGGCGGCACCCTGGAGAAGCGGCTCCGCTTCCCGCTGGAGGTCTTCGACGCCGTACGCAACGTCTGGCCGGGGGAGCGGCCCATGACCGTCCGCGTCTCCGCCACCGACTGGGCCGAGGGCGGGACGACCGCCGAGGAGGCCGTGGAGATCGCCCGGGCCTTCGCCGCGCATGGCGCCGACGCGATCGACGTGTCGACGGGGCAGGTCGTGGCGGACGAGCGGCCCGAGTACGGGCGGTCGTACCAGACGCCGTTCGCGGACCGCATCCGCAACGCCACCGGCATCCCCGTGATCGCGGTCGGCGCGATCTCCTCCTGGGACGACGTCAACTCCCTGGTCCTCGCCGGCCGCACGGACCTGTGCGCCCTGGCCCGCCCGCACCTCTACGACCCGCACTGGACCCTGCACGCGGCGGCCGAACAGGGCTACACGGGCCCCGGCGCGACCTGGCCGGCCCCGTACCGCGCGGGCAGCCGCCGCCCCCGGACGGGCCGCACGGACGCGCCCAAGCCGCGGCTGAGCCTGTGAGATGACGCAGGTTCCGGCCGAACTCCCCGCCGCAAGGCGGAACTTCGGGCACGTGCTGTCCCACGATTGACTACGCTCTGTTGTCGTTCGTTCACTACGACGTTCGTTCACCACGACATCAGAGGACAGACAGCCACCGATGACGGCCATCACCAGCATCCGACTCGACGACGGCTCGCTGCTGCGCGTCGAGACCACCGAACCGGCTTCGCCGCGCCCCGTGGTCGAGGACCCCTACGAACCCATCCGCCGGCCGCGCCCGGCGGACGACGTGGCGAGCGCGGCCGACACCCTGCGCAGCGCCGTCGACCGGGTCCGCCCGGCGGTCTCGGACATCGTGGACTCGCTCCGCTCCATGCCTCGCCGGCCGGACCGGATCACGCTGGAGTTCGGGGTCAAGGTGACCGCCGAGGCAGGCGTGGTCGTCGCCCGGACCGCGGCCGAGGCCCACTTCACGGTCGGTGTCGAATGGGACGCCGCGAGCGTCGCCGGAACCACCGATGCCGGCTAGCTCCCTGCCGCGCCGGGCACGGTACGAACGCGGTGCCGCCCGGGTGTTCGCCCCGGACGGCGAACCGGTCGGCGCGGGTTTCCTGCTGGACGACGACCTGCTGTGCACCTGCGCCCACGTCGTGGCCGAGCCGGACGGCAGCCGCCCCGTGCAGCCGGTCGTGGTCGACTTCCCGCTGCTCGCCGGTGCCGAACCGGGCCCACGGGTGTCCGCCGTGGTGGAGTCCTGGTGGCCCGAGGACGACATCGCGCACCTGCGTCTGACCACGAGGGCGGACGGAACGGAGCCGTTGCCTCTCGCGGACGGCTCCGAGGGCGAGTGGAACCGGGACATCCGGGCCTTCGGCTTTCCCGAAGGGGTGCCCCGCGGGGTCAACGCGACCGGCACCATGCGCGGCCGGCAGCGCGCCGACCTCATCCAGCTCGACCTGACGGCACCGGGCGTCCGCATCGGCCCGGGGTTCAGCGGCGCCGCCGTCTGGGACCCGGCGGAAGAGGCCGTAGTCGGCATGCTCACCACCCGGGGCAGAGGGCCGGTCAGCGACACCGCGTATCTGCTGGCCGCGGACCGGCTGACCGACCCCGACGTGCTGCCGTGCCCGTTCCGGGGCCTGGCCCGGTTCGAGAGCGAGCACGCCCGGTACTTCCACGGCCGTGAGGACGAGGTGCGCAAGCTGGTGCGGGCGCTGGAGACCCGTCCCGTCACCGTCCTCGTCGGCCCGTCCGGGAGCGGCAAGTCCTCCCTGCTGAGAGCGGGCCTGCTGGCAGCGGTCCGCACACAGGGGACGCCCTGGGCGTTGCGGGTGCCCGAGCCCGTTGACGCGGCCGGGGCACCGGCCGAGGACGCCGACGCCTGGGTCGCCGAAGCGGTCGCGGCGGCCTGGCACAGCGCCGTACCGGACGACGCAGCCCGGAGCGACCGCTTCGAGGAGGTGCGTGCGGCGTGCGCCGGCGACGAGGCCCGGCTGCGTGTCCTGCGCGGCCGGCTCACCCACGAACTCGGCCCACGCGGCGCCGTGTTGCTCCTCGACCAGTTCGAGGAGTACGCCGTGGCCTGCCCGCAGGGAGCATTGCGCGCCTTCCGTGCCCTGTCGGCGCTGGCCCAGGCGCCGGACCCGGCCCAGGGCGGCGGACTGCGGGCCGTGCTGACGGCGCGCTCCACGACGCTGGAGGCCCTCACCGCCGCCGACACCTCGGCCCGGCTGGACGGTGCGGTGCAGTTCCTGGCGCCGATGACCGCCGAAGCCCTGACCCGGGCCGTGCAGGAACCGGTGCGGGCCGTCGCCGGCCTGCGTCTGGAAGAGGGGCTGGCCCGTCGTCTGGTGTCCGACGCCGTGGACGAGCCGGGCTGCCTGCCGCTGCTGCAGTTCGCCCTGACCCGGCTGTGGGAGCAGCGCAAGGCGCACACCATGACCCACGCCGCCTACGAGCGGACCGGCGGTGTCGTCAAGGCCCTGGCCGAGTACGCCGACGAGGCGCTCCGGGACTGCCTCGCCTCGACCAAGGCCTCCGAGGACACCGCCCGGAGGCTGTTCCAGCAACTGGCCCGGCCCGACGGCCAGGGCGGCTTCACCCGGCGTGCCGCGCCCATCCGGCAGCTGTCGTCCGGCCAGGCCGCGCTGGCCCGCGCCCTGGCCGGGCGCCGGCTGCTGGTCTGGGACGTCGTGGAGCGGCCCGATCCGTCCGTGCGGGCCGGCACCGTGCAGGTGGTGCACGAAGCACTGCTGCGCGAGTGGGAGCGGCCGGCGGCCTGGCTGCACGAGGGCGCCGACTTCCTCGAATGGCACGAACGCACGGCGCGGGACGCGGCGGAGTGGGACGGCGCGGGCCGCCCCGACGGACTGCTGCCGCACGGGGCCCGTCTGGCCGAGGGGTTGCAGTGGCTCGCCGACCGGCCGGACGACCTCACCGACACCGAGCGGGCCTACCTGGAGGCGGGCCGGCGGCGGCAGCGGCGCGGGCTGCGCCGGCTCTGGGGCGTGACCGCTCTGGTGACCGTGCTCGCGGTGCTGGCGTCGACCCTCGCGGTGAGCACGTACCGCGCTCTCCAGCGGGACCGGGCACAGTTGCGCACGGCTGCCGCCGCCGAACTGGGCACGCTCGCCGCCGATGTGGCCGACCGCTCGCCGGACAGCGCGTTCCGCTACGCGGCCGGCGCCTGGACCGCCCGCCACACCCCGCAGTCCCAGCAGGCCCTGTTCGCGCAGTACGTCCGCGCCGCGGACGTGACGTCCTCGCACAGCGGGCTGTGGCCGGGCAGCGCGCAGTGGACGTCGATGTCCCCGGACGGCCGCACCGTGGTGGTGCTTTCGCGCCGGGACGGTGCCGTGGATCTGACGGCGACCGTCGTGACCGGCGCCGTCGACGGCCGTCCCCGGGCCACTCCGCTCCGGGGCGTCCCCACCGGCCTGCGCGTCCAGGACTTCCGGGACGCGATCAGCGCCGACGGCCGCCGCTACGCGCTGGTCACCCTGGACGGCAGGGTGCTGCTGTGGGACCTGAGCGCGGCCGGAGCCCGCCCGCGGCAGTTGTCCGCGGCTCTGCCCGCCCGAGGCGGCGTCGAGTTCCCGCACGTCGACTTCTCCGATGACGGAACCCGGCTGCTGCACTTCTTCCCCTTCAACGAACCGCGCCCCGAGGACGACGGCCGCAAGGCGCTCGTCCGGCTCTGGGACACGGACAGCGGCCGTGCTCTGCCCGTGTCCCAGCGGGTCGTGGAACAGCAGAACCCGACCATGGCGTGGCTGCCGGGAGACGGGGAGCGCGTCGCGGTCGCCGGCAGCCGTGCCAAGGGAGAGCAGCGCTATCTGGACCTCCACGACACCGCCTCCGGCGAGCGGGTCCGCCGCGTCTACGGTCCGCAGCCCGCCGTGAACCAGGAGCCGGCCGGCCGGGGCGTCTGGCTGGACGTGGCGGGCGGTGTCCGCTGGTACTCCCTGTATCCCGAGGCGCGGCAGCCGGTCCGCACCTATTCCGGAGGTGTGACCTTCCGGGACCTGACGGGCACGCACCTCTACCGCGATGCCACCCCCGTGTCCGGAGAGACGGGGGACTACCGGCGCGTGACGGTTCGCGACCCGAGGGAACGCGACCGCTTCTGGTCCCTCACGCTCCCCGGCCGGGACGGCTCCAGAGCGCTCGGGGTCGTCGGAGAGGGCTCCGGCCCCCGCACCGTCCTGGCCGTCGAGGGGGACACCCTGCTCCGTTCCCGCCCCGAGCCCGTGTCCGCGGTGGCGAACGAGCTCTTCTCGCGTTCCGGTGACGCCGCCGCCCTCTCGCCCGACGGCTCGCGCACCGCGCGGTTGCGGGCGGGCCGGCTGGAGGTCACCGGGCCGGGGGTCCGTACGCGCCACACCCTGCTGCCGGGGAAGATGCGTGAAGTCGACGGATGGAAGCTGCACCTGACCTGGGTCACCCGCAAAGGCGGGGACGCGCTGCTCGTCTGGTCGGACTACTTCACCTACGCCCGCCTCTACGACGCCGACACCCTGCGTTCCCGCGGGGTCACCTGGGATTGCGGCCGGTCCGGCGACCCGACCGCGAACCAGCCGCAGGACATCGTGCAGACGGGCGACGGGGACCTCGTGCTGCTGTGCCTGGGCGACACGCTGGTCCGGCTGGACCCGCGCTCCGGGGTGCAGAGCGGCGGCCCGGTCCGGCTGGAGCACACTCCGGCCGGCCGGGGGATGTTCCAGGACACCGGCCGGCTGACCACCAGGCCGGGCCACCCCCACCAAGTGGCGGTGGTCACCGGCCCCTGGCGCGCCAGCGGCAGGATCGAGCTGTGGGACGTCCGGCGCGGCACCCGTGTGGCCCGGCTGGAGGGCGGGCCGCTGCCGAACGGGTCGTTCCTCGACGACGACGTGGAACGGTGGGTGGTCTTCACGCCCGATGGGAACCGGCTCGCCGCGTTCGACGAGGAGCGACGCGTGGTGTGGTGGGACGTGGACGGCGAGCGCCCGGAGGAGCCGACCCGTGCCATCGACGACGCCACCGGCTTCCTGGGAGTGGCACCCGACGGGACGCTCCTCGTCGTCAGCTCGGGCGTCAGCCTGGTCTCGCCTGACGACGCCGAGCCGCTCGGACAACTGAACGGCGGGGACGAGAACCTGCACGCGGTCCGCATCGACGGCGACACCCTGCACCTGGTCACGGAGAAGGGCGCCCGGACGCTCCGCCTCTCGCCCTCTGCCTGGCAGGCCACCCTGTGCGCGGCCCTTGACGGCCCCAACAGCCGTGCGCAGCGCGGCCGTCCGGTCCTGGAGGCGGCCAGGAACACACCGCCGTGCCCGTCCACCTGAACGCGACGAGCGCCCGGGGGCGGTGTCACACCCCCACGAACTCCGCCCCCGCCTCACGCAGCCGCTCGTGCAGCCCCCGGAACACCGCCGACGAGCGGACCCCCGGCCAGTCCCGGGGGAGCAGCTCGGAGGGCAGGCCCGGGTCGGTGTAGGGGAGGTGGCGCCAGGAGTCCAGAGCGAGGAGGTAGTCGCGGTAGGCCTCCTCGGGCGGGGTGTCCTCGCGCTTCTCCCAGTCGCGCAGGACGCGCTCGTGGCGGTCGAGGAACGCCTCGTGCTCCTTGGCGATGGCGGCCAGGTCCCACCAGCGGGCGACGGCCTCCGCGGTCGGGGCGAAGCCGAGGTGGTCGCCGCGGAAGAAGTCGACGTACGAGTCGAGCCGCAGCCGCTGCAGGGTGTGCCGGGTCTCCTCGTAGAGCCGGGCGGGCGCGATCCACACGCCCGGGGCGGCCGTGCCGAAGCCGAGGCCGGACAGGCGGGAGCGCAGCACGTGCCGCTTCTGCCGCTCCGACTCCGGCACGGAGAACACCGCGAGCACCCAGCCCTCGTCCTCGGGCGGAGCGGTGGCGTAGATGCGCCGGTCGCCGTCGTCGAGCAACTGGCGGGCGTCCGGGGACAGTTCGTACCCGGCCGCGCCCTGGGCGGTGCGGGCGGGCACGAGCAGTCCGCGTCTCTTGAGCCGCGACACCGAGGAGCGTACGGACGGGGCGTCGACGCCGACCGCGGCCAGCAGCCGGATCAGTTCGGCGACGGGCACGGGGCCCGGCACGAAGCGACCGTACGCGCCGTAGAGCGTGACGATGAGAGACCGTGGTGCATGCTGGTCGGACACGTTGATCATCTTAGGTCGTGCGGATCAGTCCCGGCCGCCTGTGGTGCGCAGTCGGAACCGCTGGAGCTTGCCGGTGGCCGTGCGCGGCAGCGCGTCGAGGAAGACGATCTCGCGTGGGCACTTGTACGGGGCCAGTTCCGTCTTGACGAAGGCGCGCAGCGCCCCGGCGTCCCGTTCGGCGCCCTCCTTCAGCACGGCGAAGGCCACCACGACCTGGCCGCGTGCCTCGTCGGGCCGCCCGACGACCGCCGCCTCCACCACGTCCGGGTGGCGCAGCAGCGCGTCCTCGACCTCGGGGCCCGCGATGTTGTACCCGGCCGAGATGATCATGTCGTCGGCGCGGGCGACGTACCGGAAGAAGCCGTCGGGTTCGCGGACGTAGGTGTCGCCGGTGATGTTCCAGCCGTCGCGCACGTACACGCGCTGCCGCGGGTCGGCGAGGTAGCGGCAGCCGACCGGTCCGCGCACCGCGAGCAGCCCGGGCCGCCCGTCGGGCACCGGCGCGCCGTCCGCGTCCTGCACGCGCGCCTGCCAGCCCGGCACGGGGACGCCCGTGGTGCCCGGGCGGATGTGCTCGTCGGCGGCGGAGATGAAGATGTGCAGCAGTTCGGTGGCGCCGATGCCGTTGATGAGGCGCAGCCCGGTGCGTTCGTGCCAGGCCCGCCAGGTGGCGGCGGGCAGGTTCTCGCCGGCCGAGACGCAGCGGCGCAGGGACGTGAGGTCGTGGCCGTCCAGCTCGCCGAGCATCGCGCGGTACGCCGTCGGGGCGGTGAACAGCACGGAGACCCGGTGCCGGGCGATGGCCGGCAGCAGTTGCCTCGGGCCCGCCTGCTCCAGCAGCAGCGCGCTCGCCCCGGCCCGCAGCGGGAAGACGACGAGTCCGCCGAGGCCGAAGGTGAAACCGAGCGGGGGACTGCCCGTGAACACGTCGTCGGCGCGGGGCCGCAGGACGTGCCGGGAGAAGGTGTCGGCGATCGCCAGCACGTCCCGGTGGAAGTGCATGCAGCCCTTGGGGCGGCCGGTGGTGCCGGAGGTGAAGGCGATCAGCGCCACGTCGTCGGCCGCCGTCGGGACGGCCTCGAACGGGGCCTCGGGCGCCGGGCGGTTCAGCAGGTCGTCGGGTGCGTCACCGCCGTAGGTCGTGATCCGCAGGCCGGGGATCTCGGCCTTGGCGAGGTCGTCGACGGCGCGGATGTCGCACAGCGCGTGCCGCACTCGGGCGATCTCGCACATGGTGCTCAGCTCGTGCGGGCGCTGCTGGGCGAGCACGGTGACCGCGACGGCCCCCGCCTTCAGCACCGCCAGCCAGCAGGCCGCGAGCCAGGGCGTGGTGGGGCCGCGCAGCAGCACCCGGTTGCCGGGGACGACGCCGAGTTCGCCGGTGAGCAGGTGGGCGAGACGGTCGACGCGGGCGCGCAGCTCGGCGTACGTCCACGGCTCACCGGTGGGGGTGAGGAACGCGGGGCGGTCGCCGGGCTGGCCGGTCAGCAGTTCGGCGGCGCAGTTGAGCCGTTCGGGGTAGCGCAGCTCCGGCAGGTCGAAGCGGAGTTCGGGCCATTGGTCCGGGGGTGGCAGATGGTCGCGGGTGAAGGTGTCGACGTGCGCCGTGTCCCGTGGATTCATACGGTTCGCCCCCTTGGCGTGGTGGGCTCGCCCCTGGAGCGTATCGTGTTGGTGACGGCAGTCAACGGTCCGCGATAACCTCGGAGTGGCCCGGCCGGACGCAGGGCGGCGCAGAAGGGACCGGCGATGACCGCATTCTCGCTCGAACCGGCACAACTCGCCTGGTGCGCCGAGCTGCGCGCCCTGGCCGCGGAGCGGCTGCGCCCCCTGGCCGAGAAGGGCGAGCCTGGCCGGGTGAACCGGGCCCTGGTCGCCGAACTGGGCCGACTGGGCCTGCTCGGGCGCCTGTTCACCTCGGGCGCGCTCGACCTGTGCCTGATGCGCGAGTCCCTGGCCCAGGCCTGCACGGAGGCCGAGACGGCCCTGGCCCTCCAGGGCCTCGGCGCCCACCCGGTCCACGCCCACGGCACCGACACCCAACGCGCCCGCTGGCTCCCCGCGGTGAGCGACGGCACGGCCGTCGCGGCCTTCGCCCTGAGCGAGCCCGGGGCGGGTTCGGACGCGGCGGCCCTGGAACTGACCGCCCGCCCCGACGGCCCCGCCCGCTGGCGCCTCACCGGCGAGAAGTGCTGGATCTCCAACGCCCCCGAGGCTGACTTCTACACCGTCTTCGCACGGACCACCCCGGGTGCCGGCGCCCGCGGGGTCACGGCGTTCCTCCTGCCCGCCGACCGCCCGGGGCTGACCGGGCGGGGGCTCGACATGCTCGCGCCGCACCCCATCGGCGCCCTCGACTTCGACGGCGTACCGGTGACGGCCGACGACGTGCTGGGCGAGGTCGACCGCGGCTTCCGGGTCGCCATGGGCACCCTCAACCTGTTCCGGCCCAGCGTCGGCGCCTTCGCCGTCGGCATGGCGCAGGCGGCCCTCGACGCGACCCTCGCCCACACCGCCCGCCGCGACGCCTTCGGCGGCAAGCTGCGCGACCTCCAGGCCGTATCCCACCAGGTCGCCGAGATGGCCCTGCGCACGGAGGCGGCCCGCCTGATGGTCTACGCGGCGGCGACCGCGTACGACACGGGCGCCCCGGACGTGCCCGGGCGCTCCGCCATGGCGAAACTGCTCGCCACCGAGACCGCCCAGTACGTCGTCGACACGGCCGTCCAACTGCACGGCGCCCGCGCGCTGCAACGCGGTCAGCTGCTCGAACACCTCTACCGCGAAGTGCGCGCCCCGCGCATCTACGAGGGCGCCAGCGAGGTCCAGCGCGGCATCATCGCCAAGGAGTTGTACGCCCACCAGGAGGCCCGGTGACCACCGAGCGCGTCAACCCGCCCGGCCTGTCCCCGCCGGCCGGCTTCTCCCACGCCGTCGTCGCCTCCGGCTCCCGCGTGGTGTTCCTGGCGGGGCAGACCGCCCTCGACGCCGACGGCAAGGTGGTGGGCCGGACCCTGCCCGAGCAGTTCGAGAAGGCCCTCGCCAACCTGCTGGCCGCCCTCACCGCGGCCGGCGGCAGCCCCGCCGACCTCGCCCGCGTCACCGTCTACGCCACGGACGTCCCGGCGTACCGCGCCCACGCGCGCGAACTGGGCCGGCTGTGGCGCCGGCTGGCCGGCCGGGACTACCCGGCCATGGCGGTCGTCCAGGTCGTCCGGCTGTGGGACGAGGAGGCGCTGGTGGAACTGGACGGGTTCGCGGTGCTGCCGTAGGGGGGCGGCGGACTCGCCACCGAAGGGGTGAGGATCACGGACGGCGGCCCGGAGGGCCGGTACGAGTGGAAACCGCCATTTCACTCCTTCCGGGAGGTTCCCCTCATGCGTGTACGTCCCCTCCTCGGCGCGGCGGCCGGTGCCGCGCTGCTCCTGCTGACCGGCGCCGGCGCGCCACCCGCCGCCGCGTCGCTCCTCGCCCCCTCCGAGTCCGTGACGGTCGACGCGGTGGGCCGGATCGCCGCCGACGGCACCGTCACCCTGTCCGGCACCTACCGCTGCGTCGGCTCCAGCGGCCCCGTCTTCGTCAGCTCCTCCGTGAGCCAGGGCGTCTCCACCACCCGCTACGGCATCGGCGGCACCCGGGCCGTGTGCGACGGGGCGGTGCACCGCTGGGTGAACACGGGCCGTCCCATGCCCGGCGCGCTCACGCCCGGCGCGGCCCACGTCGAGGCCACCCTCATGGAGCTGCGCACCTTCAGCGGCCTGCCGCTGCCCAGCTTCCACGCGACCTCGGGGCAGGACATCACCCTGACCCAGAGCTGAGCCAGGGCCCGAACGGACCGGCGGACACCCCCGGATGCGAGGGGTCCGCCGGTCCCGGCCCTCCCCGACGACCTGGGCCTTTCACACCGCGATGGTGCGCGATCCGCCTCCTTGACTGTTTAATTGCGAGGTCTATGCAACAACCTGACTAGAGCAACAAGGGTGTGAGGTCACATGTCGACCCGTCGGATACGAGGGGCCGCCGCCACGGCGGCGCTGGCCGCGGCGGTCACCGCCTGCTCCGCTCCCGGCAGCGGCGGGCCGGGCGACGCCAAGTCCGCCGGATCCGTGGTGATCGGCGTGGCCTCCGAGCCCGACACCCTCAGCCCGCTCCTCGGCTACGGCAAGGACGGCAACTCCAAGATCTTCGACGGGCTGCTCGCCCACGACGCCGACCTGAAGCTGAAGCCCGCGCTGGCGGCCGCGCTCCCCGAGATCACCGACGGCGGCCGCACCTACACCTACACCCTGCGCGACGGCGTCGAGTTCAGCGACGGCGAGCCCCTTACGGCCGACGACGTCGTCTACACCTACCGGACCGTCCTCGACCCGAAGACCAACAACACCTTCAAGAGCGAGCTGGACGCCGTGAAGGAGGTCCGGGCGAGCGGTGACGACAAGGTCGTCTTCACCCTCAAGTACCCCTACGCCCCCTTCGCCGCCCGCACGGTCCTGCCCATCGTCCCCGAGCACGTGGCCGGGAAGCAGGACCCCAACACCGGCTCCTTCAACACGAAGCCGGTCGGCACCGGGCCGTACGTCCTCAGCACGTGGAGCAAGGGCGAGAAGCTCACCTTCAAGGCCAACCCCCACTACTGGGGCGGCAAGCCGAAGGTGAGGACGTTCACCATGGCGGTCATCGCCGACGACGACGTCCGCGCCACCCGGCTGCGCTCCGGCGACCTCGACGGCGCGGTCCTGCCGCCTAACCTGGCCGCCACCTTCAAGGGCGACGACGCCAAACGCACCTACGAGGCCCGCTCCTACGACTTCCGGGCCGTCACCCTGCCCACCGCGCACCAGGTCACCGGCGACCGCGCCATCCGCCGGGCACTGGACGCCGCCGTGGACCGCCGGGCCATGGTCGACAAGATCCTCGACGGCGCGGGCCGCCCGGCCTACGGGCCGCTGCCCGTCGACGACCCCGCCTTCACCGAGGACATCGAGCGCGCCAAGGACCTCGGCAAGGCCGGCCGGATCCTGGACGAGGCCGGCTGGAAGCCCGGCGAGGACGGCATCCGCGCCAAGGACGGCAAGCGCGCCTCGTTCAGCCTCCTCTACCCCTCCGGCGACAAGGTCCGCCAGGACCACGCCCTCGCCTACGCCTCCGACGCCAAGAAGGCCGGCATCGAGGTGAAGGTGGAGAGCGCCACCTGGGAGGTCATCGAGCCGCGCATGAAGGACACCGCCGTCCTCGCCGGCTTCGGCAGCACCGGCGATCCCGACTTCGGCCTCTACACCCTGCTGCACTCCTCCCTCGCCGGCGACGGCTTCAACAACATGGCCCGCTACGACAACCCGGCCGTGGACCGCGCCCTCGACACCGGCCGCCGCAGCCAGGACCCGGCCGCACGCAAGGCCGCCTACGACACGCTGCAGCGCGCCCTGGTCCAGGACCCCGGCTACACCTTCCTCACCCACATCGACCACCTCTACGTGCTGGCCGACCGCTGGGACGGCCTGACCACCCAGCTGGAGCCGCACGAGCACGGCTTCGCCAGCGGCCCCTGGTGGAACATCGAGGACTGGCAGCCGAAGCAGTGACCCGCCCGCCCTGGGGAGCGATGGCACGGCTGGCGGGACGGCGGGCGCTGTTCGCCGTCCCCGTCCTGCTCGTCGTCACGTTCGGCGTGTTCGCCATCGCCGCCGCCTCCCCCTTCGACCCCGTCAAGGCCTACGCCGGCACCGCCGCGCTCGGCGCCGACCAGGAGACCCTGGACCGGCTGCGCGAGAACCTCGGCGTGGACCGGCCGTTCGCCGTCCGCTGGTGGGACTGGCTGACCTCCGCGCTCACCGGCGACCTCGGCCACTCCACCGTGCTGCGGCAGCCGGTCGCCCAGGTGATCGGCGAACGGCTCGTGTGGTCCGCGCTGCTCTGCGCGGTCGCCTTCGCCGTCGCCGTGCTGCTGGGCACGCTGCTCGGCGTGCTCGCCGCCCGCCGCCCCGGCTCGGCCGTCGACCGCGCCGTCACCTCCCTCGCCTACACCCTGGAGGCGGCCCCGGTCTTCTGGATCGCGCTGCTCGCCGTCTGGCTGTTCGCCCTCCAGTGGGACGTCCTGCCGGCGGGCGGCCTGACCGACACCGGCAGCGAACACGTCAGCTTCGGGCAGGTCACCAGCCACCTCGTGCTGCCCGCGGGCGTCCTCGCGGTGTCCCAACTGCCGTGGTTCACGCTGTACGTGCGCCAGGGAGTCGGCGACGCCCTCGCCGAGGACCCCGTACGCGGAGCCCGGGCGCGAGGCCTGAGCGAACGCACCGTCCTGCTCGGGCACGCCCTGCGCTCCGGGCTGCTGCCGGTGCTCACGCTCATCGGCTCCCGCGTGCCCGAACTCATCACCGGGGCGCTGCTGGTGGAGAGCGTCTTCAGCTGGCCGGGCATCGCCGCGGCCACCGTCGAGGCGGCCACCGCCGTCGACTTCCCGCTGCTCGCCGCCCTGACGACCCTGGCCACCGCCGCCGTCCTCGCCGGCAACCTGCTCGCCGACCTGCTCTACGGACTGTTCGACCCGAGGGTGAAGCTCAGTGACATGTGACGCACCGGCGCCCGTAGGCGCCGCCGAGGCGACCGAGTGGCGGTCGTACGGCCCGAAGCGCCGCTCCACCCGCGCCCTGCGCGTACGCACCTCCGCGGTGCTGGTGGCCGCGACCGTCCTGGCCGTACTGCTCGTACCGCCGCTGGTCCAGCTCGACCAGCAGGCCGTCGACCTCGCGGCCAAGCTGCGACCGCCCTCGTGGGCCCACCCCTTCGGCACCGACGACGTCGGCCGCGACCTGCTGCTGCGCTGCGTCTACGGACTGCGCGTGTCGCTGCTCGTCGGGGTGGCCGCGGCGCTGACGGCGACCCTGGTCGGCACGGCCGTGGGCGCGGCGGCCGGGGCCCTGGGCGGCTGGGCCGACCGTGCGCTGATGCGGGTGGTCGACACGTTCTCCGCCGTGCCGCACCTGCTGCTCGGCATCTTCATCGTCGCGATGTTCCGGCCCGGGGTCTGGCCCGTGGTGATCTCCGTGGCGCTCACCCACTGGCTGTCCACCGCGCGGATCGTCCGCGCCGAGGTGCTGTCGCTGCGGTCGCGGCCGTACGTCGACGCCGCCGTGTCCGGCGGGGCGTCCCGGTGGCGGGTGGCCGTACGGCACCTGCTGCCCGCCGTGCTTCCCCAAGCGGCCCTCGCGGCCGTCCTGATGGTGCCGCACGCCATGTGGCACGAGTCGGCGCTGTCCTTCCTCGGCCTCGGACTGCCCACGCACACGGCGAGCCTCGGCACCCTGATCCAGACCGCCCGCGGCTCCCTGCTCGCCGGCCAGTGGTGGCCGACCCTCTTCCCGGGCCTGTTCCTCATCGTCCCGACCCTGGCCATCGCCGGTCTCGCGGGGGCGTGGCGGGAGCGGCTCCATCCCCGGCACCGATCGGAGCTGATGCTGTGAGCGCTGGTATCGATCCCCCGGCTCCCGTGCTGTCCGTCCGGGGCCTGTCCGTGCGGTTCCTCATGCCCGGCGGGCGGCGGGTCGCGGCCGTCACCGGTGCCCGGTTCGACGTGGCGGCGGGGGAGTGCCTGGCGCTGATCGGGGAGAGCGGCTGCGGCAAGTCCGTGCTGGCCTCCGCCCTGCTCGGGCTGCTCCCCGGCAACGCGCAGACCGCCGGCTCGGCCCTGCTCGGCGACCTGGACCTGCTCGCCGCCGACGAGCGGACCCTCGCCCGTACCGTACGGGGCCGGCTCGTCGGACTCGTGCCGCAGAGCCCGGCCGCCCATCTCACGCCCGTGCGCACCGTCCGCTCGCAACTGGAGGAGACCGTCGCCGCGCTGACCGCGACCCGGTCACGCGCCGCCCTGCGCGCCGCCGCCGAGGCCGCCGCCGCACGGGCCGCGTTCCCCGCGGACCACCTCGACCGCCACCCCCACGAGCTGTCCGGCGGCCTCGCCCAGCGCGCCGCCACCGCTCTCGCCCTGGTCGGCGACGCGCCCCTGCTGCTCGCCGACGAGCCGACCACCGGACTCGACCGCGATCTGGTGGACCGTACGGTCGACGAACTCCGGCGGCACGTCGACGAACCGAGCACGGCGAACCCCGGCGGACGGGCCCTGCTGATGATCACCCACGACCTGGCCGCCGCCGAACGCGTCGCCGACCGGGTCGCGGTCATGTACGCGGGCCGGATCGTCGAACTCGCCGACGCCACCGCCTTCTTCGGCGCGCCCGGCCCCCGCCACCCCTACAGCCGCGGCCTGCTCCAGGCCCTGCCCGACCGCGCCTTCACGCCCATCCCCGGCATGCCGCCCGAACTCGGCGACCTCCCCGAGGGCTGCGCCTTCGCCGCCCGCTGCGACCGGGCCACCGACACCTGCGCCACCCAGCCGCCGCCCGGCACGCTCGCCTGCCACCACCCGCACGTGCCGGAGGACGTCCGTGCTTGAACTGCGCTCCATCACCGCCGGATACACCGCGAACGCCCCGGTCGTCCGGGGCGTCTCCCTGGCCGTGGCGGCGGGCGAGTCCGTCGGCCTGCTCGGCCCGAGCGGCTGCGGCAAGTCCACCCTGGCCCGCGTCGCCGCGCTGCTGCACCGGCCCGACTCCGGCACCCTGCTCCTCGACGGCGAACCCGTACGGCGCTGGCGCCACCGCGCCCCGCGCGCGCTGCGCACCGCCTTCGGGGTCGTCTTCCAGCAGGCCAGGCTCTCCGCGGACCCCCGGCTGCCGCTCACCGACCTGATCGCCGAGCCCCTGCGGGCCACCGGCCGCGGCAAGGACGTCCCGGACCGCGTCGCCGAGCTGGCCCCGGCCGTCGGCCTCACCCCGGACCTGCTCACCAGGCGGCCGCACGAGGTCAGCGACGGCCAGCTGCAACGCGCCTGCCTCGCCCGCGCCCTGGTGCTGCGCCCCCGCCTGCTGGTGTGCGACGAGATGACCGCCATGCTCGACGCCTCGACGGCCGCCGCGCTGGTGGCGGCCGTCGAGGACTACCGGGCCGCGACCGGCGCGGCCCTGCTGGCCGTCGGTCACGACCGCACGCTGCTCGAGCGCTGGTGCGACCGCGCGGTCCACTGGGACAGCCTGTCCTGAGGCGGGCTACTCCTGGGCGTGCCGGATGGCGTCCAGCACGATGTGCGCCACGTGGTCGTCGGTGAGGGTGTACCGCGTCTCGCGGGCCTCACGGCGGGCGGTGACGATCCGGGAGGTGCGCAGCACCCTCAGGTGCTGGGAGACGAGGGGCTGGCTCACGCCCAGGGCCGTCACCAGTTCGTGGACGTACTTCCCCCCGACGGACAACTCGCGCACGATGCCCAGCCGTACGGGCGAGGCCAGGGCGCGCAGCAGCTCACTGGCCGCTTGCAGCGTCCGGTCCGGGTCGTCCGTCGGGGGAGAGGGCGTCGTTGTCATATGCACACATTAGCATATGACAACGATTTCCAAATCCGTTCCGCCCTGCCGGGGTGAATCCCCGTCAGTGGTCGTCCCAGTGTCCCTCGTGGGCGGCGTGCCGGTGGCCGTCGTGGACGTAGTCGGTGTGGTCGCCGTGGCGCACGGCCAGGTGGCCGCAGTCGTCGCCGTGCTGGTGGTCGTGGTTCTGGTGCACCGTGTGGCCGCCGTTCGCGCACTCGTCGACGTGGTCCTCGTGGACCCGGTGGATGTGGCCGTCGTGGGCGTAGTCCGTGTGGTCGCCGTGGGGGAAGGCGACGTGGCCGCAGTCGTCGCCGTGGGTGTGCGCGTGGTCCTGGTGGGTGAGGTGCTCGGCGGTGGTCATGGGGGCTCCTTGCGTGTGCTCGTGACGTCCCGCGGTTCCTTGGCCGGGGCGTGCATGGCGACATTAACATATAGCGATTCCTGCATGTATTGTCCGGGGTCCCACCGCGCCCCGCCATCCGGCGGGGGCGCACGGGTGAACGCCGCGCTAGCGGACCGCCACGACGACACAGCTGTCGCCGTACTGCCAGACCGGGCCCGCCTTGCGGAAGCCCGCCTGCCGGAGCAGGTCCAGATGGGCGGAGAGGGGGAGTTCGGCGGGGCTGCCGGTGTCGGGGGACGCCTCGCGGTCGCGGCGCTCGGCGAGGAGGTCGGCCAGTTCCGGGTCGTCCGCGACGGCGGCCCACCAGGACCCCCAGTCCTCATGGGCGAACGCCCGCTGCCGGCCGGCCCGGCACTGCCCGACATGGGCGGCGATCCCGGCCGGGCCTGTCTCGTCCTGCGGGAGGTGGTCGCCGTTGACGAGGACGCCGCCCGGTCGCAGCAGCGCGGCGAGCTGCCGGTAGGTGCGCAGCAGGGTGTCCCGGTCGAGGTAGTGCAGGGCCGTCGTGGAGACGGCCGCGTCCAGGGGCCGGTCGAGACCCAGCGCCCCGGTCCAGCCCGGCGCGCCGATCTCCGCGTCGACGTAACGGGCCGCGTCCGGGTGGTGGGTGCGGCCCAGCTCCAGCAGGAGGGGGTCCCGGTCCACCGCCACGATCTCCGCCTCCGGCAGCCGCCTGACCAGCCGGGCCGCGAGCGAGCCGGGCCCGCAGCCCAGGTCGACCACGAGCGGCCGGGCCGCACGGCCCGCCGTGACGTGTTCGACGACATCGGCGATCACCGTGAACCGCTCCTCGCGGTCGACGGCGTACCGCTGCTGCTGGAGCTCCCAGCGCTCCACCCATCGCTCCGCAGTCGCCAGACTCAGCCCCATCCGGTCGCGCCACCTCGTCGTCTCGCACCTGGTTCTTGCTCCTCCGAGCCTACAGGTGGAAACGGTTCTCATTACGCCTAGTGGGTGGAGTCAGGAGAGTGACGCGAGAACGGACAGCAACCGGTCGACCTCCTCAACGGTGTTGTACACGTGCAGACTCACCCGCACCGAACCGGTCTTCTCGCCCGCGTCGCCCTGGCAGTGGTGGTCGGAGCGGACCATGAAACCGTGGCTGAACAGGATGAAGCCCAGATCCCCCGAGTCGATCACGCGGTGCCGCAGCGTCACGATGCCCAGGCGCCGCTGCACGGTCGAGTCGGCGGCCAGACTGAGCGGGCAGCCGAGGACCTCGTAGGCGTCCAGCCGGCGCAGCCCGTCGGTGAGCCGGGAGGCGAGGTCGGCCGTCCAGCGCTCGATGCGCTCGACCCCGGCGGCGTCCAGCCAGTCCAACGCCGCCTCCAGGGAGGCGATGCCCACGGTGTTGGGGGTGCCGCTCCAGCCGCCGGGCGCGAACGCGGGGCCCCGCTCCTGCCGCGCCCACACCGCCCCCGACCCCGGCAGGGCCAGGGCCTTGTGCCCGGAGAAGACCACGAAGTCGACGTCCAGCTCGGCCACCGAGACCGGCAGATGACCCACGCTCTGCGCCGCGTCCAGACAGATCACCGCGTCCGGGCCCACGGCCCGGCGGATCCGCTGCACGTTCATGTCGCCGCCGTACACGTGGTGCACATGGGTGGTGGCGACGAACCGCGTGCGCGGCCCGGCCCGTTCGGCCAGCGCCCGGTGGTCGTAGTCCCCGGAACCGCTCTGATACGGCATCGGCACGACCCGCACGTGCACGCCCTGCCGGGCCAGCAGCTGCTGCGCCTCCAGCCAGGGCGTGATGTTGGCCTGGTGGTCGGCGTCCGGCACGACGATCTCGTCGCCGTCGCGCAGGAAGCCCGGCAGCCAGTCGCGGGCGATCACGCGCAGCCCCTCGGTCGTGCCGCTGGTGAAGTGCACGGCGGAGCGGTCCGGTTCGGTGTCCCCGAGGAACCGGGCGACGCGCTCACGCGTCCGCTCGACCAGCTCCGTGGTCCGGTTGGCCCAGGGATAGGTGCCGCGCGCGGCATTGGCGTTGGACGTCGTGAGGTAGCTCTGCACGGTGTCCAGGACGGCCTGCGGCTTCTGCGCCGTGGCCGCGCTGTCCAGGTAGGCCAGCTCGGGGTGCTGGGTGACGATGGGGAACTGGGCGCGCAGCGCCTGCTGCCACGGGTGCAGGTCGTCGCCGGTCACGGGTGCGGTCATGGCGGTCAGTCCCGCACCAGGGGCGCGCCCGCGTCCCGCCAGGCGATGATGCCGCCGGTGAGGCTGCGCACGTCCGGGTGGCCCATCCGCGTGAGCAGCGCCGCGTACCGGGCGGACTGCTCGCCCACCGGGCACGCCAGCAGCACCGGCCGGCTCCGGCTGAACGGCAGGCCGCCTCGGACGAGTTCGGCGAACACCTCGTCGACGATGTTGACCGACCCGTCGATGTGCAGCGCCGCGTACGCGTACGGACTGCGCAGGTCGACCACGAGCGGCTGCTCGGTGTCGATCCAGCGCCGGGCCTCGGCCACCGTGACCGACGGGGCCCGGCCGACCTCCGCCGCCGAGAGGTCGGCCGGCGAGTTCTTCCGAGGCGGCCGGCCCAGCAGGTCGGGCCGCCGCTGCCGGACGTAGCTCAGATAGCTCTCGACGCGGTCGCAGACGATGAACACCGCCGTCCGCCGCTCGGTCAACTCCTCGTCCAGGGGCCGCAGATGGCGGACCGCCCCGAAGTAGGCGGCTCCTCCGGTGGGTCCGCCCAGGATGCCGCAGCGGCGGTTCAGGGTCAGCATGCCCTCGATCGCCTCGTCGGCGCTCACCGACTCCATCGTGTCGTACGTCTCCGGGTCGAACAGGCCGACCTCCTGCACCTCGTCGATGGTGCGGATCCCGGGGATGAAGTCGGACTTGGCCGCGACCAGCCCGACCACCCGCACCGACGGGTCCTCCTCCCGCAGCGCGCGGGCCACGCCCGTGGAGGAGCCGGCCGTGCCCACGCAGGCCACGAACCAGTCCGGGACCCGGCCGTCCAGGTCCTTGACGATCTCCGGGCCGGTGCCGGTGAGATGGGCCTCGGTGTTGCGCGGGTTGAAGTACTGGTCGGTGTGCAGATAGGCGCCGCCGGACGCCGACAGGGTCCGGTGGAACAGGGTCAGCGGGTCGTCCGTCGCGGTCGGGTCCAGGCACTCGCTCTGGCCCGGCAACTCCTCGATCTCCGCGCCGAGCAGCAGCAGGAGGTCCTTGATCTCCGGGACCCGCATCCGGTTGGTGACGCTCTTGAAGCCCAGGCCGTGCATGCCCGCGACGACCGCCAGGGCCTTCGCGGTGTTGCCGCTGGACAACTCCACCACCTGGCTGCCCTGTTCGACCGCCTCGGGCAGCAGCGGACGGGCCATGTTCCAGGCGGCCCGGTCCTTGACCGAGCCGAAGGGGTTGAGCATTTCGAGCTTGGCGTACAGATCGATGTTGCGCAGGCCGTGCACCGCTGGGTCTATCCGCACCAGAGGGGTGTTGCCTATCGCCTCGGTGATGCTGTCGTACCTCACTGGGCTCCCCTCAAGGGCGTGATCGGCCAGAACTGGTCGTCCAGGCACCAGCGCCACTCCTCGCCGTCCTGCCAGGCGGCGACCTTGCGGGCGGCCGGCTGGTGCTGGGCGCGGGTGGCGTGGAAGTCCATGGCGTAGCCGGCGGTGTTGGCGAAGGCCAGCAGGTCGCCGGGGGCCGGGCGGCGCGGCAGGAACACCGTGCGCCGGGTGATCAGGTCGGTCTCCAGGCACAGGCCGCCGAAGAGGTGGACGGCGACGGGCCCCTCGCCGGGCCCGGCTCCCCTCGCGGGGACGACGACCGGGTCCACCAGCACGCCGTGGTCCTCCAGGGCGATGTCGTCCGCCTTCGCCGCCAGCCGCACGAGCAGTTCCTCACCGGGCCCCTGGTCGCGGACCTCCAGCACCTTCGCCAGCGTCAGCCCGCACTGGTCCAGCAGGGCCCGGCCCGGCTCGGTGTACAGGTCGTACAGGTGCTCCAGCAGCAGCGCGGCCAGCGGACGGCCGCCCAGCGAGGGGGCGGGCTGGGCCAGCAGCTCGTCCAAGTAGGCCGCGCCGGCGACGGACCGGTGGGCGGGGTAGAGGCCGAGGCTCCCGCGCAGGGTGCCGGACTCGTTGCGCAGCCCGTAGCCGTGCCCGCCCCAGGTCAGCGGCGGGCGCCGGCCGAGCACGGCGTTCGTGAGCCCGGTCGTGTACGCCTCCCACTGCTCGCGCTCGGCGAGGTAGCTGACGCCGAACCCGCCGCCCACGTCCACGGCCCGGGGCCGCAGCCCCCGGCTCCGGCACAACTCCAGGGCGGCCAGGCACCCTTCGAGGGCGGTCGCCTTCTCCGTGACGCTCGTCGTGTCCAGGTGGAAGGCCGCCCCGGTCGGCTCGACCACGTCGCCGTGCCGCTCGACCGCCTCCAGCAGCCGCTCCAACTCCCGTACGGGCGTGCCGAAACGGCTGCGCCGGCTCAGCACCTTCACCCCCGACGCCTCGAACCCCGACAGCCGCAGCAGCACCCGCACCCGGGCGAGGGCGTGCTTGCGGACCAGCGCGGCGAGTTGGTCCAGTT
Organism: Streptomyces sp. NPDC006140; assembly: GCF_040628815.1. NCBI lineage: Bacteria > Bacillati > Actinomycetota > Actinomycetes > Kitasatosporales > Streptomycetaceae > Streptomyces > Streptomyces sp. NPDC006140. The sequence continues at coordinate 418,991 of NZ_JBEXTS010000004.1, read as the reverse complement.
CGCCGGCGGAGTCCACGCCGACCGTGACCCCCGTACGGGCCGCGAGCCACAGGAACTCGGGGTTCTTCGGACCCGTGGCCGTGATCCGGTCGGCGGTGAAACCGGCCCCCAGCGCGTGCTGCAACTCGCCCAGTGACGCGACGTCCACGCCCGCGTCCGTGGCGGCGAGCCGGCGCAGCAGCGCGCTGGACCGGTTGGCCTTGTGGGCGTAGAAGACCTGCCCCGACAGATGGTGCGCGCGGTACACGGACCGGAACCGCTCCAGGTTCTCGGCGATCTGGTCCGGCACCACCACGTGCAGGGGCGAGCCGAGCGCGTCGGTGAGCGAGTGCAGCGTGCCGTGCGCCGCCACGAGCGACCTCAGCCGTGGCTCCAGCCGCGGTTCGAGATACAAGGGCCGGTCGTCCATGCGCACTCCTTCCCCTGTGCCCGACGTGTCCGCCGTCCATCCGGGCACGTCGGACACTCCCCGCGTTTCGCCGTATGACCCATATCCATTCTTCGGTCGCTTTACGCCCTGTAAGGCCCAGGCCTGCCCTCGCGAGGGTGTGAAGCGGATCACGGGCCGGACCCGCGGCGCGCGCCGGGCGCGAGACGGCGGCATCCGTACGGGTGCTCGTCGTCGACGACCAGGACATGGTGCGCTCGGGATTCGCCGCGCTGCTGTCCCCGCAGAGCGACATCGACGTCGTGGGGGAGGCGCCCGACCGTCAGGCGCCCCGGGCGCCGGGACCGGTCCCGGCGGGGTCTTCCTAGCATGGCGGCCCGCGCCGCGGCAGGGCGCGGCCCGCCGCGCCGGACCGGCGTCGTCGCGGGCGGTTCCACCAGTGGGGGGAGGTGCGTGCGCACGTGCTCGACGGCACGCGGGACACGGCGACGGGCGTGGGCAGCGCCCTGCTCCGGCAGGGCCGGCGGATCAACTCGGCACTCGTCGTGGACCGCCGGCTGGGGGAGGGCGCCTTCGCCGAGGTGTACCGGGTACGGCACCACATCCTCGGCTGGCAGGCGCTGAAGCTGTTCAAGCACGTGGCCTCGCTGGAGGCGACGTCCCGGATGCTCGACGAGGCCCGGATCCTGTCCACCCTGGGACACCCCAACATCATCCGGGTCTTCGACGCCGGCACCGTGCAGACCTCCGAGGGCGTGCGCGGCTACATCACCATGGAGTACGTGGCGGGCGGCAGCCTGGAGCGGCTGATGGAATCCCACGCGGGCGTGGTGCCCGTCGGCGAGGTGACCGCCGTGCTCCGGCAGGCCGCCGAGGGACTCGCCGTCGCCCATGAACGCCCGCATCCGATCGTCCACCGCGACCTGTCCCTCGCCAACGTGCTCGTCGGCTACGACGAGACCGGGCTGCGCGTGAAGGTGAGCGACTTCGGCCTCGCCAAGGAGACCGACCCCGGCACCATGGCGGCCAGCGCCCAGGGCACCGTCGCCTACATGCCACCCGAGGTGCTGCGTCGCGGCAAGGGCTACGGCTGCCCCGGGGACGTCTGGGCCCTCGGCACCATCGTCTACTTCCTGCTCACCGGGCACTTCCCCTACGACGGCGGCGACCCGGTGCAGTCCTTCTCCCTGGAGCGGTTCACCCGGCCGCTCCAGCCGCCCCGCGCCTTCAACGACGACGTGGGACCCGAACTGGACCGGCTGGTCACCGACATGCTGCGGATCGACCCGGCCGAGCGGCCCGCCACGGCCCGTGCCGTCGCCGACCGCGCCGCCGGCCTGCGCCCCTCGCCCGGCCCCGGCCCGGCGGACCCGGCCGAGCCGGCCGAATCCGCCGACGCGCTGGTGCGGGAGGCCACCGCACTCTCCCGGGTGCCCGGGAAGCTCGGCGAGGCCGCCGACCTGCTGGAGGAGACCATCAGCCGCTACCCGCAGCTGCGGGAGAGGCATCTGACACGGCTCATGACCTGGCGCCGGGGGGTGATCATGTGACCACGCCGGTGCGGGAGTTCGACCGCTTCGAGGAACTGGCGGGCCCACAGCTGTACCGCAGGAACGCCTTCGCCGTCACCGGCCTGCCCACCCACGCGAGCGGGCCGGCCGTGCGGCGGCACCGGCAGAAACTGGAGGCGCGCCTCGCCGTCGAGGACCGCTGGCCCGGAGCCCGGGACATGGCCCCGGCCGGCGGCTACGGCAAGGACGAGGTCCGCGCCGCCTTCGAGGGCCTCCAGGACCCGCGCCGGCGCATGGTCGACGAGGTGCTGTGGCTGTGGGGCTCCGCGGACTCCGGCTGCGGCTGCCCCGCGGACGTGCACGAACTGCACGACTCCGCCGTGCTGCTGCACGCCAGGGCCCTGCGGGCGGAGACGGGGGACCTGGATCTGCCCCTCGACATGCGGGCCTCCCCGTGGGAGCACGCGGTGTCCGCCTGGGGCCACCTGCTCACCGACGGGGCGCTGCGCCAGCACGTGCGGCACCGCATCCGGGCGCTCGGCGACCCCCGGCTCGACGAGGACGCGGCCGACGACCTCCTGGCCGGCCTGCCCAAGCTGCTCGTGTCCCCCTTCCCACAGCTCTTCGCCGACCGCGCCACCGCGGCCCGGCTGACCCCGGTCTGCTCGGCCTGGACCGGCTTCCCGCCCTTCGCGGGCCTGTTCGCCGAGCTGTTCGAGCGCGCGGTGGAGGACGCGTACGAGAAGATCCACGCCGACCTGCTGACGGCCGAGCGGGAACGCGAGGCCGCCCACTACCGCGAGGCGTTCCTGCTCCTGCGCGACCGGGTCGTGCCCGGCTTCGAGGACCTGGCCCCGCTCCGGCCGTTCGTCTCCGACTGGCGGTACGACGAGATCGCCCACGTCGTCGCCGTCGGGCTCAACAACCTCGCGGTGGAACTCCTCGGCGTCTCCGTGTACCGCCCGCCGAGCGCCTCCCGCCGCGAGGAGATGGTCTGGCTCGCCGAGAAGGCCTACGAGATCGGCCCCGACCGCGACTCGGCCGGGCTGAAGGAGAACTGGGAGACCATCTACGACCACGTCACGGGTACCGGCCGCCACCCCGCGCGGGCCAGGAAGCCGTTCCCCTGGTTCGGGTTCCTCCTGGTGCTCGCCTTCATCGGAGGCACGCTCTCCTACCTGATCGAGGCCTTCGGCTTCCTCCCCGTGCTCTTCGTCGGGGTCGCCGTCCTCGGTGTCGTCGGGTACATCGTGCGGTTCCTGTGGTGGCTGGCGGACGGCGTGCGCAACGGACGGAGAAGAACATGAGCCACCACTCCCGCCGGGGCGGCCGGACCGGCCGGATGCGGGCCGCGCTCGGCCAGTTGCGGCACCCGCCCGAGTTCCGCGTCCCGCCGCCGTTCCTCGACACCGGACAGGCCGACTGGGTCACGGCCGTCCTCGACGACGTCAGGACCGCCACGGCCGGGGAACCCGCCGCGGACCGTGCGCAGGGGGCCGACGCCGGCACGCTGCTCGCCGCCGCCACCGGCCTCTGGCGCGCCCAGCGCAAGCTGAACCAGCGCGCCGGCGACCTGTCGGCCGCCGACCTGAGGCAGGTCCGGCGCTACGTCCAGGCCGGCCGGCAGGCCCTCGCCGACGGCGGCCTGGAGATCCAGGAGCACGACGGCGAACCCTTCGACCCGGGCCAGTCCCTCGAAGTCCTCGCCTTCCAGGACGAACCGGGCCTGACCCGCGAGGTGGTGCTGGAGACCCTCCGGCCCAGCGTCTACTACCGCGGCGAGCGGATCCAGATGGGGCAGGTCGTCGTCGGCCGGCCCGCACCCGGCATGTGAACGACCAAGGAGACGACCGCAAATGCGCGAGACCATCGACTTCGGTATCGACCTCGGCACCACCAACAGCGCCATCGCCGTGGCGGACGACGACGGCGTGCGCGTCATCAAGAACAACGACGGCTGGGACTACACCCCGTCCGCCGTGTGGATGCCCAAGCCGGACGTGATCCACGTGGGCCGCCGCGCCCGGGAACGCACCGATACCCAGCCCGACGACGCCCACGCCGAGTTCAAGCTGGAGATGGGCGTGGCGGGCGCCCTGCGGCGCTTCGCCCGCGCCGGAACGGCCCTCACCCCCGAACAGCTCTCCGCCGAGGTCCTCAAGTCCCTGCGCCAGGACGCCGCACACGACACCGGCGGCCCGCCCGAGGCGGCGGTGATCACCGTGCCCGCCTCCTTCGCGCTGCACCAGAACAGCGCCACCTCCGCCGCCGCGGCCCTCGCCGGGCTCGGCGAGCACTGCCCGCTGGTCCAGGAACCCACCGCGGCGGCCTTCGCGTACGGCGTGCAGGACGCCTCGGAGTCCACCCACTGGATGGTGTTCGACCTGGGCGGGGGCACCTTCGACGCGGCCGTGATGAGCAAGCGCGACGGCGAACTGCAACTGCTCCAGCACGCCGGCGACCCGCACCTGGGCGGCAAGCTCATCGACTGGGCGATCGTCGAGGAACTCCTCGCCCCCGCCGTCCGGAACGACCTCCGGCTGCCCGACTTCGCCCGGCGCAACCACCGGTGGCGGGCCAACTTCGCCAAGCTCAAACTGGCCGCCGAGGACGCCAAGATCGAGCTGTCCCGGCGCGGCTCCTACGACATCGTCCTCGACCTCGCCGACGGCGACGGCGGTACGGCGCCCTTCGAGTACACCCTCACCCGGGGCGCCCTCGACGACCTCGCGCAGCCCTTCTACGCCCGGGCGGTCAAACTGTGCCGGGACGCCCTCGCCGAAAGCTCCCTGCGGCCCGACCACATCGACCGGCTGCTGCTCGTCGGCGGCGCCACCCTCGCCCCGGGACTGCGCGAACTGCTGGCCGATCCCGTCGAGGGCCTGGGCATCCCCCTCGACCACACCCAGGACCCCACCACCGTCGTCGCGCGCGGAGCGGCCGTCTTCGCCCGCACGGTCCGCACGCCGAGCAAGCCCCGCACGGCGGCACCGGGCGAGTTCACCGTGGAACTCCACTACGAACCCCAGTCGCTGGAGACCACCGGCATCCCCGTCTCCGGCCGGGTCACCGGCGGCACCGCCGTCCCCGACTGGACCCGCTACACCGTCACCCTGACCAACCCCGAAGGCCGCCCGCCCTTCCGCGGACCGCGCACCACCCTCACCCCCGACGGCGCCTTCTACACCGAGGTGACCATCGACTCCGGCACCCGGTCCCACTTCACCGTGGAACTCTCCGACGACTCCGGCACCCGGCAGACCCTCGCCCCCGACACCCTGTCGATCACGCACGCCCAGGTCCTGCCCGGCGACGCCGTGCTCACCAGCACCCTCGGCATCGGCAAGGCCGACGGCTCCTTCGCGCCGATGCTGCGCAAGGGCACCGCCCTGCCGACCTCGATCACCAGGACGTTCGAGACCTCCATCCCGCTGCGCCGCTCCCAGCCGGAGGCCGTCATCCGCATCCCGCTGCTGGAGGGCGAGCGCCGCCGCGCCGACCGCAACACCCGGGTCGGCCTGCTGGAGATCCGGCCCCGGGACATCCGCTTCGACCTGCCGGCGCAGACGCCCGTCGAGGTGACCTTCGAGATCAACGCCACCAACCGGGAAGTCACCGTCACCGCCGACATCCCCGTCGCCGACGCGCAGTTCGAGGCGACCATCGACCGCTCCCGGCTGGTGGCGCCCACGCACGACGAACTCGCCGACCGGCTGCACGACCTGGAGCAGCGCGCGCACGCCCTGCGCGAACGCGCCGAGGACGTCCACTCCGAGCAGGCCCTGTCCCGGCTCGACGAACTGTCCGACCAGAAGGCGCTCACCCACCTGCGCAAGGAGGTCGACGCGGCGGCCGTCGACACGGGCGCGGCCGGCACCAGCGACCGGCGCATCCGCGATCTGGAGGCCCAGCTCGACGACGTCGAGGAGGCCATCGACATCCCCGGCCTCCAGCACGAGCTGTGGGACCTCCTCAACAGCTGCGAGGACCTCATCGAGCAGGTCGGCGGCGGGCCGGCCGAGCGCCGCGAACTGGAGAGCCTGCGCACCCGCGCGACCAGTGCCGGCGAGGACGGCACCCCGGCCGGGCTGCGCCGCCTCGCCGACCGGGTGCGCGACTTCCAGGTCGACCTGCTCCGCCGCAGCGACCAGTGGGACTTCCTCGTCTTCCACTCCCTGGTCGACCTGCGCGACGAGATGACCTCCCGTGCCCAGGCGGACGCGGCGATCGCCGACGGCCGCCGGGCCGTCGCCGCGGGCGACCGCACCGCCCTGTCCGCCGTCAACCAGCGCCTTCGCCGCCTGCTCCCGCCCGGGGTGTCCGAGGAGCGGCGGATCGGCGGGGTCCAGGAGAGCCGGTGAGAGGCCCGGGCCGGAGGGGAGCCGACATGCGGGTGACGGACAGGGACGAACGGGCCGGCGGTGTGCCGTCTCGTGAGGGACCCCGTGCCGGACTCGGCGCGGACGGCCCCGTCGCCCCCGACCCGGTCGCCCCCCGGCCCCTGGACGAACTGGACGCCGTCCTGCTCGTGTCGCGGGCCCGGGACCTCGCACGCTCCGGCGATCTGAGCGGCGCTCTGGAGTTGCTGCGGGACGACGAGAGACTGGGCGGGCACCGGGACGTGCTCGATCTGCGGGCCCGCGTGCACGCCCAGCGCGGGGAGACGGCCGAGGCGGCCGAGTGCTGGCGGCAGGTCCTGGCCCGGTGGCCCGGGGACCCGGAGGCCAGGGCCGGACTCGCCCGGCTGGGCCGCACGGGCCCGGCGGCGGCGCTCGGCCGCCACCGCACCCGTACGGCCCTGGTGGCGGCGGTGTGCGTGGTGACCGCCGCCACCGGCGTGGTCACCACCCTGGACGGACCCCGGCCCGCCCGGACGGACACCGACCGCGCGGCCGGCCCGGAAACCCCCGGCACGAGCGCCACCCCCGCCCCCGGGCGGCAGGACCCTGAGGAGGCCCGGCGCTCCACCGCCCTCGCCGCCCTCGCCCGCGACCTGCGCGCCCCGGGCCTGCGCATCACCACCCACCCGGACTCCGTCGAAGTCGCCTTCACCGAAGGACTGTTCTCCGAGGGCACCCGGCTGACCCCGGCAGGAGCCCAGCGGCTGGCCGCTCTCGGGGAACGGCTCGCCGCGCTCGGGGAACGGCCGGCCGGGCCTGGGGAACAGCCGGCCATCACGGTGCACGGGCACGCGGCCGTCGTCCCCGGCGCCCCCCGCAGCGGCGGCTCCGTCGTCGCGCTGTGGCGGGCCCTCGTCGCCGCCCGCGAGCTGAGCGCCGCCGCCGGCAAGCCCCTCACCGCGTTCACCACCGACAGCGCCGACCAGCGCGACGCCCCCTACCCGGACGACCCCGCCCGCAACCGCACGGTCACGGTGGTGCTCACCCCGCGCTAGCCGAACAGGACCAGGACGGCACCGAGGATCAGCAGCGCAACCAACCACGCCCACACCTTGGCGGCCACGGGCGACTCCCCGTAGTAGATCTCCTCCAGGTGCGTCCGCACGCTCTTGCGCGGCGGCCGCCGCACCGGGTACGGGGTGCCGTAGCCGTACCCCGACCGGCGTGCCTGATCGACCAGCGCCCGGTTGGCGGCGATCCGCGCCCGTGACTCCTCGGTCGTGCAGAGCCCCTCGGCCAGCTCCAGCAGCCGCAGGTCCTCACCGCCGGCACGCGAGCCGAGGGCGAGCGCGCAGTTGTTGAGCAGGATCGCCGTCGAGTCGCAGAGCCGGTCGACGGCCTGCGGGACGTCCGGCAGGGCGGCGAACGCGCCCCGGCTCAGGCGGCGCAGTTCGTGCAGCGACGGCAGGGCGGCCTCCAGGGTGCCGGCCGCGCCCCGCGCGTCCTTCCGGCCGAGTTGCCGCGCTGCCGTCTCCAGCGCGGCGACGACCGGGTCGAAGGCCGGCTTGGCCGTCGAGAACCAGACACCGGCCTCCGCCAGCCGCGCCCGGTTCCGCGCGATCGTCCGCCGCGTCTCCTCGTACGGCTTCAGCCGCAGCGCCAGGTCCAGCAGGCCGAAGCTCTCCCGGTCGGGCGGGGCCGTGTCCGAGGCGGGGGACAGGGCCACCGCGCAGTTGTTGAGCAACAGGGCGGTGGTGTCGGCGAGTTGTCCCACACTCAGCGACATCCCGAGCCCGGTGAAGGCGCCGAGCCGCTCCACCACCGGCACGACCCGGGCGCGCAGGTCCCCGGCCACCGCGGTCGCGGCCGTCTTCCCGCCGCCGTCCGGGAAAGCGCCGGCGAGTCGGTCGCCCGCCTCGCGCAGCTCGTCCGCCGCCGCCTCGTACAGCGGCGTCAACTGCTCCTCCAGCGCCTCCCCGAGCAGGCCCGGGCCGGTCCACCTCCACTGGGCGCAGTACCGGGCCAGCCGGGCGGGGTCCTCGGTGCGCGCGGCCAGTCCGGTGACGGCCGAGACGAGCACCCGGCGCACCTCGGCCTCCAGGACCGTCACCGCGGTCTCGGTCAGCCGCTTGTCGTCGAGGGCCGCGACCCGGTGCCGCAGATGCGCCCACACCGCGCGCTGCCCGAGCAGCTTGCGCCACAGCTGTGCCGCGGAGTGCCAGAGCTGGTCCCGCCGCTCAGCGGCGGCGCGCTGTGGCTCACCGGCGGCGCGCCGCGGCCCGCGGCCGGGGCGCTTCGGTCCGCGCTTCTTCCCGCCGGCCGGGTGCTGCTTCGGTCCCCCGGCCGGCCGCCGCGCCGCATCGGGGCCCCGCACCTCCCCCTCCAGCGCCCGGGCGTGCGCCCGTACCGCCGCGTCGTGCTGCCGGTGCAGCTCCGGCTCGCACGGGCAGGTGGCGTCCGGCGCGTCCCAGAGCCAGAACAGCTCGTCGACGATCCGGCGCTGCGGGTGGTCCAGCACGTCGAAGGCCGCGCGGAGGTCCTCGGGCCCGGCGTCCGCGGAGCCGACGGCGACCCCGGCCTTCGCGGCCGTGGCGATCTGCTGCCGGCGCCGCACGAGCGCACGGCGGGCGGCGCAGGTGCTCGCCCCGGTGACCCGGAAGGCGTTGCGGCGGTAGAGGTCCGGGCCGCTCAGCTCACGCAGCCGCTCCCGGACCAGGGGCGCGTCCCCGCCCACGGCTACGGCTGTCCCGCGGGCGCCTCGTCCATCAGGTTCAGGTCCGGTGGCACCAGCGTCGTCGACTCCACCAGCCCCTTGAGGAGGTTGTGCAGCAGGCGGTTGTCGGAGGGCCGCCGCTCCTCGGACGGGTCGTGCAGCAGCGGGTACCGGAAGCCGGTGCCGTGCAGGCGCTTGCGGACCGCCTCGATGCGGTGCTCGATCCTGCGGTCCGTCCAGTTGCCGTCCGGGCGCAGATGGACGAGTTGCCGGGCGGCCATGGAGTACGTCAGGGGCCGCGGGTCCTCCTCGTACAGCAGGTACCGCTGGCCGAGGACGACCAGCAGCAGCCGCTCGTCGTCGTCGAGCGCCCAGACCTCCGGGCGCAGGGTCTCCGCCCGGCGGCGCGAGACCGGCCCCTGGTCGTCGTGGTCGGCCACGTACAGCTCGATCAGGTGCTCGCGGTAGCCGGAGCCCTTCACGAACAGCGGCGTGTAGCCGGTGGCGAGGGGGACCGGCTCGGTGCTGGTGTGCATCATCCGGCCGCGCGGCAGCCGCACCAGCTGCCGCCCGGTGTTGCGCAGCCACCACTGCCCCTGACGGTACGTCAGCTCCCCGTGCCGGCGGCTCACCCGCAGGTCGTCCACGCCGACCTCCAGGTCCACGTCCGGCCGCTCGCCCCGGCCGAAGCGGACGGTCAGTCCCGTACGGGGCGGGGCGCACAGGTCGCCGGTGACCGTGCGGGCGTGCAGGGTCCCGGGCTTGGTGGGCGCGACACCGCGCGCGAGGCTGGCGGAGAAGGACATCGCTGGGCTCCTCGATGCGGGGGCGGAATCGGCACGGTGGGGCCCGGCGCGGGCGGGCCCGCCGGACCTGCGGACCAGCATGGGCCCACCTGCCCGGGACCCCTCCCAGGGCGAGTGCCGCGGTGGCTTCAGCGGGCGCGCAGTCGCGCGGCGGCGGAGGCGGCCAGGTCGGTGGCCATCCCGCAGAGCTGCCCCATCGGCCGCTGCCCGCCGACGTACAGGCGCACCATCTCCATGGCCGTCTCGGCGTCCCGCCCGCCGTACGCGCGGTAGGCGACGAACACCGTGCAGGTGTCCGCCCCGTTGCCCTCCGGCTCGACGACGGCCTGGTATCCGCTGAGTTCGACCGTCCGGCCGTCCCGGGCGGACTTGGGCTCGTCGCGGAAGAAGGCGATGTCCGCCTCCAGGTCGTCGACGTCGCTGAACCACTCGCACTCCCAGTTCGCGACCCCCGCCTCCGGTACGTCCGCCTTGACCCCGGGGACGACGGACAGCGCCCTGGCGTCGAGCAGCGCGCAGGCGTCCGCCCAGGCCAGCGAGGCGGCCGGGTAGCCCGGGGAACGGCGGGGGAGCGGGCCGCGGTTCAGCACCCCGGCCGCGCTGCGGGCGGCCGTGTCGGCGACGGCGCACAGCACGGCGGCACCGCCCGCGACCTCGCCGTGGCCCACGTCGACGCGGACCCCGACGTACATGCCGTCACCGGCGTCGCCGTCCTGGTCGTCGCCCGCGTCGCGGGACAGCAGCAGCCCGCACTCGTCCGGCTCGGCCGGCTGCTCCCGGACGGCGATGCTCCCGATGGTCCGGACGGGCTCCGACGCCTCGGGCGGCGCGCCCCGGCGCAGTTGGAGGGAGACGTCGATCCGGGTGCTGTCGTCGGTGTGGACGAGCACGTCGCAGCGGTCGAAGTTGCCGTAGTCCACGTCGACTTCGCTCCTGCCGAACCGGTCGAGCGCGGCCGGGTCGGTCAGGGCGCAGACGTCGGCGGTGCGCGGATCCCCGATCAGGGACCGCGTACCGCCCTGCCCGGGGTCCTCCGGCAGCTGCCGCCCGACGGAGTCACGGGTGCCGGTGCTGGTCCCGGTGCCGTCGCCGGCGTCGCCGCCGGGCAGGACGACGAGGCCCAGCGCGAGTGCGGCGCAGACGCCGAGGGCCCCGGCGAACAACACCCGGCGGCGCCGCCGTCCGCCGCCGGGTTCGGCGGGCCGCCCACCCGGGACCTGCGTTCCGGATGCGGCGACGGCCGCCAGGAGCCGCCCGGCCTCGGCCGCGTCGGGGCGCTGCGCCGGGTCGCGCCGCAGCATCGCAGCGAGCACGGGATACAGCGGCCCCACGGCCTCGGCGTCCAGCTCGACGACGCCCTGCTCGGCCTTCCAGTGCGTCAACCGGGCGGTGTCCTCACCGGCGCCCTCCCCGTCGTCCCCGCCGCGCGGCGGGGAACCGGTGACCAGGGCGTGGAGCGTGGCGGCCAGGCAGAACACGTCCGAGGCGGGCCGGGGCACGTTCCCGCGGGCCAGCTCGGGGGCGGCGTAGTCCGGGGTGAAGCTGTAGGGGCCGTTGGCCGTGATGGTCTCGGTGCCGCCGGCCCGGTACGCGGCACCGAAGTCCAGCAGCTTCGCGGTACCGCGCCCGGTGAGGCCGACGTTGGCGGGCTTGACGTCGCAGTGGACGATGCCCGCCCGGTGCAACGCGGCAAGGGCGTCGGCGAGTTGGGCTCCGACCCGGGCCGCCCGCCCGTGGCTCATGGGCGGGTGCCGGTCGAGACCGCCGCCGGGCACGTACTCCATGACGAACCAGTACGCCTCGGCGGCGTCCCCGTTCCCGTCCCCGTCCGGCGGCACGGTCAGGACATCGAACAGCGTCACGACATGGGGATGGTCCCGGAACTTGGCCAGGGCGCGCGGCTCGCCCAGCAGCCGCCGCACGGCGGTCTCCCGCTCGCCCTCGACCCGCTCGCGCTTCAGCGCGACGTCCTGGCCCACCACCGTGTCGTGGGCCAGCCACACCTCACCGCCCCGCCCTGTGCCGATGACCTCCTTGAGGACATAGCGGCCGGCGAACTCGTCTCCGGGACGCACGTTCTTCTCCCCCTCGCATCGGCCCAGAACGCGCGCGGGCACTCTACGCGCGCGTGGGTCGAACCTAGTGCGTACCGGAGACGTTACTCACAGTCTCCCCAGAGCCTCCATCAGCCGCACGCACGCGCCTCTCGCCCCGGGGGTTCTCGACCCCCCGTAACACCGCCCGTGACATTCGGGACGGATCCGTAGCAGCCCCGCAGGGCAACGTATGCGGGCGATGACGGGTCGTACGACATGCACAGACCGAGAACCGCGCAGACCGAGAACCGCGCAGACCCGCGCGCTCACCAGGGGGAAAAACATGAACATCCGTGCCCGAGGCATCCTTGGTATCCGAGGCATCCGTACCACCGTCGCCGCGCTGGCCGCAGCGGCCGGTGTCGCCGCCGTCGCCGTCCCGGCCGCCGCCGCCACCGCGCCGGTCTCCGCCGAACCCCGGTTCCTGGAGCCGGCCGACCTGCCGCCGCACCCGGCCTCGGCCTGGTACGCCGGCCCCGTCACCGCCGGTCAGCCCGACCCGCTGCCCGTCTGTGTGGGCGACGCGCTGCCGTCCATCGCCACGCACCGCTCGTACTGGACCGAGTTCGACACCAGCGCCCAGCAGATCACCGTCGTGGAGCGCAGCGAACGCCGGGCCGAGGACTTCGCGGCCCTGCTCCGCCGCGACCTCGCCGACTGCGCGAAGAAGCTGATGGAGAAGGATCCCGACCTGACGGCCACGGGCAAGAACTACGGCCGGCTGAACGTCGAGGAGGGCGCCCACGTCTACGGCCTCCACACCGCCTCGGCGTGGGGCTCCTCCGACATCAACCTGTTCTCGGTCGGACGCGACGGCACGACCGTGACGATCGTCCGCTGGGGCCAGATGGGCACCTTCCAGCACGCGCAGGTGGCCGACTTCAAGAAGACGACCGTCACGGCCGTGAACAAGCTGTACTGACGGGCTCAGCCACCGTCCGGCCCGCTGCGGCCGTCGCCGCCGTCGCCGTCGCCGTCGTCGCCGCCGTCGTAGTCGTCGTACACGAGGAGCCCGTCCTCCCGCAGGCGCGCGCCGGGCGTCGGCGTATGCGCGGTGAGACGCCCGTCGTGCATGAGGTGGTGCGCCGGTACGCCGCGGGCGAGCACCGCGAAGTCGGCGATCAGGCGACGGTGGCAGCGCCACCAGACCGCCTCGCTGCACATCACGGCCGTCCGCGCGTCCGCGGCCTCGCGCAGCAGGCGGTCCATCGCGGTGACGAAGCCGGGGGAGCGGGTGTGGGCGGCGTAACCGCGGAAGGAGGCATTGCGCCAGACGACGTCCGGGCTGTCCGCGGGCGCGGTACGGAATCCGCCGAGGGCGGGCTCCCACCGGTAGGCGATGCCGCCGCCCGGCAGCCACTCGGCGAGCCGCCGCCGCGACAGGTCGGGGTCGCGGCGGCTGCCGGGAGCGGTCCGCACATCGACGACGGCCGTGACACCGGCGTGCCGCAGCAGCTCGGTGATCCGCTCCCGCCCGGCGGTGCTGTGCCCGAAGGTCAGCAGAAGCGCGTCCACAGCTTCGGACTTTCCCGTTTCCACGGCCCCACACCTGCGCCGCGACCACCGCCGACATCGTCACCGGCCCGGTCCGTGATCGCCGCCCGCCCCGCACATGAACAAGCCAAAGCGCCTCCGCCCTCTGGCGGGGCCCCTCCACCCAAGAGATGATTGAACAGTGAACTAAATATGGAGGAGGAGTCGGATGAGCGTGGCGCTGGTGCGCAACCCGGGCGAAGGCACCCTCTACCGCTACTACGACAGCGTCCAGGAGCAGGTCGTGTCGCACGCCGAGACGCAAGGCGTGGTCAGTGTCCTGCGGCTGACCATGCGTCAGACCGACGCGCCGCCCCTGCACGTCCACAGCCGTGAGGACGAGAGCTGGGTCGTCCTCTCCGGCCGCGTCCGGTTCTGGGTCGGCTCGGCCTCGCTCGACGCGTGCGACGTCCATGACGCCGAGCCGGGCGCCTACGTCTTCGGCCCACGGACGGTCCCCCACACCTTCCGGCCGCTCACCGCGACGGCGGACATGCTGGTGATCAACAACCCCGGCGCCATCGAAGGCTACTTCCGGTCGATCGGCCCCGCCGACGCGCGCCAGGACGCGGACCACGCCGACTCCTTGGCCCGCTACGGGGTGACACTCCTGGACACCCCGCCGCCGCGGCCGTCGTAGCACGCGCCGGCCCGGGCGGGTCTCGATCAGGCATCTTTCATGGTCATGCCGGCAACCCCGGTGTGAAGATCTCCCTCGCACTGATGACCTACCGATGGAGATGTGATGAGGGGCTCCCGCGTCGGGAAGAGGATGGCCGCCTGCGCCACGTCATTCGCGGCGGTGGCGGATGTGATGGCCACCGCGCGCGAGCAACTGACCGCCTCCGCCCGGTGAAGGCGCGTGCGGTCGTGCCCGGACCGAGCCTGGTCCGCGCACTGTCCCTGATGGCGGCATGCGTCCTGGCCGCCGGGTGTACGGACACCGGCACCGGCCCGGCCCCCGCCTCCCAGCGGCCGGCCACTCCGAGCGCCGAGCAGAGCAGTCCCCAGGCACGTCCCTCACCTGTGCCCTCGGTGCACTCCGAAGGCCGCACAAGGGTCCTTGAGTACGGAGACCTCACCGTGCGCGCCACGCCGGAGAGGAGCGGCGTGCGGACCGAGATCGCGGTGGTCAACACCAACGAGCGGAAAACGACGTACTCGGTCCAGATCAGCATCGCTGACGGTGCGGGCTGGACCGCGTACGACCGGTTCTGGCTCCAGGACGTCCCTCCGGGCAAGACCGGCCGGGACGAAGCGGTGATCGGCTCGGCGGACATGGGCCCGGCTCCGCGCACTCCGAAGATCTACGTCGACGAGTTCACGCCGCTCGTCGACCGGTCGTGATCCCCCGCGCCGGCGGCGGGCCCGGTCAGATGTCCCGGGCCGTCTCGATCAGATGTCCCGGAACGTCTCGATCTGAGCCCCGATGGAGTTCAGCCGCTCCGCGAGGTCCTCGTAGCCCCGGTTGATGACGTACACGTTGCGCAGCACCGACGTGCCCTCGGCCGCCATCATCGCCAGCAGGACGACCACGGCGGGGCGCAGGGCGGGCGGGCACATCATCTCGGCGGCACGCCAGCGGGTCGGGCCCTCGACCAGGACGCGGTGGGGGTCGAGCAACTGCAGGCGCCCGCCGAGGCGGTTCAGGTCGGTCAGGTAGATCGCGCGGTTGTCGTAGACCCAGTCGTGGATGAGGGTCTTGCCCTGGGCGACCGCCGCGATGGCCGCGAAGAACGGGACGTTGTCGATGTTCAGGCCGGGGAACGGCATGGGGTGGATCTTGTCGATCGGCGCCTCCAGTTTGGAGGGCCGGACGGTGAGGTCCACCAGCCGGGTGCGGCCGTTGTCCGCGAAGTACTCGGGCGTGCGGTCGTGGTCGAGGCCCATCTCCTCCAGGACCGCCAGCTCGATCTCCAGGAACTCGATCGGCACCCGGCGCACCGTCAGCTCCGACTCGGTGACGACGGCCGCCGCGACCAGGCTCATCGCCTCGACCGGGTCCTCGGAGGGGGAGTAGTCCACGTCGACGTCGATGGTCGGCACGCCGTGCACGGTGAGCGTGGTGGTGCCGATGCCGTCGACCTTGACGCCGAGCGCCTCCAGGAAGAAGCACAGGTCCTGGACCATGTAGTTGGAGGAGGCGTTGCGGATGACGGTGATGCCGTCGTGCCGGGCGGCGGCGAGCAGCGCGTTCTCGGTGACCGTGTCCCCGCGCTCGGTCAGCACGATCGGGCGGTCGGGGCTGACCGAGCGGTCGACCTGGGCGTGGTACTGGCCCTCGGTGGCGGCGATGTCCAGGCCGAACCGGCGCAGCGCGATCATGTGCGGCTCGACCGTGCGGGTGCCGAGGTCGCAGCCGCCGGCGTAGGGCAGCTTGAAGTGGTCCATGCGGTGCAGCAGCGGACCGAGGAACATGATGATCGACCGGGTGCGGCGGGCCGCGTCCGCGTCGATCGCCGCCAGGTCCAGCTCGGCCGACGGCACGATCTCCAGGTCGACACCGTCGTTGATCCACCGGGTGCGCACGCCGATGGAGCCCAGCACCTCCAGGAGCCGGTACACCTCCTCGATGCGGGCGACGCGGCGCAGCACCGTGCGCCCCTGGTTGAGCAGCGAGGCGCACAGCAGCGCGACGCACGCGTTCTTGCTCGTCTTCACGTCGATGGCACCGGACAGCCGGCGCCCGCCGACGACCCGCAGATGCATCGGACCGGCATAGCCGAGGGACACGATCTCGCTGTCGAGGGCCTCCCCGATGCGCGCGATCATCTCAAGGCTGATGTTCTGATTGCCGCGCTCGATCCGGTTGACGGCGCTCTGGCTGGTTCCGAGCGCCTCGGCCAGCTGCGACTGCGTCCAGCCCCGGTGCTGCCGGGCGTCACGGATGAGCTTGCCGATGCGTACGAGGTAGTCGTCTGCCATGAGGTTGAGGTTATCTCACATATGAGATGCCGCCCGACGGGGGGTCCGTTCGGGTGACGGGGCGTCAACGACGCCCGGTGGTACGGGTACGACGCCACCCGAAAGGCCCGGGCAGATCCATCGATGTCGTACGGCGTCCCGTACTGCTGCGGGTGTATCGCGGGCCGTTCTTTCCGCCGCCGGTCGTGATGGACCAGGAGCGCTTGTTGATGTTCAGCCGCACCCCCGGAAGGATCCGGAAACTCTTGCGGAACGTGAGCGGCATGCCTGTCTCCTCTCCGTTTGCGGTGTGGATACCTGGTTCGGATACCCCGGAGAGGGATGCGCATGACCGCGTGGCGGACGCCGGGGCATGACCTACCGGCCCCGGTGTACTAGAGTTATCTCGACATCGAGATATCTGCCGGGGAGCACCGCAGCCGCCAGCCCCGGTAAGGCAAGCCTAACTAAGCCTTACCTTAGCGGATCGGCCGAGATGCCGTGGCGGCAGGATCGTGGTGGTACGCGCACATCAATGAAGGAGACTGTCGTGTCGGCGAACAGCTTCGACGCCCGCAGCACGCTGCAGGTGGGCGACGAGTCGTACGAGATCTTCCGGCTGGACAAGGTGGAGGGCTCGGCCCGCCTTCCGTACAGCCTCAAGGTCCTGCTGGAGAACCTGCTCCGCACCGAGGACGGCGCGAACATCACCGCCGACCACATCCGTGCCCTCGGCGGCTGGGACTCCCAGGCGCAGCCCAGCCAGGAGATCCAGTTCACGCCGGCCCGCGTGATCATGCAGGACTTCACCGGCGTCCCCTGCGTCGTGGACCTCGCGACCATGCGTGAGGCCGTCAAGGAGCTGGGCGGCGACCCGGCCAAGATCAACCCGCTGGCCCCGGCCGAGCTGGTGATCGACCACTCCGTCATCGCCGACAAGTTCGGCACGAACGACGCCTTCAAGCAGAACGTCGACCTGGAGTACGGCCGCAACAAGGAGCGCTACCAGTTCCTGCGCTGGGGCCAGACCGCCTTCGACGAGTTCAAGGTCGTCCCGCCCGGCACCGGCATCGTCCACCAGGTGAACATCGAGCACCTGGCCCGTGTCGTCATGGTCCGCGACGGCAAGGCGTACCCCGACACCCTGGTCGGCACCGACTCGCACACCACCATGGTCAACGGCCTCGGCGTCCTCGGCTGGGGCGTCGGCGGCATCGAGGCCGAGGCCGCCATGCTCGGCCAGCCGGTCTCCATGCTGATCCCGCGCGTCGTCGGCTTCAAGCTGACCGGCGAGCTCACGCCCGGCACCACCGCCACCGACCTGGTGCTCACCATCACCGAGATGCTGCGCAAGCACGGCGTCGTCGGCAAGTTCGTGGAGTTCTACGGCGAGGGTGTGGCGGCCACGAGCCTCGCCAACCGCGCCACCATCGGCAACATGTCGCCGGAGTTCGGCTCCACCGCCGCGATCTTCCCGATCGACGACGAAACGATCAACTACATGCGGCTCACCGGCCGCAGCGAGCAGCAGCTCGCGCTGGTCGAGGCGTACGCCAAGGAGCAGGGCCTCTGGCTGGACCCGAAGGCCGAGCCGGACTTCTCCGAGAAGCTCGAGCTCGACCTGTCGACGGTCGTCCCCTCCATCGCCGGCCCGAAGCGCCCGCAGGACCGCATCGTCCTCGCGAACGCCGCCGAGCAGTTCAAGCAGGACGTGCGCAACTACGTCGACTCCGTGGACGAGGCGGGCCAGGAGTCCTTCCCGGCCTCCGACGCCCCGGCCGTCGCCCCGAACGGCGCCCCGTCCAACCCGGTCACCGTGACCGCCCCCGACGGCACCTCGTACGAGATCGACCACGGCGCGGTGACGGTCGCGGCCATCACCTCCTGCACCAACACCTCCAACCCGTACGTCATGGTCGCCGCCGCCCTGGTGGCCAAGAAGGCGGTGGAGAAGGGCCTGACCCGCAAGCCGTGGGTCAAGACCACCCTCGCCCCGGGCTCCAAGGTCGTCACCGACTACTTCGAGAAGGCGGGCCTGACCCCGTACCTCGACAAGGTCGGCTTCAACCTCGTCGGCTACGGCTGCACCACCTGCATCGGCAACTCCGGCCCGCTGCCGGAGGAGGTCTCCAAGGCCGTCAACGACCACGACCTCGCCGTCACCTCGGTCCTCTCCGGCAACCGGAACTTCGAGGGCCGGATCAACCCCGACGTCAAGATGAACTACCTGGCGTCCCCGCCGCTGGTCGTGGCCTACGCGATCGCCGGTTCGATGAAGGTCGACATCACGCGTGACGCCCTGGGCACCGACCAGGACGGCAACCCGGTCTTCCTGAAGGACATCTGGCCCTCCGAGGCCGAGGTGAACGACGTCGTCGCCAACGCCATCGGCGAGGACATGTTCGCCAAGTCCTACGCGGACGTCTTCGCGGGCGACGCCCAGTGGCAGGCGCTGCCGATCCCGACCGGCAACACCTTCGAGTGGGACCCGCAGTCGACGTACGTCCGCAAGCCCCCGTACTTCGAGGGCATGACGATGGAGACCACCCCGGTCTCCGACATCTCCGGCGCGCGCGTCCTCGCCAAGCTGGGCGACTCGGTCACCACCGACCACATCTCCCCGGCCGGCGCCATCAAGGCCGACACCCCGGCCGGCAAGTACCTCACCGAGCACGGTGTGGAGCGTCGCGACTTCAACTCCTACGGCTCGCGCCGGGGCAACCACGAGGTCATGATCCGCGGCACGTTCGCCAACATCCGCCTGCGCAACCAGATCGCGCCGGGCACCGAGGGCGGCTACACCCGCGACTTCACGCAGGACGGCGGCCCGGTCTCCTTCATCTACGACGCCTCGCAGAACTACCAGGCCGCCGGCATCCCGCTGGTCGTCCTGGCCGGCAAGGAGTACGGCTCCGGCTCGTCCCGCGACTGGGCGGCCAAGGGCACCGCGCTCCTCGGCGTCAAGGCCGTCATCGCCGAGTCGTACGAGCGCATCCACCGCTCGAACCTCATCGGCATGGGCGTCCTTCCGCTGCAGTTCCCGGAGGGCCAGTCCGCGTCGTCCCTCGGTCTGACCGGCGAGGAGACCTTCTCCATCTCCGGCGTGACCGAGCTGAACGAGGGCACCACCCCGCGCACGGTGAAGGTCACCACCGACACCGGCGTCGAGTTCGACGCGGTCGTCCGCATCGACACCCCGGGTGAGGCCGACTACTACCGCAACGGCGGCATCATGCAGTACGTGCTGCGCAGCCTGATCCGCAAGTAAGCGGACCGGCAGGGCAGTTCAGGGCAGTTCGAGGGCCGCGTTCCCGGGTGACCGGGGGCGCGGCCCGCGCCGTTGCGGGCACGTCATCGCCCGGCCTGCGCATCGGAGGCGGTTCACTCGCCGCGGTACTTCGCCGCCGCGGCCTGGGCGAGGTCCTGGGACTTGTCCAGGGCCGCGTCCACCGACTGCTGTCCGGCGATGGCCGCGGCGATCTGCTGGGAGACCGCCGTACCGAGCACGGCGAACTCGGGGATGCCGACGAAGCCGATGCCGGTGTAGGGGCGGGGCGCGACGCCGGGGTTCCTCGGGTCGGCGGAGTCCGTCGCCGCCGTGTACTCCTGCCGGTACCAGGCGGCGGCCGCCTGCTGGTACTCCGGGTTGGCGTAGAGCGACCTGCGGTTCCCGGCGGGCGCCGCGGTCCAGCCCAGCTCCTGGCCGACCTGCTCCTGGTACTCCTTGGAGGAGGCCCAGGAGATGAACTCCCAGGCGGCGTCCTTGTTCTCGGAGGCCTGCTGGACGCCCCACGCCCAGGTCCACAGCCAGCCGGCCTTCTCGGTCCGGTCGTGCGGGGCCGGGACGTAACCCACCTTGCCCTTGACGGCGGAACCGTCGGCCTCGACCGACGACGCCAGCGACGTGGCGTCGTACATCATGGCGCACTCGCCCGCGACGAAGCGGTCGAGGATCTCCAGCACACCCATCCGCTCGGCGCCGGGCTGCCCGTGGGAGCGGAGCAGGTCGACGTAGAACCCGACGGCCCTCCTGAACTCCGGTGAGGTCAGTCGGGCGTTCCAGTCCATGTCGTACCAGGCGCCGCCGAAGGTGTTGACGACCGTGTTGATCGGGGCGAGGTTCTGCCCCCAGCCGGGCAGGCCGCGCAGGCAGATGCCGCTCGCGCCGTCGGTGCCGTCGACCCGGGCGGCGAGGTCGGCGACCTGCTCCCAGGTCGGGTTCGGCGGCATGGTCAGCCCGTCCTTGCGGAAGAGGTCCTTGCGGTACATCAGGAAGGAGCCCTCGCCGTAGAACGGCTCGGCGTAGAGCCGGCCGTCCTCCCCGGTCAGCGACGCCAGCAGGTTGGGGAAGACGTCGCCCTGGTCGAAGTCCTCGTCCGCCTTCACATAGGAGTCCAGCGGGGCGAGCCAGCCCTGCTGCGAGTAGATCGGCACCTCGTACGCGCTGACGCTCGCCACGTCGTGGTTCCCCGCCTGGGTCGCGAACTCGCGGTTCATCCGCTCCCGCGCCTCGTTCTCCGGGAGCAGGGTGTAGTCGACCGTGATGCCCGTCTCCGCCGTGAAGTACTCCTTGGTGAGCTTGCGGAGGTTCTGCATCTGGGGCGCGTCCATCGCGAGCACGCTGAGATCGGCCCGCTCCTCGACACCGGGCTGATCGGTGTCACCGCACCCGGCGAGGGCCAGGCCCGCGGCGACCGCGGCGGCCACGGCCGCCCTGATGAGGCGGCTCCGTTTCATCGCACTCCGGCCCCTACCCATCTTTGTCATTTCTTAGGCATAACGGGCTGAACGGGCATGGCTCAGGGGCGGCCCAGCCGGGTCTCCACCCGTCTGGACAGCGCGTCGGCCGCGACGGCCGCCAGCAGCACCCCACCGGTGATCATGAACTGCACGGCGTCCTCCACCCCGAGCAGACCCATGCCGGAGGCGATCGACTGGATGACCAGCACCCCGAGCAGCACGGACCAGGGCGAACCCCGCCCGCCGAACAGACTCGTCCCGCCGATGACGGCCGCCGCGATCGCGTTGATCAGCAGCATCCCGGAACCGGCGGCCCGGGCCGTCGTGGGGCTCGCCGAGGTCAGTCCCGACGCCACGAACAGCCCGCCGACCGCCGCGAGCGTCCCCGACACCATGAACATCGCGACCCGCACCCGCTCCACGGCGATGCCCGCCCGCCGCGCCGCCTCGACCCCGCCGCCGAGCGCGTACACCCGCCGCCCGTAGCGGGTGCGGCGCAGCACGTAGTCCGAGACGACCAGGACCACCAGGAAGATCAGCAGCGCCAGCGGCAGCCCCTGGAACCGGTTCAGGGTGTGCGCCGCGGCGAAGGCGACCACCGCGAGGAGAGCCGTGCGCAGCCAGATCTCGCCCATCGGCCGGTACGGCATCCCGGCGGCCCGGTGGCGGCTGCGCCGGCGGCGGGTGGTCAGCAGGTACCCGGCCGTGCCCACCGCCGCGACCGCGTACGCCGCCACGTCGGCCCCGAAGTGCCGGCTGGTCAGGGACGCGACCAGCCCCTCCTCGTCGATGTTGATCGTGCCGCTCGCGCCCAGCAGGTAGAGCGTCAGACCGTTCCACACCAGCAGCCCCGCGAGCGTGACGACGAACGCGGGCACGCCGAGCCAGGCGAAGAAGAACCCGTGGAAGGCGCCCACGGCCGTCCCCGCGACGACCGCCACGATCACCGCGAGCCACTCCGGCACCCCGTGGTTCACGTTCAGCACGGCGAACGCCGCCCCCGCCAGTCCGCTGACGGAACCCACCGACAGGTCGATCTCCCGGATCAGCAGCACGAACACGATGCCGACGGCGACCAGCCCGGTCCCGACGATGTCCACGCCGAGGTTGGACAGGTTGCGCGGCGAGAGGAACTTGTCGTCCAGCGCCTGGAAGACGACGCAGATCACGATCAGGCCCGCGACGACCAGGAGCGGCCCCCGCTCGCCGTCCCGGACGCTGCCGCGCACCTCCAGCGCGTACTCCCGCAGGTTCTCCTGCCAGGCGCGGGCGCGCGGCCCCCGGCCGGTCGCGACCGGCCCGCCGTCCCGGTGCGGTCCGCCACGGCTCACGGCCACGCCTCCTCGTCGCCCCTCGCGCGATGGGCCACGGCGTTGTCCGCGGCGCCCGTGACCGAGGAGATGATCTGCTCCTGCGTCACCGTGCTCACGTCGAACAGGCCGTTGTTGCGGCCCAGCCGCAGCACCGCGACCCGGTCCGCGACGGCCTTGATGTCGCCCATGTTGTGACTGATGAGGATGATCCCCATGCCCCGGTCGCGCACGTGCTCGATGAGGTCGAGCAGATGGCTGGTCTGCTCCACGCCCAGGGCCGCGGTGGGCTCGTCGAGGAGCAGCACCTTGGGGGAGCCCATCAGCGAACGGGAGATCGCGACGGCCTGCCGCTGCCCGGCGGAGAGCGCCGCGACCGGCATGCGCACGTCGGGGATGCGGATCGACAGGGCACGCATCAGGTCGCGGGCCCGGCGCTCCATCTCCACCTCGTCGAGGATGCCCACCCGGTCGATCTCCCGGCCGAGGAAGAGGTTGCCGACGACGTCCAGGTTGTCGCACATGGCGAGGTCCTGGTAGACGGTCGCGATGCCCAGGGCGTGGGCGTCGTGCGGCCGTTTGATCTGCACCAGCCGCCCCTCCCACTCGATGACGCCCCGGTCGGCGGGGCTGACCCCGGAGATCACCTTGACGAGCGTGGACTTGCCGGCCCCGTTGTCGCCCGCCAGGGCCACCACCTCGCCGGCCCGGACCTGGAGGTCCACGTCAACCAGGGCCTGGACGCCCCCGAACCGCTTGGAGATGCCGCGCAACGCCAGCACCGGCGGATGGGCCACGGGGACCACCTCCCTCACCGGGTGAGTCCGGCCCGGTCGCAGTCCGGCCGGAGCTTCGGAGTGCAGATCTGGTCGATGGTGTAGATGCCGTCCTGGACGAGCGTCCGGCCGATGTTCTCCCGCGTCACGGTGATCGGGCGGAGCAGGATCGACGGGACGTCTCGGGTGGTGGGGCTGTCGACGCTCGTCGTGACGAGGGCGTCGACGTCGTTGCCGCGCGCCAGGGCGACGGCCAGCGCGGAGGCCGCGTCGGTCTCCAGCCGGAAGGGCTTGTAGACGGTCATGTACTGCTCGCCCCCGACGATGCGCCGCACGGCGTCGAGGTCGGCGTCCTGGCCGGTGACCGCGGGCAGCGGCGAGACCCGGGCGCTCTTGAGCGCCGCGACGACACCGGCGGCGATCGAGTCGTTGGCCGCCAGCACCCCGTCGATCCCGTCCGGGCCGAGGGCGTCGATCGCGGCGGACATGTGGTCGTGCGCGTTCTCCGTACGCCATCCGAGGGTGTTGTACGACTTGGCGATCCGCACCCGGTCCTGGAGGACGGACCGGGCCCCGCCCTCGTACCAGGCGGCGTTGGGGCTGGACGGGTCGCCGTTCATCATCACCACGGTGCCGCCCTCGGCCCTGGCGCCCATGCCCCGCAGCAGCGCCTCCCCCTGGAGCCTGCCGACCTCGCCGCCGTCGAAACTGACGAACCCCGAGATGGGGCCCTCGGCGAGCCGGTCGTAGGCGACGACCGGGATGCCCGCCCGCTCGGCCGCCCGGACCGAGGAGCGCAGGGCCCTGGGGTCGACGACGTCCAGGATCAGGACCGACACACCCCTGGTGATCATGGAGTTCATCTGCCGGCGCTGGCTCGCCGCGTCGTTCTCGGCGTTGGCGTACACCACCGTGCACTCGGAGCACAGCTCCTTCACCCGCTTCTCGATCAAGGGCTTGTCGGACTGCTCCCAGCGCGGCACCGCACGGCTCGGCAGCAGCAGCCCGACGGTCAGCCCGTCCCCGCCGCCCTCGCCGTCGCCGGTGCACCCGGCCAGGGACACCGCCAGCACGACCGCCAGCAGCCCGGCGGCCACCCGCCGGCTCGGGGCTCTCATCGCGGCCCCCCGCCACCTCGGGCTCCTCGTCGCGGCCACCCGCCGGCTCGGGCTCCTCGTCGCGGCCCCCCGCCACCTCGGGGCTCTCATCGCGGCCCCCTCTCCTCGGACCGGCCGCGGCCCGGGCCCCGGCCTCTGCTCCGGTCACGACTGCGGTCCCGATTGCGGTCACGGTTCCGGCTGATGCCCCAGCCCAGGCCCCAGCCCGACTGCCGCTCCCGCTCCGGCTCGGCCCGCGGCGCCGGTTCCGCTTCCTTCGGGGGGTCCGGCTCCGGCTGCGGACGGGACACGACGATCTCGCTCCACACCTGCTTGCCGCCGCCGACCGGCACCGAGCCCCAGGCCGTCGAGAGCGCCTCGACGAGGAAGAGGCCCCGGCCGCCCGTCGACTCCCAGTCCACGACCACCGGCTTGGCGGGGGAGCGGGGCGAGGAGTCGCTCACGGTCACCCTGAGCCGGTCCGCCGCCAGCGTCAGGTCGACCCGGACCGGGCCCTGGGTGTGCACCAGCGCGTTGGTGACCAGCTCCGACACCACCAGCAGGACGGTGTCGGCCTCGGCCACGAGGTCCCACGACCGCAGCGTGCGCGCGCAGAACCGGCGGGCGTGCATGACCGCGTCCGGCAGCCGCCACACCACCCAGCCCGCCCGCACGGGCCGCACGCGCATCCCGTCGTAGCGCAGCAGCAGCAACGCCACGTCGTCCTCCCGGCGGCCGGCCTCGCCGAGCAGCTCGTCGGCCATCCGCCCCGGGTCGGCGGGGTCGGCGGCGGCGAGCGCCTCCCGCACGAGCCGCATGCCCTCGTCCAGGTGCAGCTCGGCCGACTCGACCAGGCCGTCCGTCACCAGCGCGAGCACCGAGCCCGGGGCCAGCGCGAGCGCCGTCAGCGGGAAGTCGGCCTCCGCGAGGACACCGAGCGGCAGGCCGCCCTCGACCGCGATCTCCTCGGTGCCCCCGTCGGGATGGCGCACCAGCGGGGACAGGTGCCCGGCCCGCACGAACAGCGCGTTGCCCTCCTCCATGTCCAGCTCGACGTAGCAGCAGGTGGCGAACAGGTCGGTCTCCATGCCGACGAGCAGCCGGTTGGCGTGCGCGACGACCACGTCCGGCGGATGGCCCTCGACGGCGTAGGCCCGGACCGCGGTACGCATCTGGCCCATGATCGTCGCGGCCCCGGCGCTGTGCCCCTGCACGTCCCCGATGACCAGGGCCACCTTCCCCTCCGACAGCGCGATCACGTCGTACCAGTCGCCGCCCACCTGCAGCCCGCGCCGGGCGGGCAGGTAGCGGGCCACGGCGGTTCCCCCGGGCAGCCGGGGGAGCCGGCGGGGCAGCAGGCTGCGCTGGAGCATCGTCGCGAGTTCCTGCTCGGCGTCGTAGGCGTGCGCGCGCTTCAGGGCCTGCCCCACCAGGCCCGCCGTCGCGGTGAGCAGGGCCCGCTCCTCCGGGGCGAACTCGTGCGGGGCGTCCCAGCCGACCAGACACACCCCGGCCACCCTGCTCTTCGCGGGCAGCGGCAGGACCGCGAGCCCGCCGGGGCCGATCCCCGCGAGGCCCGGTTCCAGCACGGCGCCGGCCGGCCACAGGCTCATCCGCCCGTCCCGCAGCGCCGCCTGCAGCGTGGGCAGGGCGCCGACCGGCGCGTCGGGCCACTCCGAGCGCCACTCCGAACGCCACAGCTCCGGCCAGGCCGCGGCGGCCGGCGGATCGAGCACGGTGACCGCGAGCCGGTCCTCCAGCAGTTCGGCGAGCGCGACCCGGTCGGCGCCCAGCGGCTCGCGCAGCGCGGCCACCACCACGCGGCTGACGTCCCGCACCGTCGTCGCGTCGTCGAGCGCCGCCGTCAGCCACTGGATCCGGGCGACGTCGCTGGCGCCGCGCCGCAGCACGGGGGCCGCGGTGACGACGCCCAGCACCCGCTGGGGAGCGCCGTCGGGGGCCTTGAGCAGGCGGCAGCCCAGGCGCAGCCAGCACAGTTCACCGGTCGGCCGGCGGATACGGAACTCCAGCTCCCGGCGCCCCGGGGTCTGCGCGGACGGTTCGATCACCGACATCAGGGCCGGGACGTCCTCCGGGACGCTGTAGGAGAGCAGGGTGTCGGTCTTGCCGTCGAAACCGTCCTCGGGGATGCCGATGAGTTCGAGCAGGGCCGGGTCCGTCTCGACCAGGCCGGTGCCCGGCGTCAGGGCGAAGGAGCCCACGCCCATGGCCCGCAGGGCCGAATCCAGCAGGGGCGAGGGCGCCGACCGGTCGGCCTCGCCCCGCAGCCGCCCGGCGACGGCCTCGGCGTACCGCTCCAGGAACTCCCGCTGCTCGCTCCCGAACCCCTCCCCGGCCTCGCCCACCACGACCAGGCACCCCAGCCATCCACCCGCCGCCCCCAGGGGCAGCGCCCCGAGCGGCACGGAGACGCCTCCGCCGCCCTCCCGACCGCCGGCCACCGCCCCCCGCACCCACACGGCCCGACCACCCCGATAGGCCTCGACGACGACGGACCCACCGCCTCCCGCCCCTGCGGCTCGGGCCGGGGGCGCTGCCTCCGGCCTGCCCTGGTCGGTCTCCGCCCTGCCCTGGTCGGTCTCCGCCCTGCCCGGGCCAGTCCCCGGACCGCCCTGGTCGGTCCCCGCCCCGGCCGCACTGTCGTCGGCCCCCGTCACCGGCGAGCCCGTTGAGCCCGTCGAGACCCGTACGCGCCCCGCCAGCCCGTACCGCTCGGGTTCAAGCCCGGCCGCCTCCACCCGCCGGAGCTCCGCACCGTCCTCGCTCCGTACGTACACCGCCGCCAGCACCACCCCGGCGAACGCCAGGACCCGCTCCCGCGCGGCCGGTTCGGGCGTGGGGCGCGACGGGCCGGAGTCCCCGTTCCCGGGCGCCCGCAGACCGGGGGCCGCGGCCCGGGCATCGCCGTCATGGGGCATGTCCGCGTCCACCTCCCGTCCACGCCGCAGCCACCGGCAGGTGGGAGTCCCCGGAACCCAGGCGACGACGACGCGGGCACGAGTCCGGCGGTACCGGGTCACGCCTCCCATGGCGAAGCCACGCCGCACATGAGCGGCAGGGCACCCACACAACAGAATCGCACACCTGGATAACAGCGACATATGGGGCGTATGGCCCGACCAGGTCCAGGGTCGACAGCACACGGTCGACGACCAGACCCGCGACCCCCGCTGACGTCGCCCCGCACGGCCCCCACCGACATCGAGATCACGGCGGAACTGAGTCCGGGACCTGCTGCGCGACCAGCACCCCGACCTGGCCGACCGCCCCCTGGAGCTGGGCGCGCGGCTGGGACAACAGCTCCGGCGGCTCGGTGACGACCCAGCTGGGGCCCACCGGCCCGGGCCCCTGCGACGCCCTCACCGCGACCCGCCACGACCAGCCCACGCAGGACCCCGGACCAGACCCCGCCCCCGCCAGAACCGGCGGCACGCGCGACGGGCCCGGTGGCCGGAGCCTCACGGCAACCGGCAACCGGGCCCGCCCCGAGTGACGGTTCAGCCCACCCGGCAGGGCAGACTCGTCGTACTGTCACCCCCGGCACCGGAGACGACGTAACCGAACGTCGTGCTTCTGCCTGGTGCGAGGGAGCCGTTCCAGCCGGCGTTGTGGACCATCACCGCCTGGCCGTTGTACGTCGCGTTGCCGCTCCACAGGCTGTCGACCTTCTGGCCGGCCGGCAGCGTCCAGTCGACCATCCAGCCGAGCATCGGGACGGTACCGGTGTTGGTGACGGTCACCTCCGACTGGTAGCCGCCGTTCCAGGTACCGGTCGTCTTCCGGGTGGCCGTGCACGTCCCGGGCACCGGCTCGGTCGGGTTGCCCGGCTGCTTGATGCCGGTCACCTCGCCCTTGCCGCCGTCGAAGACGACGTCGGAGCAGGAGTAGAAGGTCTCCTGGCTGTCGGAGCGCTGCCAGACCATGTAGATGATGTGGCGGCCCGACTTGCCCTCGGGGAGCTTGCCGGTCCAGGAGTAGTTGGCCTCGACCGTGCCCGGGGAGCCGTTCAGCGGCGGGTGGTCGACGCTCAGGAACGGCTTCTCCTCCATGTCGTTCCAGGTGAGCCTCTTCGTCGGGTCGAAGCCGTCCTTGGTGATGTAGACGTAGAACCAACCCGGGTGCGCCGCCCAGGCGTTGTACGAGAAGTCGACCGTCGCGCCCGAGGTGAGATGGGTCAGCGGCCAGTCCTTGCTGGGCGTGTTGAACCCGGTGAAGTTGGTGTTGCCGCCGCTGCACAGCTCGCCGTCGGGCACGAAGCCCCGGGTGCGGCCGGCGCCGTCCGAGCGGAGCACCGAGAACCAGTTGTAGAACGGCGTGGTGCCGCTGACCTGCTGCGCGGCCCGGCATGCCGGGTTGACCGGCTTGATCTCACCGGTGTCGGTCAAGCCGTCCTGCCAGCACAGGAAGGTGCGGCTGCCGGGCTTCATGGGGGTGCCGTGGGCCTCCGCCTCACCGCCCGCCGTCATGACCAGGCCGAGGGCGGGGACGGTGATGACGAGGGAGAGCAGGACCAGGAACAGGGCTCTGGCCCGGGTGTGGAGTGCTGATCGAGGCGTCGGAGCGCCCCCCGACGGTGTTGTCATGATCATGACAGCATCATCCGTTTCTTCGGGTCCGGGTCTGCGGATGCGTGTGCGGGGATGCGCGGAGTGGGAGCGACTCGAGGGCGGGTTCCGGTCCACCGTCATGGGAGCGCTCCCACCCCGCTGTTGCGGAAGTTAGCGCCGCGCGGCGCAGTTGTAAACGGTCGTGGCACGACGGGACCGCTCGGCGCCTCGGCGCCTCGGCGAAAGGAGCCGGCGTCCTCTCGCGGCACGGCGCAAGGGCCGTTCAGGTGACGGACGACGCGCGCTTTCCCCGCCCTCCCCGCAGACTTCGGGTGAACGGTCGGTGTGCCGACCCGACACCAGGAGGCAGTCATGACGTGCATGCCGAACGAAGACGCGGAGTTCCACAACGCGATCAAGGAAGTCTTCCTCAAGTATCCGGAGGCGCAGGGGAAATACGCGCTGTCCAGCCTCCAGCTGGAAAACGAGATGGAGATCGACTGGGAAAACGAGGTCGGGGTCTCGCGGATCGAAGACCGGAAGATCATCACCGAGTTCGTGGACCGGAAATCGGTGATCCGGATGCAGCTCTGCCTGAAGTGGAATTTCGATTACACCGAATGCCTCAACTGGATCGAGGCGCCGGAGTGACACCGCCCTCCCCCCGGCCGGGTGGGTGACGGGGGCCGGAACGGGCCTCGTGCGGAACCAAGTTGACTTTGCTTTCCCTTTGGGATTGGCTGCGGCTCCGACCTTTCACGATCCGGGGGGATCCTTGAACCGCACCATCCGCGCAGCCGTCTGCACCATCGCCGTCACCGGTCTCGCGCTCGGCCTCAGCTCCTGCTCCGAGGCGGTCGACCAGGTCGACAAGGCGGTGGACGAGACGTACGAGGTCACCTACGAGGTCACCGGGAAGAACGTCGACTCGATCGAGTTCCACGGCGGGGGCGGCAAGGCCATGGAGCCGAAGGTCGAGTCGGTGTCGAAGCCGGAGCTGCCGTGGAAGAAGACGGTCACGCTGCGCGGCATCATGCCCGCGGCGGTCATGCCGGTCGCCGCGGACCCCGAGGGCGCCCAGGTCACCTGCAAGATCATCCACAAGGGCAAGGTGCTCGAGGAGCAGAGCGCCGGCGGCCTGGTGACCGCCGGGGGCTGCACCGCGGAGTCTCCGATCACGGGCTGACCCCGGGCCGCCCGGCCGGGGCGGCGCGGCCCGGCGGCCGCGTCCGGCCGGCCGGGTTCAACCGGCCGCACTCCGAGCGGACTCGAACGGCCCCTCGGGAAGGCAGCCGACGCTCGACGAGCCCCTACGACGACCCTCTACGACGGCGCCCTACGGTCATCGCCCCCCGGCAGCCAACACCACCGACAGCCACCCCAGTTGGCGGCGCACCTGTACCGCGTCACCGCCCTCGTGGCCGTTGAACGGATAGGCGTGGATCTCCTTCTCCGGATCCGCGTCGGTCAGTTCGGCGTAGCGGTTGAACGCCGCGTACGCCCCGCTCGGCGGGCAGACCGTGTCGCGCAGGCCGACGCCGAAGTGGGCCGGGGCCTGGGCGCGGCGGGCGAAGGAGACGCCCTCGACGTAGGACAGCGTGCGGTAGGCGGCGTGCTCGGCGCCCCGGTGGACGGAGAGGTAGGCGGCGATCTCGCCGTACGGGCCCGCGTCGGTGAGGTCGAGGGCGCGGCGGATCCCGCACAGCAGCGGGGCCGTGACCAGCAGCGCCGCCAGATCGGGAACGAGCCCGGCGACCGCAAGGGCCAGCCCGCCGCCCTGGCTGTTGCCGACGGCCACGGTCCGGGCGGGGTCGACGCCGGGCAGTGCCCGCACCGCCGCGATCGCGCGCACCGCGTCCGTGATCAGGCGCCGGTAGTGGTAGTCCTCGGGGGCGAGCAGCCCACGCACCGCCGGCCCCGGACCGCCGGGCGCGGTGCCGTGCGGGTCGGGCGTGTCTCCGCCACAGCCGTACTGGTCGCCCTGGCCGCGGTTGTCCATGAGCAGATGCGCGTACCCGGCGTTCACCCAGGTCAGGCGCTCGTGCGGGAGGCCCCGGCCGCGCCCGTACCCGGCGAACTCGACGACGGCGGGCAGGAGTTCACCACCGGCCCCGGCCGGCCTGCTGAACCAGGCGCGCACCGGGTCGCCCGCGAAGCCCCGGAACGTCACGTCCCAGGTCCGGGTCAGCCGCAGGCCCGTCTCCACCGGCCGCACCGACACCAGCGGGTCCGCCTGCCCGGCCTCCTTCAGCGTGCTCAGCCAGAACGCGTCGAAGTCGGCGGGCTCCCCGACCTCCGGGCGATGGCGCTCCAGTTCCGTCAGCGGCAGGTCGAACGCGGGCACGGCGGCACCTCGCAGGAGTCGGTGGTCATCCAGAAACTTGCGACGATGGACGAGGGTGGGCCCCAGGGGTCTACCCAGGTTCGACGGGTTTCCAACGCGGCACAGGCGCCCCGGCCGACTCCCGCAGCACCCATTGACAGCGCTTTCTCCTGCCCTTAAGTTGCCGCGAAGTTACCGGTAAGCGCTCGAAAGTTTCGGTTCCGCGTCCCATGCCCACGGGAGGCCCGAGCAATGAGCACGTCCACCACGCCGGCCCCGCCGGGCACCGAGGACCCGCCTCCGGCCCGGGCCGCACCCCGACGACGCGGGAACCGGACGCCCGCCCGGACCGGCTGGCGGCGGGCGCTGCGCCGCGACTGGCAGCTGTACTCGCTGGCGATCCTGCCGCTGCTGTTCTTCCTGGTCTTCCGCTATCTGCCGATGCTCGGCAACGTGATCGCCTTCCGGCGCTTCGAGCCGGGCGGGTCGATCTTCGGCGAGGAGTGGGTGGGCCTGCGCTATGTGCAGATGTTCCTCAGCGACCCCACCTTCTGGCAGGTCTTCCGCAACACCCTGTGGATCGGCGGGCTCACGCTGCTGTTCTGCTTCCCGGTCCCGATCGTGCTGGCGCTGCTGCTGAACGAGGTCCGCCGGCGCTCCCTGAAGCGGTTCGTGCAGTCCGTGTCGTACCTCCCGCACTTCCTGTCGATCGTGATCGTCGCGGGCATCACGATGCAGATGCTGGCCAGTGACGGCCCGGTCAACCACGTCCTCGGCTGGTTCGGGCACGAACCGATCCGCTTCATCCAGGAACCCGAGTGGTTCCGCACGATCTACGTCGGCTCGGAGGTCTGGCAGACCGCCGGCTGGGGCACGATCCTCTACCTCGCCGCGCTCACCACCATCGACGAGGACCTGTACGAGGCCGCGCGCATCGACGGTGCCAACCGCTGGCAGCAGATCTGGCACGTCACCCTGCCCGGCATCCGGCCCACCATGGTCACGCTGCTGATCCTCAACATCGGCACGTTCATGGCGGTCGGCTTCGAGAAGGTCCTGCTGCTGTACAACCCGCTGACGTATCCCACCGCCGACGTCATCTCGACCTACGTCTACCGGGCCGGTGTCGAGTCCAACAGCTTCAGCTACGCCGCCGCCATCGGGCTGTTCGAGGCGATCATCGGCCTGGTCCTGATCACGTCCGCGAACCAGCTCTCGCGCCGCACAGTGGGGACGAGCCTGTGGTGAAGCCGAGCCGCTCCTACCGGGTCTTCCAGGGCGTCAACGGGGTCGTCCTCACCCTGGTCGTGATCGTCACCCTGTACCCGTTCGCCAACATCATCGCCCGCTCGTTCAGTGCGGAGCGGCACATCCGGGCCGGTGAAGTGACGCTGTGGCCCAAGGGGTTCAACCTCACCACGTACAAGATCGTGTTCGAGGACTCGATGTTCTGGCGCAACTACGGCAACACCGTGCTGTACACGGTCGTCGCGACCGTCGTGGCCATGGTCCTGACCACCTGTTACGCCTACGTCCTGTCCAAGAAGCACCTCAAGGGACGCGGCGTCCTGGTCGGCGTCGCCGTGTTCACCATGTTCTTCACCGGGGGCCTGATCCCCAACTACGTCCTCGTCACGAGCCTCGGCCTGAAGAACAGCGTCTGGGCCATCGCGCTCCCCAACGCCATCAGCGTGTTCAACCTGCTGGTGATGAAGGCGTTCTTCGAGAACCTGCCGACGGAACTGGAGGAGGCCGCGCAGATCGACGGCCTGAGCACGTACGGCGTTCTGCTGCGGATCGTGCTGCCCCTGTCGAAGGCGGTCGTCGCGACGATGGTGCTGTTCTACTCGGTGTCCTTCTGGAACTCCTGGTTCAGCGCCTTCCTGTACATGGACAAATCCGAGCTGATGCCGGTCACCGTCTATCTGCGCAACCTCATCTCCGGCGCCACGACGGGCGGCAACGCCGGTGCCGCCGACGCGCAGCTCAGCCAGGTGGGGGCGAACATCCAGGCGGTCACGATCGTGCTGACCTCGCTGCCCATCCTCTGTGTCTATCCGTTCGTCCAGCGCTACTTCGTCTCGGGCGTGATGCTCGGCGCGGTCAAGGGCTAACAAAGGAGTGCCCGTGTCATCCCTGAACAACGCAGGACAGCTGTCGCGGCGTCAGATCCTGTCCGCCGCCGGTTTCATCGGCCTGGCCACCCTCACCGGCTGCGGCAGCGGCGACGGCGGCGGGGACTCCAAGGACCTGTCGAAGAAGAGGGACGGCGCGATGAAGGAGTACCGCGTCGGCCAGCAGTTCAAGGCGGCCAAGCCGCTGTCCTTCTCGGTCCTGCACAACAACAACCCCGTCTACCCGATGAAGAACGACTGGCTGTTCTGGAAGGAGCTCTCCCGGCGCACCGGCGTCACCCTCGAACCCGTCGCCGTCCCCCTGGTCGACTACGAGAAGAAGCGCAGCGTCCTGATCGGCTCGGGTGACGCCCCGTTCCTGATCCCCAAGACGTACCACCCCTCGGAGGTCGCGTTCGTGTCGTCGGGCGCGATCCTCCCGGTCAGCGACTACGTGCATCTGATGCCCAACTTCCGGGACAAGGTGAGGCGCTGGAAGCTGGAGCCGGAGATCGACTCCATCCGGCAGTCCGACGGCAAGTTCTATCTGCTGCCCGGCCTGCACGAGAAGGCCAGATCCGGCTACTCGCTGGCGCTGCGCACGGACATCCTCGACCGGCTCGGGCTGAACCCGCCCACCACCTGGGACGAGGTGTACGAGGTCTTCAGGGCGATCAGGGAGGAGTACCCGGACCGCTACCCGTTCTCCGACCGCTGGAGCAAGAACACGCCCTACCCCGCCGCCGCCCTCTTCAGCTACCTGGGCCAGGCGTACGGAGTCCGGGCCGGATGGACGCACAACCCCATCGACTGGGACGCGAACGCCGGGAAGTTCGTCTTCACCGGAGCCACGGACGCCTACCGGCAGATGATCGAGTTCGTGCGGAAACTGGTCGCCGAGAAACTGGTGGACCCGGAGAGCTTCACCCAGACCGACGACGAGGCCGCGCAGAAGCTGCTGGGCGAGAAGTCGTTCGCGATCAGCGCCAACCCGCAGGTACTGGTGCAGGAATACCGGTACAACCTGGAGAAGCAGGTCAAGGGAGCGAAGATCGAGATGATCCCGGTGCCGCTCGGGCCGGCCGGCCCGGTCGTGCTGGGCGGCGTCCGGCTGGAGAACGGCGTGATGATCTCCAGCAAGGCCCTGAAGAGCGACAACTTCGTCGCCATGATGCAGTTCGTGGACTGGCTCTGGTACTCGGACGAGGGCCAGCGACTGGCCCGCTGGGGCGTCGAGGGCGTCACCTACACCCGCTCCGGAAGCCGGTACAGGCTGAAGCCCGGCATCAGCCTCATGGGTTCCGACCCGGACGCGCCGAAGGACATGCAGAAGGACTTCGGCTTCTACAACGGCGTCTTCGCCTACGGCGGCAGCTGGGAGCTGGTCTCCTCCATGTTCAGCCCCGACGAGAAGAAGTTCCAGGACGCGATGTCCCAGCGCCGACAGACGCCCATCGCCCCGGCCCACCCGCTGCAGTCCTTCGAGCAGGAGCAGGCGACCCTCTGGGAGACCCCGCTGAAGGACACCGTCATCCAGAACACCCTCCGGTTCGTCCTCGGCAAGCGCCCGCTGTCCGAGTGGGATGCCTACGTCTCGGAGCTGAAGTCGAAGAACATGCAGCAGTTCGTCGACCTGCACAACAAGGCGTACGAGCGGTTCAAGAAGGAGAACGGGTGATCCGCGTCCCCGGCTCCGACACCGGAGCCCCCGCATGAGCACCGTACGGACCTCCGGCTTCGGCACCGGAACCCTCTCCCGCGCCTCCGCCCTGATCCACACCGTCCTCACCGTCGAGGCGCTGCTGCTCCTGGCCGCCGCCCCGGGCCTGGCCGGACTGCTCCTGCTCGGCCCCGACCCGGCCAACCTCCCCCTCGCTGCGCTGTGCCTGCTGCCCCTCGGACCGGCCCTGTCCGCCGCGCTCTACGCCCTCCACCACCGCAGCCGCGACCTCACCGAACTGCACCCGGCCCGCGCCTACCTGCGCGGCTGGCGGCTCAACGCCCTGCCGGCGCTGAAACTGTGGACCCCGCTGCTGGCCTGGCTGACGGTGATCGCCTTCACCC
Organism: Streptomyces sp. NPDC006140; assembly: GCF_040628815.1. Classification (NCBI taxonomy): domain Bacteria; kingdom Bacillati; phylum Actinomycetota; class Actinomycetes; order Kitasatosporales; family Streptomycetaceae; genus Streptomyces; species Streptomyces sp. NPDC006140. Next base: position 383,708 of record NZ_JBEXTS010000004.1, on the reverse strand, counting down.
TCACCCACTTCGCCGCCACCGGCCTGCCCGGCTGGTGGGCGGTCCTGCTCGCGGTGATCGGTGCCGGCTCCCTCCTCTGGGGCGCGCACGCCCTCGTCCTCACCTCGCTCTTCGCGTTCCGCGCCCGGGACACCGCCCGCCTCGCCGGGTACTTCCTGCTCCGGCACGGCCGCGCCACCCTCGCCGCCGCCTCCCTGCTCGTCCTGACGGCCGCGCTGACCGCCCTGCTGACGGAGGCCGCGCCCGCCCTGCTGGCCGCCCCGCTGCTGCTGTCCCTGCTGCACGGCAGCCGCTCGGTGATCACCGAGACCCGGGAGGAGTTCACCGCATGAGCGCGCCCCGCACCCCGAAGATCCCGTACGGCGGCGACTACAACCCCGAGCAGTGGCCCGAGGAGGTCTGGGACGAGGACCACCGCCTGTTCACCCGGGCCGGCGTCGACACCCTCACCGTCGGCGTCTTCAGCTGGTCCCTCACCCAACCCGCCCCCGACACCTACGACTTCACCGTGCTGGACCGCATCCTCGACCGGACCGCCGCCGAGGGCCGGCAGGTCTGCCTGGCCACCGGCACCGCCGCCCTCCCGCCCTGGCTCGCCAAGCGTCACCCCGAGGTCAACCGCACCGACTTCGAGGGCCGCCGCCACCGCTACGGCCAGCGCCACAACTTCTGCCCCAGCTCCCCGGCGTACCGCGAGCACGCCACCGCGCTCGCCGCCCGCCTCGCCGAACGGTACGCGCACCACCCGGCCCTGCTCGCCTGGCACATCAACAACGAGTACGGCGGCGCCTGCTACTGCGACCTGTGCGCCGAGGCGTTCCGCGAGTGGCTCCGGGACCGGCACGGCAGCCTCGACGCCCTCAACGACGCATGGTGGACCACCTTCTGGTCGCACCGCTACACCGACTGGGACCAGATCGAGCCGCCGAACGCCCTCACCGAGCACTGGCGCGGCCCGGACCACACCGCCTTCCAGGGCATCACCCTCGACTACCACCGGTTCACCACCGACGCCCTCCTCGGCTGCTTCCTGGCCGAGAAGGAGGTGATCCGCGCCCACGACCCGGACACGCCCGTCACCACCAACCTCATGGGCACCTTTCGCCCCCTCGACTACCACCGCTGGGCGCCCCACCTCGACTTCGCCTCCTGGGACAACTACCCGCCCCTGGACGCCCCGCCGACCCGGCCCGCCCTCGCCCACGACCTGATGCGCGGCCTGAAGGACGGCGCCCCCTTCTGGCTGATGGAGCAGACCCCCTCCACCACCGCGTGCCGGGACGTCAACCCGCTCCGGCGCCCCGGCGAACTCCGCCTCGCCACCTTCCAGGCGATCGCCCACGGCGCGGACGCCGCCCTCTACTTCCAGCTGCGCGCCTCACGCGGCGCCTGCGAGAAGTACCACGGGGCGGTCATCGGCCACGCGGGCCGCGACGACACCCGCGTCTTCCGCGAAGTCGCCGAACTGGGGCGGGAACTGGAGATCCTGGGGGACCGCACCCTCGGCGCCCGCACCCCGGCCCGCACCGCCCTCCTCTTCGACTGGGACAGCTGGTGGGCCCTGGAGATCTCCGACGGCCCGTCCCGGCTGGTCAAGTACCCGGACGTGGTCCACGCCTACTACCGGGCCGCCCGCGCGGCCGGTGCCGACGTGGACGTCGTCCCGCAGACCGCCGGCCTCACCCCCTACGACGTGGTCCTCGCCCCCGCCCTCCACATGGTCAAGGGCGACCTCGCCACCCGCCTCGAAGCCGTGGCCGCACGCGGCGGCACGGTCCTGACCACCTTCCTCTCCGGCCGCGTCGACCAGCACGACCGGGCCTTCCGCACCGACGTCCCCGGCCCGCTCGCCCCGCTCATGGGCATCCGCGTGGACGAATGGGACGCCCGCCCACCGGAGTTCACCCAACCCGTCCCCGAGCTGGGCACCGAGGCCCGGCTCGTCTTCGAGATCGTGCTGCCGCGCGGCGCCGAACCGGTCGCCACCTACGGCACCGACTTCTACGCCGGCACCCCGGCCGTGACCCGCCACCCGTTCGGCGCCGGCGAGGGCTGGTACGTCGCCACCGCCCTCGACCAGCCGGGCGTCGACCAGGTCGTACGCCGGATCCTGACCCGCCACGACCTGCTCGGCCCCTACGCCGGCCACCCGGCGGTGGAGACGGCGACCCGGATCGCCACCGACGGCACCCCCCTGCTCTTCCTCCTCAACCACGCCCCCGCACCCGCCCGCCTGACCGCCCACGCCACCACCACCGACCTGCTCACCGGCAAGCGGGTGGACCGGGGCGAACCCCTGGTCCTCGACCCCCTGGGCGTGGCGATCCTTCAGTAGACGCGCCGACCGTGTGCGTCCGGCACACCCGACTTCCGGAAGAAGTAGCTGTTGACCTGATCGCGCCACTCGCGGGCGCAGCGGAGCTGCTCCTCGAGGAGTTCCGTCACCCGCGTGTGGCGCGCGGGGTCGACGAGGTCCACGAGCCCGGCCCACACCTCCCGGGCCGCCTCCACCTCCTCAACGCCTTCGAAGTGCGTGTCGTAGATGTGCTGGATCACCGTCTTCCCGCTCTTCAGCATGTGTGAGTACGACACGTGGTGGAAGAACAGCAGCAGCTCGTCGGGGCAGCTGTCCGCGGACTCGTAGACCTCGGCCCAGGGCTTGCCGTACTGCCCGGCGTACCCGGTGCCGGTCGCCACGCTGCGGTCGACGCCGACCCCGTCCCGGTCGGCGAAGTGGTACGTCCCCCAGGGGCTGTACTCGTAGCCGTCCACGCTCGGTCCGTAGTGGTGCCCCGGCTGCACCATGAATCCCACGCCCAAGGGCGCGGTGTACTTCTCGTACGTCCGCCACGAGCCGTCCAGGACCGCGTGCAGCCCGGCCGCCGGTCCCGGCCCGAAGGTGAGCCGGATCCACTCGTCGAGGACGGCCCCCGGATCGGCGTCCGGCCGCCAGGCGAGCCGTCCGAAGGTGTACAGGTTGGCCTGGGCGAGCGGATGCCCCGTCCAGAACGGATCGTCACCGGCGTTGGACACGGCGACCAGCCCGCCACGCGCCAACTCCCCGACGGGCACGCCCTGTTCGAGCGGAAACCGCAGCACCTCGCTCCACATCGGCCCCAGCCAGCACACATGCCGCTGCTGCCCGGTGTACTCCTGCGTGGCCTGCAGCTCCACCGCGAGCCGGGTGCGCGGCATCGCGCCGATCAGCGGCGAGACGGGCTCCCGCACCTGGAAGTCCATCGGCCCGTGCTTGACCTGGAGCACTGCGTTCGGGGCGAACTCCCCGTCCAGCGGCACGAAATGGTCGTACGCGGCCCGCGCCCGGTCGGTCGTGCGGTCCCGCCAGTCCTGTCGGTGGTCGTAGACGAACGCCCGCCAGTGCACGGTGCCGCCGAACGGCTCCAGCGCCGCCGCCAGCAGGTTGGCGCCGTCGGCGTGGCTGCGGCCGTACGCGAACGGCCCCGGCTGCCCCTCCGAGTCGGCCTTCACCACGTACCCGCCGAAGTCGGGGATCGCCTCGTACACCCGCCGCGTCACCTCGGCCCACCAGGCGCGCACGGCCGCGTCCAGCGGATCGGCCGTGGGCAGCCCGCCGAGCAGGAGCGGCGCGGCGAAGGAGACCGACAGGTGGGTGCGGATGCCGTACGGCCGCAACGCCCCGGCGATCGCGGCCACGTCACCGATCCGGTCGGTCAGCAGCCGCGCCTCGGTCGCGTGCACGTTGACGTTGTTCACGGAGAGCGCGTTGATCCCGCACGCCGCCAGCAGCCTGCCGTACGCCCGCACCCGCTCCAGGTCGCCGCGCGCCCGGCCGTCCTGCCAGAACAGCGAGCCACCCGCGTACCCGCGCTCCACCTGCCCCATGACCGGGTGCACGGCCACGTTGTCCCAGTGGTCGAGCATGCGCAGGGCGAGCGCGGGGCGGTGGGCCTCGCGGACCCGCTCACCGGAGAAGGCGTCCTCGCCGAGCCGCACCACGTGGAACAGCCCGTACAGCAGCCCGCGCCCACCGGAGGCGGTGACGGTCGTCGTGCCGCCCTCGCGGGCGACGGTGAAGCCCTCGTCGCCGGGACCGTCCGCACCGAGGCCGAGGACCAGGTCGTACGGGCCGTCGTCCGACGCGTCCCGCACCACTCGGCCGCCGAACCGCCGGCAGGCCTCGGCCAGCTCCCCGTGCACCGTCTCCACCAGCGGCCCCGATCCTCGGATCAGCGTCCGCCGCCCGCCGACCGCCCGGAAGGCGGCGGGCGGCAGCCAGGCCGGGTCGACACCCTCGGGCAGGACGGGCACGGGAAGCGGCATGAGACCCCCAACTCATCTGGTCAGCCGAGCAGTTCGACCTCCGCCAGCGTCGCCTCGCCGTCGAGGACCAGGCGGTACCTCTCGTACGTACCCGGCGTCTTCACCGAGAAAGCGCGGGTCTGCCGGTCCCAGGCGAAGGCCTCCCCGGAGCGCCGGTCCAGCGTCCGCCAGGTCTCGCCGTCCGTGGAGCCCTGGAGCGTCCAGCCGACCGGTGCCTTCGCCCGGTCCGCCGACGACGTCAGGGTGTACTGGACGGCCTTCGCACCCTCGCGGACCGGCAGGTCCACGGACGTCACCGCCGCGTCCGTCGCCGACGTGTCGTCGAACAGGGCGCCCTCACCCCTCAGCAGGTCCGCCCGGGGCGCCGGCACCTCGTCGTCCTGCGTGATCGACACGGGCGCCGCGTCCTCGCCCGTGCCCCACGACGACGGCCTCGGACCCATGTCGAACTCCAGGACACCACCCTTGGCGACCAGCGAGTGCGGCAGCGAAGTCTTCGACCAGGTACGGCCGTTGACCTTCAGCCCCTGCACATAGACGTTCCTCGCGCTGTTGCGCGGCGCCTTCACCACCAGCTCGCGCCCGTTCTCCAGGTGCACGGTCGCCTTGGTGAACAGGGGCGAGCCGATCGCGTACTCGCCGCTGCCCATCACCAGCGGGTAGAAGCCGAGCGCGGAGAACAGGAACCAGGCCGACTGCTCCCCGTTGTCCTCGTCACCGTGGTAGCCCTGCCCGATCTCGCTGCCGGTGTACAGCCGCGACAGCACCTCGCGGACGTTCTTCTGCGTCTTCCAGGGCTGCCCGGCCGCGTCGTACATGTACAGGGCGTGGTGGGCGACCTGGTTGGAGTGCCCGTACATGCCCATCCGCACGTCCCGCGCCTCGGTCATCTCATGGATGACCCCACCGTAGGAGCCGACGAACTCGGGGGAGGCCGTCTCGGGGGTGGACAGGTACTCGTCGAGCTTGTCGGCGAGGCCCTTGCGCCCGCCGTAGAGGTTGGCCAGACCCCGGCTGTCCTGCGGGGCGGTGAAGGCGTAGCCCCAGCCGTTGGTCTCGGTGTAGTCGTGGCCCCACACCCGCGGGTCGTACTTTGACGACTCGACCCGCCAGTCGCCCTTCGCGTCCCGGCCCTGGAAGAACCCGGCCTTCTTGTCGAAGAGGTTCACGTAGTCCCGGGCGCGGTTCAGGAAGTACTCCGACTCCTCCTCGTAGCGCCGCTCACCGGTCTCCTCGTACAGCTTGAGGCCCATGCGGGAGATGCCGTAGTCGTTGAGGTAGCCCTCCAGCGCCCAGGACAGGCCCTCGTGGGTGTCGGTGCTCGTGTAGCCGAGGAAGGGGGAGGTGGCCATGCCCTTGCGGCCGACGCCCGAGTTCGGCGGGACGACCGTCGCGTTCTTCACGGCCGCGTCGTACGCCGCCTTCGCGTCGAAGCCGACGCCCTTGACGTACGCGTCCGCGAACGCCACGTCCGAGGAGGTGCCCGTCATCAGGTCCGCGTAGCCGGGGGAGGACCAGCGCGAGGTCCAGCCGCCGTCCTTGTACTGCTGCACGAACCCGTCGACCAGCTCACCCGCCCGCGACGGGGTCAGGAACGCGTACGCGGGCCAGGTCGTCCGGTAGGTGTCCCAGAAACCGTTGTTGACGTACACCTTGCCGTCGACGATCTTCGCGCCGGTGTGCGTCGGGGTGTCCGGGTTCGGCATAGGGGAGAACGGCGAGGCGTACCGGTACTTGCCCCCGACCTTCTCGAAGCCGGAGTTCGGGTACAGGTACAGCCGATACAGGCTGGAGTACAGCGTCGTCAGCTGGTCGGGCGTCGCGCCCTCCACCTCGACCTTGCCGAGCAGCCGGTCCCACTGCCGCTGGGCGCTCCTCTTCACCGCCTCGAAGGACCGGCCCTCCGGGATCTCCTGGCGGAGGTTGTCCCTGGCCTGGTCGAGGCTGATGAGCGAGGTCGCCAGGCGCAGGGTGACGGTCCGGTCGTCGGCCTTGAAGCGCAGATAGCCCTTGACGCCGCTGGAGTCCCCGTCGGTCACCGGCTTGTCGAACTCGCCGTAGACGAAGAGCCGGGTCGCGCCGGTCGACAGCCCGGACTTCACGTCCGAGTAGCCGGTGACAACCCCGTTCTCCTGGTCGAGCGTGAGCCCCGCCTGGTCGGTCACATTGTCGAACAGGACGCTCGCGTCATCGCCCGGGTAGGTGAAGCGGAGGGCCGCCGCATGATCGGTCGGCGCCATCTCGGCCTTCAGCCCGTTCTCGAACCGCACCCCGTAGTAGTACGGCCGCGCGATCTCGTTCTCGTGCCGGAAGGCCAGCTCCCGCGCCTCCCGCCCGTACTCCGGGGTCCCGCCGGCCACGGACGGCATCACCTGGAAGGTCTGCCGGTCACCCATCCACGGGCTCGGCTCGTGGCTCGCGCTGAACGCCTGGATCGTCGGCAGGTTGTCCGCGTTGTTCGCTCGCGCGTAGTCGTACAGCCAGCTCAGCGAACCCGCGTTGGTCACCGGCGTCCAGAAGTTGAAGCCATGCGGCACGGCCGTCGCCGGGAAGTTGTTGCCCCGCGAGAAGCCGCCGCTGGAGTTGGTGCCGCGCGTGGTCACCGCGTAGTCCGACAGGTGCGCCTTCGGCCGCTCGGGAGCGACGGACTCGATGCTCACGTCGTCCAGCCACCCCCGGAACTTCGCCGGCCCCTTCGGCGAGTCGTACGCCACCAGGATCCGGTCCACGGTCTTCCCGGCGGCCACCGACCCGACCCGCGACACGACGTTGTTCCACTGGTTGACGTAGAGGATCTTCGCGGCGCCCTGCCCCCGCGGGGTCAGCGGGTAGCCGTGCTGGTCGGTGGCGCGCAGCTCGCTCAGCTGGGTGCCGTCGGTGAAGACGAGGTCGACGGAGACGTTCGTCGCGTCGTAGTAGAGGTCACCGTCCGCCATCGACGGGAAGATCCGGTACGACAACCGTGTGTTCCGGCCGACGGCCACGTTCACGTCGAACACCTTGTTGTACGAGTACGCCCGCCCGTCGGCGATGTGCCGGCCGGCGTAACGCAGGGCCCGCTTTCCGGTGAACCCGGCGCCCGCCTTGGCGGTGGGGGAGCCGCTCGGGCCGCGGTCGACGAGGGAGAGCATGTCCTGCGGGACGGGCCCGGCACCGCCGCCGGTGGACAGCTGGAGGTCGGCGAGCTGGAGGATGTCGCCGCCGTTGTTGCCGGTGACGTCGAGCCGGAAGTGCCGGTACTCGGCGGGCTCCGCCAGGTCGTACGTCTTCGTCTGGAACCGCTCGGCGAAGGATTCACCCGAGCGGGTGTCGAGGGTCTTCCAGTCCGTGCCGTCGGCCGAGCCCTTCAGGGTCCAGTCCGCGGGGTCGCGCTCGTCGTGGTCGTTGGCCGACGTCAGCGCGTAACGCACCAGTTTGACCGGCTTGTCCAGGTCTAACTCGGCCCAGCCGGTGGGTTCGAAGGTGAGCCACTTGGTGCTCGGCTCGCCGTCGACGAGGTTCTCCTTCACCTCGCCGCCGCCCGTGTTCTCGGCACTGGCCCGGACGTCCGTGACCTGATCCGTCACATTGCCCGGTATGCCGCTGCTGTAGCCGCCGTCCACGCCCGAGGCCCGCTTGCTGCCGTCCGGAGCGGTGTCGACGGTGCTCTGCCAGTCCGGAACCGGGTCATCCGCCTCGAAGGAGGACGCGAACTTCCGGTCCGGGGCCTCGGGGGCTTCGGGCAGTGCGACCGCAACGCCCTGTGAGTTCAGGGCCAAAGCGAAGGCGGCCGCCGACACGACCGCCGCACCCCATCTGTGCCGAGCTTTCCGCTGCATCAACGGGTACCCTCCCTGCGCAGTGGACAACGTTGTCACCTTCGATGCGCAAGGACCAGTAGTTGCCCAAGTGGTGAGGAGTGTCAAGGGTGTTGCCTGTGGCATTCGGGGGCGACGACCGGGATTTTTCCGCCGGAGAACACACAGGCCGCTCATACTTCCGCGAGGTCTCAACTCGGATAAGACCCACGGCCAACCTTGTGTTCGATCTTGATCCGCTGGCGGGAAGTGGACTATACCTGTCGGACGCTTCACACGATCCGCACGTCAGCGCCCGTACGTCAGCGCCCGTCAGTGCCCGCATGTCAGCACCCGCACTTTCCTGCACGACCCAGCTTGACCCGATCGCGGTGCCGGGAAGGATCCGGTTCACCGCCTGAGTCCTGGAGAAGGCGAGGACTTGAGCATGGGATCCACTTCCGCCGAGAACCATGGCACCGAGGGTGTCGGCCGCCGTGATCTGATCAAACGGTCCGCCGCGCTCGGGCTGATCTCCGTCCCCACGATGAGTTTCCTGTCCGCCTGCGCCAGCAGCGGCGGCGGCGACAGCGGTGACAAGGCCAAGGCAGGCAAGAAGACCGAGAAGAACCCGCTCGGCGTCAACGACACCGCGGGCATGGAATTCGTGCTGTTCGACGGCGGTTTCGGCAAGGAGTACGCCGAGGACGCCGTGAAGATCTACGAGAAGAACTTCCCCAAGGTGAAGGTGAAGTTCTCCGCCACCCAGAAGATCCAGTCCACGCTCCAGCCCCGCTTCAACCAGGGCACCCCGCCGGACCTCATCGACAACTCCGGCGCCGAGCAGATGGACATGGGCGTCCTCGCGAGCAAGCGGCAGCTCACCGACCTCACCCCGCTGCTGGACGCCCCGTCCTACGACGACCCGGCCAAGAAGGTCCGCGACACGCTGCGCCCCGGCATCGTGGAGATGGGCCAACTCGACGGCGATCCGGTCTGGATCATGTACTACGCCTACACCGTCTACGGCGTCTGGTACTCGCGGAAGGCCCTCGACTCGCTCGACGAGCAGTACCCGGAGACCTGGGACCAGATGCTCGCGGTCTGCGAGAAGGCCAAGAAGAAGGGCATGGCGGGCTGGACGTACGCGGGCAAATACCCGTACTACCTCCCCTTCTCCCTCTATCCGATGATCGGCAAGGTCGGCGGCCGCGAGGTCCTCGACGCCATCGACAACCTGGAGCCGAACGCCTGGAAGCACCCGGCCGTCAAGGCCTGCTTCGACGCGTACTACGAGCTCTACAAGAAGGGCTACGTCCTCAAGGGCACCCCGGGCCTGGACCACATCCAGTCGCAGACCGCCTGGGCCGAGGGCAAGGCGCTGTTCATCCCGAACGGCTCCTGGGTGGAGAACGAGTCGGCCAACGTCATCCCGGAGGACTTCGACCTCGCGGTCTCCGCACCCACCGGCATCGACTCCTCCGACAAGCTGCCCTTCGGCACGATCTGGGCCTCCGGCGGCGAGCCCTTCATCGTCCCGGCCAAGGCGAAGAACGCCGAGGGCGGCATGGAACAACTGCGCATCATGCTCAGTGAGGCGTCCTCGAAGAACTTCACCAGCAAGGTGAAGTCACTGACCGCGTACAACGGCGGCACCGACGGCATCACCCTCACCCCCGGTCTGAAGTCGGGCGTCGCGGCCCTGGAGAAGGCCGGCGAGAACGTCGTGAACCCCCGAATGCAGGACTGGTACGTGCAGTTGCAGAAGGAGAAGATCGGCGTCTCCGGCCTGGGCGAGATGATGGCCGGCCGCCTCACCCCCGCCGAGGCCATCAAGAAGATCCAGGCCTTCGCCGACGAGACCGCCAAGGACACCTCGATCAAGCACTACAAACACCAGTAACAGCACCGGAAACCCATTTTCCGCAACGGCACCGGAGTGGCGATGCAGCACGGCAAGTACCGGTTCATCGTGGGCTTCCTCGCGCTGCCCCTGGGACTGTACGCGCTCTTCGTGATCTGGCCGTTCATCCAGTCCATCTACTACTCGTTCACGGACTGGACCGGCCTGAGTCCCGAATTCAAGATGGTCGGTTTCGACAACTACAGCCGGATGCTCGACGACGAGATCTTCTGGAAGTCGTTGCAGCACAGCCTGCTGTTCGCGCTCCTGCTGCCGGTGGTGACGATCAGTCTGGCGCTGTTCTTCGCATTCATGATCAACGTAGGCGGAAGAAAGCGGAAGAACGGCCCGGCCGTCTCCGGCGTCCGCGGCTCCTCCTTCTACAAGATCGTCTATTTCTTCCCGCAGGTCCTCTCGATCGCCATCGTCGCGCTGCTGTTCGCGTTCGCGTACAACCCGGACAGCGGCGCGATCAACTCGGTGCTGCGCGGCATCGGCCTCGACAACGTCCAGCCCCTGTGGCTGGGCGACCCCGATCTGGCCCTCTGGGCGGTGATGGCGGTCCTCGTCTGGTCGACGGTCGGCTTCTTCGTCGTCCTCTTCTCCGCCGGCATGGCCTCCATCCCGGCGGAGATGTACGAGGCGGCGCTGCTGGACGGCGCGAACCGCTTCACCACGTTCTTCCGGGTCACCCTGCCCCTCCTCTGGGACACGGTGCAGTCCGGCTGGGTCTACATGGGCATCCTCGCCCTGGGCGCCGAGTCGTTCGCGGTCGTGCAGATCATGACGACCGGGCCGGGCGGCCCCGACTACTCGACCACCGTCATGGTCCTGTACGTGTACCAGAAGGCGTTCCGGGACGGGCAGGCCGCCTACGCCACCACCATCGGTGTCGCCCTGCTCGTCGTCACGCTGGCCTTCGCCGCCGTGGTGATGCGGCTGGGCCGTCGCGAGCGGCTGGAGTACTGACGCAGATGAAGACGACCGAAACCCCCGCTCCCCTCCCGGCCGAGTCCGGCGCGCCGATCACCAAGACGGACACGCCCCCGCCTCCGTCCCCGAAGGAGAAGAAAGAGGGCACGGTCCTCAACGTCTTCTCCCACGGCGTCCTCGTCATCTGGGCGGTCATGGTGGTCATGCCGCTGCTCTGGGCGGTCATGACGTCCTTCAAGGACGACCGCTCCATCTTCAGCTCGCCCTGGTCGCTCCCCGACTCCCTGCACTTCGACAACTGGTCGCGGGCGTGGACCCAGGCCAACATGAGCGACTACTTCCTCAACACCGTCCTGGTGGTGGGCGGTTCGCTCGTCGGCACGCTCGTCCTCGGCTCGATGGCGGCCTACGTCCTGGCCCGCTTCGACTTCCCGGGCAACCGGTTCGTCTACTACCTGTTCATCGGCGGCATGAGCTTCCCGATCATGCTCGCGCTGGTCCCGCTGTTCTACGTCGTGAACAACATGGGCCTGCTGAACACCATCCACGGCCTGATCCTGGTCTACATCGCGTACTCGCTGCCGTTCACGGTGTTCTTCCTGACGGCGTTCTTCCGCACGCTGCCGACGTCCATCGCGGAAGCGGCCTTCGTCGACGGGGCGTCCCACAGCCGCACGTTCTTCCAGATCATGCTGCCCATGGCCAAGCCCGGCCTGGTCAGCGTCGGCATCTTCAACTTCCTGGGCCAGTGGAACCAGTACATGCTCCCCACGGTCCTCAACACGGACCCCGACAAGCGGGTCCTCACCCAGGGCCTGGTCCAGCTGGCCGTGAGCCAGGGCTACAAGGGCGACTGGTCGGGCCTGTTCGCGGGCTTGGTGATGGCGATGCTGCCGGTGCTGGCGGCGTACATCATCTTCCAACGGCAGGTGGTGCAGGGCTTGACGGCGGGCGCGCTGAAGTAGCCCGAGCCGGTTTCTCCACCGCCGGGTGGACCCGCAACCCGGCGAAACGGGGTACCGCTGCGCCCACCCGTGCCGCCCTTGGCGGCACGATTGCCCGCAGCTGGGTGAAGCGATTGCGCACCCACACCCGGCGTCAGGGCGGCGGAGCCCGCGCCGCGGCCCGGGCGGCTGGGCGAGCAGCCACGACGCGCCCGCACGCGCCGTCCTACGGAAGGGGACGTGTCGGGGGGTGTCCGCCCGCAGCGGTTGGCGCGTCAACGGGCGGTTCGTCGGTATTCGACCCCATCGCGCCGTTCCGAGGACGGACACCCCCCGACACGTCCCCGACCCACACCCGGCGGCAGGAGCAAGCACCCGCACCCCCGCCCACCTCGGCCGATAGAAAGCGCGAACCATCACGTAGCCCTGCGCAACCACCCGCGCACCCCCCGGAATCAGTTCAACCTCTTGACGGGAGGCAACCCGAACGGCTCAGCTTAGAGTTCACTAGTTGGACATAGACGGGGTCTCATCGAAGCGGCCCCGTGCGCAGGAGGTCGTCGTGGAGACTCCGGGGTCGCAGTCGTCACTGCACCGAGCCAACCTGGAGCGGGTCGTACGAGCCGTGCGCCTGGCGGGCTCCCTCACCCAGGCCGAGATCGCGCGGACGACAGGCCTGTCCGCGGCGACGGTCTCCAACATCGTCCGTGAGTTGAAGGACAGCGGAACCGTCGAGGTCACCCCCACCTCGGCAGGCGGCCGCAGGGCCCGCAGCGTGTCGCTGAGCGGCGACGCCGGCATCGTCATAGGCGTCGACTTCGGTCACACCCACCTCCGCGTCGCCATCGGCAACCTCGCCCACCAGGTCCTGGCGGAGGAGTCCGAGCCCCTGGACGTGGACGCCTCGTCCACCCAGGGCTTCGACCGCGCGGAACAGCTGGTCACCCGCCTCGTCGAGGCCACCGGCGTCGACCGCTCCAAGATCGCCGGCGTCGGCCTCGGCGTCCCCGGCCCGATCGACGTGGAGTCCGGCACCCTCGGCTCGACGGCCATTCTCCCCGGCTGGACCGGCACCAAGCCCGCCGAGGAACTCCGCGGCCGCCTCGGCGTCCCCGTGCACGTCGACAACGACGCCAACCTCGGCGCCCTCGGCGAGATGGTCTGGGGCAGCGGCCGGGGCGTCCGCGACCTGGCCTACATCAAGGTCGCCAGCGGCGTCGGCGCCGGCCTGGTGATCAGCGGAAAGATCTACCGAGGCCCCGGCGGCACCGCCGGAGAAATCGGACATATTACACTCGACGAATCCGGCCCGGTCTGCCGCTGCGGCAACCGCGGCTGCCTGGAGACCTTCGCGGCCGCGCGCTACGTGCTCCCGCTCCTCCAGTCCAGCCACGGCACCGACCTGACCATGGAAGGCGTCGTACGGCTCGCCCGGGACGGAGACCCGGGCTGCCGTCGGGTGATCGCCGACGTCGGCCGCCACATCGGCAGTGGAGTGGCCAATCTCTGCAACCTTCTGAACCCGAGCCGGGTGGTCCTCGGCGGTGATCTCGCCGAGGCCGGTGAGCTGGTGCTCGGGCCGATCCGGGAGTCCGTCGGCCGCTACGCCATCCCCAGCGCGGCGCGCCAGCTGTCCGTTCTCCCCGGGGCACTCGGCGGCCGTGCGGAGGTGCTCGGAGCGCTCGCCCTCGCACTCAGCGAGATGGGTGATTCAACACTTTTGGACGGGACTGCCGTCGGGGCGCTGCAGGCGTCGACCCCTGCCTTCACTTAGAGAACGGATGGCACCGTTGCCATCTCGTTAAGGATTTACTTCTTGACGTCGCACGTGTGGCCGAGTTGACTTCCAGCCACCTCGGCCGCAATGTCGCGGCCTCGTCAGGGAGGTTTCTGAAGTGAACACGCGTATGCGTCGCGCCGCCGTTGCTATTGCCGCCGGTGCGATGGCCGTTTCGCTTGCTGCCTGTGGCAGCGCCAAGGAGTCCGGCGACAAGGCCGACTCCACCGGGTCCGCCAAGAAGGGCGACGACATCAAGGTCGGCCTGCTCCTTCCGGAGAACGCGACCGCGCGCTACGAGAAGTTCGACCGGCCGCTCATCGAGAAGAAGGTCAAGGAGCTCACGAGCGGCAAGGGCGAGGTCGTCTACGCCAACGCCAACCAGGACGCGGCCAAGCAGAACCAGCAGGTGGACACCATGGTGTCCAACAAGGTCGACGTGCTGATCGTGGACGCGGTGGACTCCAAGGCCATCGCCGGCTCGGTGAAGAAGGCCAAGGACGCGGGCATCCCCGTCGTCGCCTACGACCGCCTGGCCGAGGGCCCGATCGACGCCTACACCTCGTTCGACAACGTCACCGTCGGCAAGACCCAGGGCGAGGCCCTGCTGAAGGCGCTGGGCGACAAGGCCAAGGACGGCCAGATCGTCATGATGAACGGGTCTGCCACCGACCCGAACGCCGCCCAGTTCAAGCAGGGCGCGCACTCCGTGCTCGACGGCAAGGTGAAGATCGGCCGCGAGTACGACACCAAGGAGTGGAAGCCGGAGAACGCCAACTCCAACATGGAGGGTGCCATCTCCGCCCTCGGCAAGGACAAGATCGTCGGCGTCTACTCCGCCAACGACGGCATGGCGGGCGGCATCATCACCGCCCTGAAGGCGGCCGGCATCGCCGACATCCCCGTCACCGGCCAGGACGCCGAGCTCGCGGGTGTGCAGCGCATCGTCACCGGTGAGCAGTACATGAGCGTCTACAAGCCCTACCCGCAGGAGGCGGACGTCGCGGCCGAGATGGCCGTCGCCCTCGCCCAGGGCAAGTCGCTCGACTCGATCGCCAAGGACAAGGTCGACAGCCCGACCACCAAGGCCATCCCCTCCGTCCTGGTCCCGGTCGTCTCGCTGACCAAGGACAACATCAAGGACACCGTCATCAAGGACGGCATCTACACGGTGAACGAGATCTGCGCGGGCAAGTACAAGGCCGCCTGCGACAAGATCGGTCTCAAGTAAGCAGCCGTCAGGTCCGCCGACGACCACGGGAGTCCGCCCCGGACTCCCGTGGCTCCGCGCGGACCGGCTGTCCCGAGTTCCTCCGGCGCCCCGCCACACAGCCCCGCAAGCTCCGCGGGGCGCCGGAGTGACCACTCCTCCCACACTTCTGCACAACCTCCCGCCGGGTCAGGCGGCGAAGGAGATGGTTCACGTGTCCGCTACGCCCGTGCTGGCGTTGCGCGGGGTCTCCAAGCGGTTCGGTGCCGTTCAGGCGCTCACCGACGTAGAGCTTGAGGTCCACGCCGGTGAGGTGGTCGCCCTGGTGGGCGACAACGGCGCCGGAAAGTCCACGCTGGTCAAGACGATCGCCGGCGTGCACCCCATCGATGAGGGCGTCATCGAATGGGACGGCAGGTCCGTCCAGATCAACAAGCCGCACGACGCCCAGAACCTGGGCATCGCGACCGTCTACCAGGACCTCGCGCTCTGCGACAACATCGACGTCGTCGGCAACCTCTACCTGGGCCGGGAGATCCGCAAGCGCGGCGTCCTGGACGAGGTGGAGATGGAGCGCCGCTCCCGCGAGCTCCTCGACACGCTGTCGATCCGCATCCCCAGCGTCCGCATCCCGATCGCCTCGCTCTCCGGCGGCCAGCGCCAGACCGTGGCCATCGCCCGGTCCATGCTCGGCGAGCCGAAGCTGGTCATCCTCGACGAGCCCACCGCCGCGCTCGGCGTCGAGCAGACCGCCCAGGTCCTCGACCTGGTCGAGCGGCTGCGCGAGCGCGGCCACGCGGTGATCCTCATCAGCCACAACATGGCCGACGTCAAGGCCGTCGCGGACAAGGTCGCCGTGCTGCGCCTCGGGCGCAACAACGGCGTCTTCGAGGTCAAGTCGACCTCGCAGGAAGAGATCATCTCCGCCATCACCGGCGCCACCGACAACGCCGTGACCCGCCGTGCGGCGCGCACGAACGGGGAGGTTTCCAAGTGAGCATCGACAAGACCTCCGCGGCTCCGGGATCCGAAGAGCACGTCGTGGAGAACCCCGAGGCGGCCAAGGCCGCCGTCACGGTCGTCGACCCCCGGCTGCTGGTGCGCGAGCAGGGCCTCGCCGGATACGTCACCGAGTTCAAGCGGAAGATGAAGTCCGGTGACCTGGGTTCCATCCCGGTCGTCATCGGCCTGGCGGTCATCTGGATCATCTTCACGAGCCTGAACTCCAACTTCCTCACCGCGGGCAACCTGTCCGACATGTCCGTCGCCATGGTCGGCACGGGCATGATCGCCGTCGGCATCGTGTTCGTGCTGCTGCTCGGCGAGATCGACCTGTCGGTCGGCTCGGTGTCCGGTGTGGCCGGCGCCAGCTTCGCGGTGCTGAACGTCACCAACGGCATGAACGAGTGGCTCGCCTTCGTGCTGGCCATCCTCACCGGCACGGTCGCCGGCGTGCTGCACGGCTTCTTCTTCGCGAAGATCGGCGTCCCCGCGTTCGCCGTCACCCTGGCCGGTCTGCTGTTCTGGAACGGCTTCATGCTCCAGATCCTGGGCGACAACGGCACGATCAACCTCGACCCGGACGGGGTCGTGGCCCAGCTGACCAGCTACTACTTCTCCGACGTGGCCGCCGCGTACGGGCTGGCCGCCGTGGTGACCGCCGGGTACTTCCTCAGCTCCTTCCTCGGCAACCGGCGCCGTGAGGCCGCGGGCGTGCCGTCGCGGCCGCTGAGCGAGACCGTGCTGCGCACGGTGCTGCTGGCGATCGTGGCCTTCGCCGTCGCGATCGTCTTCAACCAGTACAAGGGCCTGCCGCTGGCCGTGGTGATCTTCATCGTGGTGCTGCTGGTGACGGACTTCGTGCTGCGGCGCACCGCGTACGGCCGCAAGGTGTTCGCGCTCGGCGGCAGCGTCGAGGCCTCGCGCCGCGCCGGCATCAACGTGGAGAGGGTCCGGATCTCGGTGTTCGCGATCTCCGGCACCTTCGCCGCGGTGGGCGGTCTGTTCATCGCCTCGAAGATCGCGGCGGCCAACCAGGGCGCCGGCGGTGGTGACCTGCTGATGAACGCGATCGCCGCGGCGGTGATCGGTGGCACGTCCCTCTTCGGCGGCCGCGGCCGCACGTGGAACGCGCTGCTCGGTGTGCTGGTGATCGTGTCGATCCAGTACGGGCTCGCGCTGGAGGGCATCGCCTCCCCGGTGCAGTACATGATCACCGGTGGTGTGCTCCTCGCCACGGTCGTCATCGACGCGGTGACGCGCAAGACCCAGAAGACCGCGGGTCGCGCGTAGCGCCGAAGACCCTCGCTGTGCCCGGCATCGACAGGTGCCGGGCACAGTCGTGTCGTAGGTGGGGCACAAGTTGGGTACAGCCGAATGCGTGACGTATGACGCACGGCCTCGGCACGGTCCGCAGGGGCGGAACATTAGACTCGACACGCCCGGCAACAGCTCGATCAGCTCTACTGCAAGGAGGCACGGGTGCCGCTGCTGACCCGTATCAGGGGACCGCGCGATCTGGACCGGCTCAGCCTGGAGGAGCTGAACCAGCTGGCGGAGGAGATCCGGACCTTCCTTGTCGAAGCGGTCTCCAAGACCGGCGGTCACCTCGGCCCCAACCTCGGCGTGGTGGAGCTCACCATCGCCCTGCACCGGGTCTTCGAATCCCCCAAGGACAAGGTGCTCTGGGACACCGGCCACCAGTCCTACGTCCACAAGCTGCTCACCGGCCGCCAGGACTTCTCCAAGCTGAAGATGAAGGGCGGCCTGTCCGGCTACCCCTCGCAGGCCGAGTCCGAGCACGACGTCATCGAGAACTCGCACGCCTCGACCGTCCTCGGCTGGGCCGACGGCATCGCCAAGGCCAACCAGCTCATGAAGCGCGACGACCACGTGGTGGCCGTCATCGGTGACGGCGCCCTGACCGGCGGCATGGCCTGGGAGGCGCTGAACAACATCGCCGACGCCAAGGACCGCCCGCTCGTCATCGTCGTCAACGACAACGAGCGTTCCTACGCGCCGACCATCGGCGGCCTCGCCAACCACCTGGCGACCCTGCGCACCACCGACGGCTACGAGCGGTTCCTCGCCCGCACCAAGGAGGTCCTGGAGCGCACCCCGGTCGTCGGCAGGCCGCTCTACGACACCCTGCACGGCGCGAAGAAGGGCCTGAAGGACTTCATCGCCCCGCAGGGCATGTTCGAGGACCTCGGCCTGAAGTACGTCGGCCCGATCGACGGCCACGACATCGAGGCGCTGGAGTCCGCGCTCGCCCGGGCCAAGCGGTTCGGCGGGCCCGTCATCGTGCACTGCCTCACCGAGAAGGGCCGCGGCTACCAGCCCGCCCTCCAGGACGAGGCCGACCGCTTCCACGCCGTCGGCAAGATCCACCCCGACACGGGCCTGCCGATCGCCACCTCCGGCGCCGACTGGACCTCCGTCTTCGGCGACGAGATGGTCAAGCTCGGCGAGGAGCGCGAGGACATCGTCGCCATCACGGCCGCCATGCTCCAGCCGGTGGGCCTGGACCGGTTCGCCAAGCGCTTCCCCGAGCGGGTCTACGACGTCGGCATCGCCGAGCAGCACGGCGCCGTCTCCGCGGCCGGCCTGGCGACGGGCGGTGTGCACCCGGTGTTCGCGGTGTACGCCACCTTCCTCAACCGGGCCTTCGACCAGGTGCTGATGGACGTGGCCCTGCACAAGTGCGGTGTCACCTTCGTCCTCGACCGGGCCGGTGTCACCGGCACCGACGGCGCCTCCCACAACGGCATGTGGGACATGTCGATCCTTCAGGTCGTGCCCGGGCTGCGGCTGGCCGCGCCGCGCGACGCCGACCAGGTCCGCGCCCAGCTGCGCGAGGCCGTCGCCGTCGACGACGCGCCGACCGTGGTCCGCTTCTCCAAGGGCGCCGTCGGTCCCGCCGTACCCGCCGTGGGCCACGTCGGCGGCATGGACGTGCTGCGCGAGCCCGGCACCGACCGGCCGGACGTGCTGCTGGTCTCGGTCGGCGCCCTCGCGCCGATGTGCCTGGAGATCGCCGGCCTCCTCGACAAGCAGGGCATCTCCACCACCGTCGTCGACCCGCGCTGGGTCAAACCCGTCGACGAGGCCATGGCCCCGCTCGCCGAGCGGCACCGCGTCGTCGTCACCGTCGAGGACAACAGCCGGGTCGGCGGTGTCGGATCGGCGATCGCGCAGGCGCTGCGCGACGCGGGCGTCGACGTGCCGCTGCGCGACTTCGGCATCCCGCCGCGCTTCCTCGACCACGCCTCGCGCGCCGAGGTCCTCGCCGAGATCGGCCTCACCGCGCCGGACATCGCCCGGCAGGTGACCGGCCTGGTCGCCAAGCTGGACGGGCGGTACGAGCGCAGCACCGCGGACGCCGTCGACGCCGTGGAGCCCGCGCGCGACTGACGCCCACCCAGGCACCGCCGAATGGGCCGGTCTCACCACCATGAGGGTGGTGAAACCGGCCCATTGGCGTGAATCCTTCCCCGCCGGGGCATACGAACGGTGCCCCCTCTCGATCATGTCGAGGACGACAAGCGTGGGAGGTACCCCGTGAGCAGCACCCTCTTCCGGACGAAGAAGGTCGAGCAGTCCATCCTCGATACCGAGGAGCCAGAGCACGCGCTCAAGAAGTCCTTGTCCGCGCTGGATCTGACCGTCTTCGGCGTCGGTGTGATCATCGGCACCGGCATCTTCGTTCTCACCGGCACGGTCGCCAAGAACAACGCCGGACCCGCGGTGGCCCTGGCGTTCGTGGCGGCCGGCGTCGCCTGTGCGCTGGCCGCGCTCTGCTACGCCGAGTTCGCCTCCACGGTCCCGGTCGCCGGGTCCGCCTACACGTTCTCCTACGCCTCCCTCGGCGAACTGCCCGCCTGGATCATCGGCTGGGACCTGGTCCTGGAGTTCGCGCTCGGGACGGCGGTGGTGGCCGTCGGCTGGTCCGGGTACATCCAGTCGCTCATGGACAACGCGGGCTGGGAGATGCCGGCGGCCCTGGGCAGCAGAGAGGGCTCGGACGTCTTCGGCTTCGACATCCTCGCCGCCGCGCTCGTCCTCGTCCTCACCGTCATCCTCGTGCTCGGCATGAAGCTGTCCGCGCGCATCACCTCGCTGGTCGTGGCCATCAAGGTGACGGTCGTCCTCGTCGTGATCATCGCGGGCGCGTTCCTCATCAAGGGCGAGAACTACGACCCGTTCATCCCGAAGGAGAAGCCGGTGGAGGCCGGGTCCAGTCTGGACTCGCCACTGATCCAGCTCATGTTCGGCTGGGCGCCGTCCAACTTCGGCGTCATGGGCATCTTCACCGCCGCCTCCGTCGTGTTCTTCGCCTTCATCGGCTTCGATGTGGTGGCGACGGCCGCGGAGGAGACCAGGAACCCGCAGCGTGACATGCCGCGCGGCATCCTCGGCTCGCTGCTGATCTGCACCACGCTGTACGTCCTCGTGTCGATCGTCGTCACGGGCATGCAGCACTACAGCCGACTGTCCGTGGACGCACCGCTCGCCGACGCGTTCAAGGCGACGGGGCACCCGTGGTACGCGGGCTTCATCAGCTTCGGGGCCGCGGTCGGCCTGACGACGGTGTGCATGATCCTGCTGCTCGGCCAGACCCGTGTCTTCTTCGCGATGAGCCGCGACGGGCTGCTGCCGCGGTTCTTCTCCCGCGTCCACCCGCGCTTCAAGACCCCGCACCGGCCGACCATCCTGCTCGGCGTGGTCATCGCGATCCTCGCCGGCTTCACGCCGCTGACCGAGCTGGCCGCCCTGGTGAACATCGGCACGCTGTTCGCCTTCGTGGTCGTCGCGATCGGCGTGATCGTCCTGCGCCGCACCCGCCCCGACCTGCCCCGGTCCTTCCGCACCCCGTGGGTGCCGGTCATCCCGATCCTGTCGGTGTGCGCCTCCCTGTGGCTGATGATCAATCTGCCCGCCGAGACGTGGGTACGGTTCGGCATCTGGATGGCCGCCGGATTCGTCCTCTACTTCCTCTATGGCCGCACCCACAGCCGCCTCGCCCAGGGAGAGGAAACAAAGCCCGGGCAAACGCTCTAGCTCTGATGGCTTTACCGGGTTGCCCAACGCCCTGGCCCTGGTTGCCGGCACCGGGCCCCTACGGACGCACCGTACGGGGCCCGGCCACCTCCGCCCCCAGCTCCGCGACCCGCCTGCGCAGCTCCCGGTCCGCCGTCACCACCAGCACCGGCCGCGCCCCGGCCTCCGCGACCACCTCCACGATGTGATCGTCCCCACTGCCCGGCGCCGACGAGACCCGCACCCCGGGCACGGACTCCACCCCCCGCGCCGCCCCCTCCACCACGAGCACGACCTCCACCGGCCCGTCCTGCCCCGGCACCCCGTCCGCCGCCAGCCGGTCCCGCAACCGCTCCGCGGCCCCGCGCCGGTCCCGCCACCACCCGTCGGGCACCGACCCGACGACGTTCGCGGCGTCGACGACGACAAGGAGAGGCAGGGTGTCGTTCATGTGGCCAGGGTCGCACGCGGGATGACGCCCCGGCAGGGGCGGGCCGCGCGCCGAGCGGTCCGGCCCGCATAAAGTGAACTGGTGAACGGCGACTGGCTCCTCCGCGGCCGCGACGGCCGCCTCAGCGTCTATCTGCCCTCCGGCGACGCCGTCCTGTGCCGCGCGGAGCGCGGCCCCGCGGGCCCTTGGGAGGACACCCCCCGCAGGGTCGGCGGCGACCAGAAGCTGCACCCGGGCCCGGCGGTCGGCCAGGGCGCCGACGGGTACGCCCACCTGGCCGCCTGGCGGCCCACCGTGCCCGGGGAGTCGGGGCTGGTGCACTCCACGCACTTCCGGCCCGGGCTCGCGCCCCTGGACTGGATCCCGATCGGGCACCCGGACAAGAAGGGCGACCGGACGGGGCCGCCGGCCGTAGCCGTCGACGGCGCGGGGCGCGGCTATGTCTTCGTCCGGAACGCGGCCGGCGGGGTGAGCCTGCGCAACCAGAAGGTCAAGGGCGGCTGGGGCGGCTGGCTGGACCTCGAAGGGCACGACGTCGACGGGGAACTGGCCGCCGTGACGGGGGAGTCGGGGTACGTGGAGCTGTACGCCTGCGTGCCCGGCGGGATCCTGCACTGGCGGCAGGAGGGGGACGGCAAGAAGCCCGTGCAGACCGAGGGCGTCGATGTCCCCGTCCGTCCGGGGACCCTGCGCGCGCTCGCCACGTCCGCCGAGCACACCACCGTCTTCTTCACGGACACGTCCGGTGACCTGTGCGCCTGGCGGCCGGGCGAGAAGCCGGTGACCCTCCTCGCGTCCGCCGGACCGGGCCCGGTCTCCGCCGTGCGCTGCGACATCGAGGGGCACGACTGCACCGTGCTCGCCCAGCGGTCGGCGAGCGGCCGGGTCGCCTTCGCCGCCTATCCGACCGAGCAGGAGTCGGCCGGCGCCTGGTGGACCGAGTCCGGCCCCCAGCTGCCCGCCGACGCCATGGTGTCCCTGGCGCTCGACGAGCACGACGAGGTCGTCGCCGCCTCCCTCTCCCCGTCGACCGGCACGCTGCTGCTCACCCGTCGCAAGGACGAGCCGGGGCTCGCGCTGGAGGCCTGGCGGGAGGTCTGACACCCGTTCTTCCTGAGGCTCCCGTCGCTCCAGACACACGAAATGTGTCAAGGGTTGTACGGATGTGTGCGTGACGAGACGCACCTCGGGTGAACGTGGTCAAAAAGTGAAGGTCTTGTTAACCTCCTCGGACTTGTTCGAATTTGCTCGGGGGGCCGGTTGCTGTGCGTCTGGCCGGGGCCGTGGCAACCGGGGTTGGGAATGATGTCGTGAGCAGATCCTCCACGGTGGATCTTGTCGTGGTCGGACTCGGTTACGTGGGGCTGCCGCTGGCCAGGTCCGCGGCCGCCGCAGGCCTGAAGGTGGTCGGTCTCGACCGCAGCCGACGGGTCGTCGACGGGCTGAACGCCGGCCGGTCGCATGTGGACGACATCAGCGACGCCGATGTCCGCGCCATGCGGGAGCGGGGCTTCGAGGCCACCGACCGGCCGGAGGTCATCGCCGAGGCCGCCGCGGTGGTCGTGTGCGTCCCGACGCCGCTCACCGAGCACGGGGCCCCCGACCTCGGCGCGGTGCACGCCGCCGTCGACGACATCGCCGCCCACCTCAGGGCCGGCACGCTCGTCGTGCTGGAGTCCACGACGTACCCCGGCACGACCGACGAGGTCGTCCGCCCGCGCCTGGAGGCCGGCGCGCTGCGCGTCGGCGCCGACTTCCACCTCGCCTTCTCCCCGGAGCGCATCGACCCGGGCAACGCCTCCTTCGGCCTGGAGAACACCCCCAAGGTCGTCGGCGGCATCACGGCCGACTGCACCAAGGCAGCCCGCGCCCTCTACGAGCGTTTCGTGAACCGCGTCGTCGAGGCCAAGGGCACCCGCGAGGCCGAGATGGCCAAGCTCCTGGAGAACACCTACCGGCACGTCAACATCGCGCTCGTCAACGAGATGTCGATGTTCTGCCGCGAGATCGGCGTCGACCTCTGGGACGCCATCCGGTGCGCCTCCACCAAGCCGTTCGGGTTCGCACCCTTCTACCCCGGCCCCGGCGTCGGCGGACACTGCATCCCGATCGACCCCAACTACCTGTCGTACAAGGTGCGTTCGCTGGGCATCCCGTTCCGGTTCGTGGAGCTGGCGCAGGAGATCAACCAGCGCATGCCCGTGCACGTGGTGAACCGCGCGGCCGATCTCCTCAACGACCAGGGCAAGGCCGTGCGCGGATCCCGCGTGCTGCTCCTCGGTGTCACGTACAAGCCCGACATCTCGGACCAGCGGGAGAGCCCCGCGATGGCCGTCGCCGAGAACCTCCTCGCGCGCGGCGCCGAACTGGTCTACTTCGACCCGCGGGTCGAGGACTGGCAGGTCGGCGGCGCGCCCGTCGAACGGGCCGGGGACTACCTCGCCGCCGCCGAGGCCGCCGACCTCACCATCCTGCTCCAGCCGCACCGCGAGATCGACGTGGAGGAGCTCGCCGACCGGGCCCGGGCGCTGTTCGACACCCGGGGCAAGTCCGCCGACCACCCGCGGGTGGTCAAGCTGTGACTTCCGAAGACACGTACATACCCGGGGCCGTCGATTCCGGCCGCCGCGCGCACCGCAAGCGGCGGCACCTGAAGGTCTCGTACTTCGTCTTCCTGGGCCTGGCCGCGCTGATCGCCACCCGGCTCGACGCCGGCTCCCTGCACCTGTACTCGATGGGTGCCATGGGCCTGCTGTCCCTGAAGATGTTCGGCGCCCTCTTCTACCGTCCGGCCAAGGCCGGGCGGGAGGAGCTGGAGTACCTGGAGAACGCCTGGGTCACCGCGGTCATCCCGATCTACAACGAGGACCCGGTGATGTTCGAGCAGGGCATGCGCAGCCTCCTCGCGCAGAGCCGCCTGCCGAACGAGATCCACATCATCGACGACGCCAGTGCCAACGACTCCGGCATCAAGGCGGCGAAGAAGCTGCGCCGCGAGTTCGAGGCCAAGGGCGTCAAGTACACCGTCAGCGTGCAGCCCGAGAACAAGGGCAAGCGCGAGGCGCTGGCGCTGGGCTTCGAGGCCGCGCCCTACTCCGACATCTTCCTCTGCGTCGACTCGGACACCGTGCTCTCCCGGGACACCGTGCGCGAGCTGCTGCTGCCGCTGGCCGACGAGAAGATCATGGCCTCCACCGGCATGGTGCTGGCGCTCAACCACGACAGCAACATCTTCACGCGCCTGCAGGACCTGCGCTACGGCAACTCCTTCCTCTTCGAGCGGGCCGCGTACTCGCGGCTGAAGTCGGTGCTGTGCTGCTGCGGCGCCCTGTCCGCCTACCGCGGCACGCTGGTGCGCAAGTACCTGCCGGACTTCCTCAACCAGCAGTTCCTGGGCAAGCCGGCCGTCTTCGGCGACGACCGCCGCATGACCAACTACTGCCTGATGGAAGGCCAGGTCGTCTTCCAGGAGACCGCCGTCGGCTACACCGCCGTCCCCGAGAAGCTGCCGCACTTCCTGCGCCAGCAGGTCCGCTGGAACAAGTCCTTCTTCCGCGAGTCGCTGTGGGCGTTCCGGCACCAGAAGAAGTACCGCCCGGCCTTCTGGCTGACCTGCATGGAACTCGCGCTGTGGCTGGTCTTCGGCTCGGCGATGTTCTACTCGATGGTCATCCTGCCCATCATCAAGCCCGCGCAGTTCGTCAACCACATCGGCGACTACCTGGTCTTCATGGTCCTGATGGGCTACCTCCGCAATGTGCGCTACCTGGACTTCCCGCGCCGCGGCATGGGCTTCGTCAAGCGCTTCGGCATGTTCCTGCTCGCGCCGATCTACGGCGTCATCCAGCTGACGCTGCTGACGCCGCTGCGCTTCTACGCCCTGTTCACCCTCCACAAGGGCAGCTGGGGCACCCGCCAGGGCGGTGTCGAGGTGTCCGTGGCGGGCGACCACGAGCACGACGTGACGGAGATCTTCGAGGAAGAGGACCCGTACTCCGACAAGAAGGTCACCGAGACGCTCCAGTTGATGCGTCTGGAGGGCGTGGCGCTGCGCACCCGGCCCCGCCCGGCGGGCGGCATCCCCTCCCAGCCGCAGCCGATCCCCGGCTACGACGAGGAGCAGCACGCGGCGGTCCCGCAGCAGCGCGTGAGCTGGGGGACGCCGGAACCGGCCGGCCAGCAGCAGTGGCAGGGCGAATACGCCGGACAGCCCGGGTACCACGACCCGTACCAGCAGCAGTACCCGCAGCAGGGCGGCCATCCGTACCCGGACCCCTCCTGGCCGCAGGGTCAGGGACAAGGCCAGGGCCATGGCTACGGGCAGGGCGGCGGCTGGTAGCGCCGCGGCGGCACGAAGAGACGAAGAGAGGGGCGGCCGGGAGGCCGCCCCTCTCTCGTGCTCCCGTGGTCCCGTCTCTCGTGCTCCCGTGGTCCCGGGCCTCAGGTGTACGAGGCCATCGCCTCCTCGACCGTCAGCACCGGGATGTCCCGGTCGTCGATCGCCTTCATCAGCGTCTCCAGGCCCGCCTTGCCGATCTCGGTGCTCGTCGCGGGGGCGCCGTCGACGACCTTGTGCAGGCAGAGGATCAGCCAGTCGCCGCTGTTCACGCACCGGTCGAGCCGGCCGCCCGCGCCCGTCAGCTTCGACAGCGCCGTACCGCCGATGCCCGTGCCGTCGTTGATACCGGTCAGCGCCTTGAGGCGGTAGGGCATCGCCGGGGCGAAGGACTCGATGGTCTCGGAGATGATCGAGCGGGCCGTGGTGAAGTGCCGGCTCGCGATCTGGTCGACCGGGACGCCGTCGGTCGTCTTCTGGAACGCCCCGTGCGGATAGGCGAAGTGCTCGCTGGTGAAGCCGTTGGACACCAGCCACTCGCGCAGCTTGCGGAAGTCGTCGTCGGCCTGCTCGGCGGTGAGCTTGGGGTAGCTGGCCGTGTGGACGGCGTTCGCGTACGAGTGGCCCGCCATCTCCCAGCCGGAGAAGTCCTGCATGGACCGCATCTGGCCCACGGTCAGGAAGCTGCCGGTGCCGATGGCGTCGGCGATGTTGTAGACCGTGCCGGGGAAGCCGAAGCGGTCCATGACCGGCCGGGCCAGGTCGTGGATGGACTTGTGGGAGTCGTCGAAGGTGATGGAGACGACGCCCTTGGGGAAGACCGAGACGGTGTCCGGGATCAGCTCCACGGCCTGGAGGCGGTAGGTGACCGGGCCGCCCGCGTTGTCGTACACGGCGAACGACAGGTCGGTGAAGCCGGTCTTCGTGGACGGCTTGCCGCCGGCGCCGATGGAGTACGTGCCGGCCGCCCCGCTGACGTCCGCCCACTGGAGGTGGACCGTCACCCACTCCCCGGACTGGACGTAGTTGGCCGCCGTCTTGGAGTGCGCGTGGAATGCCCAGGAGAAGTGGTTCGCGAGGGAGCCGCTGCCCAGGTAGAACACCATCTTGGCCAGGTTCGTCACGTCGTCGACGCGGAAGACCAGGCGGATCATCTTGCCGCTCAGGCTCATCGCGGGCAGGCCGGTCTTACGGACGTACGACTGCTTGCCGGTGCCGTTGGTGGTCACCCGGACCGACTGGGTGCCGCGGACGAAGACGGACTTGTCGTTCGCCTCGGCCGACGCGGTGCCCGCGCCGCCGGGGGTCCAGCCGTGGCCGGACTGGAACTGCTGGGACCAACTGGCCCGGCGGTATTTGGGACGGCGGCCCGACGGGGCGTAGGCCGGCGGAGTGGTCAGTCCGCCGATGGCGGCCTCGACCGCCTCGGCTGCGGCGGGCTGCGCCGCCACGTTCCCCAGCCAGGCACCCCCGCCCGCCAGGGCGGCCCCGCCCGTTCCGCCCAGGAGCAGCGCCCTGCGCCGGCTCACCACTGGTTGTTTCTTCCTCACCGGGACCCCCGGACCGTGTCGAAGTAGTGCATGCCGTCGTTCGTGAAGCCCTCGATCTGGGACTGGACTTCCTTCGCCGACAGCGTTTCGTTCGCGTTGTAGTACAGCCAGTCGACTTTCATGTCCCAGGCGCGTTCCCCCTTGAACGGCAGATCGATGAACCAGTGGTTGAAGTTCACGGACATGTCCGCGCGCGGGGCGTACTTCCCGCTGCTGACGAAGAGCTTCTTGCCGTCGAGCCAGTAGGCGACGACCCCGTCCTTGACCCTGATCAGCATGGTGTGCCAGGCGTCGAGGCTCTTGTTCGTGGTCTCGTAGACGCGGTCGTTCGTCTTGTGGTCGTACCAGGTCACCGTGTCGAGCTTGGGCCCGGGCCGGCCCCAGCCGCCGTTCGGCATGTACTCGTTGTCCAGCTCGCTGTACGTCGAGCCCTTGCCGCCGATGGTGTAGAAGGTCTGGTTGACGTGGTCGCCGCGGTCACCGGTGGCCGGCTTGTCGCTGAGGTGGATGCGGGCCGCGTAGGTGCCGTCGCGGAACTTGGCCGCGGCCGTGCCGAGGCTCGCCTGCTTGGTCCCGGCCTTGGTGCCGTCCGTGCTCGCCCGCAGGTTGAGCACCTGGCCGTCCGCGTGGGAGCCCTCGGCGGTGGGGAAGCTGACGCCTTCCGCCGACCAGGTGTTCTCGATGCCGGGGCCGCCCTTGCTGGTGCGGACCAGCCAGCCGTGCTTGAACAGGGCGGGGTCCTTGGGGCCCTGGTAGGAGAAGTCGTCGAACAGCACGTCGGCCGGCGGTGCGGGCAGCGGGTCGGGTGCCGCGGCCT
Organism: Streptomyces sp. NPDC006140; assembly: GCF_040628815.1. Lineage (NCBI taxonomy): Bacteria > Bacillati > Actinomycetota > Actinomycetes > Kitasatosporales > Streptomycetaceae > Streptomyces > Streptomyces sp. NPDC006140. The sequence continues at coordinate 355,670 of NZ_JBEXTS010000004.1, read as the reverse complement.
TCGCCGTCGCCTTCTTCTCGTCGCTCGCCTTGGTGCCGTCCGGCTCCTCGCCCCAGGCGAGGACGCCCCGCTTGTACGCGGTGACCTTCTCGGCCGCCTTGTAGGACGTCATCCCGGCGTCGAAGGAGCGGTCGTCGGACTGCTTCAGCTTCTTGTGGTCGGTGCGGAACAGCTGGACGTCGATGCCCTTGCTGTTGGCGCCGGGCTTCAGGTCGCCGGCGCCCTCGGTGAACCGCAGCTCCAGGTAGTGGTCGGCGGTGTCGGTGGGCTGGTCCATCGCGACGACCCGCCCGGCGACGTTCGAGCAGCCGAAGACGGCGTTGACGCAGTTGAAGGCGTACGACGAGGGGCTGTCGGCGCCGTCGGCGGTGAACCAGTACCGGAGCGTCACCTCGCTCAACGGCAGGGGCCTGTCCGTGTCGTTGAAGACTTCCAGCGACGGCTTGGCCGCCGCGGCCGTGGCCGGGGTGTCGGTCCGGTAGCGGACCGTCAGCTCGGGCGGGTCCGGGTTCGCGGCCTTCCACACGGGATACAGGGCGGTGCCGCCGGCCGCGACCACGGCCACGAGGAGCAGGAGCCTGATCTTGGGCCAGACCCGGCGTCGGGGTGTTCGGCGACGGGAGGACGCCACGGAAGACTCCTTCGAGGACATCCGGCGGTCTCTGGTGGAGAGCGTCAGAGCCAGGTAAACAATGGTCGGATTGTGTGAGGATCCTATCCGTGGCGGCATGCACAAAGGGGGGCGGGTGTGCGGATTGTTACCGCACGCCCCACCCCCCTCAGGGGTAACGCGTTACGCCGGGACGCTCGCGACGCCCGGAGCCAGGAACTTCTTGCCGTTCACGCGCTCGGAGACACCCTCGCGGTCCAGGTACGGCGTGATGCCGCCCAGGTGGAAGGGCCAGCCGGCGCCCGTGATGAGGCAGAGGTCGATGTCCTGCGCCTCGGCGACGACGCCCTCGTCGAGCATGAGCCCGATCTCCTGCGCCACCGCGTCCAGGACGCGCTCGCGGACCTGCTCCTCCGTCAGGACGCTGTCGCCCTGCTTCAGCAGCGCGGCGACCTCGGGGTCCAGCTCGGGCTTGCCGCTGTCGTAGACGTAGAAGCCGCGCTTGCCCGCCTCGACGACCGCCTTGAGGTTCGGGGAGACCGTGAAGCGGTCCGGGAACGCCCTGTTGAGCGTCTCGGAGACGTGCAGGCCGATCGCCGGGCCGACCAGCTCCAGCAGGACCAGCGGCGACATCGGCAGACCGAGCGGCTCGACGCCCTTCTCGGCGACCTCGACCGGCGTGCCCTCGTCGATGATGTTCTGGATCTCGCCCATGAAGCGGGTCAGGATGCGGTTCACGACGAACGCCGGGGCGTCCTTCACGAGGACCGCGGTCTTCTTCAGCTTCTTGGCGACGCCGAACGCCGTGGCGAGGGAGGCGTCGTCGGTCTGCTCGCCGCGGACGATCTCCAGCAGCGGCAGCACGGCGACCGGGTTGAAGAAGTGGAAGCCGACGACCCGCTCGGGGTGCTTCAGCTTCGACGCCATCTCCGACACCGACAGCGAGGAGGTGTTGGTGGCGAGGATCGCGTGCGCCGGGGCGACCGCCTCGACCTCCGCGAAAACCTTCTGCTTGACGCCCATCTCCTCGAACACGGCCTCGATGATGAAGTCCGCGTCCGCGAAGCCCTCGGCCTTGTCCAGGACACCGGTCACCAGCGCCTTGAGGCGGTTGGCCTTGTCCTGGTTGATGCGGCCCTTGCCGAGCAGCTTGTCGATCTCGGCGTGGACGTAGCCCACACCCTTGTCGACGCGCTCCTGGTCGATGTCGGTCAGCACGACCGGCACCTCCAGGCGGCGCAGGAACAGCAGCGCGAGCTGGGAGGCCATCAGACCGGCGCCGACGACACCGACCTTGGTGACCGGGCGGGCCAGGGACTTGTCCGGGGCACCGGCCGGGCGCTTGCCGCGCTTCTGCACCAGGTTGAAGGCGTAGATGCCGGCGCGCAGTTCACCGCCCATGATGAGGTCGGCGAGCGCCTTGTCCTCGGCGTCGTAGCCCTGCTGGAGGTCGCCGTTCTTGGCGGCGGCGATGATGTCCAGGGCGCGGTAGGCGGCCGGAGCGGCGCCGTGCACCTTGGAGTCCGCGATGAAGCGGCCCTTGGCGACGGCCTGGTCCCAGCCCTCGCCCCGGTCGATCACCGGGCGCTCGATCTCCAGCTCGCCCTTGAGGACGGAGGCGGTCCAGATCAGCGACTGCTCCAGGAAGTCCGCGCCCTCGAAGATCGCGTCGGCGATCCCGAGCTCGTAGACCTGCTTGCCCTTGAGCTGCTTGTTCTGGTTGAGGCTGTTCTCGATGATCACCGAGACGGCCTTCTCGGGGCCGATCAGGTTCGGCAGCAGCGTGCAGCCGCCCCAGCCCGGGACCAGGCCGAGGAAGACCTCGGGCAGGGAGAACGCCGGCACGGCCGCGGAGACGGTGCGGTAGGTGCAGTGCAGACCGACCTCGACACCGCCGCCCATCGCGGCGCCGTTGTAGTACGCGAAGGTCGGCACGGCCAGCTTGGACAGCCGCTTGAAGACCTCGTGGCCGCCCTTGCCGATGGCGAGCGCGTGCTCGTACTCCTTGAGGATCTCCACGCCCTTGAGGTCGGCGCCGACCGCGAAGATGAACGGCTTGCCGGTGATGCCGACGCCGACGATCTCGCCGTCCGCCGCCTCCTTCTCGACCTGGTCGATCGCGGCGTTCAGGTTCGCCAGCGAGGCCGGGCCGAAGGTGGTCGGCTTGGTGTGGTCGTGGCCGTTGTCCAGGGTGATCAGGGCGAAACGGCCCGCACCCAGGGGGAGGTCGAAGTGGCGTACGTGCGCAACTGTGACGACCTCGTCCGGGAACAGCTCGGAAGCCTGCTTGAGAAGCTCGGCGGTGGTGCTCACTTGTCCCCCTCGAAGTGCGGGTTCTCCCAGATGACCGTCGCGCCCATGCCGAAGCCGACGCACATGGTGGTCAGGCCGTAGCGGACGTGCGGCTGCTCCTCGAACTGGCGGGCCAGCTGCGTCATCAGACGGACGCCGGAGGAGGCCAGCGGGTGGCCGAAGGCGATGGCGCCGCCGTACTGGTTGACGCGCTCGTCGTCGTCGGCGATGCCGTAGTGGTCGAGGAAGGCCAGGACCTGGACGGCGAAGGCCTCGTTGATCTCGAACAGGCCGATGTCGGAGATCGACAGGCCGGCCTGGGCCAGCGCCTTCTCCGTCGCCGGGATCGGGCCGTAGCCCATGACCTCCGGCTCCACGCCCGCGAAGGAGTAGGAGACCAGGCGCATCTTCACGGGGAGGTCGTTCTCCCGCGCGAACTCCTCGGAGGCGATGAGGGAGGCGGTGGCGCCGTCGTTCAGACCGGCCGCGTTGCCGGCGGTGACCCGGCCGTGCACGCGGAACGGGGTCTTCAGACCGGAGAGGTTCTCCAGGGTCGTGCCCGGGCGCATCGGCTCGTCGGCGGTGACCAGGCCCCAGCCGGTCTCGCCGCCCTCGGGGTTGGTGCGGCGCACGGAGATCGGGACCAGGTCGGCCTGGATCTTGCCGTTGGCGTACGCCTTGGCGGCCTTCTCCTGGGAGCGCACCGCGTACTCGTCGGCGCGCAGCTTGGTGATCTGCGGGTACCGGTCGTGCAGGTTCTCCGCGGTCATGCCCATGAACAGGGCCGACTCGTCGACCAGCTTCTCGGAGACGAACCGCGGGTTCGGGTCGACGCCCTCACCCATGGGGTGGCGGCCCATGTGCTCGACACCACCGGCGATGGCGATGTCGTACGCGCCGAAGGCGACCGATCCGGCCACCGTGGTGACGGCGGTCAGCGCGCCGGCGCACATGCGGTCGATGGAGTAACCGGGCACGGACTGCGGCAGCCCGGCGAGGATGGCCGCCGTGCGGCCGATGGTCAGGCCCTGGTCGCCGATCTGCGTGGTCGCGGCGATGGCGACCTCGTCGATCTTCTTCGGGTCGAGTCCGGGGTTGCGGCGCAGCAGCTCCCGGATCGCCTTCACGACGAGGTCGTCGGCACGGGTCTCGTGGTAGATGCCCTTCGGGCCCGCCTTGCCGAACGGGGTGCGGACGCCGTCGACGAAGACGACGTCCCTGACGGTACGAGGCACGATGGCTCTCCTCCAGGGTCCAGGACGCTGAGCGCTTGCTCACCCCATGCTACTTATGAGTAACGTAGCTGCCCAGTCCCGTGGCCCCAAGCGGTGAAGGTCACACACGAATGCCGGGCGGGGCAGTGGACCCCCGGGGCGTCAGCACAGGCGTGGGCACGGGATGCGACTCGGCCTCACCGCCTGCCGTGATCACCGAGAACAGGGTCCGGGCGACCTCTGCCCCGAACCCGTGCACATCATGGCTCATCGCCGACAGCGTCGGATGCGTCAGCCGGCACAGCTGCGAGTCGTCCCACGCCAGCAGCGACACGTCCTCCGGCACCCGCAGCCCCATCTCCGCCGCCACCGACAGCCCGGCCACCGCCATGATGTCGTTGTCGTACACGATCGCCGTCGGCCGGTCCGGCGGCGCGGCCGTCAGCAGCGACCGCGTCGCCCGTGCCCCCGCGTCCCCCGAGAAGTCCGTCGCCACCTGCCACGCCCCGGCCAGTGCCAGCGCCCCCGCGGCCTCGTCGAACGCCGCCGTCCGGATGGCCGTGTGCCCGAGGTCCGCCGCCCCGCCCACCCGGGCGATCCGCCGGTGCCCGAGCGCGGCCAGGTACCGCACCGCCTCCGTCACGGCCGTGGCGTCGTCGGTCCACACCGAGGTCAGCCCCCCGGTCAGCGACGGGTGCCCGACGGCGACCGCGGGCAGCCCCAGCCGTCGCACCAGGTCCACCCGGGGGTCGTCGGCCCGGAAGTCGACCAGGATCGACCCGCCGACCTGCCGCCCCCTCCACCACGCCCCCTGGACGCCCACCTCCTCGTCCAGGCTCCGCACGAGCCTCAGCAGCAGCGAGCAGGAGTGCTCGGCCAGCACGCCCTCCACGCCCGAGACGAACTCCATGTACCAGGGCTCCAGGCCCAGCACCCGCGCCGGCCGGCAGACCGCGAGCCCCACCACGTCCACGCGTGACCCGGCCAGCGTCCGTGCCGTGAGGTTCGGTGCCCAGCCCAGCTCCCGCGCCGCCCGGAAGATCCGCTCCCGGGTCGCCTCGGACAGCCCCGGCTTGTGGTTGAAGGCGAGCGACACGGCCCCCTTGGACACCCCGGCCCGGGCGGCGACGTCCTTGATGGTGACGCGGGGGGCCGGCGTCGCCGTCATCGGGTGGGCTCCACGCAGTACAGGGCCGATCGGGCGGCCTCCGGGTCCGGAGTCCGCCAGCCGCGCACCCCGATCGTCACCTCTTCGCCCGGCAGCAGCGTGACCAGACCCCGGTCGGCCCGCGCCGCCGGATCCAGCCGGTCGGCCTGCAGGAGCAGGTCCCGTACCAGCGTGCGGGCGGTCACCCTGATCCCGCCCGGGGCGAGGGCCACCTCGAACTCCGGCCGTGGGTAGTCGACTTCGCGGTCGGGCACCGGGAAGTGCAGCGCCCGCAGCCCGTCCAGGTCCGCGACCAGGAACTCCTTCGGCCCGGCGGGCGCCAGCTCGCCCGGCACCCCGACCCGCGCCACGCTCCGCCTCCCGGCCGACAGTTCCACCTCTGCCCGCGCCAGCGCCTCGCCCCCGACGGACATCCGGCGCAGGGTCAGCGTCCCCGTCCAGTCCCCGGCGCCCTGGTTGACGGCGGCCACCTCCAGCGCGCCGTCGCGCGTGTGCAGCGTCAGCAACCGGTCGGCGTACAGCCGCTTCAGCTCGTGGTACAGCGGCTTCTCCCGCCCGTCCCCGTCGATCGCCGCCCAGGAGGTCACCGGCCAGCAGTCGTTGAGCTGCCAGACGACCGTGCCCGCGCACACCGGCCAGTGCGCGCGCCAGTGCTCGATCCCGGCCGCGACCGCACGCGCCTGGTTGACCTGCGTCAGGTAGTGCCACCGGTCGAAGTCCCCGTCCGGCACGGCGAAGTGCCGGGCCAGCCCGCGCGCCAGCTTCCCGTTGCCGTCGTCCGCCTTCTGGTGGTGCAGCATGCCGGGGGAGTCCGGCGCGAGCTCCTCCCCGGGCAGGGCGCGGCGCAGCGTGGCGTACGCGGGCGGGGCCTGCCAGCCGAACTCGGCGACGAACCGCGGCACGCTCAGCCGGTAGTCGGCGTAGTCCTCGCGGTTCCAAACCTCCCAGGAGTGGTGCGTGCCGTGCGCCGGGTCGTTCGGATGGTGCCGCCACGACCCGGACCACGGACTGCCCGCCGTGTACGGCCGGGTCGGGTCCAACTCGGCCACGACACGCGGCAGCACGCCCAGGTAGTAGCCCTCGCCCCAGGAGTCCCCGGCCAGCCTCGGCTCCCACCCCCAGTCCCGGAACCCCCACAGGTTCTCGTTATTGCCGTTCCACAGCACCAGCGAGGGATGCGGCATCAGCCGTACGACGTTCTCCCGCGCCTCGGCCTCCACCTCGCCGCGCAGCGGCTGCTCCTCCGGGTAGGCCGCGCACGCGAACGGGAAGTCCTGCCAGACCAGCAGCCCCAGCTCGTCGCAGGCGTCGTAGAAGTCCTCGCTCTCGTAGATCCCGCCGCCCCAGATCCGGACGAGGTCCACACCGGCGCCGACGGCCTGCTCCAGCCGCTCCCGGTAGCGCGCGCGGGTGATCCGGGACGGGAAGACGTCGTCGGGGATCCAGTTGACGCCCCGCGCGAAGAGCCGCTCGCCGTTGACGACGAGCGTGAAGCCGGTGCCGTGCGCGTCGGGCCGCCGGTCCAGCTCCACGCTGCGGAAGCCGATCCGCCGCCGCCACACGTCCAGCGCGTCGTCCCCGTGCAGCAGGGTCAACTCCACGTCGTACAGCGGCTGTCCGCCGTACCCGCGCGGCCACCACAGCTCCGGGTCCGGCACCCGCAGCCGTACGGTCCCGCCCGCCCCCTCGATCTCCGCGCGGGCCCGCACCCCGGCGACGGTCGCCTCCACGGCGAGCGGCGCCTCGACCCGGGTCCGCTCGACCTCGACGGCCAGCTCGACGACCCCGGTGCCCTCCTCGACGCTCACCAGGGGCCGCACCCGGGCGATCCGGGCCGTCGACCAGCGCTCCAGGCGCACCGGACGCCAGATCCCGGCCGTCACCAGGGTCGGCCCCCAGTCCCAGCCGAAGGAGCAGGCCATCTTGCGCAGGTACTGGTAGGGCTCGGCGTAGGCGGCGGGCCGTTCGCCCAGGCGTCCCCGGACGGCCTCGGCCTCGGCGTACGCGGAGACGAACCGTACCGACAGCCGCCCGGACAGGCCCGTCACGTCGAACCGGTAGGAGCGGTGCATGTTCCGCACCGTGCCCAGCAGCCGCCCGTCCAGGGAGATCTCGGCGACGGTGTCGAGCCCGTCGAAGACCAGGTCGGTCTGCTCCTGCGCGGACGACGGGGCGGGCAGCTCCCGCTCGTACGTCCAGTCCCGGCGCCCCACCCAGGCCACGTCCGTCTCGTTCCGGCCCAGGAAGGGGTCCGGGATGACCCCGGCCGCCATCAGGTCGGTGTGCACGCAGCCCGGCACCGAGGCCGGCAGCGTCTCCGACCCGTGCCGCAGGATCCATCCGTCGCCGAGCGGTGTGGCCTCCAGCATGCCCACTCCCTTAACCGGTGTAGTGAAGAGCCGTGTACGGGTTTTCGCATCCTTGGCGGGAATGGGACTTTACCGGTTGAGAAAGCGCTGTCAGAGTGCCGAACCAGCCATACCGCACGTGCTCGTCCGTCCCGAGTTCCTCTCCGCGAACGGAGCTGATGCACATGAACCGCCGTATCGTCCTGGCCCTCGCCGTGGGGGCCGCCCTGCTGGCTTCCGGCTGTACCGGAAGCGGGGGCGCCACCAAGGGCGCCGACGCCGAGGCGCCCGACGACCCCGCCAAGGTCAGCGGAACCATCACCGTCCTCACCCACCGGACCGACCTCGTGCAGGACGGGACGATGAAGAAGTACGTCGCCGAGTTCAACAAGACGTACCCCAAGGTGAAGGTCGAGTTCGACGGCATCACCGACTACGAGGGCGAAGTCAAGATCCGTATGAACACGGAGAACTACGGGGACGTCCTCATGATCCCCGCGGTGATCGAGAAGAAGGACTACCCCAAGTTCTTCGCCTCGCTGGGCGGCAAGGAGGAGCGGGGCAAGAAGTACCGCTTCACCGACTACACGGCAGTCGACGGCAAGGTCTACGGCCAGAGCCCGCTCGGCGCGGTCCCGGGGTTCATCTACAACAAGAAGGTGTGGAGCCGGGCCGGGGTCACCGACTGGCCCACGACACCGGCCGAGTTCCTCGCCGGCCTCAAGGCCATCAAGGCGAAGACCGACGCGGTGCCCTACTACACCAACTTCAAGGACGGCTGGCCGCTCAGCCAGTGGACCGGGGTCAAGGGCTCGGTGAGCTGCGACGAGCAGGCCACCACCAGATGGGTCGAGGGCAACCCCTGGGCCGAGGGCGGCGAACTGCGGGTGGCGGACAGCCTGCTGTACGACATCGTGCACGAGGGGCTCTCCGAGAAGGACCCGACGACCACCAACTGGGAGGCGTCCAAGCCCAGGCTGGCCAAGGGCGAGATCGCCACCATGTGGCTCGGCTCCTGGGCGGTCATCCAGATGCAGGGCGCGGCGAAGCAGGCCGGCGCCGACCCGGACGACATCGGGTTCATGCCCTTCCCCGCCCAGAAGGACGGCACGTTCTGCGCGGTGACGTCGCCCGATTACCAGCAGGCCGTCAACATCCACTCCGACCACAAGGAAGCCGCCCGCGCCTGGATCGACTGGTTCACCGACAAGTCCGGCTACGCCGAGGACAACCTGGCGCTGTCGCCGCTCAAGGACGGCCCGCTGCCCGACGTCCTGAAGCCGTACGAGGAGGCGGGCGTCAAGTTCCTCGACCTCGACGACAGCAAGGGCGCCGAGCTGAAGACCCTCGAGAACCAGTCCGAGGTCGGCATCAACACGCCCGACTACCGCAAGGAACTCGTCGACATGGCCCGCGGCGCCAGGAAGGGCGACCCGGACGACTACCTGGACGGCCTCGGTGAGAAGTGGACCGAGACCCAGAAGGCGCTGGGGTACTGATGGCCAGCACGACCGAGACGGCGGCCGTGCAGGCCGCCGCGGGGCCGGGGGCCGCCGCCCCCGCCCCGCGCCGGACCCGTCTGTGGCGCGGGGCCACCCCCTGGCTCTTCCTGCTGGCCCCGCTCACACTCCTGATCGTCTTCACCTACGCGCCGATCGCCAACATGGTCGCGTACAGCTTCACCGACTGGGACGGCGTGAGCCCCGAGCTGCGCTACACGGGCGCCGAGAACTACACCGAACTCTTCACCCGCCCCGATCTGTTCGAGGTCTTCTGGGTCAGCGGCTACTACCTGGTCGCCTCGGTCGTCCAGATCGTCGCCGCGCTGTACTTCGCGACGATCCTGAGCTTCAACGTCCGCTTCCGGAACTTCTTCAAGGGCGTGCTGTTCTTCCCGTACCTGATCAACGGGGTCGCGATCGGCTTCGTCTTCCTCTACTTCTTCCAGGACGGCGGCACCCTCGACTCGGTGCTGGGCCTGTTCGGCGTGGAGACGGACCGCGCCTGGCTGGGCACCCCGGAGTCGGCGAACACCTCCCTCGCCGCCGTCTCGGTCTGGCGCTACCTCGGCCTGAACTTCGTCCTCTTCCTGGGCGCCATCCAGTCCATCCCCGGGGAGCTGTACGAGGCGGCCGAACTGGACGGAGCGAACCGCTGGCACCAGTTCCGCCACATCATCGCGCCGGGCATCAAGCCGGTGCTGTCCCTCACCGTGATCCTGTCGATCTCGGGTTCCCTGTCGGTCTTCGAGATCCCGTACATCATGACCGGCGGCGCGACCGGCACGGAGACCTTCGTGATCCAGACCGTGAAGCTGGCCTTCCAGTTCAACAAGACGGGGCTCGCCTCGGCGGCCGCGATCGTGCTGCTGCTGATCGTCCTGGCGGTGACCTGGGTGCAGCGCCGCCTCGTCCCCGACGACAAGGTGGACCTCGCATGACACGCCGCGCAGTCGCCCGCGCCCTGGTGTACCTGTCCCTGATCGCCGCGACGGTGGTGGTCCTGCTCCCGCTGGCCGCCGTGCTCCTGACCTCCCTGAAGTCCGAGCGGGAGATGGCGGACGACAGCGGAGCCCTCGCGCTCCCCGACGACCCGCTGAACTTCGGCAACTACGTCACGGCGTTCCAGGACGGCCGGATGCTCCCGGCGTTCGCCAACACGGCGGTGATCCTGCTCTTCGCCATCGGCGGCACGGTCCTCATCGGCTCGATGACGGCGTACGCGATCGACCGGTTCACCTTCCGCTTCCGGAAGCTGGTCGTGGCGCTGTTCCTGGTCGCCGCGCTGGTCCCCGGCGTCACCACGCAGGTGGCGACCTTCCAGATCGTCAACAGCTTCGGCATGTTCGACAGCCTCTGGGCGCCGATCGCCCTCTACATGGGCACGGACATCGTCTCGATCTACATCTTCCTGCAGTTCGTCCGCTCCATCCCGACCTCGCTGGACGAGGCGGCCCGCCTGGACGGCGCCAACGCGTTCACGATCTACCGCAAGATCATCTTCCCCTTGCTGCGGCCGGCGGTCGCCACGGTGGTGATCGTCAAGGGCATCACCACCTACAACGACTTCTACATTCCGTTCCTCTACATGCCGTCGGAAGATCTTGGCGTGATCTCGACGTCCCTGTTCCGCTTCAAGGGCCCCTTCGGCGCCCACTGGGAAACCATCTCGGCGGGAGCGATCCTGGTGATCCTCCCCACTTTGATCGTCTTCCTGTGCCTCCAGCGCTACATCTACAACGGCTTCACCCGAGGGGCCACCAGGTGAGGACCTGAGGGGCGCGGGGAACTGCGCGAACCACCACGAACCACCTGCACCCGCCGCACGAGAAGACCCTCTACGGCGCCTCGGCGGACAAAGCAGTCACCAGAACAGGCGTGACCTGCTCGACCTGCCAGCCCCGGGCCCCATGACCAGCCAGCGCCTCCGCGACAGACTCCGCGTCCACCACCGCCGGCGGCTCCCAGCACACCCGCCGCACGGTGTCCGGCGCGATCAGGTTCTCCTGCGGCATGTTGAGCTCCTCGGCCAGAGCCGAAACCGCCGCCCGTGCCGCGGAGAGCCGAGCCGCCGCCGCGGGATCCTTGTCCGCCCAGGCCCGCGGCGGCGGCGGTCCCGCCACCGGCTGCCCCGGCTGCGGCAACTGCGCCTCGCTCAGCACCTTCGCCCGGTCCACCGCCGCCTGCCACTGCTCCAGCTGCCGCTTGCCCATCCGGTGCCCGAAACCGTTCAGCGCGGCCAGCGCGTGCACGTTGGCCGGAAGGGCCAGCGCGGCCTCCACGATGGCCGCGTCCCCGAGCACCTTGCCCGGCGAGACGTCCCGCCGCTGCGCGATCCGGTCCCGGGTCTGCCACAGCTCCCGGACGACGGCCAGCTGCCGCCGCCTGCGCACCTTGTGCATGCCGGACGTGCGCCGCCAGGGGTCCTTGCGGGGCTCGGGCGGCGGGGCCGAGGCGATCGCGTCGAACTCCTGCCGGGCCCACTCCAGCTTGCCCTGCCGGTCCAGCTCCTTCTCCAGCGCGTCGCGCAGGTCGACGAGCAGCTCGACGTCCAGCGCCGCGTACCGCAGCCAGGGCTCGGGCAGCGGCCGGGTCGACCAGTCGACGGCGGAGTGCCCCTTCTCCAGGACGAAGCCCAGCACGCCCTCGACCATCGCGCCGAGGCCGACCCGGGGGAACCCGGCGAGCCGCCCGGCCAGCTCCGTGTCGAACAGCCGCGTCGGCACCATGCCTATCTCGCGCAGGCACGGCAGGTCCTGGGTGGCGGCGTGCAGCACCCACTCGACGCCGGAGAGGGCCTCGCCCAGCGCGGACAGGTCGGGGCAGGCCACGGGGTCGATCAGCGCCGTCCCGGCGCCTTCGCGGCGCAGCTGCACGAGGTAGGCGCGCTGGCCGTAGCGGTAGCCGGACGCCCGCTCGGCGTCGACGGCGACGGGGCCGGAACCCGCCTCGAAGGCGGCGATCGTCCGGGCCAGGGCGGCCTCGTCCGCGATCACGGGCGGAATGCCCTCACGCGGCTCCAACAAGGGGATCGGCGCCTCCGTAGCAGAAGATCCGCCGTCGTCCGGAGGGGCGCCTCCGGTGGTTCGCAGTGAGCTGTCTGCTGCGGTGTCGTGGGCGTCGGTCACCTGTCAAGGGTATCCATGTATGGACAGCGCCCGCCGACGGAACGTTCCGTCGACGGGCGCCCGGGGGTCGCAAACCAGTCATGTCGGGGAAGTGGCGGATTCGCGAGCCGTGAGTGTCGTGAACGGGACCGGCGGCCGGACCCGTTCACATGAGTGGACGATCAGCTGGGTTCATGGCGGGGCGGGTCAGTGGATGATCCCGGTCCGCAGCGCCACCGCGACCATGCCGGCACGGTCGCCCGTGCCGAGCTTGCGCGCGATGCGGGCGAGGTGGCTCTTGACGGTCAGCGCGGACAGGCCCATCGAGACGCCGATCGCCTTGTTCGACTGGCCCTCCGCGACCAGCCGCAGCACCTCCACCTCGCGGCCGGACAGCTCGCGGTAGCCGCCCGGGTGGCTCGGGGCACCCGGGGGGCGGCGGTGCAGCCGCGCGGCGGCGGCGCCGATGGGGGCGGCGCCCGGCCGGGTGGGGAGCCCGACGTTGGTACGGGTGCCGGTGACGACGTAGCCCTTCACACCTCCGGCGAGCGCGTTGCGCACGGCGCCGATGTCGTCGGCGGCGGAGAGGGCGAGTCCGTTGGGCCAGCCCGCGGCGCGGGTCTCGGACAGCAGGGTGAGGCCGGAGCCATCCGGCAGGTGGACGTCGGCGACGCAGATGTCGCGGGGGTTGCCGATGCGGGGACGAGCCTCCGCGATGGACGAGGCCTCGATGACATCGCGCACACCGAGCGCCCACAGGTGGCGGGTGACGGTGGAGCGGACGCGGGGGTCGGCCACGACCACCATGGCGGTCGGCTTGTTCGGGCGGTAGGCGACCAGGCTTGCGGGCTGCTCGAGGAGAACGGACACCAGGCCTCCTGGGGTGCGGGACGGGGCCGGCTCGTGGGGGGTGAAGCTGGGACGAACCGTGCTTTCAAGGTCACAGTCGTCTTCGGCACCGAACCCGTCCGCCTTTAGAGAATGATCACGATTCGGTGATAACAATCCGTGCAATTCGGACACGCGGTCGATCATTCGAAGGTCGAACGGTTTCGGTCTGCGTCGCTACGCGGTCGAAAGTGGCCGTATCGACAAAGTGATTCGGCCAAGAGGGGGACGCAGGTGTGATCGTCGACAGGGCATGGTTGACCGCCCCGTACAGGTTCGATCAGTACGGGGTCGGAACGGGTTCGATCAGCGGGACTGCGGCCCCCGCCGCTGCGGCAGCGTGACCACCGACGCGTCCCCGGGCCCGGCCGGCGGCAGCCCCGCGACCTGGGCGAGCAGATCGCACCAGGACGCGAGGTGCGCGGCGGTGTCAGGGACCCCGCCCAGGCCCTCGCGCGGCGTCCAGGACGCGCGGATCTCGATCTGCGAGGCGGCCGGCCGCGCCGACAGCCCACCGAAGTAGTGCGAGCTCGCACGCGTGACCGTGCCGCTCGGCTCCCCGTACGTCAGCCCGCGCGTCTGGAGCGCGCCGGTCAGCCAGGACCAGCACACCTCCGGCAGCAGCGGATCCGCGGCCATCTCCGGCTCCAGCTCCGCGCGCACCAGCGTCACCAGCCGGAACGTGCCCTGCCAGGCGTCGTGCCCGGCCGGGTCGTGCAGCAGCACCAGCCGGCCGTCGGCCAGGTCCTGGTCGCCGTCGACGACCGCGGCCTCCAGCGCGTGGGAGTACGGGGCGAGCCGCTTGGGCGCCGGCGTCGGCTCCACCTCGATCTGGGGCCGCAGCCGCGCCGCCCTGAGCGCGTCGACGGCGGCCCGGAAGGGCAGCGGGGCGGAGTCCGCCTCCCGCCGGTCGTTCTCGGTGTCCTTCGCTTCGTCCATTCCGCCAGCGCCGTCCGACAGTCGTCCCTGAGCCGCAGCCATGCGGGAAGATTACGGGGACCGGAGCCCGGGTGCCGGGCTAGACACCCCGCGCCTGCCCAGGGGCTGAATCGGGCTGTCCGGCGGCGTGCGAAACTTGGGCCCGTGAGTGCCAACGACGCCCCCCGGGCCCCGCAGCCGTCCGCCCCGTACGACTCCGCCTTCCTCAAGGCCTGCCGGCGCGAGCCCGTCCCGCACACACCGGTGTGGTTCATGCGGCAGGCCGGGCGCTCACTGCCGGAGTACCGCAAGGTGCGCGAGGGCGTCCCGATGCTGGAATCCTGCATGCGGCCCGAACTGGTCACCGAGATCACCCTCCAGCCGGTCCGCCGGCACGGCGTGGACGCCGCGATCTACTTCAGCGACATCGTCGTCCCGCTCAAGGCCATCGGCGTCGACCTCGACATCAAGCCCGGCGTCGGCCCGGTCGTGGAGCGCCCGATCCGTACCCGCGCCGACCTCGCGCAGCTCCGTGACCTGACCCCCGAGGACGTCTCCTACGTCACCGAGGCCATCGGCCTGCTCGTCCGCGAGCTCGGCGCCACGCCCCTGATCGGCTTCGCCGGCGCGCCCTTCACCCTCGCCAGCTACCTCGTCGAGGGCGGCCCGTCCCGCACGTACGAGAACGCCAAGGCGATGATGTACGGCGACCCCGGGCTCTGGGCCGACCTGCTCGACCGCCTCGCCGACATCACGGCCGCGTTCCTCAAGGTGCAGATCGAGGCGGGCGCCTCGGCGGTCCAGCTCTTCGACTCCTGGGCCGGTGCCCTGGCCCCCGCCGACTACCGGCGCTCGGTGCTGCCGGCGTCGGCGAAGGTCTTCGAGGCCGTGGCCGGCTACGGCGTCCCGCGCATCCACTTCGGCGTCGGCACCGGCGAGCTGCTGGGCCTGATGGGCGAGGCCGGGGCGGACGTCGTCGGCGTCGACTGGCGCGTCCCGCTCGACGAGGCCGTCCGGCGCGTCGGCCCGGGCAAGGCGCTCCAGGGCAACCTCGACCCGACCGTGCTGTTCGCCGGCACCGAGGCCGTCGAGGCCAAGACCCGGGAGGTCCTGGACTCGGCGGCGGGCCTGGAGGGCCACGTCTTCAACCTCGGCCACGGCGTCATGCCGTCCACCGACCCGGACGCGCTGACGCGGCTCGTGGAGTACGTCCACACGCGCACCGCCCGCTGACGGCTCCCTGGTCTCAGGGCCTCACGCGGGTCGCCCGGATCAGCCACCAGGTCGCCGCCAGGCAGCCGGCCGCGGGCAGGGCCAGCAGCACCGGCACGGCGTCGACGCCGGCCAGTTCGATGCCCTTGCCCAGGACCGGCCCTGCGGCGACCCCGCCGATCATCGAGGCGGCGATGACGTAGGCCCCCGCCCGTCGTGCCCGGGGCACCGCCCGGGACAGCCACGGCAGGCCCGTGGGGAAGATCGGCGCGTGGAAGAGGCCGACGCCGGCGTACGCGTACGGGGCCGCCGCCGGGATCAGGGCCAGCAGCAGGCAGGCCACCATGCCGACGGAGCTGACCACCATGATCGTCTGCACGGACCAGCGCAGCGTCAGCGGTGCGACCAGCAGCCGTCCCACCGTCACCATCAGCCAGAACGCCGAGGTGGCCGTGGCCACCGTCGCCGCGTCGTGCCCGACGGACTCCAGATGCGTCGGCTCCCAGCCGCCGACCCCCGTCTCCACCGCCACCATCAGGACGTACAGCACGATGAAGACGGTGACGACCAGGGCCGCCGAGGCGCGCACACCGGGCGCCCGCCCATCGGTCTCCTCCGCCTCCTCGGCGGGTTCGGCGGGTGTCTCCCCGCCCTCGCGGACGCCGCGCTGCGCCAGCACCAGGACGGCGGACAGCGCGGCGAACCCCGCGAAGACGGCGGGATAACGTCCCGGGCCGAGCAGACCCAGGAGCGCCGGGCCGCCCACGGCACCGAGTCCGTAGGCGGCGCCGATGATGTTGAGCATCGCCGGGCTGCGGCGGCCGAACCCCACCGAGAACAGCTGGTTGAGGCCGTAGTCGATGCCGCCGAAGCCCACCCCGGTCACCATCGCGCAGGCCAGCGCCCACTCCCAGGCGGGGGCCAGCGCGAAGCCGGTCCCGCCGAGGGCCATCAGCGCGTAACTGGCGGACAGCAGCGTTCTGTTGCCCAGCCGCCCGTGCACCCGGTTCAGCAGCAGCACCCCGGCCACCCCGCCGACGAAGTGAGCGCTCAGACTCAGCCCGGCGGCGGCCGGCGACAGGCCGAACTCCGTGCGGAACGCGGGGATCGCCGGGCCGTACAGCGCCTGGAGGGCCCCGATCAGGGCGAAGCCCACGCAGGACGCGACGACGGCGAACGGGCTGAACAGGGGCCGCGCCACGGTGGTGTCCGGCGGCGCGGCCTGCGTGGAGGTGCCGGTCAAGGGGCGTTCCTCTTCCCTGCGTCGCGTGCGACGGGCCGCTGCCGCCGGGTCACCGGCTCACCGGGGCGGCGAGCGCGTACCGCTGGTCGCCGGTCAGCAGGCGTTCCAGGACGCGCTGGCTGCGCAGCCCGTCACCGAAGCCGGCCAGGGCGCTGTCGGCACTCCGCCCGGCGCCGCCGTCCCGGGCGGTTACCGCGTCGCGCCACTCCCGCAGCTGGTGCCGGAAGGTGTCGCTCCAGCCGGGCACCTCGCCCGGCGGCGAGGCGAGCACCTCCTCGCGGGCGAAGGTGCCCTGCTCCCAGGTGACACGGGACTTCAGGAAGTACGTCGTGTCGTCCTTGGAGTGGTAGTACAGCTCCTTGCGGTCACCGATGATCTTCAGGGAGAAGCCGAGCTCCTCCGGCAGCGAGGACTTGGAGGTCGTCAGGTTGAAGAAGGTGCCGTTCTCCAGCAGGCCGCTGACGAAGGCGTAGTCGTCGACCTGGACGTCCTGGCCCTCCTTCTGCGGCACGTTCACCTGGAGCTTGGTGCGGCAGCTCGTGCTGTCGACCGGGCTGTCGAAGAGCCGGTCCAGCATGTCGACCAGGTGCACGCCCAGATCACCCAGGGAGCCGCTGGTCGACCGGCCCAGGGCGCTGTCCCGCCAGGTGAAGCGGGAGCGGGTCAGGGCGCTGCCGCGCCGGAAACCGGCCTCGGCGAAGAGGACGGAGCCCAGCTCCCCGCCGCGCACCAGGTTCCGGATCTCGCCGATGGCGTCCAGGTAGCGGTAGTTGAAGCCCATGGCGCACACCAGGCCGCTCTCCTCGGCCAGCGCGGTGATCCGCTCGGCCTCCGCCACCGTCGTCGTCATCGGCTTCTCGCACAGCACGTGCCGGCCGTGCCGGACGGCGTCCTCGGCGTAGTCGGCGTGCGTGTGGTTGGGGGAGGCGATGACGACCGCGTCCACCCGCTCGTACAGCTCGGTCGTGGAGGAGAAGGCGGCGCAGCCGAAGCGGCCGGCCAGCTCCGCGGCCTTGTCGGGCATCACGTCGTACACACCGGCGGCCTCGACGCCGGTAACAGTTTCGGCGGCCCGCAGATGGGCGAGGGCTATGCCGCCGGCGCCGATGATTCCGATCTTCATGGTCTTCCTCTTTCAGGGACGGCCCTCGGGCCCGGAACGGCCGGGCCCGAGGAGCGGTTCAGTGGCCGAGGTGGTGACGGAAGGCGTGCAGGAGGGCCTGGGTGTGCGGGTGGGGCGAGACCCGCGGGAAGCGGTCCCGGGCCTCCGGTGTGCAGTTGGCGACGAGGTAGCCGTGCCGCACGGCGCCCAGCATCTCCAGGTCGTTGCCGCTGTCGCCGAACGCGAGGGTGCGCTCCGGGTCGACGCCGAAGCGGGCGCACAGGTGCCGCACGACGTTGCGCTTGCCGCACACCGCCGGCAGGAAGTCGACGTCGTAGCAGTCGGCGGGATCTCCGGTGGCCGGGTTGCAGCGGCTGATGTTGAGGCCGATGCCGTACTCGGCGGCCAGTTCGCGCACCAGGCCGAGGCCCTGTTCGTCGCGCCGCGGGTCGCCGAGGGAGCGGAAGTAGTAGTTGACGAGGAACTCGGTGCGGTGGCCGGTGTCCTGCGGGAACAGTTCGACGCCGTGCCGGGCGAGCCGCTCCACGGCCCGTTCGACCCGGGCCCGGTCGAAGCCGCTGTCCCGCAGCACCTGCCGCCACTCGGGGTCGGGGCGGGCGACGCCGTCGGGGAAGAACGTCAGCTCGGTGCCCAGGGCGCCGGCCACGAAGTGCGGCAGGACGCGGGCGCCGCAGCGCGCCATCTTCTCCCGCACGGAGGCCGCCGAGCTGCCGGTGACCCAGCCGAACAGCAGACCGTGCCGCACGGCGTCGGTCAGCAGGTACTCCTCCAACGCGGCCAGGTGGGCGCGCTGTTCGGGGGTGGCGGCGTGGGCCAGGTAGGTCTCGTCGAAGTCGGAGAACGCGGCCCAGCCGACACGGTCCGGCAGCCGCAGCGCGGGCGACGGGGCGGGAGCGCCGTCGAGGGGCAGGGTGTCGGTCACGGCGTCACCGGCCCGGGCGCGTCGCCGCGTACAGGGCCTCGACCACGCGGTCCTGCTCGCCGAGGGACAGCCCCGCGTGCAGCGGAAGGTGCAGCACCCGGTCGTGCAGCCACTCGGTCCGCGGCAGCCGCGCCCGCCCGAAGAACCGCTCGCGCACCGGGGTCTGCTGGCGGTGGGTCAGTACCGGGTAGTAGACGTCCGTCTCCACCCTGTTCCGCCGCGCCAGCTCGTCCAGCAGGGCGTCGCGGGCCGGCGCACCGCCGTCCACCAGCACCGGGAACAGGTGCCAGGAGTGGTCGGGCGCGAAGACGGGCGTCTCCAGCACGCTCTCCTCGGCCAGCGGGCGCAGCGCCTCCACGTAACGCCGGGCGAGATACGTCCGCCGCAGCCCCCGCAGACCCGTCCACGGCAGCAGGGCCAGGCCGATCGCGGCCATGGTGTTGTCGACGCGCGCGTTGAGGCCGTACGCCTCGCACTTGACGTTCTTCCGCCCCGGCGCGAAGCCGTGGTAGCCGGCCACCCGGCAGCGCTCGGCGATCTCGGCCGTGTCGGTGACGACGGCACCGGCCTTCCCGCACAGGCCGACGTTCTTGTACGGGTTGAAGCTGAGGGCCGCCGCGTCGGAGTACCGCCCGACACCGGTCACCCCGATCGCCTGGCAGGCGTCCTCGACGATCCGCAGCGCGTACCGGTCCGCGACGGCCCGCAGCCCGGCCATGTCGGCGAGCTTGCCGTAGAGGTGGACGGGCAGGACCGCCACGGTGCGCGGGGTGACCTGCTCCGCCACCGACACCGGGTCCAGGTTGCCGTCGGTGGTCACGTCGGCGAGGACGGGGACCGCGCCGCAGGCGAAGACCGCGTTCTCGGTGGCGGCGAAGCTGTTGGCCGGGAGGATCACCTCGTCGCCCGGTTCGACGCCCACCGCGCGCAGGGCGAGGACGAGCGCGTCGGTCCCGCTGCCGGTCGCGACCGCGCAGTTCATGCCCGCGAGGTCGGCGACGGCGTCCTCGAACGCGGTGACCGCCGGACCGCTCGTGAACTCACAGCTCTCCAGGACCTGCGCGAACGCCTCGGCGGCGGCGCTCTTCTCCCGGGGCGACAGCAGCCGTTCCTTCGGCAGGAACGGGACGTGCGAGACCTGCGCCGGCTCCGGGAACAGGGAGGCGACGAACAGGTCGGGGTCCCCGGGAGCGGAGTTCCACGCCGACAGGGTGCTCGCCAGCTCCCGGTTGGCGAGGGCCTCCCGCACGGGGTGGGTGATCCGCACGCCGCCGGCGAGGTCCTCGACCACCCGGTGCAGGCTGCGGCTGTCCCCGAGGAGGGCGGAGCCGGTGGCTGTGGAGCCGGTGGTCGTGGCGGGGTCGGCGGTGGAGACGGTCATGCGTACTCCTTGCGTTCGAAGAGCGGAGAAAAACTGCGCCGACGCGTGCGCAGGGGCATCGGGAATACGGAGGGAATGGCTGCCGAATAGTGCTCGAATCTATTTCCGCGAGGGATGGGGGGGCGGCACACGTCGGCGATGCTGGCAGCGGTCGACAAGCTCCGTCAACCGGCATCTTTTTGCCGCGCCCGGAGCCCCCGGAAATCCCAGGAAACCCCGGGAACCGTCCCTGGGAAACGGGGCGGACAACCGGTCGACAACCGGCATAATTCTGCCGGTTCCCCAGCTCCACCCCGGCGACCAGGGCATATGTCACCCCCTTTCGCAGGCCCCGCCGGGCCTTGTTACGGTGTGTTTCCCCGGTGATACGCAGAGGGAGTGGGTGCGAGCCGTGTCACGTGAAGCCCTGCCGGATCTGCTGCGCGCTTGGCGGATGGATGCGGGAAACAAAATGAACAGGGGAAGACAGTTACCTCAAAAAGAGGTGGCGCGTCGGATGGGGGTGAGTGAGCGGTGGTACCGGAATCTCGAGACCGGGGCGCACGTCCCGCTTTCCATGGAAATCCTCGAACGTCTTTCCCGGGCCCTGCTGCTCGGCTCCGACGAACGCATGGCCCTGCACGGCCACGCCCTCGGCGGTGCCGGCGGACGGCAGCCCGGTGAGCAGGACCCGCGCGGCGCCACCGAGGAGTTGGCCGCCCTCACCTCGGCGCGGATCGGCTTCCCCAGCTATCTGACCGACCAGGCGTGGAACGTCCTCGACCACAACGCCGCCATGGCCCGTTGGTTCCCCTGGGTGCGGGAACCGGACGCCAACCTGATGCGCTGGGCCCTGACCACGAACGCGGCCCGCGAACAGATCGTGGACTGGCCCCGGCACGCCGCGCAGTACCTCGCCCTGCTGCGGTTCGCGCTGGTGACCCGGCCCGACGACACCGCCCTCGGCGCCCTGCGCGACGCCGTGCTGGCCGACCGCGCCTGCCGCGACCTGTGGGACCGCGGCGCCAAGGTCCTCGCCTACCGGCACGGCCACCGCTACGAACTGCGCCTGCCGCACGTCAGCCCGGAGACCATCAAGGTCACGTCGCAGGTGCTGCTCCCCGCGTACCGACAGGAACTCCGCTACGTCCTGCTGCTGCCCACGGAGGACGAACCGGACGGTAGCTGAACCCGTTTTCCTTGCCGTGAGACAACTTGTGAGCCCTTTCGGGCGATCCGCAAGGCGTGGACGGACGCGGGACAGCCCCGGAACGCACCGGAATCAGTTCCTTTCTCACACCTGCGGGGGCGCGCACCAGGGGAAGGGGTGCGGCTGATTCCGCGTCGCATGCGACGGCACTTTCCGGGCACAGCACGCCTGTTTGTGTGCTTCTCGTGACAGGTTGTGGGGCCCCGGTGACCGTAGGGGTCTCCGGGTCTGACTTCCTGTGGGGGAATGCATGCACTCACGTGCTTCCGGCACGCCTGTCCGGCGTGCCCGCAGACCGGTGCGCTACTGACTTTTAGCCGCGCTGGCAACGCTGTCGCTGCTCGCTCCGGCCTCGCCGGTGTTCGCCGCGCCGTCGCCGGCGGATCCGGGGCCCACGTCGGTGTGGGGCAAGAAGACCGACTTCCAGGTTCCGCCGGTGAAGGTCGGCAAGACCCAGCCCGTGCCCGGCGTGGCTGAGGCCGAACCGACGAAGGAGCAGGCCGCGTGGCGGGCGGAACAGAAGGAACGCGCGCGTACCGGTGAGACACCCGAGCCGCCGAAGGCGCCGTCCGCTTCGGCGGGGGCCGCTGCGGCGGCGACCGTGTACGTCCCGGAGGACCAGGGCGCGGTGCCCTGGCACAAGATCTCGGACTTCCGGATCACCGACTCCCTGGTGGCGAGGATCAATCTCTCCACCGGCAACCTGATGCTCGCCGCCACCGACTTCGAGATCGAGGGTGTGGGCAAGAAACTGCGTCTGGCGCGGACGTACAACTCCTTCGACGCACCGTGGGGCAAGGTGTCCCAGCGGTGGTGGCACGAGTACGAGCGCTGTCTGCACCTGTTCACCGACGAGGTCGTCCTCTACGACGCCACCGGGGCCACGGTCCGCTTCACCGAGAACGCCGACGGCACCTACACGCTGACCGACCGCAAGTCCGGCTCGAAGGACACCTACGACGCGCACGGCACGCTGACCAAGGTCACGGACAGGAACAAGGGCACCATCACCGTCGACCAGCACGACGAGGGAGCCGAGCACAGGGGCTTCAAGCTCACCGAGACCCGCTCCGGCCGCTGGATCGACCTGGTCAGGACGGACGCGAGCCAGTGGCAGGCCAAGGACCACACCGGCCGCACCGCCGTCTTCGACCTCAATGAGGCCGGCGACCTGGCCAAGTCCACCGACACCGAGGGCAAGCCGACCGTCTTCGGCTACGACTCCTCCCGCCGCCTGACGAAGATCACGACACCTAAGGGACGGGTCACGGTCTTCACCTACGACGACCAGACAGCGCGACGACGGCACGGGCGTGACCACGTACGACTTCGACCCGCTGTCCAGGGAGACGGTCCGCACCCTGCAGAACGGCTCGCAGACCAAGCTCACCTACACCCCGGCCGGCAACGTCGACACCTACGAGGACCCGGCCGGCGTCACCGACTTCACCTGGAACGAGGTCAACAAGCTCGCCGAGCTGAAGGACCCGACCGGCAGGACCACCACGTACAAGTACAACGCCAACGACTTCCGGACCACGGCGACCTACCCGGGCGGCACGGTTCAGGAGGTCACCCCGGACAAGTCCAGCCGGCCCGAGAAGATCAAGGCGACCTCACCCAAGGGCACCCTGGTCGACCTCGCCTACTCCTACTCCCACGCCGGTACGGACGGCGCCAAGATCCGCACCCGGACCGACGCCGTCACCGGACTGAAGACCACGTACACCTACGACAGCGCCGGCCGCTTCTCCTACGCCAAGGAGGAGAAGGGCACCACGCTGAACTCCTCCTGGCAGTTACTGCTACGACCAGGCCGGCAACCTCACCAGCCAGGGCGTCGAGCAGGGCTGCCCGCGCGGCACCACCTACACCGTCAACGACGCCCAGCAGATCACCGCCAAGAACGGCTCCACCACCAACTGGTCCTACGACAAGACCGGCAACGAGACCGCCGGTGCCTCGACCCCCGAGGGCACCCGGACCGGGGAAACCTGGTCCGACTACAGCCAGTTGACGTCGATCACCGTCGCCGGCAAGACATACGCCGGGCAGTACGGCTCCACCGACCAGAGCGAGCGCGTCAAACTCGGTGACACCTTCTTCCACAACGGTCCGCTCGGCCTTTCGGCCAAGACCACGGCCGGCGTCGACATGGGATTCAACCGGGAACCCGGGGGCACCTTGAACTCCATGACGACCGGGGGTAAGTCGTACTACTACCTCACCGACGCGATCGGCTCCGTCGTCGCGCTCGCCGACGAGACCGGCACCAAGGTGAACACCTACGGCTACAGCCCGCGCGGCGTCGAACGCGGCACCACCACCGAAAAGGTCTCCCAGCCCTACCGGTTCGCCGGCGGCTTCCAGGACCCGACCGGCCTGTACCACTTCTCGGCCCGCTACTACGACCCAACATCGGCCGCTTCACCAGCCCCGACCCCTCCGGCCAGGAGAAGAACCCCTACCTCTACGCCGAAGGCGACCCCGTCAACCGCATCGACCCGAACGGCACCCTCAGCCTCAACGGCGTGATGGACGCCGTCGGCAAGGCTGGGGACGCTATAGCCGTCGGTGAATTCGCCGGTCAGTGGGTGACAGGTGACTACAAGGCAGCAGCTGGAACAGCGCTCAGCTTCGCCGCTGACAAGGCGTTCACCGCCGGCTGCACTTACCTGACCGGAGGCGCCGGTGCGATCCCCTGCGCGGTCGGTGGAATGGCGGTCGGCGAAGCAACTGAGGCGGCCTACGAAGACGCAACAAGCTGAACCAAGACAACCTCTACCGAAGGATTTCTCGTGCGATCAGCTACTGATAAGACGGTGATGGCCTACAAGGGGCTTGATGGTGTCCCTCTGTGGCTGTTGTTCGGAATAGCCATCCTCGCCTTCGTTGTCTTCGCCATCGCGCAAGCGCGGAAGAGGAAGTAGCCGCAGGCGTAGCAGTTCGCCAGCGGCTACCACGACGCCACCGGCCTCTACCGCTTGGCTCGCCTCTGTCTTCATCTCCGGCGGCGCCCTCGTAGTGGGTGGCCTCGCGGCCTCCTCGGCAGGGCTGGAGATGGCGGGAGCAACGGCTAACGGCTAAAGCGGGTCGAAGATCGCGATGACCGGCGTAGTCCGCTTCGTCGGCGGGAAGGCCGGCGTCGCCAGCAAGTTGTTCGGGTCTGCAAGACACTTTCAACTTTGCCGTGGGCGGCCACCGGCCACCCACGGCCTTCGGTGAAAGGAAAAGAGAAGGGACATCAGGACGCTGGCTGCGGAGGGCAAGGAGCCGGTGACCGGGCCGTTGCTGTATTTCCTCATCGGTGTCGCAGTGCTCTTCGCCGTGATCATCGCTGTACGGCGCCTGCGTAAGAGGTGAATTACTATTACTGGCGATGGGAGAAACCGATGAATGAGCGCACCCTGGTAGGAATCGGCGCGGTGATCATCGGAAGTGTGCTGATGCTCGGAAGTCAGGCCCTTGCCAGGCGCTCGATGAAGAACGAGAACGTCTTCGGTAGGGCCAATCGCGAAAAGCCCGCTATGGCCAGAGTCATGCCCGTGGTGGTCGGAGCCGGTATGACGCTGTGCGGAGTGCTCGTACTCACGGGTGTCCTGGGAGTCCAGTAGCCGCCCTCCTGGCAAAGCCGAAAGGGCCCTCATGGAGCCCGATTCTGGCGATAGGAATGGTGGTGCTCTTCGCGATCATCATCACGATTCTTCTGGTGCGGCGTAACAGCTAGGAGAAGCAAGGAGTTCGTCGTCAAAGGGCGGCTCCGTGATCGGCAGAAGTGACGGACGAAGTGGCGTGACAACACCAGTGGGTCCCCGGCGGTCGCGACTCGTGCGGCTATGACGGCGCGAAGGGAAACCGCCCCGACAAGGCGGCATTGGCGGTGATCGCGTCGGCTACCTGTTCGACGGTACGTCCGTCGGTGTCGATGCGCAGATCACCGATCCCGGCGTCTTCGAGGCCGGCGGCCGATGCCACCGCCCGGTCGGCGACGTGGCGCAGGTGTGTGACGGACTGCCCCCGCAACGGGTCGCCCGGTTGGGTCCAACTGCCGCCTTGGCCACGGGACATGATGCGTTCCGTCAGGTGCTGCCGTCTGGCGTGCAGTCGGCACAGCGTGAGCTCGGTTGCGGGCAGCGCCTCGGCGTACGCCTTGACCGTGGCCTCGTCCTCGACCGGGCCGGACATGATCAGGCACTGTGCCCCGGCCGCACGGTAAGTCCGCCACACCGCGGCCAGATTGCGGGCCTTGACCCGATGGTCGGCGGGAGCATCCGGAATCGGACCGCAGAAGCCGAGCTGGTCGAGGTCGAGATACGCGGCGGTGGCACCAGCGCCCAGGACTCTTCGGTAGACCTCGAAGCCGACCGTCGACTTGCCGACGCCGGTCGCGCCGCACAGCCACAGAACCGGAAGATCGGCGGAAGGCTCCGCCTGCGCCGAGGCCGCGCTCCTGCCCGCGGCGGTGACCGCCGACGGCTCGGGCGCGTCAGCCGACCGGTCGAGAGCCGAGGCCGGCCATCCGCCGGTTCGCTCCCCGACACGCCGCGCCACCTCGTCCACCAGCAGTCCGCTGGTGTCGACGCAGGCGTCCGCGAAGGTGCTCGCGTCCAGGGCGTCGGCTTCCCGCAGCACCTCGTCGACCAACTCGGCAGGCCCTCCGCGACCGGTGAACCGCTGCCGAAGCACCTCCCGGTCGGCACGCAGGCGGCAGACCGTCACCGCGGCCTGCGGGATCTGGTCGACGTGCACTCCGCACGCGGGATCGACGACACCCGAAACGATGAGACACCGGGCGCCGGCCGCGCGGAAACCGGCCAGCACCGCATCGACATTGCGTGCCTTCATCCGGTGCCGCCCCGGATCCCCCGCAGGCTCGGGGTAGCAGATCCCCAACTGGTCGATGTCGACGAAACCGCTCTCGATCCCGGTCCGTATGAGGTGGGAGTACATCTCCCAGGCGACCGTGGTCTTACCGACTCCCGGCGGCCCGCAGAGCCACAGCACGGGGAACACAGCGTCCTTCACCGGCTTGCCGCCAGATCGGGGCGATGCGCCGTGAGCCGGCGAAGCGCGAGTTCGCTGACAGAGACCATGGCCCGGGATTCTCTCCGTCGCGCCCGTGCTTGTCGACAGATTTTGGCGCCCGCGAACGCCCCCACGAGGATCAGCCGGCGCCGCGCCCGGTCCGCACGGGTGCGGTTTTCCGCAGGGTGAGTGGTGCGGAAAACACCACCGGACCGGACGGCAATCCGCATACCGCCGCTGAGCTGCGATTTCTAGCTTGGAGGGCAGTCGGGGTGCCTGCCCCGGCCCACCCGCCAGTTGGGAGACTCGTATGCGCCTCATGTCCTTGGCCCTGCCGCAGGAGCCCGCCGACGGCATCGCGGGCTGGGCCGCCGATCTCGTCGACGCCCTGGGCGGTCCGGGAGCCGGCCTGGCGATCGCGCTGGAGAACCTCTTCCCGCCGCTGCCGAGCGAGGTGATCCTGCCGCTGACCGGGTTCGCCGCCGGGCAGGGAGTTCTCACCCTGGCCTCAGCGCTGTTCTGGACCACGCTCGGCTCGGTGGCAGGAGCCGTGGTCCTCTACTGGGTCGGCATGCTCTTCGGCCGTGAACGCATGCACGCGATCTGGGCGAAGCTGCCGCTGGTGAAGGCTTCCGACCTGGAGCGCACGGAGCGGTGGTTCGTGAAGCACGGAACCAAGGCGGTCTTCCTCGGCCGCATGGTGCCGATCTTCCGCAGCCTCATCTCCGTCCCCGCCGGGGTGGAGCGCATGCCCCTGGCCGTGTTCGTCATGCTGACCACGCTCGGCAGCCTGATCTGGAACTCCGTCCTGGTGATGGCCGGTTACTGGCTGGGCGACCAGTGGGAGGTGGTGGAGACCTACGTCGGGATCCTCTCCAAGGCGGTGCTGGTCCTGGTGGTCGTCGCCTGTGCGGGCTACGTGGCTGTACGGCTGCGGGGCCGCAACCAGGCCCAGCACCGCCGCACTTCCTGACCCGCCGAAGGCAGGCTCGCCCAGTGTCCCCGCCCAGCGCACAGCCTGAGCGATCTTGCTCCGGCTGTGCGGCCTCACTAGGCTCTCCCCTCGTGCAGGGGGATTCCGCAGGCAGCACCGCCGATCACCTGCCGCGCTTACCGGTCCAGGACGACGCCGGAGGGGGCGACGACGCAGCGGTCCCGTCGGCCTCCTGGCCGCGTCGGAGCGTCGGTACGTTCCTCGGCTGCGTGACGGCCTGGCTCGGCTTCCTCTACTTCCTCCTCGTAGGCACCGCCCTCGGCCCTTTCCTGCTGTGGCCGCTCACCCGCGCCAGTGCCCTCGGCATCCTCATGACCGGGGCCCGTCGGCTGACGGCCCTGGAGCGGACCCGCCGGGCCGTCTTCTTCGGCGACCGCTTCCCCGAGCACTACAAGGCGTCCGACCCGAAGCTGCTTCGCTATCTGGCGGTCCGCAGCTACACGGGACTGCTGTGCGGCGTCGTGCTCGGGCTGCTGGGTTTCGGCATCGTCCTGGCGGGGCTGCTCGTGCGGGGGCTGGCGCAGGGAACCGTCCTCTGGGACGAGTTGGTGATGCAGGTGCTCCTCGGCAGTGTGCTGCTCTTCCTCGACGTCCAGGGGCTCCACTCACTCGCAACCCTGGACGCGCGCATCGCCCGCGAGTGTTTCGGCCCCTCCGAGCGGGAACGGCTGGAGCGGCGCATCCATGAACTGGCCACCAGCCGGGCAGCGGTCGTGCAGGCGGTGGATGCCGAACGCCGGCGCATCGAGCGGGACCTCCACGACGGCATCCAGCAGCGGCTGGTGGCGCTGGGCATGCTGCTCGGACGGGCACGCCGGGGACGCAGCCCCGAGCAAGCAGACGCCCTGCTGCGCCAGGCGCACGAGGAGTCCCGGGACCTCCTCGCGGAACTCCGCGAGGTGACCTGGCGGGTCTACCCCTCGGCGTTGGACAGTCTGGGGCTCGAGGAGGCGCTGGGAGGAGTGTCCGAGCGGTGCGGCATCCCCGTCCGTATCGAGTTCGACGTCGGTGGGCCACTGCCACAACCGGTGGAAACCGCGGCGTACTTCGTGGTGTCGGAATCCGTGACCAACGCGGCCAAGCACTCCCGTGCCACGGCCGTCTCCGTGCGGGTGGTGCTCCGCGGCAGCGTGCTCACGGTGCGGGTCCAGGACAACGGCAAGGGCGGCGCGAACCCTGCGGGCAGTGGGCTGGGCGGACTGCGCAGCAGGACGGCCGCGCTCGACGGCGTCCTGCACGTCGACAGCCCTGAAGGGGGACCCACCACCATCACCGCGGAGCTGCCATGCGCCTGATGATCGCCGAGGACTCGACCCTGCTGCGCGAGGGGCTGGTCCGGCTCCTCGTCGAGGAGGGGCACGAGGTCCTGGGCGCGTTCGGCGACGCCGATCTCCTGCTCGCGGAGGTGGCCTCGCGGCGACCCGACGTCATCGTCCTCGACATCCGGATGCCTCCGACGCACACCGACGAGGGGCTGCGCGCGGCGCTGGAGATCCGCGAGCGGTGGCCGGAGGTCGGCGTGCTGGTGCTGTCTCAGCACATCGAGCGCAACTATGCGGTGCAATTGCTGGCCTCCCACGCTGAACGGGTGGGATACCTCCTCAAGGACCGCGTCGCTCAGGTGGAGGAGTTCCTGGACGCGTTGGAACGCATCCAGGCGGGGGGCGCTGCCATCGACCCCGAGGTGGTGCGACAACTGGTCCTCCGCACGACACACGCAGATCCGCTGACCCGTCTCACGCCCCGCGAACGCAGCGTTCTCGAGACCCTGGCCCAGGGGCATACCAACACGGCGATCGCGCAGAAGCTGCACATCTCACTGAGTGCGGTGGAGAAGAACCTCAACGCGATCTTCGACAAGCTGGAGTTGACCCGTACCACCGGTTACAGCCGGCGGATTCTGGCGGTCCTGAGGTATCTGAAGTCGTAGGGACGCCGGGCGTCATCAAGACGATCGACTGAGTCCGCTGCGAGCCTGGCTGACGCACCCTCCTGGCAGTGAGGCAGGCGCTCTCACCACGGCCGCTGGGGCCGGGCCCGCCTGCCGAGCAGCAGGCCGCGCGGTTCAGGGGGCGGTGGTGTGCCGGGGCGCAGCGGCCAGGCGATCAGCATGCCCGCCAGGAAGCCCGCGACGTGCGCCAGATAGGCCACGTCGCCGGCGGCGGAGACGGCCTCTCCGGACGAGTACACGGCCTGGAGGGCGAACCACAGCCCCAGGACGATCCACGCGGGCAGCCTGAGCGGCAGGAAGATCAGGAAGGGCACCAGGACCCAGACGCGGGCCTTCGGGTACAGCACGAGGTAGGCGCCGAGGACACCGGCGATCGCCCCGGAGGCGCCGATCAACGGGGCGCCCGAGTCGGAGTTCGCGAGGGCGAAGGCGTACGCGGACGCGTAGCCGCAGACCGCGTAGAAGAGCAGGAAGCGGATGTGGCCCATGCGGTCCTCGATGTTGTTGCCGAAGATCCACAGGAACAGCATGTTGCCCAGCAGGTGCAGCCAGCTGCCGTGCAGGAACATCGCCGTCAGGACGCTCAGCTCCGGGGACTTGTCGTAGGGCGGCGGGCCGACCACGCAGCCCGCTCCCCGCGGGCCCACGCCGATGTCGCCCGTGGGCACCAGCCGCGGCAGCTGATGGTGGATCAGCTCCTGGGGTACCGCCGCGTAGTGGTCCAGGAACGCCTGGAGGTGGCAGAGCTGGGCCAGACTGCTCTCGCCCGCGAGGGAGCCCGCCAGGCCCGGGGTGCGCAGGAACACGACGAAGTTGGCCGCGATCAGGGCGTACGTCACCCACGGGGTACGCCGCACCGGGTTGACATCGTGAACGGGGATGACCACATCACACCTGTGCCCCGAGCGCCGCCGGTGAATCGGCGGGGCCGGTGAACGCAGCCGTCCGGGCGTGCGTATGTGTCGGCAACCGCCCGCGGCGCGGGGAAGGCGGGTCGCGGGGCCGACGTGAGGATCAGGCGATGAACGACCGAGTTACTCCTCCGATGCACGCGCTGCCGGACGGTGAGGCGGAGCTGACGCTGGTGGTGCGGCTTCCCTGGGAGGACGTGGCGCGCCTCGGCCAGGAGGCCGGGCGGCTGGCGTCCCAGATGCGGCGGCCGGTGACGCTGGAGGAGGCGGTGAGCCATCGGCTGCGTTCGTCGCGGGTGGCCGCGCATGCGAAGCCGGCGGGGGAGCAGCCGCCGGCCGTGACGTCTTCGGCGTCGGTTTCGTCGTTGCCGTCCCGGCCGCCGGCGGAGCAGGCGCGGCAGGCGATCGACCGGATCACCGGCACGGCCGGGACAGCGTAGGGTCTCGCCGCAGGGGCGCGGGTGCGGCTCGTTGTGGCCGTTCGCGCCCACGCGGCGGGCCGCACATCGATACAGCCCCGCGCCCCTGACGCCCGACCGTTCCTTACGAAGAACCGCGCACCTTCGCCGCCGCCTTGCGGGCCGCCACCAGCACCGGGTCCCAGACCGGGGAGAACGGCGGGGCGTAGCCCAGGTCCAGGGTCGTCATCTGTTCCGCCGTCATGCCCGCCGTGAGGGCGACCGCCGCGATGTCGACCCGCTTGCCCGCGCCCTCCCGGCCCACGATCTGGACGCCCAGGAGTCGGCCCGTACGGAGTTCGGCGAGCATCTTCACCGTCATGGGGGAGGCGTTCGGGTAGTAGCCGGCGCGGCTGGTCGACTCGATGGTGACCGCCTCGAAGCGGAGCCCGACGCGGTGGGCGTCCTTCTCGCGCAGGCCCGTGCGCGCGATCTCCAGGTCGCAGACCTTGCTGACCGCCGTGCCGACCACGCCCGGGAACGTGGCGTAGCCGCCGCCGACGTTGGTGCCGATGACCTGGCCGTGCTTGTTGGCGTGGGTGCCGAGGGCGATGTGCCGCTCCTGGCCGGAGACCAGGTCGAGGACCTCCACGCAGTCACCCCCGGCCCAGATGTTCTCGTGGCCGCGCACCCGCATCGAGCGGTCCGTGAGGAGCCCGCCGTGGGTGCCGAGCGGGAGGCCGGCGGCCCTCGCGAGGGCCGTCTCGGGGCGCACGCCGATGCCCAGCACGACCACGTCCGCCGGGAAGTCGCGGTCCTGGGTGGCCACCGCCCTGACCCGGCCGTCGTCCCCCGTGAGGATCTTCGTGACCTCGGCGTCGTTCACCATCGTGATGCCCAGGCCCTCCATGGCCTCGTGCACCAGGCGCCCCATGTCGGGGTCGAGGGTCGACATGGGCTCGCTGCCCCGGTTGACGACCGTCACCTCGTAGCCCCGGCTGATGAGCGCCTCGGCCATCTCCACGCCGATGTAGCCGGCCCCCACGACCACCGCGCGACGGCCACGCGTGCGTGCCAGCGAGTCGAGCAGCTGCTGGCCGTCGTCCAGCGTCTGCACGCCGTGCACCCCGGGGGCGTCCATGCCCGGCATGTCCGGCCGGATCGGCCGGGCCCCGGTCGCGATCACGAGCTTGTCGTACGACGTCCAGGACTCGGCGCCGGAGTCGAGGTCCCGGGCGCGGACCCGCCGCCCGTCGAGGTCGAGCTCCGTGACCTCGGTGCGCAGCCGCAGGTCGATGTCCCGCGCGCGGTGCTCCTCGGGCGTGCGGGCGATGAGCCGGTCCCGGTCGGTGACGTGGCCGCCCACCCAGTACGGGATGCCGCATGCCGAGTACGACGTGAAGTGGCCCCGTTCGAACGCCACGATCTCCAGTTCGTCGGGGCCCTTCAGACGGCGCGCCTGCGAGGCCGCGGACATCCCCGCGGCGTCGCCGCCGATCACGACCAGTCGCTCCCCGCGCGTACGGCTCATGTTCATGCGAACACGCTACGGGAGCAGGGCACTTCAGTCCTCCTCGCCGGACTCCCGGGCAGGGGCGGACTCCGGGGCGCTCCGGGCCACCGGCAACGGGCCCAGCGCGCTCCCGGCGGAACCGGAACCGGGAGCGGAAGCCGATGCGGAAGCGGGTCGCGGGCGGCGCGGCAGGCGGGGCCGTACGACACGCAGCCACAGCAGGACGATCACGGCCGCCACCGCCGCGAACGGCAGGACCGCGCCGAGCACCACCGCGAGCCAGCGCAGCATCGTCACGAACGCGTTCCAGCCGCCCGCGAGCGCGTCCAGGAACCCCGGGTCGCCCTCCTCCTTCTTCTCCGGCTTCTTCACCGGTGTCTCGGACAGCGACAGCGTGATGGTGGCCATGCTCGTGCGGTCCTTCAGGGACGCCTGCCGGGCCAGCAGCGCCTCCAGGTCGGCCTGGCGGGAACTCAGCTCGCCCTCCAGCGTCACCACGTCGCTGAGCTTGGTGGCCCGGTCCATCAGCTCGCGGATCCGGGCCACGCTGGCGCGCTGCGAGGTGATCCGGCTCTCCACGTCCACGACCTGGTCGGTGACGTCCTCCGCCTTCGCGCTGCGGTCGAGGAGCTTGCCCGCGCCCTCCAGCTCGGCGAGGACCTCGTCGTACTTCTCGACGGGCACGCGCAGCACGACCCGGGTGCGTTCGCGGCCCTCCGCGTCCCGGGTGGTGGTCTCGTTGCCGACATAGCCGCCCGCGTTCTCGGTGCGGGTGCGGGCCTCCTCCAGGGCCTTCGGGACGTCCTTGACCTGCACGGTCAGCGAGGCCGTGCGGATGATGCTCGCGGTGAGCTTCGGCGGCGCGGTCGCCCGGGAGCCACTGCGGGCCCCGCTGCCGGTCCCGCTTCCGGCGCTGCCCGGGGCGGCCTCCTTCGCCCCCGCCTCGGGGCCGGCGTAGCCGCGGTCGGCCGCGGTGCTGCCGGCGGAGTCCTCGCCCCCGGCGCTGCACCCCGTGAGGGCGAGGGACGCGGCCAGGAAGAGCGCGGCCAGGGCCGGGACGGGGCGTCGTACGGATCGTCGTGTGCGCATGGGCATCCCCCGCAGGTCGATTCAGCTGTCGCTTCTTCGACGCCCGGGCGGCGCCGGACGTTTGGCCCAGGACGGTTCCGATGCGGTCACGGTCGGGACTCGGCCGGGACACCGGGCCGCGGCGGCGCTGTCAGTGGGGTCTGAGAGGCTGGGGCCATGCGCGAAGTTCAAGCCCGTGCGGGCACGGGGCAGGTCGTCGTCATCGGGGCGGGCATCGCGGGCCTGGCCGCCGCTCACCGGCTGCTGGAGCGCGGGGCGCGGGTGACCGTGCTGGAGGCCTCCGACCGGGTCGGCGGCAAGCTGCTGCCCGGGGAGATCGCGGGCGCGCGCGTGGACCTCGGCGCCGAGTCGATGCTGGCCCGCCGCCCCGAGGCGGTGGCGCTCGCGCGTGCGGCGGGCCTCGCCGACCGCCTCCAGCCGCCCGCGACCGCGACGGCCTCGATCTGGACGCGCGGCGCCCTGCGCCCCATGCCCAAGGGCCATGTCATGGGCGTGCCCGGGACGGCCGCCGCCCTGTCCGGCGTGCTGTCCGACGAGGGCCTCGCCCGCATCGAGCGCGACGCCGAGCTGCCCCGCACGGAGGTCGGCGACGACGTGGCCGTCGGGGAGTACGTGGCGGCGCGCCTCGGCCGCGAGGTCGTCGACCGCCTGGTGGAGCCCTTGCTGGGCGGCGTGTACGCGGGCGACGCCTACCGCATCTCGATGCGCTCGGCCGTGCCGCAGCTCTACCAGGCCGCCCGCTCCCACGCCTCCCTGACGGAGGGCGTCCGCGAGATCCAGGCCAACGCGGCCGCCGCCCGGCAGACCGGCCCGGTGTTCATGGGCATCCAGGGCGGCGTGGGCACCCTGCCGCTCGCCGTGGCGGAGTCGGTCCGCGCCCGCGGGGGCGAGATCCTCACCGGCGCCCCGGTGACGGAGCTGCGCCGAGCGGCCCGGCAGGACGCGGCCGGCGAGGCCTGGCGCGTGATCGCCGGCGACCGGGTGCTGCACGCCGACGCGGTGGTCCTCGCCGTCCCCGCGCCCGCCGCCGCCCGGCTGCTGCGCGCCGAGAGCCCCGGGGCCGCCGCCGAGCTCGACACCGTCGAGTACGCCTCCATGGCCCTGGTCACCCTCGCCTACCGCCGCGCCGGGACGGCCCTGCCCGACGGCAGCGGCTTCCTGGTGCCGCCGGTCGACGGGCGCACCATCAAGGCCTCCACCTTCGCCTCCCGGAAGTGGGGCTGGATCGCCGAGGAGAACCCGGACCTGCTCGTCCTGCGCACCTCCGTCGGGCGGTACGGCGAGACGGACATCCTCCGGCGCGACGACGAAGAGCTGGTGGAGGTGTCCCGGCACGACCTGAAGGCGGCGACCGGCCTGGACGCCACCCCCGTCGCCACCCGCGTCACCCGCTGGGACGACGGCCTGCCCCAGTACCCGGTCGGCCACCACGCGCGCGTGGCCCGTGTCCGGGAGCACGTCGCCCGGCTGCCCGGGCTCGCCGTCTGCGGCGCCCCGTACGACGGCGTCGGCATCCCGGCCTGCATCGCGAGCGCGTACGCCGCCGTCGACCAGATCCAGGGCGACCTGCGCGGTGTGGAGGAACTCACCGCCCACCCGGTGCAGAGCCTGCACGGCGGAGCGGGAGAATGAGGAGCATGAGTGACGACGCCTCCACCACCCCCTCCGGTACCGCGCCCGACCGCATCCCGAACAAGGGCAAGCTGGCCAAGGACCTCAACGAGGTCATCCGCTACACGCTCTGGTCCGTCTTCAAGCTGAAGGACGTGCTCCCCGAGGACCGCGCCGGGTACGCCGACGAGGTCCAGGAGCTGTTCGACCAGCTCGCCGCGAAGGACGTGACGATCCGCGGCACGTACGACGTGTCGGGCCTGCGCGCCGACGCCGACCTCATGATCTGGTGGCACGCGGAGACCAGCGACGCGCTGCAGGAGGCGTACAACCTCTTCCGCCGCACCCGGCTGGGCCGCGCCCTGGAGCCGGTCTGGTCGAACATGGCGCTGCACCGCCCCGCCGAGTTCAACCGCTCGCACATCCCGGCGTTCCTCGCCGACGAGACGCCGCGCAACTACGTGAGCGTCTACCCCTTCGTGCGCTCCTACGACTGGTACCTGCTGCCCGACGAGGACCGCCGCCGCATGCTCGCAGACCACGGCAAGATGGCCCGCGGCTTCCCCGACGTGCGCGCCAACACGGTCGCCTCCTTCTCCCTCGGCGACTACGAGTGGATCCTCGCCTTCGAGGCCGACGAGCTGTACCGCATCGTCGACCTCATGCGCCACCTGCGCGCCTCGGAGGCCCGCCGGCACGTCCGCGAGGAGGTCCCCTTCTTCACGGGCCGCCGCAAGGACATCGCCGAGCTGGTCGCCGGTCTGGCCTGATCAGCGCGCCGCCCCGGCCGTCCCGGCCCGCTCCGGGGCCGCCGGTCGCGGCTCGGCCGCGGGAGCCGGCTTCGGCTCGGCGTGCGGCGCGCACTCCGCGCGCCGCCCCGGCAGCCGGCCCTGCAGCAGATACGCCTCCATGTGCCCGTTGACGCAGGCGTTCGGCCCGCCCGCCAGGCCGTGGGCGCCGGCGTCCCGCTCCGTCACCAGGACCGAGCCCGCGAGACGGCGGTGGAGTTCCAGGGCGCCGTCGTAGGGCGTGGCGGCGTCCCGCTCGGCGGCCAGGATCAGCGTCGGCGGCAGCTCGCCCGGCCCGGCGAAGACGTCCAGCGGCCGCTGCCGGGGCGCCCGCCAGTAGGCGCACGGCAGGTTCGTCCACACGTTGTGCCAGGTCTCGAAGGGCGCCACCCGCGCGAGCCGGGTGTTGTCCCGGTCCCACACCGCCCAGTCCGTCGGCCAGGGCGCGTCGTTGCACTCGACGGCCACGTAGACCGCGCGCGCGTTCTCCGCCTCGGCGGCGGCCTCCGGATGCCGGGCCGCCTGCTCGACCAGCGGCCCGGGGTCGCCCTTCAGATACGCCGACAGCGCGTGCGCCCGGTGCGGCCACTGGTCGTCGTAGTACCCGGCCTGGAGGAACGCCCCCTGCAACTGGCCCGGTCCGACCTTCCCGCCCGCGGGTTCGGCGGCCAGCCGTGCCATCGCCCGCTCGTAGCTGCGCCGCACCTCCCGCGCGGTCCTGCCCAGCCCGTACACGGCGTGGTGCCGGGCGATCCACCTCCGGAAGTCGAGCCAGCGGCCCTCGAACGCCGCCGACTGGCCGAGGTTGTTGCGGTACCAGATCCGCTCCGGGTCGGGGTCGACGGCCGAGTCGAACACCATCCGCCGTACGTGCGCGGGGAACAGCGTCGCGTAGAGGGCGCCGAAGTACGTGCCGTACGACGAGCCGAGGAAGGTCAGCCGCTCCTCGCCGAGCGCGGCGCGCAGCACGTCGAGGTCGCGGGCGTTGTTCAGCGAGTGGTAGTGCCGCAGCGCCTCGCCGGCCCGCTCGGCGCAGCCGCGCGCATACGCCCGCGCCTGCGCGATCCGTTCCTTCTTGTACGCCTCGGAAGGATGTGTCGGCGCCTGCGTGGGCCCCTTGAAGAACTGCTTCGGGTCCGTGCAGGACAGCGGCGCCGAACGGCCCACCCCGCGCGGGGCGTAGCCGACGAGGTCGTACGCGGCCGCGATCCGCTTCCACTCCGGGAGCAGCCCGATGAGCGGGAAGTACAGCCCGGTGGCGCCCGGTCCGCCGGGGTTGTACACGAGGGCGCCCTGCCGGGGGACCTCGCGCGTGCCGTGGTGCGGGTCCTTGCGCGTGGCCCGGGCCCGGCTGACGGTCAGTTCGATCTGCCTGCCGTCCGGGCGGGCGTAGTCCAGCGGGACGGTCACCGTGCCGC
The DNA here is from genome assembly GCF_040628815.1 of Streptomyces sp. NPDC006140. Lineage (NCBI taxonomy): Bacteria > Bacillati > Actinomycetota > Actinomycetes > Kitasatosporales > Streptomycetaceae > Streptomyces > Streptomyces sp. NPDC006140. The sequence goes on along the minus strand of NZ_JBEXTS010000004.1, from coordinate 318,858 downwards.
AGCGCATGCTGCCCGGCAGGTCCTGCGCGTCCGGGCACGGGCCGAAGTCGACACCGGCCGCCTTGGCGCGGGCCGCGGCCACGGCGGTGCCGCGCATCTCGGCCGCCCCCGACCGGTCCGCTGCGGCGCCCGGGGCGGCATCGGGGGCGGCGGTGAGGGCGCTCAGCAGCAAGGACCCGGCGGCCGAGTAGAGGAGGGCGGCTCTCATCGCGTATCCCTTCGGTGCACGGTGGCGACGGAAGGGATGCTTCGTCCGGCGGAGGGGGAAGGCAAGCACTGTCCGCCGGTGTCGGCGCCAATGCCCCGAGTGCGCCCCCGGTCTGTCAGTCGTGCGCCTCGCGGTGCGTGAAGGCGGCGCGCAGGTCCGGTTCGCCGATCGCGCTGACGCCGCGCACGGCCACGGAGGTGAGGTACGTACGGTCGTCGGCGGCGCCGTCCGCGTCCCGGGTCAGCGCGCCGAGCAGCCGCTGACCGGTCGGGGAGGCCCAGCGCGAGTACGGGTGGATCTCGATCCGCGCGACCGCCAGGCAGCTCAGGGCCAGGGCGAGCGGCAGCGCGAACCACAGGGCGACCAGGTGCCGCGGCATGTCCGGCGAGAGGGGCGTCAGCAACGCGGCCCCGCCCAGCCCGAGGACGGCGAGCGCCGCCCCGCGCACCTGCCGGACCGCCGCCGCGACCGTCGTACGGGCGCTGTCCGGCACCGCCAGGCCCGCGCGCACCAGCCCGTCGGCGATCCCGCGCACCGCGTCCGCCGCGGCGGCGGTGGTCCGCACCGGCGCGATACGGGACTGCCCCTCGGGGCCGATGGCCCCTATGACCGACCGCTCCATCTCGTCCCGCCCGCGCGGATCGACGACCGTCGCCCAGCCGGTGTGCGCCAGGAGCAGACGGCGCTGGCGCGCCATGGCGACGAGCGTCACGTCGGCGACCCGCCGGGGGCCGCCGGAGAGGAACGCGGCCTCGTACAGCGTGAGTTCACGGACGCGGCCGGTATCCGCGTCGATGGCCGCGGCACGCACGGCCGCCAGGCACAGGCGCGTGCACGCCGTGCCAGCCACGGCCCAGGCGGCCAGCAGGAAAAGAACCCAGAGCATATGTTGTTTGTATGTGACACGGTCGTGAAAGCACCATGCCTCGTTCACGATCCGGACGGAGTGTTGTCGGTATGTGACGTTCCGCTTCACCGCTCCGGGGGCGGGCTGTAGGCGGGCGGCGGGAGCGGATAGGTCGAGCCGGGGAGCGGGCCGGCGGGCGGGACCGGGGCCGCAGGCGCGGACGTGCTCTGGCCGGCCAGGTCGCGGGCCACCGAGTCGAAGTCGACGTAGCCCGTGGCCTCCAGGACCTTGATGTGGTCGAGGACGGTGGTGTTGGCGTCGTCGGCGAGTTGCCGCACGAGGGAGTTGCGGGTGCTCGCGCGGACCTGCGCGACGACCGAGAACACCCTGCCGTGGGCGATGCGCAGGATGTTGGCGAACCGGCGGTCGTACTCCGCGCCCCGCGCCGCGTCCAGGGTGGCCAGCCACTGCTTCTGCTCGTCGCTGGGCTCCTCGGGCAGGGCGAGGTCCAGCCGGGAGGCGACGTCGAGGACCCGCTCGTCCAGGAACCGGTGCCCCTCGACGAGGTGCCGGCCCGCCGTCCGGACGGCCGGCGTGGTCCCCTTCGCCCGCGCCTGCCGCCCCGCGGGCAGCTCCCACAGCCCGGCCAGCCGCACCTTGACGAGGAATTCCTGGTCGAGGGCGGACAAGGGCCCGTAACTCGTCTGCAGTGTCTGGGCGCTGAGCACGCTCGGTGCCGCTCCCGGCCGGTCGGTGAAGGACCAGAGGGAGAAGACCAGCGCGGCGAGCGTCGCCGTCAGGCACGTGACGATGAGCCCGGTGCCGCTGACGATGCCTCGGCCCTTGACGGGGGGTCGCGGTCGCATGGTGGTGCCTCCTGGTACGGCACCGCACGCTAGTGCGCTTCGGGTGCGGAGTTGACATGTTACTGGGCGGTCTACGTCAACTGCCGTACAGAACCAAAGGGTGGCATCGGGGGCAGGGCGGGACGATTGGGGGAGACGCGAAGGGGGACTCGCCGGGCGCCGTCGGGCCGATCGGCCCGGGCCGGAAGCGAAGGAGGCCTCGCGGTGGATGAGCTGTACATCGACGGTACGGGGACAGCGGTGGCGGCCGGCGGGCGCCGGGACGTGATCAACCCCTACGACGCGTCCGTCGTCACCACCGTCGACGAGGCCGACGCCACCGACGTGGACCGCGCCGTGCGCGCCGCCCGCCGCGCCTTCACCGAGGCGCGCGGGGTGACCGTCGTTTGACGACTGCCCGACCGCGGTCCGACGGCCGCCGTCGACGAGGGCGAACGCGGCCGACGGGAGCCGAGCGCGGCCGGCGAGGGTGAGCGCGGTACGGCCGGCCTGCGGTGAGGCTCCAGCCACGCCTCGGACGTCACGTCCTCAACGCCGGAGCAGTGCCCTGCGTGTGGCGTGGGCCAGGCGGTGGGTGGGGCGCTGGGAGCGTGGGGTGGGGCCCGAGCGCTCCTGCCACCACTGGCGCAGGGCCCGCCGTACCCGGGCGTCCTGAGGCCGTCCTGCGTGCAGCAGGTGCTCGGCGAAGGTGAGGGCGTCGCGGCGGTAGCCGCCGGTCATCGGATGGGTCTGGGCGTAGCCGAGGAACGCCGGGCGGTAGTCCGCCCCGAGGATCTCCGGCAGTTCGGGCGCGACCTTCGCCACGACGTCGGCCCGCTTCGCGGCGAGCGCCCGCGCCTGGACGCCGACCCGCACCCGGTCGAACCCCTCGGGCACGGGCGTCCCGGCGACCAGCGCCGACAGCAGCGCGGCCTGCGCGAGCCCGAGCCGCTGCCGGGCGGCACCGGCGTCCTCCGGGTGGGGCAGGCCGGAGGCGCCCCGTGTCGCCCCGGCCGCCCCGGTCTCGTCGCCCTCCCGCGATGCCCCGGGCAGGTCCGTCTCCCCTCGGACGGCCGCCCGGCCCGCCGAACGGAGTTCCGTCTTCACGCGCTCGACGGCTCCCGCCTCCAGGGCCCGCCGGATCGCGGCCAGCTCGCCCTCCAGCTCGGCCGGTTCGGGGAAGTTCTCGTCGCGTTCCAGGAGGACACCCGGCGGGGACACGCGGGAGGCGAGGTCGGTCAGGATGTCGAGGACCGGCGCGGGCACGGGGTGGGCGTGGCTGTCGTGCCAGACGCCGTCGCGCTCGAAGCCGCCCGCGACATGGACGTACGCGATGGCCTCCAGCGGCAGCTCGGCGAGGGCCTTGGCCGGGTCCTCGCCGCGGTTGACGTGGTTGGTGTGCAGGTTGGCCACGTCGATGAGGAGGCGGACGCCCGTGCGGTCGGCCAGCTCGTACAGGAACTGGCCCTCCGTCATCTCCTCGCCCGGCCAGGAGATCAGCGCGGCGATGTTCTCCACGGCCAGCGGCACGGGCAGCGCCTCCTGCGCGATGCGCACGTTCTCGCACAGCACGTCGAGGGCGTCCCGGGTCCGGGGGACGGGCAGCAGGTGACCCGCCTCCAGGCGCGGGGACGCGGTCAGGGCGCCGCCCGCCCGTACGAACGCGATGTGCTCGGTGACCAGCGGCGAACCCAGCGCCTCCACCCGCTCGGTGAGCGCGGCCAGGCGGCCCTCGTCGGGCCGGTCCGCGCCGCCGAGACCGAGCGAGACGCCGTGCGGCACGACCGTGATGCCGCGCTCGCGCAGCCGCCGCAGCGACTCGGGCAGATGCCCGGGGCAGACGTTCTCGGCCACCGCCTCGACCCAGTCGATGCCCGGCATGCGCTCCACGGCGTCCGCGATCTCCGGTCGCCACCCGATGCCCGTCCCCAGTCGCTCCATCGTCCCCTCCTCCGCACGGCGCGATCCTCGAACGTGAGGGGGGTATGGCCCAGCCGCCCGCCCGCGAACCCCGCGGGGGGCGCCTTCAGAGCAACATTTGAGGTTCGGCCCCACCGACGGAGGCGCCGGGCTCGCGCCGCCCCCCGATGCGTCGTAGACCGGACCTATGCGCGAAGGCAGCGAGCAGGCGCACCGCCCCGCGCGGAAGCAGCGACCGGAGCCGGGGGCTCCGGCCGCGGTCCGTCGGCTGTGGGCCGGTGCCGGGGCGCTGGTCGTGGCCGTCGGCGCGGCCTACTTCCTGTTCCCCCTGGAGGGGCTCGGCGCCGACCGCCCCTGGCTGGGCTGGCCGCTGTTCGTGCTGTGCCTCGCACTGGTCGCCGCGCTGCTGCTGCGCCAGGTGCGCGACGTCGTGCTGGAGAAACCGCACACCCGCTCGGGCCTCATGATCGCGCTGCTGATGTGCCTGGCCGTGCTGGTCTTCTCGTCCGGCTACTACGCACTCGCCCAGCAGCCGGGCCAGTTCACGGGCCTGCGCACCCGCGTCGACGCGCTGTACTTCACCGTCGTCACACTGGCGACCGTCGGCTACGGCGACATCACCCCGCGCGGGCAGGAGGCCCGCGTGGTGACCGTCGTGCAGATCCTGTACACGCTCGTGTTCCTCACGGCGGCGGCCACGGCGCTGACGCGCCGGCTGCACACGGTCGTCGCCGCGCGCGACCGGCGCCCGCCGCCGTCCTGACGGACCCCGGGCGGCGCCTACATCGCGCGGGTGGAGCGGTAGTTGAACACCGACCACAGAACGAACAGGCCGGTCACGATCATGATGATCGACCAGAACGGCTGGTACGGCAGCCACATGAAGTTCGCGATCAGCGCCAGTCCGACCACGACCGCGCCCACCATCCGGGCCCAGGTCGCCCCGCTGAACAGGCCGAACCCGGCCACCACCACGAGCACGCCGACGACCAGGTGGATCCAGCCCCACGCGGTCAGGTCGAACTCGAAGACGTAGTCGCCGAAGCTCGTGTACACCTCGTCGTCGGCGATCGCCGTGATGCCCTGGAGCACCGCGAAGAGGCCGTAGACGACCATCAGGGTGCCGCCGAGAGCGAGGCCCCCGGCCGCCCACGTGTCGCCGGGACCGCCCGGGCCGCGGTCGCCGGGCGACCGGTCGTCGGGGGCGGGCGGGGCGGGGGGAGGGGGCGCGGCGCTGGTCATGGCTGCCTCCTGGGTCGAGGTTGTCCGGTAACCCCACTGGAGCACCCGTCCACGCCCGGCGCGCCCGCGGCTACTCCGAACGGGTGGCCGCCGGGCCGCCGCTCCGGTACGGCTCCCGGCGCAGCGCCGGGTGGTCCGCGACGACCGTGCACGAGCCGGGCGCGATCTCCGTGAACCCCGCGTCGCGGACCAGCGGCAGCCCGGAGCCGGTCAGTGCGGACCAGCGGGCCGGGTCGGCCGTCCGTACGGCGAGCGGGAAGCCCGCCTCCTGCCAGGCGGTCCGCTCCGCGTCGGACAGCTCCCACCAGGCCAGTTGGGCGGCGTGCCCCGCCTGGGCCATCGCCTTGCCGGCCGACATGCCGAGGTCGGGGTTCAGCCACAGCACGGCGGCGGCCGAGTCGGCGTCCAGCGGCGGTTCCGGGTCGTCCAGGTCGGTGCCGGAGACCTGGAGCCGGGCGAGGTCCTTGGGCCAGCCGTCGAGCGGGACGGGCGGGTAGACCCGCACCTCGGCCGACTTGCCGGTGACCGTGATGCCGGGCAGGGCCTCGGCCCGCCGCCACTCGGCGCCCCGGGCCCGCCGCACCACCTTGCGGATCCGGGCGTCCTGCCAGTCCCGCATCGCCCCCGCCCACGCGCCCTCGCCGGCCGACCGCTCGTCGCCCAGGATCGTCAGCACGGCCCGGGCGGCCGTCTCCAGCGCGTCCGTGCGCGCCGGCGGGGCACCCCGCTCGATCCGCACGACCAGCGGCAGCACGAACTGCGGCGCCGTGTCGCGCGCCGAGGGCTCGGACCGGAAGGGGCTGTCACTCACGGGTGTGGGGTCTGCGCTCACGGCTCCCAGTGTGCCAGCCGGAAGATCGCCCGGACCGGGCCCGTCCCCGCCGGTCAGCCCGAGCAGGACGTGCGTTCCGCCTCCCGCCACTCGCAGACCGGGCAGAGCGTGATGCCCCGGTACGACTCCGGGTACTCCGTCGGCTCCCGGCACAGCACGCACTCCGCGTACGGAGGTCCGTCCGCCCGGGGCGGCCTCGCCGCGTCGATCAGGCAGTAGTCGTCCTCGCTCATATGTCCAGCGTAGGACGGCCAGGGCCGATCGCCCACGGCCGGGCAACGGGCGTCGTGGGGGCGCAGGCGGCACCCGGCCGTCAGATGTCCCGCTGCTCCAGCGGCTTGGTCGCCGGGCCCTGGATCACCTTGCCGTCGGTGTCGAAACGGGAGCCGTGGCAGGGGCACTCCCAGGCGCGCTCGGCGCTGTTGAACGCGACCAGGCAGCCCAGGTGGGTGCAGCGGGCGGAGACGGCGTGCAGGGCGCCGTCGTCGTCCCGGTAGACCGCGAGGCGGTGGCCGTCGGCGCGGACCACGGCGCCCTCGCCGGGCGGCAGGGACTCCACCGGCGGTGAGGGCCGCAGCCGGTCGCCCACGAAGTGCCCGGCGACCTTGGCCTGGGTCTTGAGGAACGACGGCGCCTCACGCACGGCGGGCTTCAGCCGGCGCGGGTCGTACAGCCCGCTCCACGCGCACTCCTCGCCGGTGATCTGCGCGGCGAGGAGGCGGCCCGCCATCATGCCGCCGCTCATGCCCCAGCCGCCGAAGCCGGTGGCCACGTAGGCGTGCCGGGCGCCCGGGTGCAGGGGGCCGACCATCGGCACGGTGTCGGTCGGGTCGTTGTCCTGCGTGGCCCAGCGGTGGGTGACGTCCAGGTCGGGGAAGTGCTCGGTGGCCCAGGCGGTGAGGTGCTCGAAGCGGGCGCGCGGGTCGCCCGTGCCGGGCGTGAAGTGCTCGCCCGTGACGATGAGCAGGCGCCGGTCTCCCTCGTGGGGCGCGGTGCGCACCGAGCGGATGCCCTCGTCGGGCGTGATGAACATGCCGTCCGGGTCCTGCTCCGCCGGGATCGTCCCGGCGACCACCAGCTCGCGGCGCGGGGACAGCCGGGTGAAGAGCAGGGCCCGGTCGAAGATCGGGTAGTGCGTCGCGACGACCACGTCCCGGGCCCGGACCGTCGCCCCGGTGGTGGTCGACAGCCGGCACGGCTCGCCCTCGTCCAGGCCGAGGACGGTGGTGTCCTCGAAGATCCGCCCGCCGCGTCCGGCCAGGTCGGCGGCGAGGGCCAGCAGGTACTTGCGCGGGTGGAACTGGGCCTGCCCGGTGACCCGGACCGCGCCCGCCACCGGGAAGGGCAGCCCGGTCTCCGCCACGAACGAGGCGGGCAGCCCGGCCTCGGCGGCGGCCCGTGCCTCGGCGCGCAGTTCGTCGACCCGGCCCGGATCGCAGGCGTACGTGTAGGCGCTCCGGGTCTCCCAGTCGCAGTCGATGCCCAGCTCCTCGACGATCCCGGCGGCGCGCTCGATCGCCTCGGACTGCGAACGGGCGTACAGCCGGGCGCCCTCGGGGCCGCGGGTGCGCCGCAGCTTGTCGTAGACGAGCGTGTGCAGGGCGGTGACCTTGGCGGTGGTGTGCCCGGTGACCCCGGCCGCGACTCGCCCGGCCTCCAGCACCGCCACGCTGCGGCCGGCCCGCGTCAGCTCCCACGCCGTGCACAGCCCGGCGATCCCGCCGCCGATCACCGCCACGTCGACATCCAGGTCCTCCGCCAGCGCGGGGTGGTGGCCGTCCGGGGCGGTCTCAAGCCAGTACGAGCTGCTGACCTGCTGCTTCTCGCTCATGGGCCACCGAGTACCCCCGTGCGACCGCTTCAGTGTCCGGCATGCCCACCGAGCAGGGGGACCGGCGTTCAGGACTGCCGCAGCAGCCGCTTCCGGCACTCCGCCACGTCGAAGTCCGGCTCCGGATACCGCGGGTCCAGCTCCCGCAGCCGCTCCAGGGCGATCTCGTAGGCCTCCTGGTAGGCGGGCCACAGGGCGCGGTCGTCGATGTCGGACGGCGCGAACTTCCAGCGCTTCTCCGGCCTGTCGAGGCGCTTGAGCAGCCGGCGGCGCTGCTCCTCGCAGGAGAGGTGCAGGAAGTACTTGACCAGGGTCACGCCGTCGTCGGCGAGGCCGCGGACGCGGGCCACGAGGACGTCCTCGTAGTGCGAGCGGTCGAAGATGCCCAGTTCGCCGGGGAGCGGAAGCGCCTTCTCGACGCGCCACGGGAAGGGGTGCGCGCGCTCCTCGGCGGTGGGCGCCCGGAACGCGGTGATCCGGCAGCCGGACGGGTTGAGCAGCCCGATGACGTGCTTGACCGTGCCGCCCTTTCCGCTGGTGTCCATGCCCTGCAGGACCAGCAGGACGCGGCGCCGGTCGCCCGCGGTGCTCGCGGCCCACAGCCGTTCCTGGAGGCCGGCGAGGCGCTCGCCGATCCTGGCCGTGGCGGCCTTGCCCGCCGCTTTGCCGTCCGGGCCGCCGGGGGTGGCGGCGGCGTCCTGGGCGGACAGGTCGACCGGCTCGCCGACGGGGACGCGCAGCCGCTTCCGCAGTGAGGTCCTGTCCTTCCGCACCGCCGGGCCCCCTTCCGATGCCTGTGCCTCGATGGTCCGGCGGGGCGCCGGGTCGCGCACCCGGCGCCCCGCCGGCAGCGGCTTCGCGCCTACCGGCGCCAGGGGCCCGTCACCGCGAACGTGGTGCCGGGCCGGTAGCAGTTGACGTACATCGTGTCGCCGTCGGGGGAGAAGGCCACCCCGGCGAACTCACCCCACTCGGGCTCCTCCGGGGTGCCGATGTTCTGGCGGTTGCGGGCCATCGCGTACACCTCGCCGCGCCGGGTCACGCCGTACAGGTGCTGGGCGCCCTCGCCGTCCTCGCAGACCATGAGGCCGCCGCTGGGGGCCAGGCAGATGTTGTCCGGCGACTCGCCCGGCAGTTGCACGTCGGTGTCCGGCCCGAAGACGATCACCAGGGTCAGCCGCCGCCGGTCCGGGTCGTAGCGCCAGACCTGCCCGAAGTGGTCCGCCGCCGAGCCCTCCGCGCTGCGGGCGAAGGACGACACGAAGTACACCGACCGGCCGCCCCAGTAGCAGCCCTCCAGCTTCTGCGCGTGCGTGATGCCCCGGCGGCCGAAGTCCTGCAGCCGGATCGGCGTCCGCGCCGCCTGCGGGTCCGGTACGTCCACCCACTCGACGCCGTCGAACGCGGCGCCGGTCTCCTGGATCGAGGACAGGTCCGGTACGCCGGGCACGCGCATGGCCTGGAGCCGGCCGCCCGCGCGCAGCGAACCCCGGCCGCCCAGCGGCCGGTCCGGCAGGAAGCGGTAGAAGAGGCCGAACGGCTTCTGGAAGGCGTCCTCCGTCTCGTACACCACGCCCCGCCGCGGGTCGACGGCGATCGCCTCGTGCTGGAAGCGGCCCATCGCGGTCAGCGGCACGGCTCCGGTGCGGCGCGGGTCGACCGGGTCGACCTCGAAGATGAAGCCGTGGTCCTTGGCGTAGCCGTTGGTGCCCGCCTTGTCCTCGGTCTCCTCGCAGGTCAGCCAGGTGCCCCACGGGGTGGGCCCGCCCGCGCAGTTGACGGCCGTGCCGGCGATCGCGACGCGTTCCGACAGGACGTGGTTGCGGGAGTCCAGCGTCAGGGCCGTGCAGCCGCCCTTGCCCGCCGGGTCGTACGTGAGGCCCTCGACCACCGGGACCGGGACCTTGCCGTCGGCGCGGTTCTCGTGGTTGCGGACCAGGTGGACCCGGCCGCCTCTGCCCGCGAAGGCCGACATGCCGTCGTGGTTGGAGGGGACCTTGCCCTCGCCGGAGCGGAGCGGGTCGCCCTCGCGGGAGAGGACCCGGTAGCAGAAACCTTCCGGCAGGTCGAGCAGTCCCTTCGGGTCGGGGACGAGCGGGCCGTAGCCGGTGCGGCCGAGGTCCTGTGCGGCGGCGGTACCGGCGAAGAGTTCGGACAGGGCACCGGAGAACGCGATCCCGATGCCCAGGGCGCCTGCCCCGGCGAGGGCCTCACGTCGTGTGGCGGAACGACCGGTCGTGGTCATGCGGAAACCTTCCTGCTGGCGGACAGGAACTGTGATCCCGCTGTGTCTACCACCTGGCGCGGATGGCGTGAACCACGCGCGTAGCACGCGTCACTGCTCCACGGCGTGCCGCAGCTCCTCCAGGGCCTCCTTGGCCTGTGCCGCGTCGGCGACGGCGTGTTCGGCGGAGTCGGCGACGGCGTGTTCCGGGGAGGTCTGCCGGCGGGCCTCGGGGCCCCTCTCCAGGAACCGGAGCAGCTCCACCGGGATGGGCAGCACCAGCGTGGAGTTCTTCTCCGCCGCCACGGCCATCACGGTCTGCAGCAGCCGCAGCTGGAGCGCCGAGGGCGTGTCCGCCATCTGGTGGGCGGCCTGGGCCAGCTTCTTCGAGGCCTGGTACTCCGCGTCGGCGTTGATCAGCCGGGCCCGCCGCTCGCGGTCGGCCTCGGCCTGGCGGGCCATGGAGCGCTTCATGGTGTCCGGCAGGGACACGTCCTTGATCTCCACGCGGTCGATGGTCACGCCCCATTCCACGGCCGGGCTGTCGATCATCAGCTCCAGGCCCTGGTTGAGCTTCTCCCGGTTGGACAGCAGGTCGTCCAGCTCGCTCTTGCCGATGATCGAGCGCAGGGAGGTCTGCGCCATCTGCGAGACGGCGAAGCGGTAGTCCTCGACGTTGACGACCGCGGCCGCCGGGTCCACGACCTTGAAGTACACCACCGCGTCGACCCGCACGGTCACGTTGTCGCGGGTGATGCCCTCCTGGGCGGGGATGGGCATGGTCACGATCTGCAGGTTGACCTTGCGCATCCGGTCGACGGCCGGGACGACGAGGTTGAACCCGGGCCGCCGCACCTCCCCGTGCAGGCGCCCGAGCCGGAAGACGACCCCGCGTTCGTACTGCTTGACGACCCGTGCCGCCGCGGCCAGATACATCAGGCCGCCGGCGCCGACCGCCGCCACCGCCCCGATCAGCTCTTCGACCATGCCGACCTCCCCGTCCAGAGGTCCCGTTTCGTCTGTTCCTGTAACGATATGCCTGGATCAGGGTGTGGGGCCATGCCCTGGGACCGGGAGGGCCGGACGCACGAGGGCCGGGGCGCGCATGGTGTGCGCGCCCCGGCCCTGATGGTGCCGCCTGTTCGTGGTCCGGCTAGGCGGCGGTGACCTTCTCGCCCTCCGGCGACGCCTCGGACTCCGTGACCTTCACCGGCTCGGTGCCCGTCGCGCTGTGGCGTTCGGCCCAGCTCTCCAGGGCCGTACGGCAGGCGTGGTCGAGGTGGTGCAGGCCCGACAGGTCCAGCTCGACCGGGCGGTCCTGGGGCAGCGCCTCCAGGCTGTCGAGGATCTTCGGCAGCCGCAGGAAGGTGGCGTTGCCCGCCAGGTACACCTGGATCGGACCGGCGCCCTTGTCGATGACCTCCAGCTTGACGTGCGAGGCCTCCCAGGCGGTCTTGACGACCGACAGGGCCAGACCGATGAGCACGCCCTCGAACATGTTGACCGCGACGATCGACACGGCCGTGACGACCAGGATGAGCGCCTCACCCTTGTGCGCCCGCCACAGCGCCGTGATCTGGCGGAACGGGATCAGCTTGAAGCCGGCGTGCACCAGGATGCCCGCCAGGGCGGGGATCGGGATCAGGGCCAGGGCCCACGGCATCGCGGCGGCGAAGAGCAGCAGCCAGACGCCGTGCAGCACCCGGGACGCCTTGGTCTTGGCGCCCGCGCTCACGTTGGCGGAGCTGCGCACGATGACCGCGGTCATCGGCAGCGCGCCGAGCAGACCGCACAGGGTGTTGCCCGCGCCCTGGGCGATCATCTCCTTGTTGTACTCGGTGCGCGGACCGTCGTGCAGCCGGTCCACGGCGGCCGCGCTGAACAGGGACTCGGCGGAGGCGATCAGCGCGAAGGCGATGATGGTGCCCCAGATGGCCGGGCTGGCCAGCTCGCCGAAGGCGTCGGCCCCGGGCACCTGGATGACGCCGAGCAGACCCTCCACCTGGACGGTGGCGACCGGCAGGCTGAAGGCGAGCGCGGCGACCGTCGCCAGGACGACCGCGGCGAGGGCGCCGGGCACGGTCTGGACGGCCTTGGGCAGCTTCTTCCACAGCACGATGACGGCGATGGTGCCCGCGCCGATCGCGAGGGAGGTCAGGGCCGTGGTGTTGCCGAGGGCGTCGGCGAACGCCCCGGGCAGGCCCGCGATCTTGCCGATCCCGGACTCCGGGGCCTTCAGGCCCGCCGCCGCGTAGATCTGCCCGGCGATGATCACCAGGCCGATGCCGCAGAGCATGCCCTCGACCACGGACACGGATATCGCCCGGAACCAGCGGCCTATCCCGAAGAAGCCCATGGCGAGCTGGAGCAGACCGGCGAACAGCACGATCACGCCGAGCGTGGCCACCCCGAACTCGCTGACGGCCTCGAAGACCAGCACGGTGAGACCGGCGGCGGGCCCGGAGACCTGAAGGCTGCTGCCGCGCATCATCCCGGTGACGATGCCGCCGACGATGCCGGTGATCAGACCCAGCTCCGCGGGGACGCCGGAGGCGACCGCCACGCCGACGCACAGCGGCACGGCGACCAGGAAGACGACGATCGAGGCGAGGAAGTCCTGCCTCAGGTAAGGGAACTTGGACAGCATGGTCACCAGCCCCCTCAGAGCGTCTCGAACGTGTCGGACTGCGCGCGGTGTTCCCGCACGACGCCGGTGTGGATCTCGTAGTACCAGCCGTGCAGCTGGAGTTCACCCGCCTCGAGGCGCTTCTCGATGCACGGGTAGGAACGCAGCCGCTCCAGCTGGGCGAGGACGTGGTTCTGCACGGCCTCGGCGACCGTCGGGTCGGCGGGGTCGGAGCACTTGGGCTCGTCACAGGCGTGCGCGAGCCAGTCGCGCACGGCGGGTACTGCGGAGAGGTCGTCGTGGCGCACGACCGCGCCGACGGCGCCGCAGTGGGAGTGGCCGCAGACCACGATGTGCTGGACGCCGAGCACCTGCACGGCGTACTCGATCGTGGCCGCCTCACCGGTGGGGGTGGTGGAGGCGTACGGCGGGACGACGTTGCCCGCGGTGCGCAGCTCGAAGAGCTCGCCGGGACGGGCGCCCGTGATCAGGGCCGGTACGACCCTGGAGTCGGCGCAGGTGATGAACAGGACCTCGGGGGACTGTCCCTTGGCGAGGTGGGCGAACTCCTCAGGGCGCTGTCCGAACATGCGGGCGTTGTCGATGAGGGGCTGCATGATGTGGTGACTCCTCCTGGCGCGCGTGGGGGCGCGTCGGACGGGCATGACAGAGGTGGGGGGTACTGCTCTGATGCTCAGCAGCGGAAGACCTGCAGTGCTGCCGGCGTGTGCGACGCCGAGGATCTCGACGTGCGTTGGTGCGCGGTGCCGTGTCTGACCGAGTCGTCTGCCGTCGGCTGGATGTGCCTCAGCAGCGGCCGCTCGGGCGCTGAGGGCGCGGAGTCGGCGGCGTGGGACCGGTCGCGGGTCCGCAGGGGACCGGTCGGGCCCCCGTGGTGACCGGCGCGGCATGTGGCGATCTCGTCGCGCAGTGCCTTGCCGGAGAACTTGGTACCGGGGCGCGAGGACTTGCCGGAGGGCTTGGTTCCGGGCTGAGCCTTGGCCTCGGCTTGACTGGGCGTGTGCGCGGATGCGAAGGATGCCGTCGGTGCGAAGAACTGAAGGGCGAGCAGGACGCCGGCGAGGAGCGAAACCACGGTCCGTGCCTTCGTACCTCGGAACATGCGCCCCCCTTCAGGTGATTGACACGTCTAGCGCTGACCAACTGTTGGTCAATGGCTGGTCAAGAAACACGTTAACCCTGCAAAGCCATTTGCAGGGTTAACTTAACGTTTCAAGCTGAAGAGAGCCTGAAAACCGTAGGCACGGTGGCTGGAAACAGTCCTTGCGGTACGGCAGTCGGCGCGGTATTGGGTTGTGGTTACCGGGCGTTCGCCAGGTTTCCCGCGTCGCGGGCCAGGGCGGTGAGCCGGGAGATGGCCCGGAAGTACTTCTTGCGGTAGCCGCCGTTCAGCATCTCCTCGCTGAACAACTGGTCGAAGGGCAGGCCGGAGGCCATGACGGGCACTTCGCGGTCGTAGAGCCGGTCCGCGAGGACGACGAGCCGCAGCGCCGTCGACTGGTCGGGAACCGGCCGCACTCCGGTGAGGCACACCGCCTTGATCCCGTCGGTCAGAGCGCCGTACCGGCTGGGGTGGACCCGGGCGAGATGCGCCAGGAGGGGCGAGAACGCGTCGAGGGAAGCGCCCTCGGTGGCGTGCGCCGTCCGCGTCACCTGTTCGTCGGAGTAGGGCGGCGGTGCCTCGGGCAGGCCGCGGTGGCGGTAGTCCTCGCCGTCGATGCGCAGGGCGCGGAAGTGCGCCGACAGGCCCTGGATCTCGCGCAGGAAGTCGGCCGCGGCGAACCGGCCCTCGCCGAGCTTGCCGGGCAGCGTGTTCGAGGTGGCGGCGAGCGCGACGCCCGCGTCGACGAGCTTGCCGAGCAGGGTGGAGACCAGGACGGTGTCGCCCGGGTCGTCGAGCTCGAACTCGTCGATGCACAGCAGGCGGTGGCCGGAAAGGGTCTGCACGGTCTGCTGGAACCCGAGGGCGCCGACCAGGTTGGTCAGCTCCACGAACGTGCCGAACGCCTTGAGCGCGGGCTCGGCCGGGGTGGCGTGCCAGAGGGAGGCCAGCAGGTGCGTCTTGCCGACGCCGTAGCCGCCGTCGAGGTAGACGCCGCGTGGACCGGAGGGGGCCTTCTTCGCCGGCCTGCCGAAACCGAACAGCCGCCGCCTGCCCGAGCCGGCCGGCCCGCCGAGCCCCGCCGCGAAGCCCTCCAGGACCTCGACGGCCTCGGTCTGGCTCGGCTGGTTCGGATCGGGTAGGTACGTGCTGAACCGCACGGAGTCGAACCGCGGCGGCGGCACCATCTCGGCCACCAGCCGGTCCGCGGGGACGTGCGGCTCACGCGCGCACAGGGAGAGCGGGGCCGCGTCGGTCATGGGGCCGGTACCGGAGGGAGCGGGGGAAGAGGACACGGTTCACCATGCTACGGCGCGTGGAACACTGCACGGCATGCGACGTCTGTTCCCTGTGACCGATGAAACAGCAGCTCCGGCCCCGGGCGGCGAGCCCGGTGAGGGCGCCGCGGGGCGGGAGTGGAGCCTCGCCGAGCTGGCCGCCGCGTACGCCTATCCAGAGCCGGGGCCCGGGCGGTCCGGTCCGTATCTGCGGGCCAACATGGTCTCCACGCTGGACGGGGCCGCCCAGCACGACGGCCGGTCGCAGCCCATCTCCAACGCGACCGACATGCGGATCTTCGGCACGCTGCGGGCCCTGGCGGACGTCGTGGTCGTCGGGGCGGAGACGGTGCGCCGGGAGGGGTACCGGCCGGCCCGCGCGCGGGACGACTTCGCGGCGCTGCGGGAGGCGGCCGGGCAGGCGCCCGCCCCCGCGATCGCGGTCGTCACCGCCAGCCTCGACCTCGACTTCTCGCTCCCGCTGTTCACCTCGCCCCTGGTGCCCACCCTGGTCCTCACGGGCGCCGCGGCCGCCCCGGACCGCGTCGCCACCGCGGAGAAGTCGGGCGCGCGGGTCGTGATCGCCGGGGACGGCATCGGCGTGGACCCCGTCCGCGCCGTCCAGGCCCTCGCCGGCCTCGGCCACACCCGGCTGCTGACCGAGGGCGGCCCGCGGCTGCTGGGCCAGCTGGTGGCGGCCGGCGTGCTCGACGAGCTGTGCCTGACCGTCTCCCCGATGCTCACGGCGGGTGACGCGCAGCGCATCGCCGGGGGGCCCGCCGTCACGGTCCCGCACCGCTTCACACTGCTGTCGATGCTGGAGGAGGACGGTTTCCTCTTCACGCGGTACGGGCGGCACGGGGGGCCCGGGGGGCCTGATCACTGAACCGGCGGCGGCGGGGTACATGAGGGCACACTGGATCCGGCTGTACCCGTGCGAACGCGGGGCAGGATGGTTTCCGCAGGGCCGGCGCGGCCCACGGACGAGTGGGGCCGCGGGCCCCCGGAGCAGAAGGGGCGCCTGGTGTTCACAAGCGTATTGATGATCGAGAAGGCCCTGACGTCCGCCGACGTGGAGTTCGTCACGACCTTGCACGGGGAGGAGCCGGTCTCCTTCGAGGTGCTGCTCCAGCCGCGGGGCGAGCAGGCGGACCGGCTGCTGCGGGCCATCGACGACGTCGCCCTCGGTGAACTGGACGAGGCCGTGCGGGAGGGGGAGACGCCGGAGGGGGAGGAGGCGCTGAGCGTGGGGCAGCGGGCGCTGGAGGTGTCCCTCGCCGCGCTGCGGGCCTCCGGGAGCCGGGCCGAGGGGCGGTTGATCGAGGATCATCCGCTGGACGCGCTGAAGTCGCTGGTGGAGGAGGTCGACGCGGACGAGGTCATCGTGCTGACCGATCCCCACTACGTGGAGGAGTTCTTCCATCGGGACTGGGCTTCCCGGGCTCGGCACAAGGTGGGGGTGCCGGTGCTGAAGCTGTTCTCGCACAGCAAGGCGTGACGGTCGGCGGTGTCAACGTCTGTAAACGCTTCGGCATAGGCTGTGCCGCTGAACGTTCCGCACACCCACAGGGAGACACGCATGGCACCCGGCCTTCCCTCCGCCATGGACCGACCGCACTTCATCGGGATCGGTGGGGCGGGGATGTCGGGGATCGCGAAGATCCTCGCGCAGCGCGGGGCCGTCGTGGCGGGCAGTGACGCCAAGGAGTCGGCGACGGCCGAGGCGCTGCGGGCGCTGGGCGTGACCGTGCACATCGGGCACGCCGCGGAGCACCTGGCCGACGACGCCAGCTGTGTGGTCGTGTCGTCGGCGATCCGGCGGGACAACCCCGAGCTGGCCCGCGCGGCCGAGCTGGGCGTTCCCGTCGTGCACCGGTCGGACGCGCTCGCCGCCCTGATGGAGGGACTGCGGCCGATCGCGGTCGCCGGTACGCACGGCAAGACGACCACCACCTCGATGCTCGCCGTGTCGCTGAGCGAGCTGGGGCTGAAGCCGTCGTACGCGATCGGCGGCGACCTGGACGCGCCCGGCTCCAACGCGCTGCACGGCGAGGGCGAGATCTTCGTCGCCGAGGCGGACGAGTCGGACCGCAGCTTCCACAAGTACGCGCCCGAGGTCGCCATCGTCCTCAACGTCGAACTCGACCACCACGCGAACTACGCGTCCATGGACGAGATCTACGAGTCCTTCGAGACGTTCGTGGACCGGATCACCGAGGGCGGCACGCTGGTGATCGCCGCCGACCACGAGGGCGCGCGCGAGCTGACCCGGCGGGTCGCGGGGCGCGGGGTGCGGGTGGTGACGTACGGCGAGTCGGAGGACGCCGCCGTGCGCGTCCTGTCGGTCGTGCCGCAGGGGCTGAAGAGCGAGGTCACCGTGGTGCTGGAGGGCGAGGAGCTGACCTTCACGGTCTCCGTCCCCGGCCGGCACTACGCGCACAACGCCGTCGCCGCCCTGGCGGCGGGCGTGGCCCTCGGCGTCCCGGCGGCCGAGCTGGCCCGGGCGCTCGCGGCGTACACGGGTGTGAAGCGGCGGCTCCAGCTGACGGGCGAGGCCGCGGGTGTCCAGGTCATCGACTCCTACGCGCACCACCCCACCGAGATGACCGCCGACCTGGAGGCGATGCGCGCCGCGGCGGGCGAGGCCCGGATCCTGGTCGTCTTCCAGCCGCACCTGTTCTCGCGGACGCAGGAGCTGGGCAAGGAGATGGGCGCGTCGCTGGCCCTGGCGGACGCCTCGGTGGTGCTGGACATCTACCCGGCGCGTGAGGACCCGATCCCGGGTGTGACGAGCGAGCTGATCATCGAAGCGGCCCGGGCGGCGGGCGCGGACGTGACGCCGGTGCACGACAAGGCGGACGCCCCCGCGGTGATCGCGGGAATGGCGAAGCCGGGGGATCTCGTTCTCACGATGGGAGCGGGCGACGTCACCGACCTCGGCCCGCGGATCCTGGACCGTCTGTCGAACTGAGGGGCTGGAGGCTCATGCCGTACGACGTGGAGAAGCCGGACGAACAGTGGCGCGCGGAGCTGACCCCGAGCGAGTACGCCGTCCTGCGGCAGGCGGCCACGGAGCCCGCCTTCACCGGTGAGTACACCGACACCAAGACCCAGGGGGTCTACTCCTGCCGCGCCTGCGGCGCGGAGCTGTTCACCTCGGACACCAAGTTCGAGTCGCACTGCGGCTGGCCGTCCTTCTTCGACCCGAAGGACTCCGACGCGGTGGAGCTGATCGAGGACCGTTCGCACGGCATGGTGCGGACCGAGGTGCGGTGCGCGCGCTGCGGCTCGCACCTCGGGCACGTCTTCGCGGGCGAGGGGTATCCGACGCCCACGGACCAGCGGTACTGCATCAACAGCATCGCGCTGCGGCTGACGCCCGAGGAGACTGGATGAATGGCTGATCCAGCAATCGGTTGACATTTGGCTCAACGAGCCAGAGGATTCCCGGAGTGACCCACTCCGCGCACCTGCCCCCCGGCCTCGACGAGGCCGCGCACCGCTGCCTCGTCGCCGGTTTCGCCGGCACCGCGACCGTCCCTGACACCCTCAAGCGGCTCATCGACCGGGGGCTCGGCGGGGTCATCCTCTTCACCCGGAACGTGCGCGACGCGCAGCAGGTGCGACAGCTCACCGACACGCTGCGCGCCCTGCGGCCGGACCTGATCGTGGCCATCGACAACGAGGGCGGCGGCATCGGCCACCTGGTCGGCGCGGGCGCGCCCGAGGTGCCCGGCTCCTACGCCCTCGGCGTCGCCGACGACCCGGCGCTCACCGCCCGCTGCGCCGACGCCCTCGCCGGGCACCTGGCCACCCTCGGCATCACCGCCTCCTACGCCCCCGTCGCCGACCTCCAGCACCACCCGCGCAACCCGATCGTGCGCACCCGGTCCTTCGGCGCCGAGCCCGCCCTGGCCGCCCGGCACCTGCGGACCTGGATCGCCGCCACCGAACGGCGGGGCGTGGCCTCCTGCGCCAAGCACTTCCCCGGGCACGGCGGCACCGAGACGGACAGCCACCACGACGTCGCCGTCGACCCCCGGCCGTACGACGAACTGCGCGCCGACCTCGAACCGTTCCGCGCGGCCGTCGGCGCGGGCGTGCCGATGATCATGAGCGCCCATGTCGTCTTCCCGGCCCTGGACCCCGAGCGGCCCGCCACCCTGAGCCGCCGCATCCTCGGCGATCTGCTCCGGCACGAACTGGACTTCGACGGCGTCCTGGTCAGCGACGCGCTGGAGATGAAGGCGATCGCCGACCGCTACGGCGAGGCCGGCGGGGCGCGGATCGCCCTCGCCGCGGGCGCCGACCAGGTCATCGTCGCCGTGCCGGAGCTGGAGACCACCCTGGCCTGCCGGGACGCGGTGCTCGACGCGCTGCGTTCCGGGGTGCTCGCCGAGGAGCGGGTGCGGGAGGCCGCCGGGCGGGTGCGGCGCCTCGCCGAGCGGTACGCCGCCCCGGCCGGGACGGTCGACGGCTGGGACGCGGGAGCCGGGCTGGAGGCGGCGCGCCGGGCCGTCCGTTCGCGTCCGGTGCCGCCGGCCGTGCGCGGCGCCCACGTCGTCGACCTGTTCCCACCGCCGCACCCCGCCCTCAACTGGGGCGGCGAGGACCTGCTGACCGAGGTGCGCGCCCTCGACCCCACCGCCACCGGGACCGCGGTCACCGGGGAGCCGGCGGAACCGGCCGCCGTCGCCGAAGAGATCCTGCGCGCCTCGGGCGCGGCGCCGCTGGTCGTCGCCACCTGTGACGCCGGACTGCACCCCTGGCAGGAGCAGCTGCGCGCCGCCCTGCTGGCCCGGCGGCCCGATGCCGTGACGGTGGACACCGGGCTGCCGGAGGGCGGCGCGCTGTGCTCCTACGGGCGGGGGCGGGCGAACCTGCGGGCCGTCGCCGAGGTGCTGGCCGGAGCCTGACCGCTCACGGCAGCCGTACGACTTCCTTGACGCCGCGCGCCGCCAGGTACGCGGCGTCGTCCGCCCGTTCGGCCAGGACCACCGCCGGGCGCGTACCGGCCGCGCGCAGGTCCATCCACGCCTCGAAGTACGCGCCGCCCGGGCCGGAGACGGAGCGGGTGGAGGGCGTGCAGTCCAGGACCAGGGCCGTGTCGCGGGGGTGGGCCGGGTGCTGCCCGGCGCGCACCTCGGCGACGGTCTCGGCGAGCGCGGTCGCGATCGGCTTGGCGCGGCCCCGGGAGTCGAACAGGCCCAGGGTGTACTCCAGTTCCGGGTAGTCGGCGAGGGACCGGTCCACGTCGTGGGAGCACCACCACGTCACGCCCCACAGCCCCTCGCACCCGGCCGCGTTCCGCACGGTCGCCCGGGCGAAGTCCGGGGCGTCGGCCGCCGGGATGTGGGGCTCCGGGGCGCCAATCTCCTGGACCCAGACCGGACGGGCCGGGTCCTCGGCGTAGGCCTTGGCGAGTTCCGTGCCGTACTCGGCGAGGTGCAGCACCTGTGGGGAGCGGGGGCCGTAGCGGCGGGCGCAGTCGCCGGAGAACACCCAGGGGTGGACGGTCGTCACATCGCCCTTGCGGGCGGAGGCCTCGGGGGTGAAGGGGTGGTCGTCGCCGTACCAGGCGGCGTCGTAGGCGGAGTGGGTCGCGAGCCGGCCCTCGGGCAGGTGCTCGCGGGCGGCGGCCAGCAGGGTGTCGAGGTAGTGGTCGACCTCGGCCGGGGTCACCGGGTTGTGCTCGACCAGGTTGTTGAGCTCGTTGCCGAGCTGGAGCCCGATGAGGTTGGGACGGCCGGCGAGGGCGCGGGAGAGGGTCCGCATGAGCTCGGCCTGGGCGGCGACGGCCTCCGGATCGGTGAACACGTTGCGGTGGTGCCAGCTGCGGGTCCACTCCGGGTAGAAGTCGAAGCTGGACAGATGGCCCTGGACGCCGTCCACCAGGACGTCGAGGCCGGCCTTGCCCGCCAGGTCGACCAGGCGGGCCAGCTGGTCCACCGCCGCGGGGCGGATGAACGTTCGGTTGGGCTGGAGCAGCGGCCAGAGGTGGAAGACCCGGACGTGGTCGAGGCCGAGGGCGGCGATCTGGTCCAGGTCCTCGCGGGCGTGCGCCGGGTCGAAGTCGTGCCAGGCGTGGAACCAGCCGCGGCGGGGCGTGTAGTTGACGCCGAAGCGGAGTGTAGGGATGGGATCCTCCCCGGGTCGAGTCTTGCCCTGCGTGAATGCATCAATCACCATAGTCGGCGATGGGTAATGAATTGAACCAGGAGTGTCAAGGCGCCGTCTCCTTGGTGATCGGTCTCGACGCGGGCGGCACGCGCACCCGGGCGGTCCTGGCGGACGCCGGGGACGGACGTCCGCTGGGCGAGGGCGCCGCCGGGCCGGGCAACGCCCTGACCGTGCCCGGGCCGCGGCTCACCGAGCACCTCGCCGAGGCGCTCGCGCGGGCCGTGCCCGAGCCGTGCCGGGGCAGGGTCGTGGCCGTGGCCGGTGGTTTCGCGGGCGCGACGGACGCCGCCGCCGACGAGCCGGGGCGGCGCAACGCCCTGGCCGCCCTCACGGCCGCCCTGCGCCGGCTCGGCATCGACGCCGGTCCGCCCGCCATCAGCAGCGACATCGAGGCGGCCTTCGCCTCCGCACCCGGAGCACCGGCCGACGGTCTCGCCCTGGTGGCGGGCACCGGCGCGGTCGCCATGCGCATCACCGGCCGCCGCGGCACCGCCACCGTGGACGGCGACGGCTGGCTCCTCGGCGACGACGGCAGCGGCTTCTGGATCGGCCGGGCGGCGGTACGGGCCGCCCTGCGGATGGCCGACGGCAGGGGAGCGGCGACGGTGCTCGCGGCGACGGTGGGGCGGGAGCTGGGGGTGCCGGAAGAGGTACTGCCCGGCGGGCCGTCACTCGCCGCGGCCGGCGGTGTCGTGGTCCGGCCGCTCGGCGAGGACGCCCCGCACGGGACCGGCGGCCCGGGAGACCCCCCGGGGACCGGCGGCCTGCACGGGACCGGTGGCCCGGGTGACTCCCCGGGCACTGGCGGCCCGGGTGACTCCACGCGCACCGGCGGTCCGCACGGCACCGGCGGTCCGCACGGCACCGGCGGTCCGGGCGGCTCCCACGGCCCCACCGCGTACGGCCTCCCGTCCCGTGCCGGTGGCCCGGGCGACTCCCCGGGCGCCGCCGCGTACGGCATCCCGCCCCACACCGGCGCCCCCTGGTCCCGCCCGCACCGCGAGGCATACCGACGGCATCTGCTGCCCGCCGTCATGGCCGAGCCCCCGGTCCGGCTGGCGCGGCTCGCGCCGCTCGTCGCCGGGGCGGTCGGGGACGCCGTTGCCCTGGCCATCCTGGACGAGGCCGCCGACCATCTCACCGAGACGGTCCGGGCCCTGGAGCCCCGCCCCGGGGAACGGGTCGTCGCCACCGGCGGACTGCTCGGCCCCGACGGGCCCCTCACCTCCCGGCTCGAAGCGCGCCTGCACGCCCTCGGCCTGACCCTCGACTGGGTCCCCGACGGCTGCCGGGGCGCCGTCGCCCTGGCCCGCCTCGCCCACCGGGACCGCACATGACCGTCACCACGCTCCTCTACCGGGACCCCGCAGCCCCCGTCGAGGCCCGCGTCCGCGACCTGCTCTCCCGGATGACCCTGCGCGAGAAGGCCGGCCAGCTCAACCAGCGCATGTACGGCTGGGACGCCTACCGCCGCACCCCCGACGGCCGCTTCGAGCTCACCGACGCCCTGTACGCCGAGACCGAGCGGTTCGCCGGACTCGGCGCCCTGTACGGGCTGCTGCGCGCCGACGCCTGGTCCGGTGTCGACCACGCCCGCGGGTCCGGCGCCGCCGACGGCGCGGAACTGGCCCACCTCGTGCAGCGGCACGTCATCGAGACCAGCCGGCTCGGCATACCGGCGCTGTTCGTCGAGGAGGTGCCGCACGGCCACATGGCCCTCGACGGCACGGTCCTGCCCGTCAACCTGGCCGTCGGCGCCACCTGGGACCCCGCACTGTACGAGCGGGCCGCCGCCCACGCCGCCGCCGAACTGCGCGCCCGCGGCGGCCATGTCGCGCTCGTCTCCGCCCTGGACATCGCCCGCGACCCGCGCTGGGGCCGGACCGAGGAGTGCTTCGGCGAGGACCCGTACCTGGCCGCCCGGCTCACCGAGGCCCTCGTCCGCGGCATGCAGGGGGAGCCGGGCCCGGACGGGCTCTTCGCCCCCGACAAGGCCCCCGTCGTCCTCAAGCACTTCGCCGGGCAGGGCGCGACCGTCGGCGGACGCAACTCCGCCGAGTCCGAACTCGGGCCGCGCGAACTGCACGAGATCCACCTGCCCGCCGCCCGTGCCGGTGTCCGGGCCGGGGCCGCCGCCGTCATGGCCGCCTACAACGAGGTCGACGGCATGCCCTGCTCGGGCAACCGCGCCCTGCTCACCGGGCTCCTGCGGGAGCGCTGGGGCTTCGACGGGCTCGTCATGGCGGACGGACTGGCCGTGGACCGGCTGGCCCGCGTCACCGGCGACACGGTCTCCGCCGGCGCCCTCGCCCTCCACGCCGGCGTCGACCTCAGCCTGTGGGACGAGGGCTTCACCCGCCTGGAGGAGGCGGTCGAGCGGGGCCTGGTGAGCGAGGAGGCCCTGGACGAGGCCGTCGCACGCGTGCTGCGGCTCAAGTTCCGCCTCGGGCTGTTCGAACGGCCCTACGACGCGGGCCCGTTCCCGGACCCCGCCGCCGGACGCGACCTGAGCACCGCCCTCGCCCGCGCCGCCGTCACCCTCCTCCACGACGACCAGGGCGTGCTGCCCCTGCCGGGCGCCGCACGGATCGCCGTCCTGGGCCCGCACGCCGACACCGTCGCCCACCACCTCGGCGACTACACCGCCCCGCAACGCCCCGGCACCGGCACCAGCGTCCTCGACGCGCTCCGGCACACCGGCGCCGACGTACGCCACGCCCGCGGCTGCGCCCTCACCGGCGACGACCTGTCCGGCATCCCCGAGGCGGTCGCCGAGGCCGCCGCCTGCGACGCGGCCGTGCTGGTGCTGGGCGGCAGCAGCGCCCGGACGCCGGACACGGAGTTCGACGCCAACGGGGCCGCGCGCACCGTCGTGTCCGAGATGACCTGCGGCGAGGGCGTCGACCTCGCCGGGCTGCGGCTCGGCGCCGCCCAGCACGCCCTGCTCGACGCCGTGACCGCGACCGGCACCCCCACGGTCGTCGTCCTGATGCAGGGGCGCCCGCACGCCGTCCCCGAGGCCGCCGAACGCGCGGCCGCGCTGCTCACCGCCTGGTACCCGGGCCCCTGGGGCGGCGAGGCGGTCGCCGACGTGCTGCTCGGCCGGGCCGAACCCCTGGGCCGCCTGCCGGTCTCCGTACCGCGCTCGGCCGGGCAACTGCCCGTCCACTACAACCACAAGGACACCGAGTACGGCGGCTACGCCGACGACAGCGCCGAACCGCTCTACTCCTTCGGGCACGGGCTGTCGTACACGAGCTTCGCCTACGGCCCGCCGCGGCTGTCGGGGCGGACCGTCGAGGTCGACGTGACCAACACGGGCGAGCGGCGGGGGCGTACGGTCGCGCAGCTGTACCTGCGCCGGCTCGTCACCCCCGTCTGGCCGCGCACGCTCGAACTCCGGGGTTTCCAGGCCGTCGACCTGGCCCCGGGCGAGTGCCGCACGGTCGTGTTCCCGCTCGGGGCGGAGCAACTCGCCCAGGTGGGAGCGGACCTGGAGACGGCGGTGCTGCCCGGCACGGTCGAGATCCGCGTGGCGGAGTCGGCGCGCCGGGCCCTGACCGCCGTACCGGTCGGGCTCCGCGTCGGTCAGAGCTTCACGGCACCGGACGAGACGCCCTTGTAGAACCACCGCTGGGTGATGACGAACAGCACCAGCACCGGGATCACGGAGATCACCGAACCGGCCATCACCATCCGCTGGTCGTAGCCGAACGACGATGTCTGCAGCCGCGCCAGACCCAGCGTCAGCGTGAAGTGGTCCTCGGTGCGCAGCACGATCAGCGGCCACAGGAAGTCGTCCCAGGCGCTGATGAAGGTGTTGATGGTGACGACGAGGATCGCGCCGTAGGCGGAGGGCAGGTACAGGTACCGGAAGCGTTTCCACTCGCCCGCCCCGTCCAGCATCGCCGCGTCCTCGATCTCGCGCGGCACGGCGAGGAACGCGGCCCGCATGATCAGGACGTTGATCGCGGCGACGAAGCCGGGCAGCCACACCCCGACCAGGTTGTCGACCAGGCCCATGTCCCGGATGCTGAGGAACAGCGACACCATGATCGACTCGAAGGGGAACATCATGGACGCCAGCAGCACGATCCACACCAGCTTGCGGCCCTTCCAGCCGGGCTTGGAGAGCATGTAGCCCGCCATGGTGGAGAAGACGAGCTGGCTGGTGATGGACAGCGCGGCGACGAACACGCTGTTGCGGATGTACGTCCACACCGGCACCTGGTCGAAGACCTCGCGGTAGGCGCGCAGCGACGGGTGGTGCGGGAACAGGGAGGCGCCCGCGCCGAAGACGTCCTCGCCCGCGCCCTTGAGGGACGACAGCAGCTGCCACAGCAGCGGGCCGATGGTGATGAAGAGGACGAACACCAGCAGCAGGTAGCGGACGACGAGTTCGCGGGGGCGGCCGTAGTCGCGCCAGCGGGGCATCAGGCGGCGGCGCTTGTCGACGGCGGTCGTCATGCCTCGTCCTCCTTCGTCAGGCGCTGGGCGAGCAGCGTGAGGCCAAGGGTCAGGGCGAACAGGGCGACGCTGACCGCGGCGCCGTAGCCGGCGTTGCCCGTGAGCGGGTCGAGGCCGACGTCGCGGATGTAGAAGGGGAGCGTGCGGTCGGCGCCGCCGGGGCCGCCGGTGGACCCGCCGAGCATGTAGATCTCGGTGAAG
The DNA here is from genome assembly GCF_040628815.1 of Streptomyces sp. NPDC006140. Classification (NCBI taxonomy): domain Bacteria; kingdom Bacillati; phylum Actinomycetota; class Actinomycetes; order Kitasatosporales; family Streptomycetaceae; genus Streptomyces; species Streptomyces sp. NPDC006140. The sequence continues at coordinate 293,035 of NZ_JBEXTS010000004.1, read as the reverse complement.
ACCCTGAGCGAGCCGATGCCGGTCAGGGTGCCGACCAGCATCATCGACTGGCGGACGCCGGGCACGGTGATGTGCCAGAAGCGGCGCACGGCGCCCGCCCCGTCCACGGCCGCCGCCTCGTGCAGCTCCCTGGGGACGTTCCCGAGCGCGGCCAGGTAGAAGATCATGTACCAGCCGAGGCCCTTCCACAGCGTCAGGCCCATCGCCGAGAGCAGGATCAGCCACGAGTCCGACAGGAACGGGATGGCGTCGCGGATGAGGTGGGCCTTCTGGAGCCAGGTGTTGACCAGCCCCTGGTCGCTCAGCAGCCACTGCCAGCTCAGGCCGACGACCACGCTGGAGGCGAGGACCGGCGTGTAGAACGCGGAGCGGAAGAAGCCGATGCCCGGCAGGTTCTTCTCCACCAGGATCGCGAGGAGCAGCGGCAGCAGGACCATCAGCGGGACGACGATCAGCGCGTACAGCAGGCTGTTGCGGGTGGCGAGCCAGAAGTCCGGGTCGCTCAGCATCCGCCGGTAGTTCTCCAGGCCGACGACGTCGTAGGCGCCGCCGAGCGGCTTGGCGTCGGTGAAGGAGACGACGACGGTGTTGAGGAACGGGAAGACCCCGAACACGGTCGCGCCGATGATCGCCGGGGTCATCCACAGCCAGGGCAGCCACCAGCGGCGGTAGAGCGCCGCGCCCCCCGCGTCCGCGCTCGGGCCGGGCGTCACGGAGCGGAGGGCGCGGCGCAGGAGCCCCGGCGCGGGCGACGGGGAAGCGCCGGGGCGGCGGGCGCCCGCACCCGGGGGAGCGGGGACGGGCGCCTGGCGCACGGTCGGCTGGGTCATCCTCAACTGCCCTGCTCGATCAGCTGGTTGGCCTTGGACTGCGCCTCCTTCAGAGCGTCCGCGGCGCTCTTCTTGCCCTGCATGGCCAGCTGGATCTGGGCCGAGATGGCGTTCAGCTCGCCCGGCGTCAGGGCGATCTCGTCGGCCGTGGCGGTCTTGCGGTCACTGGCGACGATCTTGCGGGCCTCGGCGAAGGGGTCGTCGCCCTTGACCGACTGGAAGAACGGGTCGTTCAGGGAGGCCGTGGTGGAGGGGAAGATGACGACGTTCGGGTCCTTCGCCCACTCCAGCTGGTTCTCCGTGTTGGTCAGGAACCGCGCGAAGGCCAGCGCGGTCGCCGCGTTCTTGCTGGTGGAAGCGACGCCGATGTACTGCGGGGCGCCGACGGTGTGACCGAGGGCGTCCAGCATGTAGCGGGCCACGCCGGTCTTCTTGTAGACGCTCGGGTTGTTCTGCTGGATGAACCGCAGGAAGTTGGGGTTGGTGGGCCCGTAGACCAGCTTGCCCTGGCCGTAGACGTTGGCCGGGTCCTGCGTGGAGGACAGCGAGTCGCGGGGCATGCCGCCGGCCTTGTACAGCTTCGTCATCGCCTCCACCCACTGGACCGTCTTCGGGTCGTCGGCGAAGGTGAACTTCTTGCCGTCCTCGGACAGGACCTTGACGCCCATCTGCTGCCAGTCGGCGGGGATGCGCAGCTGCGGGTTGGCGAGGAACGCGTAGTACTTGCCGCCGGAGACCTTGGCTATCTTCTCCGCGTCGTCGAAGAGCCCGAGGACGGTCGTCGGAGGTTTGGCCGGGTCCAGGCCCGCCTTCTTCATCAGGTCGGTGTTGAAGGTCTGCACGATGCCGCCGGAGTACCAGGGCAGGACGCTGTGCACCTTCTTGCCGTCCGCGTCGGCGTACATGCTCGACTTCCACAAGGCGGGCACGAACGGCTTGCCCGCGTCCGGGGCCTTGTCGTCCAGGTTCAGCAGGTAGCCGTTCTTCGTCAGCGCCACCGCCGTGTTGACGTTGATGTTCACCACGTCGGGCAGCGTGCAGCCCTGCGCGTCGGCGACCAGGCGCTGGGTGAAGGTGGCGTCGCCCGGGTCGTCGATCCAGTTGACCTTGGTGCCGGGGTGCGCCTGCTCGAAGGCGTCGATGACGCCGTTGAAGTACTTCCCGAAGTCCTTCTTCAGGTTGGTGGTCTGGAAGGTGATCTTCCCCTTGACCTCGCCGGAGAGCTTGCCGGAGCCGACGTTGCCCTTGTCGACCTTGCAGCCGCCGGCCGTGGCGTCACCGCCGCCGGATCCGCCGCCGGACAGGCCGCAGCCGGCGGCCGTCAGCGTCAGGACGACCAGACAGGTCAGGGATCCGGTGAGTCTTCTTGCGTGCATTGCTGCCCTCCTGGGACCAGTCGGTGCTGGCTCAAATCACCAAGTTGGACTTCGATTGATGAAAAGGTGGACCAGAATTCATCGGAGGTCAATGGTTTGCCGTGTTGCTGTTCGATTGCGTACGGCGATTGCGTACGGCGATCAGCGCGGGTGGATCAGTGCCGGTGTTCGTGGTCCTGGTGGGTCGGGTCGCCGGGGTGTTCGTGGCCTTCGGCGTACTCGACATCGGCTCGGGCCGCGTCCAGCCAGTCGAAGAACGCGCGGCGGGCCGCGGCGTGGCGTAGTTCCTGGGCGATGCCGTCGCGGACGTGCTCGTACGGCTGGATGTCCGCGGGCTCCGCGTAGGGGTCCGCGCCTCTGCGCAGGGCGTCGGGGGTGAGGAAGCGGTCCCGGTTGCGGTCGTAGTAGTCCCGTACGGCCGTCTCCGGGACCTCCTGTTCGCGTTCCAGGGCGGTGAGGAGGGCTTGGGCGGCGGGGGAGTGGGCGAGGGCTGCCGCGACGATGCTGCCGAGGTCTGCGACGTCGGTTTCGGGGATGGTGAGGAGGTGCATCGGCCGGGCGTCGGGTGGTGGGGTGAGGCCGCGTTCCGCGCAGGCTCGGCGGGCGAGTTCGTCGGTGACGATGACCTGCGTCGCCCAGCGCCGTTGTTGGCGGTGTCGTCTTGCTTGTGCGGCTGCGTCGTGGCTGGTCGCGCAGTTCCCCGCGCCCCTAGGGGAACTGGTGCCGAGGAACGTTTCCACGTGCTGCTTGGGGATCGGTTTGCCTCGGACTCTTGCCGCGTAGTCCTCCGTCATGGCGTCACCTCCAGCTCGATGGCCTTCGTATAGGCCACGCAGCCGTGCCAAGCCACCTTCGCCAGCAGCCAGTACGAACCCGGTGGGATCGCGGTGCCGTCCACCTCGATCACGGACTCCACCTGCTCCCCGCCGGGCACCGTGAAGCCCTGGCAGCCTGGTGTGACGCCGGGCCAGGTGCCCCAGGAGGAGACGGCCCACAGGGTGCCGTTGACGGGGCCCTGGGTGGTGTTGCGCAGGGTCACGGGGACCCGGGCCCGTTCGCCGCGGCGGACGGAGATCCGGTCGGTTCCCAGGTCCGCCACGAGCGTCGGGCCGGTGTGACCGGCCGGCACGTCCAGGGCCACCACGTCCTCGAACGTCTGGCCGCCGTACGACAGTCGCGCGGCGAGCCAGTGGCGGCCGGGCGTCGCGTCCGGGGGCGGGGTCACCGTGATGTCCGTGAGGGTGAAGCCGCCGGGGGCGAGGGCGTAGGGCAGTTCGGCGGGTTCGGCGGTCCAGCCGGGAGGTGTCTCGAAGGTGACCGTGCCGGAGGCCGGGGCGTCGGTCAGCTCCGAGGAGACCCGGACCGTCGCGGTGACCGGGCCGTCGGCGGTGAGGGTGGTGGGGGAGAGGTACACGGCGACCGGCATGTTGCCGCGCGGGGCGGGGCCGGAGTTGTGGAGCCAGTAGCGGGTGGCGACCGGCTGGGCGGGCTCGTGGGCGGCGACGCCGGGCCCGGACATCCGTCGGGGCGGCCGGGCGGGCGTGGCGAGGAGGGTGGCGACCTCGAAGCCGGTCAGGTCGGCTTCGAGGCCGCCGGTCTCCTCCGGGGCGAGGGGCGCCCCGGGCCTCTCCAGGACGTCGGCGCGGGCGCCGGCCGTCCAGGGCACCGGCCCGGTCACCCGTGCCGTCGCGGGCCGGCCGGCCGCCTCGTGCACACGGACCACGACGCCCTGCCCCGGATCGACGCCGGCCTCGCTGCCCCGGGCCAGCGGGGACCCGGCCGGCTTGAGCGCGTCGAGGAGCACCTCGCCGGCGGGCTCCAGCCGCAGCAGGGCCGAGCTGCGGGGGAGCGAGCCGTCGGAGGAACGGCGGACGCGTGCCGTGAGCGGGTGGTTGTACGCGTGGCCCGCCTGCGGCAGCCGCAGGTCGCGCCAGTCGCCGGTGCCCGCGACGACCGCGTACTCGAAGGTGTGCGACCAGCGCTGGAGCTGGAAGCCCGAGCCGTCCGGGGCGGTCCGGCGCGGCGGGTCGATCCAGATGCCGGACGGCCAGCCGGTGCAGGAGCGCATCAGGGACATGTAGAGGTCGCCGGAGGCGGTGACCACGCAGCCGGGCGTGCCGCGGTTGAGGATGGCGAAGCTCCGGCCGTCCCAGGCGTCGCCGGGCGGCAGGGCCTCGCCGCCGCCTGCGGCCGTGGCCGTCACCGTGAAGTCGTCCAGTTCGGCGACGACCGCGTCGACCGCCTTGGCGTCGTCCTCGGGGCGGGCGCCCGCCACCACCAGCAGCGGCAGCCGTTCCAGATCGCGCAGGTCGGCTCCGGGGATCCACTCCTCGCGCAGGCAGGCGCGCGGCGCGACCCACACGGCGGCCACGCCCCGCTCGGCGAGCTGGCGCTTCAGTTCCCGGCCGGCCGCCGGGTCCCAGCCGAGCGCCTCGGCGACCACGGCGTTGCGGTCGGGGCCGCCGACGGCGATCCGGATGTCGGGCAGGTTGGAGTCGACCTCCAGGTCGCCGTAGCGGGGGCCGCCCGCGACGGTCGAGGTCGCCGTGACCCCGGCGCGGACCAGTGCCGCCGCCAGCGGCGCGCCGAGGTCGCCCGCGCTGTCCCAGTCGGGGTAGACGAGTTCGGCGACGCCGATCGCGCGATGCCCGAGGAGCGCGCCGGAGTCGTCGTGGACGGCGACTCGGGCGGTGCAGCCGAGGCCGAACCAGGTGTTCGCCGGGTTGTCCAGCGTCCACGGGAACCGCTCGCTGTCCACCTCCACGAACCCGAAGCCGCGCCCGATCACCGCGTCCGCCACCTCGTGCACCGGCAGCCCGCCCCGCACGTCCGACGGCCACCGCACCCGGATCAGCCGGTCGGCGCCGTCGTACCCGTCGACGGTCGTGGTGACGTCGAGCCGGTCGACGCCCTGCCACAGCGTCAGCCGCTGGGTGCAGCGGAAGAGGCCGAGGTCGGCGGTGACGGTGATGCGGGAACCGGCGGGGGAGTGCTCGACCTGTACCTCGGCGGTCACGTCCCGGCTGCGGGCGGCGGTCGTGCCGGTCGGGGTGAGGTGCCAGGGGCCCTCCCCGAAGCGCGGGTGCCTCGGGTACTCCTCCTGGACGACGATCTCGTTGCCGATGTCCCCGTCCCGGAGCAGTTCCCGGCCGCCCTCGGTGAGCGCGCGCAGACTGCTGACGCCGCCGCCGCGCGCCGGGTCGACCGTCACCTCGTAGAACTCGTTGCGGATGGTGAGGCCCTCGCCGGGCGTCCAGCCGGGGGCGGTCCCCTCGGTGAGCGGGAGCGCCTTGAGGCCCATGCCGGGCGATTCCGGGACGACGACGTGGAGCCGGCCGTCCTCCCGGACCGCGGGCAGCCCGTCCGGTACGAGCCCCGGGTCGTCGATCGTGAGCACGTCCTGCCGCGTCCAGGTCGCGGAGTTGAACACGACCAGGTCGGGGCCGTCGCCCGGGGTGACCTGGTCGGCGAGGGCCTGGGTGGCGTCGGCGTGCACGCTCACGGCCAGGTCGTGCAGTTCCCGCCAGCCGGTCATCAGGTCGATGTAGACCTGGTCCGACTCGGAGCCGGTGATGGCGTCGTGGTGGGCGCCGTAGACGAGTTGCCGCCAGGCCTTGTCGAGGGCCGCGTCGGGGTACGGCCGGCCGGTGACGAGCGAGGCGAGGGTCGCCCAGGCCTCGGCGTCGGCGAGGAGGGTCTCGCCGTACCGCTGGGCCTGCTTGGTGTCGATGTAGGAGACGTCCTTGCCGGTGTAGATCGGGTTCATGTCGCGGGTCTGGGGCGATGCCCTGCGGCCCTCCGCCGCCAGTTCCGCGCGGACGGCGGCGAAGAAGTCCCGGGGGATCGCGCTGATGAACCGCGGCCAGACGTAGCGGGCGTTCCAGTCGCGGTGGATGTCCATCACCCAGCGGCACGGCGGCGCGTAGTCCCCGCCGACCGGGAGCAGCACGTTGCGGGTGAGGGCGACCTGCTTGAGCCGCTGGAAGAGCTGGTACGCGGCGGCCTCCGCAGCGGGCAGGGTGGGCGCGTTGTCGATCGCCCAGCCGGCGCCGTAGTGGTTGACCATGTACGCCGTCAGCAGCCCGCGGCCCGACGGGGCGATCCAGTCGAACTCGGCCGGGAACTGCATCCGGTTCGGGTCCCGGGGCTCCTCGCCGAAGACCGACAGCGTCGGCCCCCACTGGTGGAACGGCCCGCGCGCCCACGAGCTGGAGCTCACCCCCGCGTCCGCCATCAGTCCCGGGAACTGCGGGTCGTGCCCGAAGGCGTCCAGCTGCCAGGCGGTCTCCGGGGACGCGCCGATGATGCCGCGCTGGAAGCCGTCGCCGTACAGGGCGTTGCGGATGGTGGCCTCGGCGCCGGTGAGGTTGGTGTTGGGCTCGTTGTAGGTGCCGCCCATGATCTCCACGCGGCCGGTGCGGATCAGCTGCCGCAGGAAGGCGCGCTCCTCCGGGAAGGCGTCCCAGTAGGGCTTGAGGTAGTCGACCTCGGCGAGCACGAAGGTGTACGCCGGGTCGCGCCGGGCCAGGTCGCAGTGGGCCCGCACGAGGCTCATGCCGGACTGGCCGCGCGAGTCGAAGGTCCGGGCGGGCAGGCCGGTGGCGGCGGGGTCGTCGGCGACGTCCCAGGTCTCGGTGTAGGCGCCCTGGGTGTTCCACCAGACGGGGTCGTAGTGGAAGTGGCTGACCATGAACATGGTCCAGCCGGGTTCGGCCGCCGTGAACAGGCCCGTGCGGGAGGCGGACTCGTCGCCGTCGGTGGCGGTGACCGTGATCTCCCGCCGGTCGCCGGGGACCAGGTCCTCGCCGGTCACGGGTATCTCGGCGCGTGCCGTGCCGTCGTCGCCGACGGTGGCCTCGGTGGTGCCGGTGAGGCCCGGGCCCTCGACGGTGAGCCGGACGGTCCGGCCCGGCGTGTGGCTCAGCTCGACGGCGACCACCTGGCGCGGCTGCTCGGTGGTCCCGGTGAAGAGCTCGGTCGACTCGACAGAGGTGACGCGCATGGGGCTCCTACGAGTGCTCTGGGGGAGCCCCATCCTGCACGGCAGGAGTGATTCAAACAACCACCTTCGCGTCAACTTGGTGGTTCATCCATGCATGCCCGGCCAGGGTCACCTGCCCCGCCGGGACCTCACGGCATGCTGCCCGGCGATGTGGTCGGTCAGCGCCAGCGAGGCGCTCGCCCGCTGGTAGGAGAGCTGGGCGACCCGGACGTACAGGCAGTCGATGAGCACCAGCACGCTGTGGCGGGCGCCGATGCTGCCGGTGCGGAAGCTGGTCTCGGAGGACGAGGAGACGAGCCGGACATCGGCGGCCCGGGCCAGCGGCGAGCGCGGGTCGGCGGTGATCGCGACGGTGGTGGCGCCGCGCTCCTTGGCCAGCTCGAACGGCTCGATGGTCTCGCGCGTCACCCCCGAGTGGGAGATGCCGATCGCCACGTCCGCCGGGGTGAGCAGGGCGGCGGAGGTCGTCGCGGCGTGCACCTCGGTCCAGCCGCGCACCGCGCAGCCGATCCGGAACAGCCGGGTCTCGGTCTCCTGGGCCACGGCCCCGCTGCCGCCGACACCGTAGACGTCGATCCGGCGGGCCCGGGCCGTCGCCTGCGCCGCGCGCTCGACCGCGTCGAGGTCGATCCGGTCGATGGTCTGCTGTACCGCCCGCAGGTCCGCGGTGCCGACGACCTGCACGACCCGCTCCAGGCTGTCGTCGGGCGAGATGTCCGGGCCGATCTCGGCGGTGCCCCAGTCGGAGGCCTCGCCGCGGCCGCGCTCCTGGGCCAGTTCGATCAGCAGGTGCTGGTAGGAGTCGAGCCCGATGGCGCGGCAGAAACGGGTCACCGTCGCCTGGGAGGTGCCGGTGCGGCGGCCCAGCTCGGCGGCCGAGCAGTGGGTGACGGCGGCCGGATCCTCCAGGATCAGCTCGCCGACCTTCCGCAGGGACCCCGCCAGCCGGGGCAGCTCGGTGCGGATCAGTGTGGTGACGTCCGTGGGAGGCATGGGGAGAAGGTACCAGCCACCCTTCGGGGCGCGGATTGAATACCAGGACCCGATTGCCCGCAGGCCGAGGGCTGTGATTTATTGATTCATCGATGGAGAAGTATAGGGTGGTTCAATCCATCAGTGGGGAGTGTCGCGTGTCCGTCGAGTCTGTGAGCGCCCAGGGGTTCGCGCGGGAGAGCCTCGCCGTCCTGCAGAAGGTCATCGAGTCCTCCCGCGACGACGTGGCCGCCGCCGCCGAGCTGGTCGCCGCGTGCGTGCGCTCCGACGGGGTCGTCCAGGCCTTCGGCACCGGCCACTCGCAGGCCCTCGTCCTCGAACTCGCCGGCCGCGCCGGCGGACTGGTCCCCACCAACCGGCTGAGCATCGCCGACCTCGTCCTCTACGGCGGTGAGGACCCGTCCGTCCTCGACGACCCGCTCCTCGAACGCCGGGCCGGGGTGGCCGCGCGGCTCTACGACCTCGCCGCCCCGCGCCCCGAGGACCTGTTCGTCGTCATCTCCAACTCCGGTGTCAACAACGTGATCGTGGAGATGGCCCTGCACGCCAAGGAGCGCGGCCACCGCGTCCTGGCCCTCACCTCCCTCACCCACACCCGGGCCGTCCCCGCCGCCCATCCCAGCGGCCGGAAGCTGGCCGACATCGCCGACGTCGTCCTCGACAACGCGGCCCCGCGCGGCGACTCCCTGCTCGAACTGCCCGGCGGCGGCTCGGTCTGCGCCCTGTCCACGCTCACCGGCGTGATGCTGGTCCAGATGACGGTCGCCGAGGCGGCCGGCCGCCTCCTCGCCGCCGGGGAGCGCCCCCCGGTCTACGTCTCGGCCAACGTGCCCGGCGGGTTCGAGGGCAACCTGGAGCTGGAGAAGAAGTACGCGGGCCGGATCCGCCGCACGGCGAGCTGAGCCGGACCCGCCCGGACCGGACGGCCGGGGCTCCTCGTCGGGGCCCCGGCCGCTGCATGTCACCCCACCGGTACGGGCGTCAGCGCCACGGCCAGCGGATAGGCGCCGGTCGCCAGCGGTGTCCCGACGGTGCCGGAGCCCGTGTGGACCGGGACGAGTTCGCCCGCGTCGGCCGTGGTGACGTACGCCGTGGAGCCGTTCCAGTCCAGGGCGACGTCGAAGGCCGACCTGCCGACCGTCACCCTCTTGCCCGGGACGCCGGTGACGGTGTCGACGGGCGTGACGGTGTCGCCGGTGCTCGGGCTGACCCACAGGGTCCGGCCGTCCGGCGACAGGGCGAGACCGTAGGCCTGGCCGGAGACCAGGAGCGTCGGCTCGGTGTCCTGCGTGGCCGTGTCGATCGGAGTGACCGTCGAGCCACCGGAGTTGGACACGTACACCCGCTTCCCGTCGGGCGCGGCGACGATGTTGAAGGGGCTCGGGCCCACCGGGACGGCGGCCCGGGCCTTGCGGGTGGTCAGGTCGACCGGCGTGACGGTGTTGTCCTTGATGTTGGGCACGTAGAGGGTGCGGCCGTCGGGGGTGACGGCCATGTTCTCGGGCCCGTTGCCGACCCGGACGGGCGGGCCCGGGGTGTTGGAGGCCGTGTCGACGGGCTGGACCGTGCCGTCCCCGTAGTTGGCGACCCAGAGGGTGCCGCCGTCCGGGGTGAGGGCGAGCCCGGCGGGGACCTTGCCGACCGGGACGGAGGCGGTGACCTTCCCCTGCGCCACGTCGATCACGCTGACCGCGTTCGAGCCCTGGTTGGCCGCGTAGGCGGTGCGCCCGTCGGCACTCGTCACCACCTCGCCGGGGTTGGCGCCCACGGGGATCTCCGTGGTGTGCTTCGAGCCCAGGTCGATCGAAGTGACGGACGCGCCACTGAAGTTGGCGGTCAGCGCTCTCGTCGTGCCGGTGCCGTCGGTGACCTGGACGGGCAGCGCGCGGCCGACGAGTCCGTCGCCGGACACCACGACGGAGCGCACACCGGCGGACGCACCGGCCGCGGCGGTCACGGTCACCGTCGCGGACGAGCTGCCCCCGGCCGGGACGGTCACGGTCCCCTCGGCGGGCGAGACGGTGACGCCGCCGGGGGCGCTCAGTCTCCAGGCGACCGTCCGGGCGTCGGTGTCGGCGTCGTCGGAGAAGGAGAGGGTCACCTGCGCGGAACCGCCCGGCTTCAGGCTGACGGATCCCGGCGCGAACGCGGCGTCCACGCCCGGGTCGGGCGCGTTCTCGGTCATCGCCGAGTACAGGAACTGGTCCATCACGCCCGGGGCCACCTGCTGGGGTATCGCGTCCAGCTCCTTGCGCTGGGCCCGGAGCCGGTTCCAATACGTGGTGACGGCGTCGGTGTCGCCCCGCCTGCCGGCGAGCAGCAGATCCACGGCCGTCTGCCCGGCGGTGCCGTAGCGGCCCAGCTTGTCCAGCCAGGGCGCGGTCTCCGTGAGGAAGCCCGGGTTGTCGAGGCGGGCGCGGAGTTCGGCGGGCGTGGCCGCCATGCCGGCGAAGTACGAGCGGAGCGCGGCGGCGGCGCGGTCCAGGCCGGAGCCGCCGTCGTAGGCCGTGCGGAACCGGGCGATCAGCGCGCTCAGCGTGGGGGACTCGGTCGGGTCGAGCTGGGACGAGTGGTTGTTCTCCGCGAAGATCCGCAGCCACGGGGCGGCGTCCGCCCCGGCGAGATCCCGGACAGAGGCGAGGAAGGCGGCCCGCGGGTCGTAGGCGTCCGGGTTCCACAGGTAGGCGGCGGAGGTGAACAGGGCGATGCGGCTGGCCTCGCCCTGCACCATCGGGTTGGCGGTCACACCGGTCGCCGCCTTCGCCACGCCGGGCTCGCGGCCGGTGTAGGGGCCGAGGAGCAGACGGCTGGTGACGTAGTCGTTCACCGGGTAGTTGTCCCAGATCAGGATCGGATGCCCGTAGACCTCGCGGGCCCGCGCGACCTGCTCGGCGGTGATGGCCGGGGCGATCACACCGACGCCGGTCCACTCCACGACCACGGACGGGTCGAGTTTCTCCCGGAGTGCCTTCTTGTAGGGGGAGTCGGCGAGGTCGGAGTACTCGGTGGGGACCATCTCCAGCGGCTCCAGACCCGGGTGGCCGGCCGAGAAGTCCCGCCACACCCGGTTGAGCAGCTGGGCCTGGGCCGTCCCGGCGGCGCCGCCTCCCGTGCCGAACTCCCGCTCGTCGGCGGCGCAGTTCCACTTGGTGTAGCTGATGTCGTCCAGCGGGATCGCGAAGGAGCGCACGCCGATCGCGTACAGCGAGTCCAGCTTGCGCAGGAGGGCCTGGAGGTCGGCGTCCGAGGAGTAGCAGACGGACAGGCCCGGGGAGAGGGCGTAGGTGAGGCGGACGTGGTTGGCGGCGGCCCGGTCGGCCAGTTCCTTCAACCGCCCCAGTTCGGCGGGCGGGTACGCGTCGCGCCAGCGTTCGCGCAGGTACGGGTCGTCCTTGGGGGAGTAGACGTACACGTTCTGCTTGGTGCGGCCGTAGAAGTCGAGCTGTCTCAGGCGTTCGGCGTGCGACCAGGGGGTGCCGTAGAAGCCCTCGATCACGCCGCGCAGCGCCGCCGTCGGCCAGTCCCGGACGCTCACCTCGGGCACGGTCCGGGTGACCAGTTGGCGCAGGGTCTGGGCGGCGTAGAAGGTGCCGGTGCGATCGGTGCCGGACAGGGCGAGGAGGGTCCGGCCGTCGCTGCGGCCGGAGGCGAGGACGTAACCGCCGGAGGGCAGTCCGGCCGGGGACGGGGCCTTCAGGCGCCTCAGGGCCGGAGCCGTCGCGGTGTTCTCCTCCGGTCCGCCGAGGAAGACCGTGAAGGCGGCCCGGGCCGGCGGCCGGGTGACCGTGTCGATCCGCCGGGCGCCGGCGTCACGCAGTACGGCCTCGACGACCCGCCGGGCCGACGGGTCGGTCCCGCGCCCGACGACCGCCACGACCCGCTCGGGGACCGTGAGCCGGCCGCGCCCGGTGTGCATGCTCTTCGGTTGCGGCCACACCTGGGGCGGATGGCCCTTCGGGGGCTCGTTCGGTGCGGCGGCCGCGGGCGGCACCGGCGTGAGCGTGAGGCCCAGGGCCAGCAGCGGCACGACGGCGAGCCGTCTGAAACGAGTGGCTGGGAACACGGATGCTCCTTCCGGCCGGGGTCAACGGCCCGTGAGGGAAGAGGTGAATGGAGCCACCGAGTGATGCTAGATATGCTGAATGCATCAATCAATGCCGCCTGTTCGGAGGATCGTCCGCGCCGCGCCTCTTGACGCGGCCCGCACCGGCTCACAGACTGGCTTGACTACGTAGTCATCAGAGGCCGCAACTTCTTCGAGCTGCGCCTGACTACGTAGTCGGACAGCGACATCGACGGACCCGCCGAATCTCCTGGGAGCGCCCATGACCGCGAGCGGAGCCGACGGCAGCCCGGCCGCCGGCGGGCGTCGTCGCCGCGGGCCCGGCATGACCGAGGTCGCCCGGGCCGCCGGGGTGTCGCAGAAGACCGTGTCCCGAGTGGTCAACGGCGAGCCGCACGTCAGCCCGGAGGTGCGCGACCGCGTCCTCAGGGCCGTCCGCGACCTGGACTACCGTCCCAACACCGCGGCCCGTGCCCTGCTCCTCGGCCGCTACCGCCGGATCGGCGTGGTCTCGCTCGGCAGTTCGCTCTACGGCCCGTCGACCCTGCTCATCGCCCTGGAGCGGGCCATGCAGCGCGCCGGGTACTCCGTCGCCCTCGCCAGCACCCTGGAGGGGCAGCGCGTCTCGGTGGCCGTGGACGCGCTGCTGGAACAGGGCGTGGACGGGATCGTGCTGTCCGAGCCCATCGACGACGGCACGCCGTTGAGACTGAGCGCGGACGTGCCGGTGGTCAGCCTCGGCGAGGGCGTGGAGCTGACACCGGGCACGAGCGCGGTGGTCGGCGCCGACGGCGTCACGGCCGCCCGGATCGCCACCGAGCACCTGCTCTCCCTGGGCCACCGCACGGTCTGGCACCTCCCCGGGCCGCAGGACTGGTGGGCCGCCCGCGACCGCCTGCGCGGCTGGCGGGAGGCCCTCGCCGCCGCCGGCGCTCCGGAGCCGCCCCTGCCGTCACCGGGCGACTGGAGCCCGGCCTCCGGCTACGCCGCGGGGCGGCAGCTCGCCGGACTCTCCGACGTCACAGCCGTGTTCGCGGCCAACGACGACATGGCCATCGGCGCGCTGCGCGCGTTCGCCGACGCGGGACGGGCCGTCCCCGGCGACGTGAGTGTCGTCGGCTACGACGACATCCCCGCCGCCGCCTACCTCTCCCCACCGCTGACCACCGTCCGGCAGAACTTCGCCGCCGTCGCCGACCGCGCCGTCGACGTACTGATCGCCCTGATCGAGGGCCGCCCCGCACCGGCCGCACCGGCCGGCCTGGCGGTCGAACTGACCGTACGGGCCTCGACCGGGCCGGCACGCGACCCCGGCCCCGCGCCCCACCCCGCCCCGGCCCCCTGACCCCTTCCACTCCCGACCGCCCCGCCCCGCCCCCACCGACCGTTGACGCCACGGCCGCCACGGCACCCGCCGCCGGCCCGGCGCGCCCTGCCCGCGTGCGCCGTCCGGGACCGCCGCCGCACGCGCCGCCCGCCCGTCGGGCGCCCACCGGCCCGAGCCGCACCACGTGAGGAGCCACGTGTGTACACCCCACCGCCCCCCGCCCCGCCGACCCGCCGCGCCCTGCTGCGCGGAGCCCTCGGCCTCGGCACCACCGCCGCACTCGCCGCCTGCGGCGGGGGCAGCACCACGCCCCGCACCTCCGGCGACGTCACCCTCTCCCTGTGGACCCACGACCCGGGCTACGAGGCGTTCTTCGCCAAGGGCGTCCCGGAGGCCGACCGCGCCACCGCCTTCCGCTACCACCTGAAGGTCACCCGCGCCGGCGCCCCGGACATCGTCACCAAGCTGCTCGCCCAGGCCGTCGCCGGCCGCGGCACCCCCGACCTCGTCGGCTTCGAGATCGCCAGCTTCCCGCGCATGCTGCGCGGCGACATCGCCGAGCGGCTGCTGTACGACTTCACCCCCGACATCGAGGCCGTACCCGGCCTCAAGGACGACCTGCTGCCGGCCCGGACCGCCCCCTTCAGCAAGGACGGCAGCGTCTACGCCTTCGACTCGGACACCCCGATGGTCGTCTACTTCTACCGCCACGACCTCTTCGAGGAGTACGGCCTCCCCGAAGACGTGGCGACCTGGGAGGAGTTCGCCGAGGCCGGCGCCCGGGCGCACCGGGACCACGGGGCCTCGATGTGCGTGGTCTCCACGGTCGGCAGCGACCCGGCCCAGGTCGTGCAGTCCTTCCAGATGCTGCTCTACCAGCGCGGCGGCACCTTCTTCGACGCCGCCGGGAACCTGCGCCTGGACTCGCCCGAGGCCGAGGAGGTGCTGCGGTTCCTCTGCGAGGGGCTGCGCAGCGGCTTCGTCGTCGAGGTCTCCGACTACTACGGGGCCGGCATGCAGACCGCGCTGAAACGGGGCCGGGTCATCGGCCTGCCCATGGCCATCTGGTACAAGAACTACGGCCTGGTCACCAACGTGCCCGAGCAGAAGGGCAGATGGCGGGTCCGCGCCCTGCCCCGCTTCGCAGGCGGCGGCGGGGTGACCGCGGCACTGGGCGGCACCGGCTTCGGCGTCGTCAAGGACAAGGCCAACACCCGCGCGGCCAGGGAGTTCCTCTTCCGGACGTGGCTCACCCACGACGGCCAGGTCCGCCGCTTCACCGAGACCGGCTATCTGCCCACCCGCCGCTCGGTCTTCGACGATCCCCGCCTGGGCGCCTACACGGACGACTTCTGCGGCGGGCAGCGGCTCTTCCGCCTCTACCGCTCCCTGCTGCCCGACGTGCCGCCGTTCCACCAGAGCCCCGACCAGTCGATCCTCTACGACGTGCTCGGGGGGAACCTGCTGCGCGCCTACCACGGCGACCTGACCCCACGTCAGGCGTTGAAGCAGACAGCGGCCGATTTTCGTGATCAGGCCGGGCGGTAGTTCGTCTGCGGCGGCGTCGTGGCGTGTCGCGCCCACGCGGCGGAGCCGCACATCGATACAGCCCCGCGCCCCTGAGGAAGCGCTGCCGAACCCAGCGGTTCAGGAGGAACCCATCATGACCACCACCGTCACCGGGCCGCCCGGCGCCGCCCGTGCGCACAGCGCCCCGGGCCGGGAGGAACACCGCCCCCGCAAGGTCTGGGCGCCTTACCTCTTCATTTCGCCCTTCTACCTCCTCTACGTCCTGTTCATGCTGGTCCCGGTCGGTGTCTCGCTGTGGCTGAGCCTCACCGAGTGGGTCGGGCTCGGTACCCCGCACTGGGTGGGGCTGCGCAACTACCGGCTCCTCGCCACCGACATAAGCTTCCACCGGGCGCTCGGCAACACCGCCGTCTTCGTGCTGGTCGCGGCCTGCCTCGTCGTCCCGCTCGCGCTGCTGATCGCCCAGGCCCTCAGCACCCGCGGCCTGCGCGTGCGCGACCTGTGGCGCACCGCCTACTTCGTGCCGATCGTGGTCTCCCCGATCCTGGTCGCCCTGATCTTCGGCCTGATCTTCGACCGGCAGTTCGGACTGGCGAACGCGGTGCTGCGCTCCCTGTTCGGAACCGGCGGCGTGGACTGGCTGGGCGATCCGGACCTGGCCAAGGTGAGCATCGCCCTGGTCATGCTGTGGCGCTGGACCGGCTACCTCACGGTCTTCTTCCTCGCCGGGCTCCAGAACGTGCCCCGGGAGCTGTACGAGGCCGCCGCCCTCGACGGGGCCGGGCGGCTGCGCACCTTCACCACCGTCACCCTGCCGGCGCTGAAGCCGGTGACGGCGTTCGTCGTCGTGACGTCCTTCATCGGCGCGGCCCAGATCTTCGAGGAGCCCTACCTGCTGACCGGCGGCGGGCCGGCCGAGTCGACCCTCTCGGTGACCATGTTCATCTACCGGGCCGCCTTCCAGCGCCAGCAGTTCGGCTACGCGGCGGCCGCCGCCGTCGTCCTCTTCGTCGTCGTCTTCGGCCTCAGCCGGCTCGTCAACCGTCTCCTCGGCATCGGGAGGGCCGCCTGATGACCCGCGCCCGCCTGCCCCTGTACGTCTTCCTGGTCCTGCTGTTCGTGGGCTTCCTCGCCCCGCTGGTGTGGGCGCTGAGCGGCTCGCTCAAGCCGCGCAGCGACATCTTCGGCTACCCGCCGGAACTCGTCCCGGACCCCTTCACCCTCGACAACTACCGCGCCCTGCTCACCGACCAGCCCTTCGGCCGCTGGTTCCTGATGAGCACGGTCGTCGCCGTCGTCGCCACCACCGTGTCCGTCTTCGTCTGCGCGCTCGCCGGCTACGGCTTCGCCAAGTTCCGCTTCGCCGGCAGGCGGCTGCTGTTCGACGTCATGTTCAGCTCGCTGTCGATCCCGTTCGCGGTGATCCTCGTGCCGCTGTTCGTGATCCTCGTCAAGACCGGCCTCGGCAGCCCCTGGTTCGCGCTGATCGTGCCCTGGGTGGCGCCCGCCTTCGGGATCTTCATGATGCAGCAGTACATCGTGCAGGCCATCCCGGACTCGGTGCTGGAGGCCGCCCGGATCGACGGGGCGAGCGAGTTCGGCATCTTCCGGACCATCGTGCTGCCCCTGCTGCGGCCCTCGCTGGGCGCCCTGGCCGTCTGGCAGTTCCTGCAGAGCTACAACAGCTTCCTGTGGCCGCTGGTGCTGGTCTCCGACAGCTCCCAGTACACCCTGCCGCTGGGCCTGCAGACGCTGTTCGTGTCGGAGCAGCGGCAGTACGACCTCGTGCTCGCCGGATCCGTCCTCGCCGTCCTGCCCGCCGTCGCCCTCTTCGTGCTGCTGCGCAAGCAGCTCCTCGAAGGCCTGTCCACGGGCGCGGTCAAGGGCTGACACCCGCCGACTCAGCTGAAGGAGAAGCATGTTCGAGCCGCCCCGACGTGTCCTGTTCGGTGCCGCCTACTACCACGAGTACCAGCCGTACGACCGCCTCAAGGACGACCTCGACCTGATGGCCGAGGCCCGCTTCACGGTGATCCGCGTCGGCGAGTCCGTGTGGTCCACCTGGGAGCCCGAGAACGGCCGCTTCGACCTCGACTGGCTCCAGCCGGTCCTGGACGGCGCCCACGAGCGGGGCATCTCGGTGATCCTCGGCACGCCGACGTACGCGGTGCCGCCGTGGCTGGCCCGCCTGTACCCGGAGATCACGGGAGAGACCCGCACCGGCGAGCGGCTCGGCTGGGGCGCCCGGCAGGAGGTCGACCTCACCCACCCGGCGTTCCGCTTCCACGCCGAGCGGATCATCCGCAGGATCACCGAACGGTACGCCGACCACCCCGCGGTCATCGGCTACCAGGTCGACAACGAGCCCGGCCTGCACCTGCTGCACAACCACGGCGTCTTCCAGCGCTTCACCGACGAACTGCGCGCCCGGTACGGCGACGTGGAGACCCTCAACCGAGAGTGGGGCCTGGTCTACTGGTCGCACCGGCTGTCCACCTGGGCCGACCTGTGGACCCCGGACGGCAACGCCCAGCCGCAGTACGACCTGGCGTGGCGGCGCTTCCAGGCCCGGCTCGTCACCGAGTTCATCGCCTGGCAGGCGGACATCGTGCGCGAGTACGCCCGCCCCGGCCAGTTCGTCACCACCTGCATCTCCTACGACCGCCAGGGCGTCGAGGACGACCGGCTCACCGAGCACCTCGACGTCACCGCCGGCAACCCGTACTACACGATGCAGGACGCCCTCGCCCTCCCGGACACCGGCGGCGACGGCCAGAACTGGACGACCAACGGCACCTGGGCGCTGTACCGCAGCGCCGACCGCATGTACTCCTCCCGCCAGGAACCCTTCCTGGTGACGGAGACCAACGCCCAGGCCATCAGCGGATCCTGGGACAACCGGCCCGCCTACGACGGCCAGTGGCGCCAGGCCGCCTGGGCGCTGATCTCCCGGGGCGCGTCGATGATCGAGTACTGGCACTGGCACACCCTGCACTTCGGCGCCGAGACCTACTGGGGCGGCATCCTCCCGCACAACGGGCGCCCCGGCCGCGTCTACCGCGAACTGTCCGATCTGGGCTCCGAGTTGGAGAAGGCCGGGGGTCTCGTGGCGGCCCTCACCCCGGACGCCGACGTCGCGTTCCTGTACGACGGCCCCAGCAAGTGGGCGCTCCAGGGGCAGCCGCCGCTGGCCGACGCCGACGGGAACCCGGACGGGCGGTCGTACGAGAGGATCTTCGACGCCTTCTACCGAGGGGCCTTCGACGCGGGGCTCCAGGCGCGCGTGCTGCACCCCGGGCAGCTCCCGGACACCGAACTGCCGCCGCTCCTGGTCGTCCCCGCCTACTACGCCGCCGACGACACCGTCCTCGACCGGCTGCGCGCCTACGCCGAGGCCGGCGGCCACCTCGTCCTCGGCCCCCGCACCGGCTACGGCGACACCGAGGCCCGGGCCCGCACCGACCTCCAGCCGGGGCGGCTCACGGAGGCGGCCGGGGTGACGTACGACGAATTCAGCAACCTGCGCGACCCGCTGCCCGTCACCGGCACGGAGTCCCTCCCCCTGCCGGCCGACGCGCACGCCCTGCACTGGGCGGACGGGCTGCGGCCGCGGGGCGCCGAGACGCTGGCGGCGTACGCGCACCCGCACTTCGGCCGCTGGCCCGCCGTCACCACCCACCGCCACGGTGCCGGGCGCGTCACCTACGTGGGGACCGTGCCCGACCCGGTCCTCGCCCGGGCCCTGTTCGACCGGTACGCGCCCGACGGCGCCTGGCGCCCGGCGCACCCGAGCGTCACGGCCGCCTCGGCGACCGCCCGGGACGGCCGCCGCGTGCGGTTCCTGCACAACTGGTCCTGGCAGGAGGTGTCCGTGCCGGTGCCCTCCCCCCTGCGGGACGTGCTGTCGGAGACGGTGTACGCCGACGCGGTGCCGCTCGGGCCCTGGGACGTCAAGGTGCTCCGCGAGGAGGCCGAGTAGCAACCATCCGTTCCGCCGGTCGAGTTCCGGCCGCCCCTTCGCTGGGCATCGTGTCAGGGGCGTGGGCCGCGCCGTCCCGGAGGGGGAGCGGGCGGGCCGTACGGGCCGGGCGAAGGGATGGGAAGCCATGACGTCACCGCTGCCCTCGGGAGAGACGCTGTCGCAGCCGGTGCTGAACCCGCCGGCGTCGGTCGCGGTGTTCCTGGTCGCCACGATCGACCCCGGCGGGGAGGCCGCCGTCCGGGAGGTGCTGGGCTCCCTCGCGGGCCTGGTGCGCTCCGTCGGCTTCCCCAGCCCCGACGGCGGTCTCGGCTGCGTCGCCGGGGTCGGGTCCCGGGCCTGGGGCCGGGTGTTCGGCGGGCCGCGGCCCGCCGAACTGCACCCCTTCCGCGAACTGGCCGGCCCCCGGCACCACGCCCCGGCCACGCCGGGCGACCTGTTCTTCCACCTCAAGGCCGCCCGCACCGACCTGTGCTTCGCCCTCGCCGCCGAGATCGTGCGGCGGCTGCGCGGCGCGGTCACCGTGCGGGACGAGACGCAGGCGTTCTCCTACTTCGACTCGCGCAATCTCCTCGGCTTCGTCGACGGCACCGAGAACCCCGTCGGCCCGGCCGCGGCGGACGCGGCCCTGGTGGGCGAGGAGGATCCCGGCTTCCGCGGCGGCAGTTACGCGCTCGTGCAGAAGTACCTGCACGACGTGGACGCCTGGGAGGCCCTCGCCGTCGAGGCGCAGGAGAAGGTGATAGGCCGCACCAAGCTCACCAACCTCGAACTGGACGCGCCCGGCTCCCACAAGGACGTCAACACCGTCCTCGGCCCGGACGGCTCCGAGCAGAAGATACTGCGCTCGGCGATGCCGTTCGGCCGGCCCGGGCACGGGGAGTTCGGCACGTACTTCGTGGCCTACGCGCGCACCCCGGAGATACCCGAGACGATGCTGCGCAAGATGTTCCTGGGCGGGCCGGGCTCGGGACCCGACCCGCTGCTGGACTACTCGCGGGCCGTCACCGGCAGCCTGTTCTTCGTGCCGCCGGCGGACTTCCTGGATTCGCTGCCCGAGGGCTGACCCCCGCTCAGGCCACGGCCGCCGGCCGGTCCGCCGCCCGCAGGGACAGCGCCCGGCCGTAACGGCGCAGCAGGAGCAGGGCGGTCGCGGCGAGGCCGGTGAGCAGGCCGAGCCAGACGCCCAGGGTCTCCAGGCCGGCGAGGTGCCCGAGGAGCCAGGCGGCGGGCAGCCCGATCAGCCAGTAGCCGACGAGGGTGATCCGGAAGCCGCTCTTCGTGTCGTCGAGGCCGCGCAGCAGGCCGACGCCGATGTTCTGCGCGCAGTCGAAGAACTGGAGCACGGCGGCGACCAGCAGCAGGCCGGTGGCGATGTCCGTCGCGCTGTGCCCGTCCGCCCCGGACGGGTCGATGAACGGGCGCAGCACCAGTCCGGGCACGGTCAGGTAGACGACCCCGACCACCGCCATCACGGCCGCGGCGCACGCCAGCGCCGTGTTCTTGATGCGCCGCGCGGCGGCGATCCGGTCCAGGGCGAGTTCCCGGCTGACGTTGAGGGACGCGGCGTGGGACAGGCCGACCGCGACCTGGAACACGATGTAGATGAGTTGGTTGACGGCCGTGTGCGCGGCCAGCGCCGCACTGCCGAACGTGCCGATGAGCAGGGCGACGACGGAGAAGAAGCCCGCCTCGGAGCCGTAGGTGGCGGCGATGGGCACGCCCAGGCCGGTCAGCCGGCGCAGGGTCGCCGGGCGGGCCTTCCAGAACCGGATGTCCAGGAGCGGGGCGAGCCGGGGGTCGCGGCGCGCGGAGACGTACAGGGCCACGCAGGTCAGCGCGTACACCAGCGAGGTGGCGAGCCCGATGCCGGGCAGACCCAGCTTCGGCAGGCCCCAGGTGCCGTGGATGAGGACCCAGTTGAGGCCCGCGTTGACGGCGACCGACGCGATCGTGATCTGGAGCAGCGCCTGCGGGCGGCGCATGCCGACGGTGAACTGGCGGATCGCCTGGAACCACAGGCAGGGGACCAGGCCGGGGGCGAGCGCGAGCAGCAGCGGCCAGGCCGTGTCCACCACCTCGGGGTCCTGACCGAGGTAGGTGAGGGCGCGCCCGATCAGCAGGATGACCAGGGCGCCGGCGACGCCGGCCAGGGTGGCCAGCGCCAGGGCGGCGCGGACCACGTCCCGGACCTCCTCGGCGGCCTCCTCGGACAGTTCCGCCTCGTCGTCGTCGCGGGCGGAGGCGGCGGAGACCTGGTTGCCGACCGCGGTGACCAGGCCGACGCCCATGGTCCGCAGCTGGTTGAACACGACCATCGCCAGGCCGCCGCCGGCCAGCGCCTCGGCGCCCATCAGGCCCATCATCACCGTGTCGGTGGTGGTGAGGGCGACCTGGGCGAGCTGGGTCAGGGCGAGCGGGACGGCCAGGGTGGCAAGGGCCCGGCTGTCCCGGAGCAGGGTGGTGAGCGGTGTCGGCATCTGAGGGCGTCTCGTCAGTTCTCGCGGAGTTTCGTCAGCAGCTCGTCGACCTCGCGCTCCACGGCCGGGTCGATGAGGGATCGGGCGGTCATCCAGTCGTCGTCGAAGACCGTGTCCATGTACTTCTCGCCTCCGTCGTTGACCAGGGCGACCATAGTCGTGCCCGGCGGCAGCGCGGACATGCGGGTCAGCGCCTCGTGCACGACCCCGCCCGCCGAGCCGCCGATCAGCAGCCCGGTGCGGCGCGCGACGACCCGGGCGGTCGCGAACGCCTCCACGTCACCGACCTTCACGCCCTCGTCGATCAGGTCGAAGTCCACGAGCAGGCCGATCGTGGCGCCCTCAGGGGTGCCGGTGCCGGACTGGTAGTAGTCGTGCGCGGGCCCGCCGAACGCGATGGACCCCTTCGGCTCGACGCCCACGATCCGCACGTCCGGCACGGTCTTCCGCAGCTCCCGCCCGGTCCCGCACAGCCCGCCGCCCGTGCCCACGGCACCGACCAGGACGTCGATACGGCCCTCCAGGGCGGCGTCCAGCTCATGGGCCACGGCGTAATAACCGACCGCGTTGGCCGGGTTGTTGTGCTGCTCGGTGAAGAAGGCGGTGTCGTCCTCGGCGGCCAGTTTCTCGGCGAACTCCTCGCGGGCGGCGGTGGCCAGCTCCTCGTCGCCCTCCTCGGCGACGTAGAGGAGTTCGGCGCCCAGCGCCTTCATGCCGCGCAGCTTGTCGGCGCAGGCGTGGTGGTCGACGACCGCGGTGAAGGTGTAGCCACGCTCGGCGGCGATGACGGCGAGGCCGAGCCCGGTGTTGCCGGAGGTCGACTCGACGATCCGGCCGCCCGGGGGCAGCAGGCCGCGCTCCTCGGCGTCGAGGACCATCTGGCGGGCCATACGGATCTTGGCGGTGCCGGTCGGGTTGAACTGCTCCAGTTTCAGCAGCAGCCGGCTGCCCGTCTCGGTGCGGCACAGCTCGAACAGGGGCGTGTGGCCTATGAGGTCGGAGACGCGGCTGACCACGGCGGGACGCGTGAGCGTCTTGTCCATCGGATGGCTCCAGGGGAGGTGGGGAGTCAGGCGAGGGGGTGGCGGTCGAGCCGCCAGCGGGTGCGGCCGTCGCCGTCGGTGTCGACGACGACCTTCGGGGGGAGCGGCAGCTCGTGGAACGGGGACTCGTTGGAGTCCATCTGGTATCCGGCGGTGTTGGGGTAGACGAGCAGGTCACCGGGGGCCGGGCGGGCGGGCAGCAGCACCTTGCGCCAGGTGAGCATGTCGGACTCCAGGCAGGTGGCGCCGCCGACGCAGGCCGCGTACGGCCCGGCGGCGCCGTCCGGCCGCGCGGGCAGCAGCACCGGATCCGGCAGGTACTCGCTGCTGAACCACTGCTCGGACAGGCTGAGGCTGCTGCCGTCGACGGTGACGACGCCGTATCCGGAGGGCCGGTCCTTGACGCCCTGGACGCGGAACACCGTGCACCCGGCCCGGTCCAGCAGCGCCCGGCCGGGCTCCAGCAGGAGCCGCACCCCGGCCGTGCGCAGCCGCCCGGCGAGGTCGTGCGCCGCCAGGACGGCCCGCAGGGCGCCGGCGCCCGCGACGGGGGAGTGGTACGGGTAGAAGTCCGCCGGGGCGAAGGACTTGCCCGCGTGGTACTGCTCGGGCCGCTGCTCCCGCAGGAAGCGCGCCCAGTGCCCGGCGTCGGTGTAGTCGACGGCGAATCCGCCGCCGATGCTGATCCGGTCCGCGCGCAGCCCCCGCGCCCGTGCCTTCAGACACAGCTCGACGAGTTCGGCCGCCGACTCGGCGCGCTGCCCGGTGTCGTAGCCGGACAGATGGAAGGAGAAGCCCTCCATGTCCACGGCCTGCCCGGCCTCCGCGCAGCGGGCGAGGGCCGACTCCAGCTGCTCGTCGTCGAGGCCGAAGCGGCTGTGCGGCTGGGCGGGCGGCAGGCGCCGCAGCAGCACCCGCGCCGGGCGCGCCGTCGCCTGCGCCAGGGCGATCACCCGCTCCAGTTCGTCGGCCGCGTCCACGGCGATCAGGCAGCCCTGCAGCACGGCCACCCGCAGCAGCCCCTCGGCCTTGGCGGGCCCGGTGACCACGATGTTTTCGCCGCGCACCCCGTGACCGAGCGCGTCCCGCAGCTCACCGGCGCTGGCCACGTCCACGCCCGCGCCGGACAGCGCACAGCGGTCCATCCAGACGGCGGCCTTGTTGGCCTTCTTCGCGTAGTACACGCGGCCGTCCACACCGGCCTCGCGCAACACCTCGGTGAACGCGGCCAGGTTGGCGTCGAAGCGGTCGGGCAGCAGCAGGTGGAAGGGGCCGCCGAGCGCGTACGACAGCTCCTGCGGCAGTTCGCTGCCCAGGATCGCCTCGAGCCGTGGATCCGGGTGGGCGGGCAGCGGCGGGGCGGCGGTCGTGCGGGTCACTGCCACAGCGACACCCGCGTTCCCAGGCCCTGTTCGACGGCCAGTTGCGCGAAGCGGTGCCCGAGCGCGATGTCGGTGACGACCAGACCGCTGTTGTAGGCGAAGATCCGCTCGTCGGCGGAGCGCCGGCCCTCGACCCGGCCCGCCACGACCTCGGGGAACTCCGCGTCCACCGGCGGGAAGGTGCCGTCCGCGTCGGCCATGTCGGTGCCGGTGACCTTCATCTGCGCCTCGCTGGTGGCGACCACGCGGTCCGCCTCGTGCAGGGTCGACGGGGCGATGCCGTGGCCGACCAGGATCGACAGCGCGCCCGGCTTCAGATCGGCGGCCTCGACGGCGGCGGGCGTGTGCTGTCCGGCCGTGGCGACCACCACGTCGGCGTCCGCTGCGGCGGCCCGTACGTCGTCCACGACCTCCACCTCCCGCCCGGGGAAGTAGTGGTGGAGCCGCTCGCGCACCGCGGCGAGGCCGTCCGGGTGCGTGCCGTACACCATGAGCCGGTCCAGGTCCGGCAGCGTGGTGAGCAGGAAGGGCAGCGCCAGGCGGCCCTGGGTGCCGGTGCCGATGACGAGCGCGCTGCGGGCGCCGGGCCGCGCGCACTCCCGGGCCAGCAGCGCCGAGACGGCCGGGGTGCGCAGCGAACCGATCCGGCCGCAGTCCATCATCGCGACCGGCAGCCCGGTGACGTCGTCGTAGATCGTGAGCGTCGTGTAGTAGTGCTGCTCGTCGCGCGACTTGTCCAGGCCGTGCTTGTACGAGGTCTTGATCGCGACGACCTCGCGGACGCCGTCCCGGCCGAGCATGGCGTACGAGACGGAGTGGCCGTCCTCCGGTTTGACGGTGAGCTTGCGGGGGTTGGCCGACCGGCCGTCGGCGAGCGTGCGGTAGGCCTGCTCGACGACGTCCACCACGTCTTTCAGTGATATCTCGATGCCGGCGATGTCGCTGGTGCTGAGGATGCGCAGGGTCCTGTCGTCCGCGGTCACGGCTGTTCCCTTCGAATGCGGGTGGGTGGGCGGCGGATCAGATGTGGGCCACCAGCGCGGCCTGCCCGTAACCGTGCTCGTCCGCCTCGGACAGGGGGCGGCTGCGGCGGCCGGGCACGCGCACCGAGGCGCGCTTGAGCCAGCGGTCGGTGCCGTCGTAGCGGGCCTTGAACGGCACGCGGCCGTGCACGACCAGGTCGTTGTCGACGACCAGGACGTCACCGGGTTCCAGGGCGACGGCGACCGAGACGCGTTCCAGTTCGGCGGTGAGCCGGTCGTAGGCGGCGCGGTAGTCGGCCGGTGCCTCGTCGAGCGGGGTGTAGGCGGGGTCGTAGCGCAGGGTGGGGCCGGCCTGGGTCTGCCACAGGGCCGGGACCTTCGGAGGTGCTCCGGCGAAGGAACGCGCCTCGGCGTAGGCGTCGTCCGGGAGGATCGGCAGGACCGGGCGGGACAGCAGCGCCAGGTCGTCCGCGGAGAGGCGCACCTTGCGGATGCTGGCGGCGGTGGTGGCGACGGCGTCGTGGTTGCGCATGCAGGCGAGCAGCAGCAGATGGGCGCGGCCGGGGTGGAAGGCGTCCTCGGTGTGCGGGCTGAGCAGCACGGTGCTGCTGGCACCCGTCTGCTCCTGCTCGTGGCCGGGCGAGGGCACGATGTTGTGCACGAACCGGCCCTCCTGCTGGCCCTCCCAGGCGATGGGGTGGCCCATGGCCGTGGCGAGCAGCAGCAGGAGCACGTCCCAGGCGGCGGCACGGTCGCCGGCGGTGTCCCAGCCGGAGGGCGTGGGGCCGATGCCGGCGTCGTCGACGGGCAGTCCGCGCAGGACGTACAGGCCGTCGTCCGTGTCGACGGGGCGGCAGATGTGCAGGATCGTTTCGTCAAGGCGGGCCGCGGCGGTCGCGACCCGGCGGAGCAGCTCGGGCCGTGCGGCCGAACTGCCGGACTCGGCAAGGATCTTGTGGGCGGTGTCGGTCAGCTCGTCGACGTCGTGCGGGGCGAACTGGCGGAGGGGTACGGCTCCCGTGGGCATGGCGCAGACATCCGTTCCGGGGCGGGTGCGAGTGCGGGTGCGGGGTGAATGGAGCTCGGAGTGCCGACCCTGTGTGGTGCCTGTGGGACGGCCGGTGATCGCTGCCGAAACCTAACAGGCGAATTTAGGTAAGGCAATCCTCACCAGAACGAACAGCTCCTGTTGCGAATCTCTTGCAACAAGAGGGGTGATGCGTGCGCCTGTGCGCCCTTTGACGCCCCGGCAGTGAACGCTCAGGCATTGCGCTGAGGGATCTTCTTAGGGTAGGCACGCCTAAGCAATATGCTCCCGCGTGGCTGAAAGAGGTCGTACGTGAACGTGAACAGACGCCAAGTGCTGTGGGCCGGCGGTGCGATAGGCGCTTCCGCGCTCCTCGCCGCCTGCGGCAGCGGTGACGAGACCTCGGCCAAGTCGCCGGCGGGCAAGGGCGAGAAGCCGCGCCGCGGCGGCACCCTCCGGGTCGGCGCCCTGGGCCGCGCCTCGGCCATCACCCGCGACCCGCACGGCACGCAGGCCAACGAGAGCGACTACCTGATCATCTCGCTGGTGTACGACACGCTGACCGTCCCCGGCGCCAAGCCCAACACCGTCCCCCGCCTCGCCGCGAGCTGGCAGGCCTCGGACGACCTCAAGACCTGGCGCTTCACCCTCGCGAAGGGTGCGAAGTTCCACGACGGCACCCCGGTCACCGCCGAGGACGTCGTCTGGTCCCTGAAGCGGCTGCGGGCCACCCCCTCCGGCGCCTCCCGGCTGCCCGGCATCAAGGCCGGGAACATCAAGGCCGAGGGCACGGACACCGTCGTCCTGGTCTCCGACTACCCCAACGCCGAACTGCCCCAGCTGACCCGGCTGACGACGTTCGTGCTGAAGAAGGACACCAAGGACTCCGACCTCGGCAAGGCGCCCGGCACCGGCCCCTTCAAGCTCGACTGGTTCCGCTCCGGCAACGCCCGCCTGGTCCGCAACGCCGACTGGTACGGCGGCGACGTGCACCTCGACGCCATCGAGGTCAAGATCTTCGAAAGCCCCCAGGCGATGGCCAACGCCCTGCTGGCCGGGCAGATCGACGTCGCCTCCAACGTCGGCGCGGTGGCGGCCCGTACGGCCGAGAAGCGCGGCGACGTCCAGGTCGTGCGCCGCCCCAACGACATGGCGATGCCGATCGTCATGCGCACCGCCGACGGACCGTTCGCGGACGTGAAGGTACGGGAGGCGCTGCGGCTGGCCGTGGACCGCGAGGCCATGGTCAAGCAGGTCCTCTCCGGCTACGGCACGGTCGCCAACGACATCCTCGGCACCGGCGACCCCGCCTACGCCAAGGACCTCCCGCAGCGCACCCGCGACCTGGCCAAGGCCAAGCAGCTGCTGAAGGAGGCCGGCTTCGACACCTCGAAGACGTACAAGCTGCTGACCACGGAGGACATCGCCGGGCTCGCCGAGTCGGCCACGCTGTTCGCCTCCCAGGTCCGCGAGGCCGGCGTGAAGGTCGAGGTCGTCCGGCAGGAGTCGGCGACCTTCTGGGACAAGACCTGGCTCAAGGGCGACCTCTACACCACCTACTGGGGCACCAACGACTCCGTGGTGTTCTTCGCCAGCAAGACCATGGTCTCCGACTCCGGGCAGAACGAGGCCGGCTGGAAGAACAAGGAGTTCGACACCGCCTACCGCAAGGCCATGGCCACCAAGGACGCCGCGGAGCGCGCCAAGGTCCTGCACCAGCTCCAGCAGATCGAGCACGACGCGTCCGGCTACCTGCTGTGGGGCATGGCCGACGGCATCGACCTGGCCGGCGCCGCCGTGCGCAACCTGCCCACCCTGCCCGGCTACGGGCGCGTCCAGCTCGAGCGGGCATGGCTGGCACGCTGACCCCGACGGCACGGCACGAACCGGCGGCGGACTCCCGGAGGCAGGGGCGTACCGCCCTGTACGCGGCCGGGGTGCTCGCGCGCCGGTTCCTGCTGCTGGCCGGGCTGCTCGCCGCCGTCTTCGCCGCCGTGGAGCTGCTGCCGGGGGACGCCGCCGACGCCACCTCCGAACGCGGGGAGAGCGCGGCCGACCTCGACCGGCGGCGCCATCTGCTGGGCCTGGACCGGCCCGTGGCGGAACGGTTCTGGGACTGGATGACCGGCTTGCCCACCGGCGACCTCGGCACCTCGGCGCGCGGTGAGCAGGTCGCCGACCTGCTCGCCCGGCCGTTCCCCAACACCCTGCTGCTCGGCGGACTCGCGCTGCTGCTCACCCTCGTCGCCTCGATCGCCCTCGGCTGCTGGGCGGCGGCCCGGCCCGGCGGCCCGCTCGACCGGGCCGTGTCGGCGAGCGCCACCGGCATCCTCGCGCTGCCCGAGTTCGTCGTCGCGGTGGCCCTCGTCCTCGTGTTCGCGCTGTGGACCGGCTGGCTGCCCGCGGTCACCCTCACCGACTCGGACGGCTCGCCCGCCTCCTGGCGGATGCTCGTGCTGCCCGTCCTCGCCCTGGCCGTCCCGCAGATCGGCTGGAACACGCGGATCGTGCGGGCCGCCCTCGCCGACGAGGCCAGGGCACCGCACATCGACACCGCCGTCCTCGACGGTCTGCCCCGGCACCGGATCCTCGTCCACCACCTGCTGCCCGGCGCCCTGCCGACCATCGCGGCCGGTGTCGCCACCTCCACGGGCATGCTCCTCGGCGGCGCGGTCGTCGTCGAGACCATCTTCAACTACCCCGGCATCGGCTCCGTCCTCGCGGGCGCGGTCGCCGACCGGGACAGCCCGGTCATCGCCGGGGTCGTCGCCGTGACGGGAGCCGTGATCACCGGAGTGCTGCTGCTCGCCGACCTCGTACGGACCTGGGCTTCGGGAGGGCGGACGTGATGCCCGACTTCATGGGTTTTGTTCGCGCTTGGGGCCCGGGAGGGCGGACGTGATGGCGAACCTCGTCGGCGCTGTGCGCGCTTGGGACCTGGAAGGCCACGGGAGGCCGGGCATGATGCCGAACACCGCCGGTGCCGTACGCGCCCGGATTCCGGGAGGCCGGACGTGACCCCGGTCGTCGACGCCATCGAGCCGGCTCCGGTCGCGCGGGTGGGGCGGGCCCGGCTCCGGGTCGCCGTGCGGGTGCTGCCCGCCCTGCTGCTCACCGCCCTCGCCCTGGCCGGTCCCTGGCTCGCCCCGCACGCCATCGACGCCCCCGTCGCCGCGCCCTACGCGGAACCCGGCGGCGGCGCCCCGCTCGGCGGGGACCAGCTCGGCCGGGACGTCCTCAGCCGGCTCCTCGCCGGAGGGCGCGAACTCGTCGTCACCTCCCTGCTGGTGGCCGTCCTGGTGACCGCCCTGGCCGCCGTCCTCGGCGCGGTCAGCGCCCTGCGCCCGGCCGTCGGGCGGATCGTGGAGCGCACCTGTGACGTGCTGATGCTGCTGCCCGCCGTGCTCGGCATCCTCCTCGTCACCCTGTCCTGGCCGGACGGCGGACGGCTCGCCGTCGTCACCGCCTCCGTCGTCCTCGGCGTGCCCTACGCGGTGCGTCTGGTGGCCGGCGCGGCGGCGCCCGTGGCGGCCTCCGGGTACGTGGAGGCGGCGGCCGTCGGCGGCGAACGCCTGTGGTACCTGGTGGCCCGGGAGGTGCTGCCCAACCTGCGGGCCACCCTCCTCGCCCTGTTCGGGCTGCGTTTCGTCGCCGCCGTCTACCTCGTCGCCACCGCCGGTTTCCTCCAGGTCGGGCCGCAACCCCCGGCCGCGGACTGGGCGCTGATGATCCGGGAGAACTCCGGCGGCATCCTCCTCAACCCCTGGGCCGTCCTCGCCCCCAGCGTCGCCGTGGGCCTGCTCGCCATGAGCGTCAACCTCGCGGCCGCCGCCCTCGTCCCCGCGACCGGCCGGAAGGCGGTGCCCACGCTGTGAACCAGCACTGGACCTCTCAGAGCGACGTGGCGGAGGGAGAGCACACGGTACGGATCCACGGGCTGACCGTCTCCGCCCCCGGCGGCCGGCTCCTGCTGGACGGGGCCGGCCTGGAGCTGGCCCCCGGCCGTGTCACGGCCGTCGTCGGACCCTCCGGCTGCGGCAAGACGACCCTGCTGCGGGCCGTCACCGGTGCGCTGCCGCCGGGCACCGGGCGCACCGCGGGCACCGTCACCGTCCTCGGCCAGGACCCGCTCACCCTGCCCGCACCCGCCCTGCGCGCCCTGCGCCGCGACCGGCTCGCCTACGTCGCCCAGGACCCGGGCTCCGCCCTCAACCCCCGCATGAAGGTGCGCCGTCTGCTCGCCGAGGTCGCCGTCGACCCGAGCCCCGGGGCGATTCTCCGGCAGCTCGACGAGGTGCGGCTGCCCACCGGCGACGGCCTGCCGGACCGCCGGATCGGCGCGCTGTCCGGCGGTCAGCAACGCCGCGTGGCGCTCGCCCGCGCGCTGGCCCGCCGCCCCGCCGTCCTGCTCCTCGACGAACCCACCGCCGGGCTCGACCCCGCGCTGCGCGACGAGATCGCCGACCTGCTGCGCCACCTCGCCGAACGGCACCGGATCGCCGTCGCGCTGTCCTGCCACGACACCGACCTGGTCACCCGGCTCGCCGACGACGTCGTGGACCTGACGGGCACGAGCCCCCGGCCGACCGCGGGCAGCGGCCCGGCCGTCGAAGAGGCGTCGTCCTCGACGGGGCCCGATTCCGGCGGGGCGTCATCTGCGGCGGGGGGTGGGGCCGCCCCCGGCCGGGGCGCGCCCCTGCTCACCGCGACCGGCCTCCACGCCGCCCACACCCACCGCGGCCGGCGCGCCCCCGTGCTGCACGGCATCGATCTCGGGCTAGCCGCCGGGGGCAGCCTGGGCGTCGTCGGGGCCTCCGGCTCGGGCAAGACGACCCTGCTGCGCACCCTAGTAGGGCTGCACCGCCCCACGGCCGGCACGGTCAGCCTGCACGGCACGCCGCTCGCCCCCGGCGCGTCCCGCCGCTCACGCGACCAGCGCCGCCGCCTCCAACTGGTGCCGCAGGACCCGCTCGGCACCCTCAACCCGGGCCGCACGGTCGGTGCCGCCCTGCGGCGCCCGCTCCTGCTGCACCGCAGGACCGGCCGCGCGGAGGCTCCCGCCCGGGTGCGGGAACTCCTGGACCAGGTCGGCCTGCCCGCGACGGCCGCCGACCGCTACCCCCACGAGCTGTCCGGCGGGCAGCGCCAGCGCGTCGCCATCGCGCGCGCCCTGGCCGCCGACCCCGACGTGCTGTTCTGCGACGAGGTCACCTCCGCGCTCGACGCGGAGACGGCCGTCGCCGTGATGGACCTGCTGACGGAGCTGCGGGACCGGCGCGGCCTGGCCCTGGTGCTCGTCAGCCACGACCTGCGCCTGGTCGCCGACCGCACCGAGGAGCTGATCGTCATGTCCGAGGGCCGGGTGACCGAGGCCGGCCCCACGCGGCGGTTGCTCGGTACGCCGGAGGAGGGGCTCGCCAGCCCCTCGGCGGCGGGGGTCGAATAGCGGTCAGAGCACCTTGCGGTGCAGGAGCGCCGACAGCACGAGGGCGCCCGGCAGCAGCGGCAGCCACACCGTCAGGACGCGGTAGCCGATGACGGTGGCCGTGGCCGTGCCCACGGGCGCCCCGAACGCGGCCATGGTGAACACCAGCGCCGCGTCCACGGGGCCGATCCCGCCCGGCGCGGGCACGGCCCCGGCCGCGGTGCCCGCCACCAGCAGCGCGAGGACCACCTGCGCCCAGGACAGCGGCAGCCCGAGCGAGAATCCGACCGTGGCGATCACACTGCCCTGGAGCAGCGGGGTGGCCGCCGCACCGCCCCACAGGGCGAGCACGCGGGCGGGGCGGGTGTGCAGCTCGCGGGCGTCGGTCAGGGCGGTGCGCAGGAAGCCGAGGGCGGGACGGCGCAGTGCCGGTACGGTCACCAGCAGCCCGGTGCCCGCGGCGAGCGCGAGCACGGCAGCGCCCGCCGCCAGGACCAGCGTGCGGTCGTCGGGGAGGAGCGCGCCGAGCCGCAGGACGTCCGGGAACGCCACCAGGAACACCAGCAGCACCAGCGTCCTGGCGACCGGCCTGACCAGGGAGTACAGGGCGAGCGACGCGGTGGCCCGGGGGAGGGCGATGCCGCGGCGCTGCAGGAAGCGCAGCGTCACGGCGTGCGCGCCGAGGCCCGCCGGCAGCACCTGGTTCGCGGCACCGGCGGCGAACTGCGAGGCCACCAGCGGGCCGGGCGGCAGCCGCTCCGGCAGGGCGCCCTGCCGGACGCAGGCGGCGGCCACCCAGGTCAGGCAGGTGAAGCAGAGCGCGGCGAGCAGCCACCAGGGGTCGGCGGCGGCCAGCCGCGCGGCACCCGCGTAGGCGGCCCGCCGGTCGACCAGGGCCCACCCCCCGACCAGCAGCAGCGGGAGCAGGACCAGGGCCGGGCGGACGAGGCGGGCGGCGGGGGAGCGGCGCGGGGTGGCGGGGCAGGGGGTGGCGGGGAGCGGTGCGGGGAGTGTTTCGAGCTGGAGCTGGGACACGGCGTACGTCGTCCTTCCGCGTCACGCCCGGGGACGGGGCGGACGGATGCAGGGCGAGGCAGGGGGACGGCGGAAACGTGCCCGTCCGGTGTGACGACTCGGTGTCCGGCAGAAAAAGCGAGGCGGGCGGGAGAACGACACGGCGCGATCCGGGGCGGGCCCGGGCCCGAGGAAACGCGGTCCGGTCGGCCGCGACACACCACCGGCGCCCTGCTGCGCCCTCCGCCCGGCGCGTGCCACCGCCCGGACCGATGCGCACCCCGGCGCCCCGCACCGCCACGCACGGCCTCCGCCGCCTCCGCCGGGCAGCCTGGGCTCCGTAGGGCCTCCGCCGCCTCCGCCGGGAACCCCGGGCCCCGCAGGCCCTACGCCGTCTCCACCCCCACCACCGGAAACCCGGGACTGCGCAGGACCCGTCGCTCCGCGTCCACCGCGAACACCTCGCAGTGCCGGCGGGCCGCCGCCCACTGCACGCCCTCCGTGCCGAGGGCGAACGCCGCCGTGGCGGCCGAGTCGGCCTCGGTCAGGGTCGGGGCCACGACGGTCATGCTGAGCAGGCCGGTCGCCGGGCGGCCCGTGCGGCCGTCGAGGATGTGGTCGCCGCGCTCGTAGCGGGCGGACGTGGCGACGGCCCGGTCCGTGAGGTCCAGGACCGCGCACAGCCGGTCGGCGTGCTCCGGGTGGCGGACGCCCACCCGCCAGGGACCGCCGGCGGCGATCACGTCGCCGCCCGCGTTGAGGCAGAAGCGCCGCGCCCCGGCCGCCGACAGCAGCTCCGCCCCCTTCTGTACCGACCAGCCCTTCACCACGGCGCAGGGGTCCAGGCCCCGGCCGGGCAGCCGGACGTCGAAGGCGCCTCCGGTCGCGGTCCGGTACTCCTCGCACAGCTCCAGGACCTCGCGGAGGTCCGGGCTCGGTGCCGTCACCTCCCCGCGGGCCAGCCGCGACACCTCGCTGTCCGGCCGGAACGGGCTGAACCGCGCGTCGACCTCCCGCAGCCAGGCGAACAGATCGTCCACCGGCGCCCCGGGGAAGCCCTCGTCGTCGATCCGGACCGACACCGGGAACCCCATGACGTGTTCGACGCGCCGCATCCGTCAGCCCTTCGCGTCGATCGCGGCCTGGAGCGACTCCTTGTAGCCGTCGCTGGTGATCGTGGCACCGGACACCGTGTCGATGTCGGCGCTCTGCGCCTGGAGCGTCTCCTCGATCAGCTTCGGCACGGCGGCCGTGGTCTGCGGATGGTTCGGCTGCCGGAGCATCCGCACCGCGGCGATTCTGTCGCCGGAGAAGGTGACCTCGACCTGCACCGGCCCCTTCTCCGTGTCGATCGTCGGCCCCGACACGACCGTGGACGTCGTGCCGCCGGGCCCTCCGGACGAGGAGACCGAGGGCGTCGAGGCCGGCGCGGCGGCCTCCGTGGCGGTCGACGACGACCCGGTGTCGTGCGACGGCGCGTACCGCCAGACCGGGATCAGGCCCGCGACGCTGAGGACGAGGACGGGTAGGGCTCGCTTCACGACAGTCTCCTCGTCATCCGGCCAGGCTGAAGCGTTCGAAGTGGACCTGCGGCTTGGGCACGCCCAGCTCGCGCAGGCTGCCGAGCACCGCGTTCATCATCGGCGGCGGACCGCACAGGTAGACGTCCCGCTCGGCGATGTCCGGCACCAGCCGCGCCAGCTCCCCCGGCGCCAGCCGGTCGGGCACGGGCGGGCCCGTGACCAGGTGCAGTTCGGCGCCCTTGGCGACGGCGAGATCGCGCAGCTCGTCGTAGAGGACCGCGTCCTGGTCCGTGGCGACCCGGTAGATCACGACCGCGTGGCCGTGCAGTTCCTCCAGCAGGGCCCGGATCGGGGTGACACCGACGCCGCCGGCGATGAGCAGGGCGTCCGGGCGGGTGCGGTGCAGGGTGGTGAAGGCGCCGTAGGGGCCCTCGGCGAAGACGCGCGTGCCGACCTTGAGGTGCCGCAGGGCGGCGCTGCCGTCGCCCGCCCGCTTGGCGGTGAGCCGGAGCGTACGGCCGTCGGGGGCGGCGGACAGGGAGAACGGGTTCGCCTGCCACCAGCGGTCCTTCGTCAGGAACCGCCACAGGAAGAACTGCCCGGCCCGGGCGGGCAGCCGGTCCAGGTCGCGGCCCGTGACGTAGATCGAGACGACGTCGTCGTTCTCCGGGACGACGGCCGTCACACGGAACCGGTGGCGCCAGTTCCGCCACAGCGGCAGCACAAGCCGGCCCGTGAACACCGAGGCGAGGGCCACGCCCCACACGGCGTACCAGTACGTCTTCGCCGCCGCCGAGGAGGTGAACGTCGTGCCCGCCGCGACCTGGTGCGTGAACGCCAGCACCACCGCCCCATAGGTGTACAGGTGGATGAAGTGCCAGGTCTCGTAGGCCAGCCGGCGCCGGGCGGAGCGGGCCGAGACCACCCCGACCACGATGATGATCCCCAGCGCGACGATCGCCCGCAGCACGCCCTCGACCGTCTCGGCGAGGTCCACCAGCTGGTTCACCGGGTCCAGGGACGAGGCCTGGGCGTAGCCGAAGACGATGAACACGACGTGCGCCAGCAGCAGCCACAGCACCGAGAAGCCCGTCCAGCGGTGCCAGGACGTCAGCCGGTCCATGCCGATCCGCCGGTCGAACCACGGCAGCCGCGCCACCAGCAGCAGCTGGAACGCCATGAGCAGCGCCCCGAACAGGCCCGTCAGCCGGCCCAGCACGATCAGCGCGTTCGACGCGAAACCGGCCTGGACGAAGAAGACGGTCACCACGACCGCGTTGGCGAGCAGCACCGCGTACAGGCCGGTGCGGCCCACCACTCTGGGCCGCACCGCCGGGCGGGTCGCCGCGGGAGGTTGATGGAGGGTCGTCACGGTCGGCAGCTCCTTGATCGGATCCTGGGATACCGAGCTTGGCCTCGGGGAGCTGTCGGAATACTGTCGCTCAACTTTCAAGTGTTTATCGATCCCGCGGCGGAGGGCCGGACGGCTAGGGGGAGGCAGCACAGGTGAAGCACTATGAGCGGGTGGAAAAAGTACGACTGCTCGTCGTCGACGACGACCCGCCGATCGCCGACCTCGTCGCGACCGTCGCCCGCTACGAGGGCTGGGAGGCGGTCACCGCGTACACCGGCGAGGACGCGCTGAAGCGGGCCGCCGAGTTCCACCCGGACATCGTGGTGCTCGACCTGATGCTGCCCGGCGTGGACGGCTTCGGTGTCCTGGACCGGCTGCGCGCCTCCGGCACGATGGTGCCCGTGGTGTTCCTGACCGCCCGCGACGGCGTCGCCGACCGGGTCGCCGGCCTCACCCGGGGCGGCGACGACTACCTGGTCAAGCCGTTCGCCGTGGAGGAGCTGATGGCCCGGCTGCGGACCGTGCTGCGGCGCAGCGCCGGACCCGCCTTCCAGCGGTCCGTGCTCCAGGTCGGCGACCTCACCATGGACGAGGACACCCGCGAGGTGCGGCGCGGCGAGCGGCTGCTGTCGCTGACCCCGACCGAGTACGAGGTGCTGCGCTACCTGATGCGCAAGTCGCCCACCGTGCTCACCAAGGCGCAGATCCTCGACCACGTGTGGGAGTACGGCTTCGGCGGCCGCTCCAACGTCGTCGAGCTGGTCGTGAGCCGGCTGCGCCGCAAGCTCGACGAGACCGACGACGGCGCCGCCCCGCTGATCCACACCGTGCGCGGCTTCGGGTACGTGCTGCGACAGGCCTCCGAGTGATCGCCCGGCTGAGGCGGACCTACCGCAGGATGCGCCTGGGCACCCGGCTGGCCCTGGGCCTCGGCGCCCTGGCGCTGGTCGTGTTCGCCGTGGTCGGCACCGCCCTGACCACGTACATGCGGGACTACCTGTCGGCCCAGCTCGACACGCAGCTGGCGCAGGCCCAGATCGCCCAGTCCAAGAGCATCGCGGACTACGGCACCCTCTCGGGCAAGAAGTACTACAGCTGGTTCTACGCCGTGTACGACGTGAAGGACGGCCCGCCCGAGCTGCGCCGGCCCGAGGATCCGGCCGACCTGCCGAAGGACGTCGACGACTTCACCGCCCTGGCCTCCGCGCAGACCGCCGCGCACACCGAGCTGCTGCGCACCGAGCACCTCAGGGGCGCCGGCACCTACCGGCTGCGCGCCTGCGAGGTCGAGCCCGGGGTGGTCCTGGTCAGCGCCGCACCCATGGCGGACATCGAGGACACGGTCGGGCAGCTGATCACCATCCAGGTCGTCACCTTCGCGCTCGCGCTGCTCGCCCTGGTCGTCTTCGGCCGCCGGATGCTGCGCCGCGGCCTGAAACCGCTCAGCGACATGGCGACCACCGCGCACGGCATCGCCTCGCACGACCTGACCGAGTCGGCCGCCCGGCTCCCGCTGCGCGCCGACGGCCGGGACGGCGGGCCCGAGGTGGACGAGCTGCGGACCGCCTTCAACACCATGCTGGAGCACATCGACGACTCCCTCGCCGTGCGCGCCGAGGCCGAGCAGCGGCTGCGCCGGTTCGTCGCCGACGCCTCCCACGAACTGCGCACCCCGCTGATGTCGGTGCGCGGCTACGCCGACCTCTTCCAGTACGCCGCAGCCAACGCCCCCGAGGAACGCGAACGGCACCTGGCCCGGCTGCGCGCCGAGGCCGCCCGGATGGGCGTCCTCCTGGACGACCTGCTGCTGCTCGCCCGGCTGGACGCGGCCGAGGTGGAGGCGCCGCTGCGGCTCCAGGACGCCGACCTGGTGGAGCTGGTGCGCCAGGCCGCCGACGCCTTCCGCGCCGGCCGCCCCGACCATCCGCTGACCGTGCAGGCGGGCCCGCGTCCCGTGCGGCTGCGGATGGACCCGCTGCGCATCCGCCAGGTCGTCGACAACCTCCTGACCAACGCCGCCGTGCACACCCCCGCCGGTACGAAGGTGTCCGTCGAGGTGCGTGTCACGCCCGGCACGGCCGAGGTCCGGGTCACCGACACCGGCCCTGGCATCCCGCCCGACGACCGGGACCGCGTCTTCGACCGCTTCTACCGCGTCGACAAGGCCCGCAGCCGCGACCGCGGCGGCAGCGGACTGGGCTTGGCGGTCGCCCAGTCCCTGGTCCGGGCCCACGACGGCCGCATCGAGCTGCACAGCGAGCCGGGCGCGACCGTGTTCACCGTGTGCCTGCCCCGGAACGGTGTGGGCCCTGCGGACCGGTGACGACGGCCCTCTAGACTCGACCGGCGACAGCCCGTACGACCATGGCCAAAAGTCTCCGCCACACCGAAGGGCTCCGGCGTCTTGATACGGATGGAATCAGTCACCAAGCGGTACCCGGACGGCACGGTGGCGGTCGACCGGCTCTCGCTGGAGATACCCGACCGCTCGATCACCGTCCTCGTCGGACCGTCGGGCTGCGGCAAGACGACCACCCTGCGCATGATCAACCGGATGGTCGAACCGACCGAGGGAACGATCCTCCTCGACGGTGAGGACATCCAGCGACAGCCCGTCACCACCCTGCGCCGCTCCATGGGTTACGTCATCCAGAACGCCGGCCTCTTCCAGCACCGCACGATCGTCGACAACATCGCCACCGTGCCCCGCATGCTCGGCTGGGGCAAGCAGAAGGCCCGGGCGCGAGCCGCCGAGCTGATGGAGCGCGTGGGCCTGGACGCCGCGCTCGCCAAGCGGTACCCGTACCAGCTCTCCGGCGGCCAGCAGCAGCGCGTCGGCGTGGCCCGGGCGCTCGCCGCCGACCCGCCGGTGCTGCTCATGGACGAGCCGTTCTCCGCCGTCGACCCGGTGGTGCGCAAGGGACTCCAGGACGAACTGCTGCGCATCCAGGACGAGTTGGGCAAGACCATCGTCTTCGTCACGCACGACATCGACGAGGCGATCAAACTCGGCACGATGGTCGCCGTGCTGCGCACCGGCGGGCACCTCGCCCAGTACGCGCCGCCCGCCGAGCTGCTGGCCGCCCCCGCCGACGCCTTCGTCGAGGACTTCCTCGGCGCCGACCGCGGCATCCGGCGGCTGTCGTTCTTCCCGTCCGCGCGGCTGGAGTTGACGACCGCCCCGGTGATCGCGCTCGACGCCACCGCCGAGCAGATCGCCGCCCCCGGCGCCGACCACCTCCTGGTGACCGACGCGGACGGCCGCCCGCTCGGCTGGGGCGCGCCCCGCGACCTGACGGCCGGCGCCATCCGGCCCACTGAACTGCTGCCCCACGGGCGGCCGTTCGTGCCGGGCACCGACTCGCTGCGGGCCGCCCTCGACTGCGCCGTGCTCTCCCCGACCGGCTGGGCCGTCGCCGTGGACGCCGACGGGCGGGTGACCGGAGTGGTCTCGCAGCAGACCATCGGGGAGGCGATCCGCAGCGCCCACGCCGTCGCCGGGGCCGGCGCCGACGCGGCCAGGGCCTCGTCGTGAACGGCTTCCTCGACGGCTTCTTCGACCTCCCGAGCGACCTCCAGCACAGCTGGCTCGGCCTGATCGGGCTGCACCTGCGCGAGGCGCTGCTGCCGGTCCTGGCCGGGCTGCTGCTCGCGCTGCCGCTCGCCCAGCTGTGCGTCCGGTTCCGCTGGCTGTACCCGCCCGTCCTCGGCGCCACCACCGTCTTCTACGCCGTGCCGTCGCTGGCGTTCTTCGTCGTCCTCATCGACTACACCGGCCAGACCGAGCTGACCGTGATGATCCCGCTGGCCGTGTACAGCCTGGTGGTGCTCGTCCCGGCCATCGTCGACGGGGTGCGGTCCGTGCCGCAGGAGACCCTGGCCGCCGCCACCGCCATGGGCTTCGGGCCAATACGCCGCTATCTCCAGGTGCAGTTGCCCATCGCCGTGCCCGCCATCCTCGCCGGGCTCAGGGTCGCCACCGCCTCCAGCATCTCCCTGGTCAGCGTCGGCGCCCTGATCGGCAACCAGGGCGCGCTCGGCAACCTGCTCGCCGCCGCGCAGAAGTACGACCGGCCCGAGCTGGCCGTGAACTCCGTGCTCACCACGGCCGCCCTGGCGATCCTCTGCGACGCCCTGCTGGTCCTGCTCCGCGTCGCGCTGACCCCCTGGATGCCGAACGGCACCCGCCGGCGCCCGAGGACGGCCGCGCGGCAACGGCCCGTGCCCGAGGACGTGATCCGGTGAACGTACTGAACTTCGTCAACGCCTTCTTCAGCGACAGCGCCCACTGGCACGGCTACGACGGCATCCCCCAACGCCTCCTCGAACACGTTCAGTACTCCGCTCTGGCGCTGGCCCTCGCCGCCGCGATCGGCCTGCCCGTCGGGCTGCTGACCGGGCACACCGGGCGGGGCGGCAACGCGCTGGCGTTCATCGCCACCGCCGCCCGCGCGCTGCCCAGTTTCGGCCTGCTGGTGCTCATCGTCATCCTCATGGGATTCGGCCTCATGCCCGTGATGATCCCGCTGGTCATCCTCGCCGTCCCGCCGATCCTGGTGACCACCTACGAGGCGGTCCGCTCCGTCGACCCGTCCCCGGTGGACGCCGCACGCGGCATGGGCATGCGCGAGTCGCGGATCCTCTTCCAGGTCGAACTGCCCGTCGCCCTGCCGCTGATCCTGAGCGGCCTGCGCTCGGCGGCCATCCAGATCGCGTCGACGGCCACCATCGCCGCGTACGTCAGCCTCGGCGGCCTCGGCCGGTACATCGTCGACGGGCTCTACCAACGCGACTACGAGAAGGTCGTCGGCGGCGCCACCCTGGTCGCCGTCCTGGCGCTCGTGACGCTCGCGGTGTTCTGGGCGGCGGGCCGCCTGGCCGTGTCACCGGGCGTACGCCGACGCTGAGACCACCCGGGCAGGTCTGTAAGAAACCGTGACCAGGCTGCCCTTGACTGACCGTGAAGCGGCTGGATTGGATCGGTGGATGACTTCTACCGCGAAGAGCAGCTGGTCCAGGACGAGGCACACCGGCGCGGCGGCCGTCGCGCTCACCGCCGCGGCGGCGCTGCTCGCGGGCTGTTCGTCCGGCGACACCTCCGACAACCCCCTGGCGGGCGAGGAGGCGAAGGCCGGCACCGTCGTCGTCGGCTCCAACAACTTCGCCGAGAGCACCCTGCTCGCCGACATCTACGGCGAGGCCCTCAAGGCCAAGGGCCTCAAGGTCACCTACAAGCACAACATCGGCAGCCGCGAGACGACGTACGGCCTGATGAAGAACGGCTCCGTCACCGTGCTGCCGGAGTACAACGGCTCGCTGCTGGCCTACCTGGACCCCAAGGCCGAGCAGAAGTCCGCCGAGGCGGTCAACGAGGCCGTCAAGGCCAAGCTGGACAAGAACCTGACGCTGCTGCGGTCCTCGCCCGCCGAGGACAAGGACTCGGTCACGGTCAACGCGCAGACCGCGAAGAAGTACAAGCTGACGTCCTCCTCCACCCTCGCCGACCTCAAGGACGCCGCGCCGGACCTGGTGATCGGCGGTTCGCCCGAGTTCCAGACCCGGCACCAGGGCCTGGAGGGCCTGAAGTCCGTGTACGGCCTGGAGTTCAAGTCCTTCAAGGCGCTCGACGCGGGCGGCCCGCTGACCCAGGCGGCGCTGACCCGGAACACCGTGCAGGCCGCGGACATCTTCACCACGGACCCGACCATCGTGAAGGAGAAGTTCGTCGTCCTGAAGGACCCGGAGAACCTCTTCGGGTTCGCCAACGTGACCCCGCTGGTCCACAAGGACGGCCTGCCGAAGGAAGGCGCCGACGCGCTCGACGCCGTCTCCGCCAAGCTGGACACGAAGACGCTCCTGGAGCTGGACGCGCAGGTGCAGTTGGAGAAGAAGGACCCGCTGGACGTGGCCAAGGCGTGGCTGAAGTCGGCGGGTCTGGCCTGACCGCGCCGCCCGTCACGATGCGGTAACGGGCCCGGCCGGATCCTGAGGGGACCGAACGCGGGCCGGGGGTGGGGCGTCACAGGGACGGAACCATCCCCGGTCACCGCGAACCCCTGGGAGCGTCATGCGCACCGACATGACCCGCACGGCCCGCCTCCTCCTCGTCCTCGCCCTGTCCGCCGCCGCAGCCGGTGCCGCCGCGGGGTGCGGCGCGGGGGAGACCGGCGGCACGCAACCGGCCCCGCGCTCCCCGCGCTCCGACGACCGCACCCCGCGCTCCGACGACCGTGCCCAGCAGGTCGCCGAGGCCTGGGACGGCTCCCCGGCGGCCGCGCGGTGGCGCGCGGGCTACCACCCCATGGGGCCGGTCGTCCACCTGCCCGGGAACGGCGCCCTGCGCGACGCCGCCGACCGGCGCGCCTACGACATCGGCAACTTCGACCTGCGGGGGAAGCTCCCCGCCGCGCCGGGCGGGAGCGGACGAGTGACCTGGCGGAGCGGGGGCTCCCTCACGA
Organism: Streptomyces sp. NPDC006140; assembly: GCF_040628815.1. NCBI lineage: Bacteria > Bacillati > Actinomycetota > Actinomycetes > Kitasatosporales > Streptomycetaceae > Streptomyces > Streptomyces sp. NPDC006140. The sequence continues at coordinate 251,246 of NZ_JBEXTS010000004.1, read as the reverse complement.
TGCCGCTGAGAGACGCCGAGCAGGTCTACGAGACCCTGGACACCGCCGACAGCCCCGGACCGCGCCTGACCGTGACGGGGGCGAAGCTGGGCGAGATGACCGTGGCCACCAGCCGCGGCCCGGCGACCGTCCCCGCCTGGCTGTTCACACTGGAGGGCTACGACAGCCCGCTCGAACGCGCCGCCGTGAGCCCGTCCGAGCTCCCGAGGCCGCCGATCCGGCCGCTCGGGCAGAACGTGCCCACCGACGTGCTGGCGCCGCTCGGCGGCCTGACCGAGGTCGCCGCCGACGGCCGGTCCGTCACCGTGCTGGCCCACCACGGCTCCTGCGACGACGGCCCCGTCGTGGACGTGCTGGAGACGGACGGCAGCGTCGTGCTGTCCGCCGCCGTGACCGGCGTCGAGGACGGTCCCTGCACAAGTGAACTGCGCGGCAAGGAGGTGACGGTGAAGCTGGCCGGGCCGGTCGGTGACCGCGTCGTCCTGGACGCGTTCACGGGCCGCCCCGTGCCGTACACCGACCGGCCCGGGAGCTGACGCCCTCGGCTCAGGCCTGCACCGCCGACGCGATCAACTGGTCGATCAGGGCGATCAGCACGTCCCGGCACGACTCCCGGTCCCGCGCGTCGCACAGCAGCACCTGTACGTGCTCCGGCACGGCGAGCGCCTCCCGGATGTCCTCGGGCGGGTAGGGGTGTTCGCCGTGGAAGCCGTTGACGCCCACGACGAACGGGATGCCCCGGCGCTCGAAGAAGTCGATCGCGGCGAAGCTGGACTCGGGTCTGCGCACGTCGACCAGGACCACCGCGCCGAGCGCGCCGAGGGCCAGGTCGTTCCACATGAACCAGAACCGCTGCTGGCCCGGCGTACCGAACAGGTAGAGCACCAGGTCCTGGCTGATGGTGATGCGGCCGAAGTCCAGGGCCACGGTGGTGGCCCGCTTCTCCTCGATGCCGTCGAGGTCGTCGACGCCCAGACCGGCCATGGTCAGGGGTTCCTCGGTGCGCAGCGGGACGATCTCGCTGACCGACCCGACCAGGGTGGTCTTGCCGACGCCGAAGCCCCCGGCGATGAGGATCTTGACCGTGTCGGGTGCCGAATGCGCGTCAGTGGCGGGGTCAGAGCCGGCCAAGGCCGTCCCTCACTTTCTGCAGCAGGTCCAGGTCCGGAGCGGTACGGGAAACGGGGCGCGGCGGGCGGACGGTGATCCGGCCCGCCTCCAGCAGGTCGCAGAGCAGGATGACGACCACGCTGACCGGAAGGTCGAGCCGGGCGGCCAGCTCCGCCACCGCGACCGGCTCGGCGCACAGCCGGAGGATCCGGTTGTGCTCGGGCTGCGGCCGGGCCGCCGTGTCGGGCGGCGGATCGACCGCGGTCACCGTCGCGATGAGCGTGAAGTCGGCACGGCTGGGCCGGGTCCGGCCACCGGTCAGCGCGAACGGCCGTACGAGCCGACCCGCCGAATCGCCTCCGCCCACCTCACACGCCGGGGTCGACGACGGGTCCGGCCACACCCCGCGGTGCCGCGCTGAGGTGCTCGCCGATCTTCTTCACCAGCATGTTCATCTGGTACGCCACCACGCCCACGTCCGCGCCCGGCCCGGTCAGCACGACCAGATGGGCGCCCGGACCGGCGGAGGTCAGGATCAGGTAGCTGTTGGCCATCTCGATGAGCGCCTGGCGCACCGGACCGCCCCGGAAGTCCATGCTGACGCCCTTGCTGAGGCTCATCAGCCCGGACGCGGTCGCCGCGAGCCGCTCGGCGTCGTCGCGCAGGAACCCGGTGGACTTGCTGACCACCAGGCCGTCCTCGGAGAGCACCACGGCCTGGTTCACGTCGGCGACCCGCTCCACGAGTCCGGTCAGCAGCTGGTCGAGCTGGGTGTGCGTGGCGGGGATGGGGCGTGTCATTGCGGTGTCCTTCGTCAGCGGTCGGCGGGCGGAGTCGAGGGGGCCGGATCGGCGGCGGCCTGCCGGGGTGGTGCGGCCGTCTCCTGACCGGACGGCGGCTCGGCGTCGTCGTCACGGGCCCGGAGCGTGCCCCGCTGGAAGCCGGCCAGGGAGGAGGCGGCGGCTTCCGCGGTGAAGTCGTCGAGGGAACCGTCGTCGCCCGCGGGCGCGGCCTCCTCGCGCAGCTCCTCCACCAGGCTGGTCTGCGGCACCCGGCGGGGGAGCGGGGCGAGGCCGTCGCGGCGGGGGATGACCGTGCGGGCGACGGGCGCGGCGGCGGCCGTGCGGGCCGTGACGAGCGGCCGGGGCTCGCGGGCGGACGCCGGGCCGCCCTCCGCGGCTTCGGCGTCCCCGGCGACGGCCGTGCCCCGCGGGGCGTCGGTGTCTGTCATGGGTTCCGTGTTCCGCGCCTCGGGCGCACTGGTGTCCGGGACCTCCCGGACCACGATCTCGTGCGGGATCAGCACGATCGCCGTGGTCCCGCCGTACGGCGACGCGCGCAGGGTGACGGCGATGCCGTGCCGGTGGGCCAGTTGGGCGATCACGAACATGCCGAGGCGCAGGTCGTCGGCGAGCGCCACCACGTCGAACTGCGGGGGCACCGCCAGCTGTTCGTTGAAGGACGCGTAGTCCTCCTCCGACATCCCCAGGCCCCGGTCCTCGACCTCGACGGCCAGGCCCTTGGCCACCATCCCGGCCCGCACGGTGACGGGGCTCGGGGCGGGCGAGTAGGCGGTCGCGTTGTCGATGAGCTCGGCCAGCAGGTGGATGACGTCGGCCACCGCGGGCGGGGCGACGTACACCTCCTCCTCGGTGTGCACCTCCACCCGCTGGTACTCGGCGACCTCGCCGACCGCGCCGCGCAGGATGTCGATCAGCGCGACCGGCTCGGTCCAGCTGCGGCCCGGCCGTTCGCCGCTGACGATGACGAGGTTCTCCTCGTAGCGGCGCAACTGGCTGGCCGTGGAGTCCAGTTCGTACAGGCCCTTGAGGATGTCCGGGTCGGTGTGCTCGCGCTCCAGCGTGTCGAGCTTGCTCAGCTGGAGGTTGACCAGGTTCTGGCTCTGCCGCGCTATGCCCAGGATGATCTTCTGGAAGCCGCGCCGGGTGTCGGCGAGTTCGACCGCGGTGTGCACGGCCGTGCGCTGGGCGGTGTTGAACGCCTGGGCCACCTGCCCGAGTTCGTCGTGCCCGTAGTCCAGCGGGGTCGTCGCCGACTCCGGGTCGACCGTCTCGCCCCGCTCCAGCCGGGCCACCACGTCGGGCAGCCGCTCCTGCGCGAGGCTGACGGCGGCCCGGCGCAGGCCGCGCAGCCGCCGGGACAGCGAGCGGGTGATCCGCCAGGACATGCCGACGCACAGCAGCAGCGCGAGCAGCCCGCCGGCGCTCAGCAGCGCCGCCTTGAGCAGCAGGGCGTCGGCCTTGTCGGCGCTGCGTTCGAGCAGTGCCGTCGTCTGCTGCTGGATGAGGCCCGCGTACTGCTCGGACAGCTTGTCCATGGCGGCGTTCCACCGCTTCTGCGCGTCCGGCAGGGCGATCTTGTCCGCGTCGGCACTGGAGTTGCGGGCCGCCAGCACCTGGTCCTCGACGGACTGGAGCGTCTGCCAATCCCGGCTCGCCAGGATCCGCTCGGTCTGTGTCTTGGCGCTGCCCGTCAGCTGCGGCACGACCTGGTCCTGGACCAGCCAGCGCCGCGTGTTGACCAGCTCGGCGAACTGCACCCAGGCCGCGTCGTCCAGATGCCCCGACGGCCAGGCCAGGGTGAGCTGGGCGTCCTCCCGGGAGACCAGCTCCGCCGCGTGCTCCAGCGCGACCAGCGGGCCGGCCTGCGAGGTGAGGTCGCCGTCGTCGACCTGGGAGAGCTCCTGGAAGGCGTGGATCTGGTCGTCGACGATCGAGGAGTACTGGTCGAGCGCCTGCTGCGGGGTGATGTCCGTGGGGTCGTCGACCTGGTCCCGGTAGTACTCCAGGCTGCCCACCGAGCCCAGCACCGAGTACAGCCGGTCGGAGATGCGCGAGGGCGCCTTCTCGATCGCGTCCGCCTGCCCGACCAGCTTCGCGACGGCCTTGTCGGTCTCCTCGCGCTGCGCGTCGAGCGCGGCCCGGGAGCCGTGCGGCGAGGCCAGCCAGGCCGCCGACAGGCTGCGCTCCCGCTGCAGCGCGAGCGTGGCGTCGGTGCCCATGGCACCCGTCGACCGGCTCAGCTCCGTCTGGTCACGCAGCCTGAGGCCCTCCGAGAACATCTGGATCGTCGTCACGCCCCACATCGCGGCGAGGGTGACGCTGGGCACCAGGGCCAGGAGGACCAGGGAGAGCCGTATGGAACCGAGACGGCGCCGGGCACCTGTCCGTCGAGACATCGTCGTCCTAGGGCGATCAGCGGGGAGCGAGGAACGGGGAAGCGGAACGGTCGTGCGGGCTGGGAGACGGGCGCGGGGGTGGTGGCGTGCCGGGCGCGGCACATGGGATGCGCAGGATGTTATCCGTACAAGTGGACGTACGGGCCGGGCCTGACCGAATCTTTGGCGACACCGTCACAGGAAGGATCCGGTCACCGGGTCCCGGCGGCGGCGAACCGGGCCACAGCGGACACGTTCGACCGGGTCACGAAGGCCGGACCGGTGAGCACCGGCGACACCCCGCCGCCGCTGATGTTGCCGTTGGTCCGGTACAGCCACAGGGCGTCCACCGCCAGATAGCCCTGCAGATACGGCTGCTGGTCCACGGCGAACTGCACCTGCCCGCGCCGGACCGCCTGCACCACGTCCTTGTCGAGGTCGAAGGTGGCGACCTTGGCCCTGCTGCCGGCCTGCCGCACCGCCTCGACGGCGCTGAGCCCGTACTGGGCGCCCAGGGTGACGACCTCGTCGATGCTCGAGTCCTGCCGCAGCCGGGACGCGATGGTGGCGGTCACCGCGTTCATGTCGCTGCCGTCCACGTACAGGTTGTCGGTGTCGCCGCGGAACGTCTTGCGCACTCCGGCGCAGCGGGCCTCCAGCGCCACGTTGCCCCGCTCGTGCACCACGCACAGGGCGTGCTGGGCCCTCAGGCCGTCCAGCTTGTCGCCGACGGCCCGGCCCGCGACGGACTCGTCCTGCCCGAAGTACTCCAGGAGCCCGGTCGGCCGCCAGGCGTCGATACCGGAGTTGAGCCCGACGACGGGTATGCCGGCCGCCTTGGCCTGGGCGACCGGGCCGCGCATCGCCGCCGGCTTGGCCAGCGTCACCGCGATGCCGTCGACCTTGTCGCGGACGGCGTCCCGCACCAGGTCGGCCTGTGCGAGCGGGTCGGCGTCGCCGGCGTACGTCAGGTCGATGCCGTCCTTGGCGGCCGCCGCCTCGGCGCCCCGGCGCACCAGGTCCCAGAACGCGTCGCCCTTGCCGCCGTGCGTGATCAGGGCGACCTTCATCCCGGCGCCGGACGCGCCGGCCGGGTCCGCGTCGTCCCCGGCCGTGCCGAGGAAGGAGCAGCCGGACACGAGCAGGCACACGGCGGACGCCAGGGCCGCGAGACGGGCGAGTCTCCCGGAGGCGTGCGGCGGGGGAGGAGTGTTCATGAGGGGCGGACCTCGCTGTGCGGCCGAGCAAGAGCAGGAGGAGAGTGCGGGCGGGCCGCGGGGTGGGCGCCGGCCGGATGACTCTCGCTGGCCCGGAGCCAACCGTGTGTGACCACTGGTCGTCAAGTGAGCGGCCACATGCCGTGAGTTGATGCTGCCGCATCGTGATGATCTGTCCGACCGGCCGAACAGCGAGGTTCCGCTTGCGGCTTGCGCGGCACCGCCCCGTACCTCGCGATGTCCTCGTCACGGACGGTCTGGCCTGCGCTTTCCATACCGTCCGTGCGGTTCGGACGCCACCTGTGCGGCTGACCGACGCGGGCTCCACAAGGCCGCGTCTAGACTGGTGCGGCTCACGGGACGGCAGGGCGCGGTGACAGGAGGGCGGCGACGGTGGCGGCAGCCGGCAGTGGCTTCGAGGACCCGTCCGCCGACGTGCTCGCCCAGGCGGCCGCGGCCTTCGGGCTGCTGGCCTCGCCCGCCCGGCTGCACATCGTCTGGGCGCTGGCCCAGGGCGAGAGCGACGTCACCGGGCTCGCCGAGCGGGTCGGCGGCGCGCTGCCCGCGGTCAGCCAGCACCTCACCAAGCTGAAGCTGGCCGGGCTCGTCCGCTCCCGCCGCGAAGGCCGCCGGCAGGTGTACTACGTCGACGACCCGGACGTCGTCGACGTCGTACGGCTCCTGGTCGGCCGGCTCACCGACCGCGCCGCACCCGCGCCCCGCCGCCTCCATGGCCTCTGAGACCACCCTGGGGGTGCTGCGGCGGCTGGAGTCGGGCCCGCGCGGGCTGACCGACACGGACGCCGCGTCCCGGCTGGCCGCCTGCGGCGAGAACACCCTGCCCCAGGAGCGGACGCCGGGCTGGCCCCGCCGGTGCGTCCGGGCCCTGCGTGACCCCTTCACCGCCGTCCTGCTCTGCCTCGGCCTGGTCTCCGCCGCCGTCGCCTCCTGGGGCACCGCCGTCGTGATCCTCGCCCTCGTCGCGGTCAGCTGCGTGCTGCGCGCGAGCGGGGAGCACGCAGCCGACCGGTCCCTGGCCGGGCTGCGCGAACTGGTCGCCGGCACCGCCACGGTGCTGCGCCGCGCCGACGCGGCGGATCCGCCGGAGCCCCGGGAGGTGCCGGTCGCCGAACTGGTCCCCGGCGACGTCCTCCGCCTCGGCCCCGGCGACCTGGTCCCGGCCGACGTCCGCCTGCTCCGGTCGCGGGGGCTCACCGTGCACCAGGGCGCCCTGACGGGGGAGTCGGCGCCGGTGGGGAAGACGGCGGCCGACTCCGGTGCCGCCGACGAGTCGCACCTCTGCTTCCAGGGCAGCACCGTCGCCTCCGGCAGCGCCACCGCCGTCGTCGTCGCGACCGGCGCCGGGACCCGCTTCGCCGCCGCCCACCGGGTGCCGGACGCGCGCCGGGAGGGCGGGGCCTTCGACCGGTCCGTGCACGGGATCTCGTGGGTGCTGATCCGGTTCATGCTGCTGACGCCGCCGCTCGTGCTCATGGCCAACGCCACGCTGCGCGACCGCGGCCTGGAGACACTGCCCTTCGCCGTCGCGGTCGCCGTCGGACTGACGCCCGAGATGCTGCCCGTGATCGTCACGACGTGCCTGGCCCGGGGCGCCGCCCTCCTCGCCCGCACCCACGGCGTGATCGTCAAGCGGCTGCCCGCGCTGCACGACCTGGGCGCCGTCGACGTGCTGTGCGTCGACAAGACCGGCACCCTCACCCAGGACCGGCCGGTCGTCGAACGGTCCCTCGACCCGGCCGGCCGGGACGACCCGGAGGTGCTGCGCTGGGCCGCCGTCGGCGCCTGGTGGACCCTCCAGCTCGCCGAACTGCCCACCCCCGACGCCCTCGACGAGGCCCTGCTGGAGGCGGCCGGCCCGGTGGGCGAGGAGTACGACGGGGTGGACGCCGTGCCCTTCGACCCCGTACGGCGGATCTCCACGGCGGTGGTCCGAGGCGGCCTGGGGCGGCACACCGTCGTCGTCACGGGTGCCGTCGAGGCCGTCCTGGAGCGCTGCGCGACCCGGCCGGGTGAGCACGGCCGGCTGCTGTCGCTCGCCGCCCGGGAGGCGGACGCCGGGCTGCGGGTGCTCGCCGTCGCCACGGCCGACCGCCCCGCCGGCCCGGGCGCGCCGGCCGACCCCCGCGGGCTGGCCTTCCGGGGCCTGGTGGCCTTCCGGGACGCCCTCGCCCCGACCGCCGCCGCGGCCCTGCGGGGCCTTGCCGACCGGGGCGTCACCGTGAAGGTCCTCACCGGCGACCACCCGGCCACGGCGGCCCGGGCCTGCCGGGAACTGGGCCTGGACCCGGGCGAGGTACGCACCGCCGGACAGCTGGACGACGCCGGCGCGGCGACCGTCGTCGCCCGCTGCACCCCGGAGGACAAGGCCCGGGTGGTCGCCGCCCTGCGCGCCGCCGGGCACACCGTCGGCTTCCTCGGCGACGGCGTGAACGACGTGGCCGCGCTGCGTACGGCCGACGTGGGCATCGCGCCCCGCTCCGCCGTCGGCGTGGCACGGGACAGCGCCGACGTCGTGCTCGCCGAGAAGGACCTCACGGCGATCGGCCACGCGATCACCTCCGGCCGGCACGCGAGCGGCAACATCGCCTCGTACCTGCGCGTCACGCTCTCCTCGAACCTGGGCAACGTCGTCGCCATGCTCGCCGCGGGCCTGCTGCTGCCCTTCCTGCCGATGCTCCCGGCCCAGGTCCTCGCGCAGAACCTGTGCTTCGACGCGGCCCAGCTCGCCTTCGCCCACGACCGTCCCGGCGCGGCGGCGCTGCGCGGCCCGGCCGGGCTGCGGCCGCGTTCCTTCCTGAAGTTCGTCACCGCCTTCGGCGTGCTCAACGCGGTCGCCGACCTCGCCACCTTCGCCGTCCTCGCCCTCGCGCTGCACGGCCCCGACGCCGTCGACGACGAGGCCGTGTTCCACTCCGCCTGGTTCACCGAGAACCTGCTCACCCAGGCCGTGGTGATGCTGCTGCTGCGCACCGGCCCGCGCGCCGGGGGCAGCCGCGCGCCGGGCCCGGTCGCCCTGGCGGCGGCCGGACTCGCCGTCGTCGGACTGCTGCTCCCGCCGAGCCCCCTCGGCGGGGCCCTCGGCATGACGGCCCTGCCCGCCGCGTACTACCTGCTGCTGGCGGTGGTCCCGGGGCTGTACGCGCTGGCCCTGACGGCGGCCCGGGCCGCCTACCGGCGGCGTCAGCCGTAGGTGAGGTTCGAGCAGGGGTTGTCGGCCGCGGACCGGGCCCCGTCGGCGACCTCGGACGGTACCGCGGTCGGGGTGGGGGACGCCGACGCGCCGGCCGCCGGGGTGTCGGCGTAGGACCGGCCCAGGACGACGCTGACCCCGCTGCCGGTCACCGACTGGAGCGCGGCGCCGGGGAAGGCCCGCGCCACGGTCCGGGCCTCGTCCTCCAGGCCGGGGCCGTACTCGACCAGCGTGGTGGTGTGGTCCTGGGTGGACGCCGTCGCCGTCCCCGTGACGGTGAAGCCGTCCGCGGTGAGGGCGGCGGCGGCACGGGCGGCCAGGCCCGGGACCGACGTGCCGTTGTAGACGGCGACGTCGATGCCGTCGCCGGAGACCGGCCCGGAAGAGGCGGAAGGCGTGCTGGAACCGGCCGATCCGGTTTTCTTCCCGCCGGCGTTCTTGCCGTCGATGGTGCGGTCGGCCCGCAGCGCGGCCCACAGCGCGTCGGCGTCCGGCTGCACGAGCGCCACCCGGGACCCCTCGTAGCGCCAGGGGACGGTGACGAACTCGGTGTTGTGCAGGTCGATGTCCTTCAGGGACATCGCGAAGGAGATCAGCTTGTCGGCGGAGCCGAGGCCGGGGTCGACGGTGAGCGACTGCGTGGCGGCCTCGGCCAGGGGCAGCAGGTTCGTCGGGGTGAGGCCCTTGCTCTTCACCTCTTTCAGCAGGCTCGCCACGAACGCCTGCTGGCGCTTGATCCGGCCGATGTCGGACCCGTCGCCGATGCCGTGCCGGATCCGCACGTAGTCCAGGGCCTTCTGGCCCGACACCGTCTGCTCGCCCTTGTGGAACAGCAGCTTGCCCGGAGCCGTGAGGTGCGGGTTGAGGTCGTTCTCGTAGACGTCCTGCGGCAGGCACACCTTCACTCCGCCCACCACGTCCGTCAGCCGGGCGAAGCCCTTGAAGTCGACGACCACGGTGTGGTCGACGCGCAGCCCGGTGAGCTGCTCGACCGTGTTCTGGGTGCAGGCGGGGTTGCCCTTGGCGGTCTGGCCGACCGAGTACGCCGCGTTGAACATCGTGTCCGGCTGGGCCTTGGTCCAACTGCCGTCGGGCAGCCGACAGGGCGGGATGGTGACCAGGGTGTCGCGGGGGATGGAGACGGCGATCGCGTGCCGGTGGTCCGCGTAGACATGGAGCAGGAACGCCGTGTCGGAGCGGCCGACGTCGTCCTTGTCGCCGCCGCCGAGGGCCTCGTTGCCGCCGGTGCGGGTGTCGGAGCCGATCACCAGGACGTTCTCGCCGGTCGACGAGCCGGCCTCGGGGCGGTTGTCGGACAGGCCCCCGGAGTCGAACGTGCTGATGTCGCCGTCCAGCTTCAGGTACAGCCAGCCGGCGCCGCCCGCGACGAGCACCAGCAGCGCCAGGCAGACCAGCAGCGCGGTGCGCACGCCGCTGCGGCGACCGCGCCGCCGCCTCCGGTCGCGGGGTGCGGCCCGGCTGCCCCGGCCCGCACCCCCGTTCCGGTGCCGCGGCGGTTGTGTCCTGCGGTTGCTGGTCACCGTCATCGGCGTCTGCTCGCCTCTCGCCCGGGGGTTGTACAGTTGCGCAATGTAGCAACTGTCGAGACGAGGGAGAGCAGTGACGTGCTGCGCAACGGACTGGAGCCCTGGCACCTGCTGATCCTGGCGATCGTCGTGATCGTCCTGTTCGGCTCGAAGAAACTGCCGGACACGGCACGTTCGCTGGGCCGCTCGATGCGGATCCTCAAGAGCGAGGCCAGGGCACTGAAGGAGGAGAGCGCTGCGGACACGGCACCCGGGGGGCAGGCCCGGTCCGCAGCGCCCGTCGATGCCGACTAGGTGTATTGATCACGAGCGTTGTAAACGCTCGTGATCAATACACCTAGGGCTGCGGCGCGGGGGTCGCGGTCTGCGGTGCCGGGGGCGCCTTCCGGCGCTGTCGGCGGCTGACGCGGGGCTTCTGGTCCGGGAGCCAGCCGAAGGTCAGGCAGCTGCCGACCACGCCCAGGAGCAGGCCGACGAAGAAGCCGCCCAGGTTGGAGGTCAGCCAGGTGCCCAGGGAGACCAGCACCCCGATGACCGAGTAGAACAGGCGCTGGGCGGGGTTGAAGAGGACCAGCAGCCCGCACAGCAGCATCACGGCGGGGAGCAGATAGCCGGCCAGGCCCTGCATGCCGACGTGCAGGATGACGTCCAGGGACGCCTTCAGGGTGAGCAGGATCTCGGTCCCGCCCAGGGCGAGCAGTAGCCCGCCCCAGAACGGCCGGCCGGCCCGCCACTGCCGGAATGCGGGCCGGACTCCCTCGCGCGGACCGCGCGGCATCAGCAACCCGACCCGCTGAAGCCCAGTTTCAGCCCGGGCAGCTTGAACACACCGGCGGTCGTGGCGTAGTTGGTCTGCCGCAGGTTGGCGATGTGCACGGTGTCGGACTGCTGGCTGAAGACGCCCTTGGGGCCGCGGCCCAACGGCCCGGCCTTGTCGAGGGTGCTGGCGTCGTTACCGATCTCGATGTTGTTGAACGCCGCGTCGCCGGACAGCTGGGTCGAGTCGGTCGTCAGATCGCTGGCGGTGACCTTCTGCGCGCCCTCTCCCGCCCGGATGACCAGGTTCGTACCGCCCAGGTCCACGCTCTGGCACAGCTTGGTGAGCGTCGCGTTCTTGATCACGGACGTGACGACCAGCACCTGACCGCCGGTGTCACCCGCGTTCGGGCTGCCCTCGGCCATCTCGTCCAGACCGCCGAACTGGGCGAAGCCGGTGCCGTTCAGCTCGGTCGCGGTGACCGTGAACGGCATGCCGGAGATGGCGAACTGCACACCCAGCGCCCCCTCGGCGGTGAGGACCGCGAGGCCCGCGGCGACCGCGGCGGCCGGCACCGCCATCACCGCGGCCCGGCGCGCCCGGACCCGCCCGCGCCGCGCGGGGGCGCCACCGGCGTCCGTGGCGGCGGGGCCTTCCGGTCTTTCGGAGGTGTGCTCGGCGGAGGAGGTCATGTCTGCTCCAGGTGCATATGAGTGCGGATCGGGGTGGCACGTTGCCCTGGCGCGGACACCGACCGCGGGCGTACGTCTCCTCGCAACTCCCGGTGGTCGCAAGGGCTTTCTCGCTACGCCGCAGTAGCCGTCCAGGAAGTTACCGGGGGTTACATGAAGGGTCAAGAGAAGTGTGAACAAAGAGTGTCGATTGTGCGCCGCATGTGAGTCGCCGTCACCCGGAAAGGCTCACCACATGCACAACTCCATTGCGGAGTCTTGACGTTGACGGACGCCGAGGTCTACAACTCTCCTCGTTCCACCGGATCCGTGGCGCCGGATCCGCCGCGCGGCACCGTCCGCGTGTCCCGGACCGCCCGTCCCGCACGGGCCTCTCGCAATCCGCTGCGTCCGCACGGGCTTTCCCTCGCCCGCGTCCCCTTCCAGGGCACGGAAACCGTGCCATCAGCCACCCCCCGCCCGGCCCGGCCGGAGGCATGCCCCCGTGCCTGCCTCCGGCCGGTCACCGGCCTGCCGTTGCCGGCCCGTCACGTACGGAGAAGGCGTGACGGGCCGGCAACGGCGGACGCCGACGCGCGTCCGCCACCCTCACCCCCCGCTTCAGAGAAGAGGTACACCCGCATGCGCACGCGCACCCTCGTCGCTCTCGCCGCCACCGTGGCCGCCCTGGGCTTCGCCGCCCCCGCCTCGGCGGCCGACACCCCCGTCCTGACCACCGCCGACGGCGCGGCCGTCGCGGTCGGCGACGTCCTCGACGCGTCCCTGGCGAGCGGCAGCGCCGCCACCTTCTACTCCAGCGCGACCGGCACCAGCGGCATCTCCTGCACCAAGTCGGCGTTCGCCGCCACCGTCACCGACAACCCGGCCGCGCCCGGCACCGCCACCGAGTCCCTCACCTCGCACAGCTTCGACACCAGTGGCTGCACCGCCAACGTCGTGGGCGTCCTCGGCGTCAGCGGCATCACCGTCGACAACCTGCCCTACACCACGAGCGTGTCCTCCGACGGCACCGTCTCCGTGACCCCGGCCGCCGGCTCCACCGTCCAGTCCACGGTCAAGCTGCGCACCCTGCTCGGCACGATCACCTGCGTCTACCAGGCCCCCGGCCTCACCGGCACGGCCAACAACGCCGACAACAGCATCTCCTTCAGCAACCAGCAGTTCACCAAGGTGTCCGGTTCGTCGCTGTGCTTCAGCAACGCCTTCTTCACCGCCAAGTACGCCCCGGTGACGAAGGGCGGCGTCGCCGTCAACGTCAACTGACCGTCCTGGAGGGACAGTTCAGCGCCGTCGCAGACGGACGGCCAGGGCGGCGCCGCCGGTGAGCACCAGCACCGCCGCGGCGCCGCCCGCCAGCATGGGCGTGGACGGACCGGAGGCCGGACGGCCGGGCGCGGAGGCCGGCGGCGACGGAGGGGCAGCCGCCCCGTCCGCCTCCTCCTTCTCCCTCTTCTTCTCGTCCTCCGTGTCCGGGAACACCACGTCCGAACACGAGTAATAGGTGTCCGGCGTGCTGCTGTTCTGCCAGACCGTGTACAGCACGTGCCGCCCGGCGCGGTCGGACGGCAGGGTCACCTCCATGCGGTACGCGCCGTCCGTCAACGCCGGGTCCGTCACCTCCGCGAACGGCTTCTCGGGCAGGTCGGCCCAGGACAGCGGACCGGCCGGGTCGTATCCCGGCTTCGTCAGGTACATCCGGAACGTGCCCTTGTGCGGGATCGTCGAGACGTACCGCAGGGTCAGCGTCGCGCCGGGCGCCACCTCGGTCGCCGGCCAGTCGGCGCGGGCGAGGTCGAGACCCCGGTAGGCGGGCAGGCCGCCGCTGCACAGCTCGCCGTCGGGGATCGTCTGCCGGTCCCGGCCGGCCACGTTCGCCACCCGCAGGTTGTCCCACGCCGTGAAGGGCGCGCCGTTCGCGGCGACGGCCGCGCGGCACGCCGCCGAGTCGGCGCGGTCACCGCCCTCCGGGGAGCAGGCCACCACTCGGCTCACCGGATCCGTCGGCGCGCCGTGCGCGCTTGCCGGGCCCGCCGCCCACAGCGGCAGCAGCAGCGGAGTCAGCAGGGCGGCCGCGAGCGCGGTGCGGTGTGCGGTCGTACGGGGCATGCCTCTGCGTCTCCTCGGCCGGGATGGGGCAGTCGGTCATGCAGTACGGGAAACCGGCCCGGCGCGTTCACCTCGCCACGAGCCGTTCGAAAAGGGGCCATTCACGCCCGGCGCCCCCGCCATAGAGGGTGGGACGCCGGCCGGATCGAGGGTTTCCCCCGTATCCCGATGACCTTCCCTTTGCCTATCGTTCGACCACAGCTGACCCACAGGTAACCCCGAACGGTCCGCTCCCCACTCGCGCCTGGCCGGCCATCGCGTCGCTCTTCGCTTTTCGAACCACCCCCCTCCGCTTCGACGACGAAGCGACTCCACCGCCGCTCCGCCCAGCCCGGAGTCCGGCCACGAAAGGCAACGACCGTGCGTACCTCCCCAGAGCTCAGACGGAAGCTGATATCCGTCGCCGCCGTCTCCGTCGCCCTGCTGACCGCCGCACCCGCCTCGGTCGCCGTCGCCCAGGAGTCCGCGCCCAGCCCCGCCGCCGTCCCGGCCGCGCAGACCGAGGCCGCCCCCGGCACCACGGCCGAGCGGCTCATCGTCGGCTACAAGTCGGGCGCCACCGAGGCCAAGTCCAACAAGGCGGCCGCCGCCGACGCCGCGGCCAAGGCCGACAAGACCGGCGAGGACGTCGACTTCCAGCGCCGCCTCGGCACCGGTGCCGCCCTCGTCGAGCTGGGCGCCGACCCCAGCCGGGCGTCCGTCGCCGACGTGGTCGCCGCGTACCAGGCTGACCCGCAGGTCGCCTACGTCGTTCCGGACCGTCTGAACAAGCCGACGGCCGTCACTCCGAACGACACCGAGTACAGCAAGCAGTGGGACCTGTTCGAGTCCACCGCGGGCATGAACGTCCCGGCCGCCTGGGACACCACCACCGGCACCGGCGTCACCGTCGCCGTCATCGACACCGGCTACGTCGCCCACTCCGACCTGGCGGCGAACATCGTCGGCGGCTACGACTTCATCTCCGACACGGCCGTCTCCGTCGACGGCAACGGCCGCGACAGCAACCCGGCCGACCCGGGCGACTGGTACAACGCCAACGAGTGCGGCGCGGGCATCCCGGCGTCCACCTCCTCCTGGCACGGCACGCACGTGGCCGGCACCATCGCCGCCGCCACCAACAACGGCAAGGGCGTCGCCGGCATCGCCTACGGCGCGAAGATCTCCCCGGTCCGCGTCCTCGGCAAGTGCGGCGGCTACGACTCCGACATCATCGACGCCATCACCTGGGCGTCCGGCGGCACCGTCTCCGGCGTGCCCGCCAACACCAACGTCGCCAAGGTCATCAACATGAGCCTCGGCGGGGGCGGCGCCTGCTCCACCGCCACCCAGAGCGCCATCAACGGCGCCGTGAACCGCGGCACCTCGGTCGTCGTCGCGGCCGGCAACGAGAACACCAACGCCTCCAGCTCGTCCCCGGCGAACTGCAGCAACGTCATCACCGTCGCCGCCACCAACCGCGCCGGCAGCCGCGCCTCGTACTCCAACTACGGCACGGTCGTCGACATCTCCGCCCCCGGCGGCGAGACCCGCACCACGACCGCCAACGGCATCCTCTCCACGCTGAACTCCGGCACGAAGACGCCGTCGACCGAGAACTACACCTACTACCAGGGCACCAGCATGGCCACCCCGCACGTCGCGGGCCTCGCCGCCCTGATGAAGTCGGCCAACTCGGCCCTCACCCCGGCGCAGATCGAGTCGGCCATCAAGGCCAACGCCCGTCCGCTGCCCGGCACCTGCTCCGGCGGCTGCGGCGCCGGCCTCGCGGACGCCGCCAAGACGGTCCAGGCCGTCAAGGGCGGTTCGTCCACCGGCACGACCTTCTCCAGCACCACCGCCGTGGCCATCCCGGACAACGGCGCCGCGATCGAGTCGCCGATCAGCGTCACCGGCCGCAGCGGCAACGCCCCCTCGGCCCTCCAGGTCGGCGTGGACATCACCCACACCTACCGCGGTGACCTCGTCATCGACCTGGTCGCGCCGGACGGTTCGGCGTACCGCCTGAAGTCGGCCGCGTCGGACTCCGCCGACAACGTGAACACCACGTACACCGTGAACGCCTCCAGCGAGGTCGCCAACGGCACCTGGAAGCTGCGCGTCCAGGACACCGCGGCGCAGGACACGGGCACGCTCAACAGCTGGAAGCTGACCTTCTGATGACTTTCCGAGTCGTCTGATCCTCCCTCGGGAACGCTGAACGGGGCAGGCCGCGAACGGGCGGGCCGGCCGGTGCGGATGGGGCACCGGCCGGCCCGCCTTCACGTCTGCCCCTACAACCCCCACAGTTAGATACCGAACGCGCTGTTTTCTTTCACCAGTTGCGCTTGTTTTGCCGGATGTGCACCCGCACTCCGGCACACTGGTGTGGTGAGCGCCGTCTGAGGGTGAGTTATCGTGTACGGGGGGTAAAAACAAACGGCATGACCCGTTCATTTCTGTCCCGGGAGAGTTCAGTCGATGGCGAGGCAGTTGCGAGCCGAGCAGACCCGCTCGACGATCATCACGGCCGCCGCTGACCTGTTCGACCGTCGCGGCTACGAATCGACCAGTCTCAGCGACATCGTGGAGCACGCCCAGGTCACCAAGGGCGCCCTCTACTTCCACTTCGCGGCGAAGGAGGATCTCGCCCACGCGATCCTCGAACTCCAGTCGCATACGGCCCGTCGGCTGGCGACGGAGACGGACAACCGCGGCCACACGTCCCTGGAGGCGCTGATGCGCCTCACGTTCGGCATCACCCGCATGTCCGTCGAGGACCCGGTGCTGCGGGCCGGCCTGCGGCTCGCCACCGGCGGCATCCGGCCCCGGCCGCCGCTGAGCCATCCGTTCACGGAGTGGCTGGACATCGTCACGGCCCGGCTCGTCGGCGCGGTCAAGGAGTCCGACGTCCACCCGGACATCGACATCGACGTCGTGGCCCACTCGCTGGTCTGCTTCTTCGTCGGCACCCGGGTCGTGGGCCGCTCCCGCGAGCCCGTCGCCCGCCAGCCCCGCCGGACGGCCGAGATGTGGAACATACTCATCCGCGGGCTGGTCCCGGTGACCCGCCGCGCCCGCTACCTCAGCCTGGCGGCCCGCCTGGAGCGGGAGATCGCGCCCGTGTGACCGGGGGCGCTCCCGTCGGGGTGAGGGGCGCGCCCGTTACGGTGAGGCACATGCCCGACACCCCTTCCGCGCCCGTGCTCCTCGGCAACCGGCCGGGCTCCTTCCCCCACAGCGTGCTGGCCGAGCGGCACCCCGCGATCATCCGCCAGGTCCGCGACGCCTTCCCGTACGAACCCGGGCAGCACCGCGCGCTCGACGAGCTGCTGGCCAACTGCACCGAGGGCGAGATCGAACCGCTCCCCGCCGACGCGCACGACCGGGACCGCTGGGACAGCTGGGGGATGCGCGCGTACGCCGGCCGGTCCTGGTTCGACGTGCCGTGGCTGTGGGCCGAGAGCTGGTTCTACCGCCGACTGCTCCAGGCCGTCGGCTACTTCGGCCCCGGCCCCTGGCAGGACATCGACCCCTTCCGCCCCTTCAAGCTGGCCGAACTCGACTCCGCCGAGACCGACGAGGAACTGGCCGCGCTCGACGACCTCGCCGGCCGGCCCGCCGCCGAACAGGAACAGGCCCTGCTGCACGGCTCCCTCTGGGGCAACCGCGCCGACCTCGGCTTCCGCCTCTCCGCCGAAGGCGCCCGGGACGCGGACGCCGCCCCCGGCCTCGTGGCCGACGACAGCGACCTGCTCTGGTCACTGCTCGACACCGCGGGCCGAAGCCCGGGCACCCTGTGCCTGGTCGCGGACAACGCGGGCCGCGAACTCGTCCCCGACCTGCTCCTCGTCGCCCACCTCCTGGCGAGCGGCCGCATCGGACAGGCCGTCCTGCACGTCAAGCCGTACCCCTACTACGTCTCCGACGCCACGACCGCCGACGTCGTCGACGCGCTGCGCCGGCTCACCGCCGCCGGGGGAGCGGCCGCCGCGTACGGACGGCAGTTGTGGTCCGCCCTGGCCGACGGCCGCCTCGCCCTGCGCGCCCACCCCTTCTCCAGCGCCCCGCTGCCCTACGCGGACATGCCCGGCGATCTGCGCGCCGAGTTCGCCTCGGCCACCCTCACCCTCCTCAAGGGCGACCTCAACTACCGTCGCCTGGTGGGCGACCGGCTCTGGGCGCCGACCACGCCGTTCCCGGACGTCACCGCGTACTTCCCCGGCCCGGTGGCCGCCCTGCGCACCCTGAAGTCCGACGTGATCACCGGCCTCGACAGCCGTGTCGAGGCGGACCTGGTCGCGGCGGAGGACCAGCGCTGGCGCACCAGCGGCACACACGCGCTGATCCAGGTGAGCACCCCTGGCTAGGGCCAGACCACCTGCGCGTCCTGCCATACGCCGTCGATTCACGCGATGGTGTGATCATGTCCCGGCTCGTGGATGCCGACGCGGGGTGCCGGGTAGGGCCCCGGCCATGACGCAGCCGTTCGAACTCCCGCACTTCTACATGCCGCACCCCGCGCGGCTGAACCCCCATGTCGAGGAGGCCCGTGCGCACTCGACCGAGTGGGCGCGCGAGATGGGCATGCTGGAGGGATCCGGCGTCTGGGAGCAGGCCGACCTCGACGCGCACGACTACGGCCTGCTCTGCGCCTACACCCACCCCGACTGCGACGGCCCCGCCCTCTCCCTCATCACCGACTGGTACGTGTGGGTCTTCTTCTTCGACGACCACTTCCTGGAGATGTACAAGCGCAGCCAGGACCGCGCCGCCGGAAAGGCCCACCTGGACCGGCTGCCCCTGTTCATGCCGCTGGACCTCGCGACCCCCGTACCGGAACCGGAGAACCCGGTCGAGGCGGGCCTCGCCGACCTGTGGGCGCGTACGGTGCCCGCGATGTCCGAGGACTGGCGCCGCCGCTTCGCCGTGGCCACCGAGCACCTGCTGAACGAGTCGATGTGGGAGCTGTCCAACATCAACGAGGGGCGGATCGCCAACCCCGTCGAGTACATCGAGATGCGCCGCAAGGTCGGCGGCGCCCCCTGGTCGGCGGGGCTCGTGGAGTACGCGACCGCCGAAGTGCCCGCCGCCGTCGCCGGATCCAGGCCGCTCAGGGTGCTGATGGAGACGTTCTCCGACGCCGTGCACCTGCGCAACGACCTGTTCTCCTACCAGCGCGAGGTCGAGGAGGAGGGTGAGAACAGCAACGGCGTGCTCGTCCTGGAGACCTTCTTCGGCTGCACCACCCAGGAGGCCGCCGACATCGTCAACGACGTCCTCACCTCCCGGCTCCACCAGTTCGAGCACACGGCGTTCACCGAAGTGCCCGCGCTGGCCGTGGAGAAGGGCCTGAGGCCGGACGAGGTCGCGGCCGTGGCGGCGTACACCAAGGGGCTGCAGGACTGGCAGTCCGGCGGCCACGAATGGCATCTGCGCTCCAGCCGCTACATGAACGAGAACGCCGTGCGCGGGGGCAACCCCTGGCCCGGCTTCACCGGCATGGGCACCTCGGGCACCGACGTCCGCGCCCTGCTGGCCTCGGCCGGCGCCGAGCGGCTGCGTTCCTACACGCACGTGCCCTACCAGAAGGTCGGACCGTCGCGGATCCCCGACATCCGCATGCCGTTCCCGCTGGAGCTCAGCCCGCACCTCGACAACTCCCGCCGGAACCTGACCGACTGGGTGACCCGGATGGGCATCCTCGCCGAGGGCGTCTGGGACGCGGACAAGCTCAGGGCCTACGACCTGCCGCTCTGCGCCGCGGGCCTCGACCCGGACGCCACCCCCGAGGCCCTCGACCTCAGCTCCCAGTGGCTCGCTTGGGGCACCTACGGCGACGACTACTACCCGCTGGTCTACGGCCACCGCCGCGACCTGGCCGCCGCCCGGCTGACCACGGCCCGCCTGTCCGACTGCATGCCGGTCGACGGTGCCGAGCCGCCGGTCCCGGTCAACGCCATGGAACGCAGCCTGATCGACCTGTGGCTGCGCACCACCGCGGAGATGACGCCCGCGGCGCGGCGCACCCTCAAGGACGCCATCAATGTCATGACCGAGAGCTGGGTGTGGGAGCTGTCCAACCAGCTCCAGAACCGCATCCCCGACCCGGTCGACTACCTGGAGATGCGCCGGGCCACCTTCGGCTCCGACCTCACCCTCAGCCTGTGCCGGCTGGGTCACGGCCCGGCGATCCCGCCGGAGGTCTACCGCAGCGGCCCGGTCCGGTCGCTGGAGAACGCCGCGATGGACTTCGCGTGCCTGCTCAACGACGTCTTCTCCTACCAGAAGGAGATCGAGTTCGAGGGCGAGATCCACAACGCGATCCTCGTCGTGCAGAACTTCTTCGGCTGCGACTACCCGACCGGCCTCGGCATCGTGCACGACCTGATGAGCCAGCGCATGCGGCAGTTCGAGCACGTCGTCGAGCATGAACTGCCCATCCTGTACGACGACTTCCAGCTCACGCAGGAGGCGCGGGCCGCCATGGCGACCTACGTGGCGGACCTGCGGAACTGGCTGTCCGGCATCCTGAACTGGCACCGCGAGGTCGACCGCTACAAGGACGCCTGGCTGTCCCGGCGCGCCCACGGCTTCCTGCCGGACCGCCCGCCGGCCGTACCCGTGCCCGCGCTCGGCTGAGACCGCAACTTCCAGCCAAATCACCCCGGAACGGGACAGGACGGAACCCCCGGCGGCGAGCCGGGGGTCTTCCAGGGTGAGGAGAGAAAGACACCGCACCACACGGGGGAACACTGTGACCGACATCATCGAAAGGCCCGACGACCTCACAGAGCCGCGAGCACAGACACCCGCACCGGCCGAACTGGCGCCGTACGTCGCGCCGCTGCCCGTCCCGCCCGTCCTGCGCCCCGCGTCCGGCGACGTGCTGCGGGAGACCGAGATCGCCCTGCGCCCTGCCTGGGTGCGCCTGCACCCGCAGCTCCCGCCGACCCTGATGTGGGGCTACGACGGCCAGGTGCCGGGCCCGACCATCGAGGTCCGGCGCGGGCAGCGCGTGCGCATCGCCTGGACCAACCGCATCCCCGAGGACAGCGCGTACCCGGTGACCTCCGTCGAGGTGAAGCTGCGCCGGGACGGCCGCCCCCAGGCGAACACCGAGCCGGGGCGCGGCGGAGTCGAACCGAACAAGGACGTCGCCGCCCTGCCCGCCTGGTCCGTCACCCACCTGCACGGCGCCCAGACGGGCGGCGGCAACGACGGCTGGGCCGACAACGCGGTCGCCTTCGGCGACGCCCAGCTCTCCGAGTACCCGAACGACCACCAGGCGGTGCAGTGGTGGTACCACGACCACGCCATGAACATCACCCGGTGGAACGTGATGGCGGGCCTGTACGGCACCTACCTCGTGCGCGACGACGAGGAGGACGCCCTCCACCTCCCGTCCGGGAAGCGGGAGATCCCGCTGCTGCTCGCCGACCGCAACCTCGACACCGACGAGGACGGCCGGCTCAACGGCCGGCTGCTGCACAAGACGGTCATCGTCCAGGACGCGAACCCGGAGACGGGCAAGCCGGTCTCCATCCCGTTCACCGGCCCGTACAGCACGGTCAACGGCCGTATCTGGCCCTACCTCGACGCGGACGCCGGCTGGTACCGGTTCCGGCTGGTCAACGCCTCCAACGCGCGCATCTACGACCTCGTCCTCGTCGACGAGGAGAACAACCCGGTGCCGGGGGTGCTGCGCCAGATCGGCAGCGACGGCGGGCTGCTGCCGCGCCCCGTCCCGCTCGACTTCGACGAGGCGCTGCCGGCCCTGACCGCGGCCCCGGCCGAACGCTTCGACCTGCTGGCCGACTTCCGGGGCCTGGCGGGCCGCACGCTGCGCCTGGTCAACAAGGGCCGCAACCAGCCGCCGGGCGTGCCGGACCCGCAGGGTGACGTGCCGTACCCGGCCGTCATGGAGTTCCGGATCGGCGAGTCCTGCGAGCCGGACACCTTCGAACTGCCCACGGTGCTGTCCGGCTCCTTCCGCCGCCTCACCCACGACATCCGGCACGGCCACCGCCTGGTCGTCCTCACGCCGCCCACCACCAAGGGCGCCGGCGGGCACCCGGAGATGTGGGAGATGACCGAGGTCAAGCACGCGGGCGGCATCCGGGTCCCGACGGACGGGATCATCCAGATCACCGGCCCGGACGACAAGACCCGGACGTACCGGCGCACGGCCCGGACGTTCAACGACGCCCTCGGCTACACCCTCGCCGAGGGCAGCCACGAGCAGTGGAGCTTCCTCAACCTCGCGCCCATCGTCCACCCCATGCACATCCACCTGGCCGACTTCCAGCTCCTCGGCCGCGACGCGTACGACGTGTCCGGCTTCGACCCGGAGGTGGGCGGCACGCGCACGCCGATCCGGTACGACGCGGGCACACCGCTGCCCCTCGCGCCCAACGAACTCGGCTGGAAGGACGTCTTCCGGGTGCCCGGGAACCAGATGCTGCGCGTCATGGGGAAGTTCGACGGCGCGCACGGCCGGTTCATGTACCACTGCCACCTGCTGGAGCACGAGGACATGGGCATGATGCGGCCCTTCGTCGTGATGCCCGCCCAGGTGCTGAAGTTCGACCACGGCGGGGCCCACGGCGGGCACGGGGAGGGGCATTCGGGCTGAAGCGCTCGTCCGGGGCCACTGTCCTGGGGCCACTGTCCCGGGGTCACCGGCCCGGGGTCACTCGTCCGGGGCCGCGCAGTCTCACTCGTTCGTGGCTCGTCGGCCGCCGACGGGCCGGGTAGAGCACCTGCCGAGATCGTTCCGGCATCCGCCGGAGGCGATCGGCACCACCCGGAGGCGAGCCATGGAACAGACCGCGCTGCGACCCAAGCCGATGCCGGGCCAGGAGCCCGAGTCGTCGTCGGCGGCGGGGTCCGGACCGCCTCGCCGCCGCCCGCACGCCGCCCGGCGGCGCGGGCGGCGGCTGCTCAACGTGCTGCTCGCCGGGTTCGCCGGCGCCGTCCTGGTGCTGTCCGGCATCGGCCTGGGAGCGATGGGCGCCACGGTGGCCGGCCAGAGGGCGGTCCTCGACCCGCGCGGGTGGCACACGCCCCCGCTCACCCGTCCCTCGCCGTCCGCCGCCGCGTCCGGGCACGCGCCCGTCGCCGTGACCCTCGGCGTGCAGGTCATGGACGCCCGCAAGCCCGGGGCCGTGGTGGTCGGGCTGCACGTCCCCGGGCCGGCGCAGCAGGCGGGCCTGGTGCGCGGCGACGTCCTGCTGAACTTCGGCACGACCCGTATCGACACGGCCGCCGACCTGGTGCGAGCCGTCGCCCGGGCCCGTCCGGGCCGGGAGGTGAAGCTGACGGTGCGGCACCGCAGCGGCGGCTACCGGCAGCTGACGGTCGTCCCCGCCGTCGTCACGTGACCACGCGGAAGTGGCTCGTGAGCCGCCCCGCGTCGTCCAGGACGTGGAAGGCCAGCCCTGGCGGCGCCTCCCGGTCCGCGGCCTGCTCGCCCTCCCAGGGCAGCCGCAGCGTCCAGGTCACACCGGGTCCGACGACCAGCGGCCGGCCCGCGAACGAGGTGGCGGCGGCGGTGTGCGCGTGGCCGGTGACCAGCCCGACGATCTCGGGCCGGCGCTCCAGCAGCCCGGCCAGCCGGCCGGGGTCCCGCAGCGGGTAGGCGTCGGGCAGGGGGTGGTGCAGCGCCACCGGCGGGTGGTGGAAGGCGAGCAGGGCCGGAAGGCTGCCGTCGAGTTCGTCGAGGGTCGTCTCGATCCAGTCGTACGTCGCCGCGTCCAGCTCCCCGTCGTCGCGGCCCGGGACGCTGGAGTCGCACATCAGCACGGCACCGTCGTCGAAGACCTGCACACTGTTGACCGGCTCCTCGGTCCCCGGCAGCCCCAGCAGCCCCTTGCGGTAGGGCGCGCGGCTGTCGTGGTTGCCCGGGCAGGTGAGCACCGGGAACGGCGCGTCGCCCTCGCGCAGCCCCAGGATGCGGGCGGCCTCCTCGTACTCCGGTTCCGTGCCGTGGTCCGCGATGTCGCCCGTCACCAGCAGCGCGTCCACCTGCCCCGGCAGCTCCCACAGCCGGTCGCGCACCCGCTCGGCGCGTTCCGTCGCCCGCGCGCTCCCGTCGAGATGCAGATCGCTGATGTGTGCGAGTACGAGCACGGTCGCACGCCCTCTCGATTCGAGGATCTAATGAATGAAGGGAATCTAAGCATTAGCCTTGCCGTCCGGGCAATCCTCTTCCGTCCGTGGAGAGGCGGGGGTGATCCCCGCAGACGGCTCGCGCCGCCCCCTCCGGCCGGGCAGGATGCTGCCCGTAGCCCTTCGTCCGTCCTGGGAGGCCCGGATGACCGGAAGCACGGCCGCGTCCTTCACCGCCGACGACTACCGGGCCCGCCTGGAGCGCGCCGCGCGGGCGGCCGCCGAGGCCGGTCTCGCGGGCCTGCTGGTGGCCCCCGGCCCCGACCTGGTGTGGCTCACCGGCTACACGCCACCGGCGGTCACCGAGCGGCTCACCCTGCTGGTCCTCGCCGCCGGGCAGGACCCCGTCCTCGTCGTCCCCGCCCTGGAGGCCCCGGACGCGCAGCAGGCGGCCGGGGCACCCGCACTGACCCTGCGCGACTGGACCGACGGCAAGGACCCCTACGCCGCGACCGCCGCACTCCTCGACCCCCGCGGCCGGTTCGGCATCAGCGACAACGCCTGGGCCCTGCACCTGCTGGCCCTCCAGCAGGCCCTGCCCGGCAGTTCGTACGCCTCGCTCACCGAGGCCCTGCCCATGCTGCGCGCCGTCAAGGACGCGGCCGAACTGGAGCTCATGACGGCCGCGGGAGCCGCCGCCGACGCGGCCTTCGAGGAGATCCGGAACGTCCCCTTCGCGGGCCGCCGGGAGTCCGAGGTGGCCGCGGACCTCGACCGGCTGCTGCGCCGGCACGGCCACGAGCAGGTCGACTTCACCATCGTCGCCTCGGGCCCGAACGGCGCCAACCCGCACCACGAGGCCGGCGACCGCGTCATCGAGCGCGGCGACATGGTCGTCCTCGACTTCGGCGGCCTGAAGGACGGCTACGGCTCCGACACCTCCCGCACGGTCCACGTCGGCGAACCCACCGACGAGGAACGCCGTGTCCACGACATCGTGCGCGCCGCCCAGGAGGCCGGTTTCCGCGCCGTGCGCCCGGGCGCCGCCTGCCAGGACGTCGACCGGGCCGCCCGCGCGGTCATCGCGGACGCCGGGTACGGCGCGTACTTCATCCACCGCACCGGGCACGGCATCGGCGTCACCACCCACGAGCCGCCGTACATGATCGAGGGCGAGGAGCGGCCCCTCGTCCCCGGCATGTGCTTCTCCGTGGAACCCGGCATCTACCTGCCCGGCCGGTTCGGCGTACGCATCGAGGACATCGTGACCGTCACCGAGGACGGCGGGCGGCGCCTGAACACCACCACCCGCGAGCTGGTCATAGTGGAGTGACGCCACCGATGTCCCCACCACGCCTCCCGAACGGCAACGGCGCGACCATGACCCAGGCACCCACACCCACCGAGGACACCGTCCGCCGACTGGTCCGCTCCCTGCTCAAAGACAGCAAGGACGGCAAGGACGGCAGGAACGGCAGGAACGGCAAGCGCGGCGCGGGCGGCGGGGAGACCGCGACGAGCGGCGGCCCCGACGTCCGGCCCGCCACCGAGGGCGCCGAACCCGCCACCTGGTGGGTCGGCACCCGCCACGTGCTGCGCCTCGCCCCCGACCGCGAGGCCACCGCACGCCAGCGCCGCGAACTGCGCCTGCGCGACCTCGTCCGCCCGCACGTCCCGGTGGCCGTGCCGGCCAGCGTGGCGCACGGCGAGTGGGCCACCGGGCTGAGCTACACCCTGGACACCAAGGTGCCGGGCGGCTCGGGCGAGGAGCACGACGTGTCCGCCCTCGGCGAGGCCGACCTCGCCGGACTGCTCACCGGCCTGCGCGAGGTGCCGGTACGGCAGGCCGAGACCCTCGGCGTGCCGCGCGTCGTGCCGCGGTCCCTGGAGGCGCTGCGCCGGGCCGCCGTACGCGCCGCCGAACGCCTCGCCGAGGCCGACGAGTTCGACGCCGCCCGCCTGCACCAGCTCACCCCGCCCGGCGCGGCCCAGCTCGCCGCCCAGCCCGGCTCGGCCGTCCTCACCCACCACGCCCTGACGGGCGGCCACCTCGTGGTCAGCGCCGACGGGCGGGTGCGCGGCGTCCTCGGCTGGGCCCGCGCGGTCGTCGGCGACCCGGCCGAGGACATCGCGGGCCTCGCCCTCGCCGTCGGCTCACCCGCCGCCGTACGCGCCGCCACCCTCGCCGGCTACGGCGCCCGGCCGTGCCTGCGCGGCCTGTGGCTCGCCCGCTGCGACACCGTCGTCCACCTCGCCGAGGCCCTCACCACCGGCAAGGACGCCACCCTGCAGCGGACCCGGCTGCGCCGCGCCTGGGAGCCGATCCTGCTGGAACGGGTGACGGACCTGAGGGACACCGACGACGCCCTGTAGCGGGGCGGGCGGCGGAACACCGTGACACGCCTCAGTCCTGGACGAGCACCACGCCCGACTCGCCGGGAAGGTGCAGCACCCCGTCGTCCCCGGGTGTCTCGACGGGCTCCCAGGCGGCCAGCACGCGCGCGCGGGGCACGCCGAGCGACAGCGCGGCCGGCTCCGGCGCCAGGTTCACCGCCACGAGGACGTCCCCGCGCCGGAAGGCGATCCAGCGGCGCTCCTCGTCGTAGGCGACCTTGGTGTCGGCGAGGTCGGGATCGGTCAGGTCGGCCTGCTCGTGGCGCAGGGCGAGGAGCCGCCGGTACCAGGCCAGCACGCGCGCGTGGGGCTCGCGTTCCGGCTCGGACCAGTCCAGGCAGGAGCGGTCCCGGGTCGCCGGGTCCTGCGGGTCGGGAACGTCCTCCTCCTTCCAGCCGTGCGCGGCGAACTCCCGCCGCCTGCCCCGCCGTACGGCGTCCGCCAGCTCCGGGTCGGTGTGGTCGGTGAAGAACTGCCAGGGTGTGCCGGCCGCCCACTCCTCGCCCATGAACAGCATCGGCGTGAACGGCGCCGTCAGGATCAGCGTGGCCGCGCAGGCGAGCAGCCCGGGGGAGACCAGGGCCGAAAGCCGGTCTCCCTGGGCGCGGTTGCCGACCTGGTCGTGGGTCTGGCTGTAGCCGAGCAGCCGGTGCCCGGCCACGCGCGTGCGGTCCAGCGGGCGTCCGTGGTGCCGCCGGCGGAAACTGGAGTACGTCCCGTCGTGGAAGTAGCCGCCGGTGAGGGTCTTGGCGAGCCCGGCGAGGGGAGCGCGCGCGAAGTCGGCGTAGTAGCCCTGCGACTCGCCCGTCAGCGTGGTGTGCAGGGCGTGGTGGAAGTCGTCGTTCCACTGCGCGTGCAGCCCGAGGCCCCCCTCCGCGCGGGAGGTGATGAGCCGCGGGTCGTTCAGATCCGACTCGGCGACCAGGAACAGCGGCCGGCCCACCTCCGCGGCCTGGGCGTCCACGGCCGCCGACAGCTCCTCCAGGAAGTGGCACGCGCGCGTGTCCACCAGCGCGTGCACGGCGTCCAGGCGCAGCCCGTCGAGCCGGTAGTCCCGCAGCCACGCCAGCGCGCTGCCGATCAGATACCCGCGCACCTCGTCCGAGCCGGGCGCGTCCAGGTTGACCGCGGCCCCCCAGGGCGTGTGGTGCGTGTCCGTGAGGTACGGGCCGAAGACCGGCAGGTAGTTGCCGGACGGGCCGAAGTGGTTGTGCACCACGTCGAGCACCACGCCCAGACCGAGTTCGTGGGCCCGGTCGACGAAGCGTTTCAGCGCCTCGGGCCCGCCGTACGGCTCGTGCACCGCCCACAGCGAGACGCCCTCGTAGCCCCAGCCGTGCGTGCCCGGGAAGGGGCACAGCGGCATCAGCTGCACGTGCGTGACGCCCAGTTCGGCGAGATGGCCGAGCCGCTCGGCCGCCGCGTCCAGGGTGCCCTCGGGCGTGTACGTGCCCACGTGCAGCTCGTACAGCACCGCCCCGGCCAGCGGCCGCCCCTGCCACGCCGCGCGCCACGCGTACCGCTCGTGGTCGACGACCGCGCTCAGCCCGTCCGGGCCGTCGGGCTGCCGGCGCGAGCGCGGATCGGGCAGCACGGGACCGTCGTCGAGCGCGAAACCGTACCGGGACCCGTCGCGCGCCTCGGCCTCGCCCCGCCACCACCCCACCCGTTCCGGATCGCGCTCCAACGCGCGCGTGACGCCGTCGCACTCGAGCGTCACTCGGCCGGCCTGCGGTGCCCACACCTCGAACTGCACGGACGGTTCCCCTTCGTCTGCTCACCGTGATGTAGCCCGTCCATGGTGCGTCAAACGCGATCAATCCGCTGGCGCATCCACCCATTTGCGGCGGGTCTCGCCGGGTACGCGTGCGTGGCGGGCGTTTTCCCGTTTCCTGGACAGCCCGGCCGCGCTGCCCGACAATCACGAGCGTGACGTCGTCCTTCGAGTTCAACACGTACCCCGCGCGGCTCTCCGACGCGGAGCGCGACAGGGCGCTGCAGGTGCTCCGCGACGGCGTCGCCCTGGGCCGCCTGTCCCACGACACGTTCATCCGCCGCATGGAACTGGCGCTCGCCGCCCGCCGCGCGGACGAGCTGGCGGTGCTCACCGCCGACCTGCCCACGGAGAGCCGGTTCTCCCGCGTGGTGTTCGGCACCGTCGAGGCGGTCTCCGGGTTCACCGTACGGCTGCGCAGGGCGTGGCAGGCCGAGAAGCTGCCCAAACTGCTGCTGCCCCACCCGGCCCACGGCCACCCGCTGCGCATAGGCCGCGACCCCGCCAGCGGACTGCGCCTCAACCACGAGACGGTCTCCCGCGTGCACGCCGAACTGCGCCACCAGGGCGGCATGTGGGTCCTGCGGGACCTCGGCTCCACCAACGGCACGACGGTCAACGGACGGCGGGTCGTCGGCGCCGCCGTCGTCCGCGAGGGCGACCAGGTGGGCTTCGGGCGGATGATGTTCCGGCTGTCGGCCGACTGACCGGAAAGTGAGCCCCACCTCAGCCCTGGCCTGGGGATTACCAGGTGTCGATGCCCGGGGCGTGGCTCAAATGCCTTTGCCCTCCATGGTGTTGACGTACCCCTGAAGTCGTGACTGACTGTGCGTACGCCATCTACACCTGGTGAACCGACGGCATCGCATGGGGGAGGTGTGCCCTGCCGCCCCTGCCGCGCTACCCGACCGTCGACGAACTGGGCGCCCGGGCCGCCGCCCTCGTCGCCCGCCGTCCCCGTGACGCCCGGCTGCGCCGGGTCGGCACCTCCCGCGCGGGCACACCGCTGTGGCTGCTCTCCGTCGGCCACGGCAGCCGCCAGGCCCTGGTCGTCGCGGGCCCCCACGCCAACGAACCCGTGGGCGGTGCCACCGTGCTGCGCCTGGCCGAGCGGGCCCTGGCCGACCCGCGGCTCACCGAGGCCGCCGACGCCACCTGGAACCTGCTGCTGTGCCTCGACCCGGACGGCTCGCGCCGCAACGAGGGCTGGCTGACCGGCCCCTACACGCTCGGCCGGTACTTCCGGAACTTCTTCCGGCCCGGCTTCCTGGAACAGCCCGAGTGGCTGCCCGACGGCGCGGCCGGCGCCGCCCTGCCGGAGACCCGTGCCCTCCTCGACGTCCAGGACGAACTGCGGCCGTTCCTCCAGTGCTCCCTGCACGGCGTCGACGTCGGCGGCGGCTTCGTCGAACTCACCCACGACCTGCCCGGACTCGACCGGCGCCTGACCCGCATCGCCGCCCGGCTCGGCATCCCCCGCGAACTCGGCGCCTACGACGCCCTGTACTGGCCCGGCCTCGGACCCGCCGTCTACCTGATCCCGCCGCCGCGCCGGGCCGGCCTGGCGGCGGCCATCACGGAGGCCGCCGTCGAGTCGACGTGGTTCCACCCGGACCGGCACGGCACCGTCACCGCGGTCGTCGAGGCGCCCATGTGGGGCGTGGCGGCCGTCTCGGACGGCTCCCCGTCCGCGGACCGGGACGCGGTGCTGCGGTCCGTCAGCCGCGCCCTGCGCCGCGACACGGCCCTCCTGCGGCAGGTGCTGACCAGGATCCGGCCGCATCTCACCGGCGTGCCCGACGCGGCGCGCCTGCTCGCCCCGGTCGACGACTATTTACTGGTCTGCCCCGGCCTCGCCGACGCCTGGGACCCGGACACCGGCGACGGCGCGGCCCACCCCCTCCCGCCCCTGAGCAGCGCCCACCTGGCCGCCCTGCGCATCTCCGGGCGACGGCTGGCGCTGCGCACCGCGGGACTGCTGCACCAGCTCGTGCGGGCCGCCGGGCGCGACCCGGCCGGGGCCCTGCCGGAGCTGGACCTGCTGATCGACGAGTGGTGCGCCGACTACCGCGACGGCTGCGGGGCGCGCTGGATCCCGGTGGCCCGCCAGGCGGAGTACCAGGCGCGCGTGGTGCTCTCCGCGTTCGAGCTGGCCGGACGGCACCCGCGCGCGGGCTCCGGTGCGGCGGAGCCCGGGGTGGGGGTGCGGGGCGGCGGCGCCGACGCGGCGGGGATGACGCCCTGACGGGGCCCGTCTCTTCGGCTTCCTACGGCCGGCTCTCCCTATTCGGCCTCCTCGCGCGCGTGCAGCGCCGCCGCGACCACCGTGCGGGACTGGTGCTCGACCTGGTGCTGCAAGGGCACCCAGCGGGCGCGGAAACGTTCCGCGAAAGCATCGCTCCACATCGCGACGAGTTCCTCGAGCTGTTCCGCCGCCCGGTCGTCGGTCCCGCGCAGCGCCCGCCGCAGCATGGCCGCCGCCCGCAGCGGCACCCGCCGCGCGAACGCGTCCACGCTGCCCACGTACGCCCGGGTGCGGTCGGCGGGCGGGGTGTGGACCAAGTCGGCGGCCAGCCCCGGCACCAGCTCCAGCCCCCACCGGGCGGCCCGCAGCAACGGCCCGTCCAGGTCCGCCAGCCGGGGCAGCGCGCCGTCGAGCACGCGCGTCACCTCCAGCGCGTCGCGCTGCAGCCGGCGCGCGAGCCGGCCGATCGCCGCCGCCGGAGCCGGATGCGGAGCCGGATCGTCCACCAGGTCGCTCGCCCACATCGGCACCTCGACCACGGCGGTCAGCCCGCCGTACCGGTGGGCGTGGTACCAGGTGCTGTGCCGCGCGTCGTCGGGCAGGCTCGGGTACGCCGGTCCGGCCTCCGGCGCGGGCATCACGTGCACGCCCGGCCCGGACGCCGGCCAGCCCGCGGCGTCCGACGCGCCGGTCTCCACCGGGATGTGCAGCTCGGCCGCGGACTTGGCGAACGGCTCGGCGAGCCCGGGCACGTCCTTCGTCAGCTGCACCCAGCTGCCGCCCAGGTCCGTGCCGTGCAGGGTCACCTGGAGGTAGGGGCGCAGCTCGTCGATGACGCCGGTCAGGGCCCGGGTCTCGGGCGGCAGCCGGTCCGGCGGCAGCACGGACGGGGCCCACTCCGGCTGCTCGGGCCCTGCGGGGCGGAAGAAGCCGAGGTGGTAGTCGAACAGGCTGCGCGGCGCCGGCGTCACATGCAGGCTCGCCCCGTCCGGGTCCGCGCACAGCAGGAAGTGCCAGGAGATGCCGTCGCGCAGCTCCCGCTGCTCCAGCACCCGCCGGGCGACCGCGAGCAGGGTGCAGGATCCGGTCGGCTCGTTGGCGTGGGCGCCGGCGACCACCAGCACCGCGCGGCGGGCCCGGCCCACGGACAGCAGGTGCAGAGGTCTGCCCGCCCGCGAGGAACCCACCTGCCGCAGGGTGCACACACCGGGGCGGTGGGCGGTCAACGCCCGGGCAGCAGAGACCAGTTCGGTCACCGTCGGGTAGCGCAGCTCCGGCAGGACACTCACCCCCGTCACATCCGCCCGAGTTCGCAATCGCAGTACCCCACGGCCATGGGGCGGTGTCAAGGGCGCGACGGGGGAGGCTCCAGGGGGCGCCCGGAAGCACTGGCCCGGGCGGCACGGGCGGCGCGACCGGCCCGGGCGGCACGGGACGCGCCACCGGCACCGGACGCGCCACCGGCACGGGACGACTACCGCTGGTGCAGCCCCCGTCCCGCCAGGGTCAGGAACGCCTCGCCGACCGCCTCGGACAGGGTGGGGTGCGGGTGGACGTGCCGGGCCACGTCGGACGGCTCCGCGTCCCAGCCGACGACCAGCTGGCTCTCGGCGATCATCTCCGACACGTGCGGGCCCACCAGGTGCACGCCCAGCACGCGTCCGCCGGCCTCGGCGACGACCTTCACCAGGCCGCCCCGCCCGTGCACCATGCCCTTCGCCACGGCGGTCAGCGGCATGCTGTTGGTCACCACCTCGTGCCCACGCGCGCGTGCCTCGGCCTCGGTCAGCCCCACGGCCGCGGTCTGCGGCGACGAGTACGTGACACGGGGCACCGCCGCGTAGTCCACCGGAGCGGAGGGCACACCGGCCAGCGTCTCGGCCACCAGCAGCCCCTCCGCGAACGAGGCGTGGGCCAGTCCGAGCGACGGCGGCGGCAGCAGGTCGCCCACGACGTGGACGCCGGGCACGGCCGTCTCCAGCCGGTCCCAGTCGGCCGGCACGACGAAACCGCGCCCGTCCGTGGCGAGGCCCGCGGCTGCCACGTCCAGGCCGTCGGTGACCGGGGCCCGGCCGACCGCCACCAGCAGCCGCTCCGCCGCGACCGTGAGCGTCTCGCCCCGGTCCGTGCGCACCCGGGCGCGCACCCCGTCGTCGAGGACCTCGGCGTCCAGCAGCCGTGCACCGGCCCGGACGTCGATGCCGCGCTTCTTCAGACCGCGGGTCAGATGACGGCTCACCTCGGCGTCCTCCAGCGGCACGATCCGCTCCGCTGCCTCCACGAGGGTGACCTCGGCGCCCAGGGAGCGGTGGAAGGAGGCGTACTCCACGCCGATCGCGCCCCCGCCGAGCACCAGCACGGACGCCGGGAGCCCGGGCGCGAAGAGGGCGTCGTCGCTTGTCACCACGCGCCGCCCGTCCGGTTCGAGCCCCGGGAGCGTGCGCGGTCGTGAGCCGGTCGCGAGCACCAGCCCACGGCGCGCGGAGAGGTCCTGCACGCCGGGTTCGCCGTGCGCACCCGCCACGCGCACGGACCGCGGCCCCGTCAGCCGGGCGCTCCCCGCGATCACCCGCACGCCCGCGTGCCCGAGATGCGCCTCCACCCCTCGGTGGTTGCGGGCCACGATGTCGTCCCGGGTGGCCACCAGCGCCGGCCAGTCCACGGCGTCCAGGGTCGCCTTCACGCCCCAGCGTTCACGCGCCTCGGCGATGCCGTCGACGAGTTCGGCCGCGTGCAGCATCGCCTTGCTCGGGATGCAGCCGCGGTGCAGACAGGTCCCGCCGACCTTGTCCCGCTCGACGAGCACGACCTGCAGACCGAGGGCCGCGGCGCGCAGGGCGGTGCTGTAACCGCCGGTGCCGCCGCCGATGACGATGACGTCGGGTGAGTCCATGCCCACAGCCTCCGCCCGGCCCTTGCCATGAGTCCAAGGCAATGTTCTTGTGGAACCGATGCAGGGCGTTTATGGGGGAGGGGCCTTGAAGGCGTTCTTGGGGGAGGGGCCTTGAGCCTGCGGCAGATGGAGTACTTCCTGACGGTCCTTCAGGAGGCGTCCTTCACCCGCGCGGCGGAGGTCCTGCACGTCTCGCAGCCCGCGCTGTCCCACCAGATCAAGGCCCTGGAGCGGGCGGTCGGCGGCGCGCTCCTGGAGCGCATGCCGCGCGGCGTGCGCCTGACCCCGATGGGACGCGCCTTCCGGCCGCACGCCGAGCTGGCCGTGCGCAGCGCCGTCCAGGCCCGCCGCGCGGCCCGGGCCGCCGCCGGCGCGGAGGGCGGCGAACTCCATGTCGCCGCCGTGCACTCCGTGGCCGTCGGCGTCCTCCCGGACGTCTTCGCGCGCTGGCGCGCCGCCCACCCGCGCGTGCTGCTGCACCTCCACGAGTACGCCACCTCGCAGGCACTGGAGGAGCAGGTCGAGCGCGGCACCGCCGACCTCGCCGTCGGCCCGGCGCCCGTGGACTGGCCGGGCACCGTCATACCCGTCGGCGAGGAGGACATCGTCCTCGTGGTGCCCTTCGACGACCGCTTCGCGGGCCGTACGACGGTGACGCTGCCGGAGCTGGCCGACCGCCCCTGGGTGCGCTGCGCCATGGAACCGGTCGTCCACGGCGAGCGCTTCCTCGACTGGGCGTGCGGACGCGCCGGTTTCTCCCCGCGCACCGCCGTGTTCACCGAGCACACCTCGACGGCGGTACGGATGGCAGCGGCGGGCGTCGGCGTCTGCGCCGCGCCCGCGCCCCTCGTCCGGGACGCGGTCGGCGAGGGCGGTGTCGTCCTCACCCCCGACCCGGCGTGGCGGCGCACGGTCACGGTCTTCTCGCGCGTCCCCCCGACGGGCGCGGCGGAGGCGTTCGTGGACCTGCTGCGCTCGGCGTGGCCGCGCCTTCCCGTCCCCCTGAGGGAGTACGAGGACTGCCCCCAGGACGGCCCGGCTGTCGCCTGAGCTCAGTCGCCCGCCCTCTCCAGCAGCGCCACGGGGAGACCCGCGAACAGCTCCGCCACGCGCGCGTGCCCCGTGAACTCCCGGCCCGGCTCCAGCACGTCCGCCCAGCGGCCCGGCGGCAGGGGCAGCACGGTGTCCCGCCAGCCGCCCGCCTCGGCGAGCCGCAGCGACAGGCGGGTCACGGCCGTCACGACCTCCCCGGACCGGGCGAACGCCAGGCAGTGCCGAGCCGCCGCGCCCTCCGCCGGCAGCGCCATGTAGGTCGCCGTGTCGCCGAACGCGTCCGGCCGCCGGGCCCGCAGCCCGAGCGCCGCCCGCGTCACCGCCGCCTTCTCCGCGGAGCCGCCCCCGGCCTCCTCGGGCGGGAAGCCCACCGCCCGCCGGTTGTCCGGGTCGACCAGCGCCCGGTACTCGGCCTCCGTCCCCTGGTAGACGTCCGGCACCCCCGGCATCGTCAGCTGCACCAGGGCCGTGCCCAGCACGTTGGCCCGGATGTGCGGCTCCAGGGAGTCCCGGAACGCGGCGATCCGCTCACCCGGCGCCCCGCACGGACCGGCCGCCACGAACCGCGCCACCGCCTCCTCGTACGACGGCTCCTGCTCGGTCCAGCTCGTGTACAGGCCCGCCTCGCGCACGTGCTTCAGCAGCGCGCCCTGTACCCGCTCGGCGGACCCGGACGCCGGGCCGAGCCCGAACACCGTCTGCCAGGCCGCCCACGCCAGTTGCGCGTCCGGCACGCCCTCGCCGGTGCGCGTCACCTCGGCGAGCACGTCCGCCCAGCGGTCCGGGCACTCGGTGAGCACGTGCAGCGCCGCCCGGACGTCCGCGCTGCGCTTGGTGTCGTGCGTCGAGGCCACCGTCCCGGTCACCGGCCAGTCCCGCTGCACGCGCGCGCAGTACGCGTGGAACTCCTCCGGCGACAGGGCGGGGCTCCCCGGGTTGCCGCCCACCTCGGTGGCCGACAGCAGCGGCACATAGCGGTAGAACGCCGTGTCCTCCACGGACTTCGCCCGCAGCGCCGACGACGTCTGCGCGAACCGCGTCCGGAACTCCACCTGCGCGGGCCCGTCGCCGTACCGCCCCAGTACCAGGTCCCGTACGACGTCCACCGCGCCGGCCTCCTCGGGCACGGCGAAGGCGAGCCGGGCCTCGGCCGCGGCCTCCTCGGTGACCACGGCCGCCGCGTCGACCGACTCGTAGGGCCGGTAGACCTCCAGGCGCACCAGCAGCTCCTGGAGCGCGGTCCGCAGCGCCCAGGGCGCGCGGTCGCGCAGCGCCGGCTCCGGCGAGGCCGCGCACAGCCGGGCCACCACCCGCACCAGCCGGTCCGTCTCGGTCGCCAGCTCGTGCGTGAGGACCTTGTACGCCGCCCGCCGCACCGTCGCCGCCCACTGCCCGCCCCGGTCCGTCTGGGGGGCCGCGAACCGCCGGTACTGCCCCAGGAGGTCCCCGAATCCGGCCGGGTCGGTGAAGACCCCGTCCACGTGCCGCAGGGCGTCGTAGCCGGTGGTGCCCGCGACGGGCCAGGAGGCCGGCAGGTGCTCGCCGTCGGCCAGGATCTTCTCCACGACCGTCCAGCGGCCCCCCGTCGCCTCGTGCAGCCGCGTGAGGTAGCCGTCGGGGTCGGCCAGCCCGTCGGGGTGGTCGATGCGCAGCCCGTCGATCACGCCCTCGTGCAGGAGCTGGAGGATCTTGTCGTGGGTGGCCTCGAACACCTCGGGGTCCTCCACCCGCACCCCGATGAGTTCCGAGATGCTGAAGAACCGCCGGTAGTTCAGCTCGGTCCGGGCCAGCCGCCACCACACGGGCCGGTACCACTGAGCGTCCAGCAGATGCGGCAGCGGCAGGTCCTCGGTGCCCTCGCGCAGCGGGAACACGTGGTCGTGGTAGCGCAGGACGTCCCCGTCGACGCGCAGGTCGCCGAGCACGTCGCCCAGCGGTCCGCCGAGGACCGGCACCAGCACCTGGCCGTCCTGGGCCTCCCAGTCGATGTCGAACCAGCGCGCGTACGGCGACTTCGGGCCCTCGCGCAGCACCTCCCACAGGGCCCGGTTGTGGCGCGGGGACATGGCCATGTGGTTCGGGACGATGTCCACCACCAGCCCGAGTCCGTGCCCGCGCGCGGTGCGCGCCAGCGCCCGAAGCCCCTCCTCGCCGCCCAGCTCCTCGCGCACGCGCGCGTGGTCGACGACGTCGTAGCCGTGCGTCGAGCCCGGCACCGCCTCCAGGACGGGGGACAGGTGCAGGTGCGAGACGCCGAGCGAGGCCAGGTACGGCACGACGGCCGCGGCTGCTCCGAACGGGAACTCGGGCTGCAGCTGCAGCCGGTACGTGGCCGTGGGCACCACCGGGTCAGGTCGCTCAGGTGTCATGGAAACGTACGTACCCGCCCCACCGCCGTTCGTGTCATCCCTCGCGCCAGGTGCGCCGCGCGTCGCCCGGACGAGTGGCTCTTTCCGGACGACGCGACGGCTCACGAGGAGGTGGTCACACGGGCCGCTGGAGCACCGTCAGGCTCCGGTCCGCCAGGGTCAGCCGGTCCCCGGCCTGCACCTTCGGGCCGGTGTCCGCCGGCACGCCCTCCGGGAGCGCCGTGTCCACGACGACCTCCCACTGCCGCCCGTGGTCGACCGGCACCACGAACTCCAGCGGCTTGGGCGAGGCGTTGAACATCAGCAGGAACGAGTCGTCGGTGATGCGCTCCCCGCGCGCGTCCGGCTCGGAGATCGCGTTGCCGTTGAGGAACACCGTCAGCGCCGAGGCCTGCGCCGAGTCCCAGTCCCGCTGGGTCATCTCCCGGCCCTCCGGGGTGAACCAGGCGATGTCGGACAGGTCGTCGTGGGTGCCCTCCACGGGCCGTCCGTGGAAGAAGCGCCGCCTGCGGAAGACCGGGTGGTCCCTGCGCAGCCACACCATCGCGCGCGTGAAGGCCAGCAGCTCCCGGCTCGGACTCCCCTGGGCGTCCTCGCCGTCCTCGCCGTCCTCCGGCCACTCCACCCAGGCCAGTTCGTTGTCCTGGCAGTAGGCGTTGTTGTTGCCGCGCTGGGTGCGGGCGAACTCGTCGCCGTGGCTGATCATGGGCACGCCCTGGGACAGCATCAGCGTCGCGATGAAGTTCCGCATCTGCCGGGCCCGCAGCCGCAGCACGTCCGGGTCGTCGGTCTCGCCCTCGACCCCGCAGTTCCAGGACCGGTTGTGGCTCTCGCCGTCCCGGTTGTCCTCGCCGTTGGCCTCGTTGTGCTTGTCGTTGTACGCCACCAGATCGTGCAGCGTGAAGCCGTCGTGGCAGGTCACGAAGTTGATGGAGGCCAGCGGCCGGCGCCCGTCGTCCTGGTACAGGTCGGACGAGCCGGTCAGCCGCGAGGCGAACTCCGCGAGCGTGCGCTGCTCGCCCCGCCACAGGTCCCGCACGGTGTCCCGGTACTTGCCGTTCCACTCGGTCCACAGCGGCGGGAAGTTGCCCACCTGGTAGCCGCCCTCGCCCACGTCCCACGGCTCGGCGATCAGCTTCACCTGGGAGACCACCGGGTCCTGCTGCACCAGGTCGAAGAACGACGACAGCCGGTCCACCTCGTGGAACTGCCGGGCGAGCGTCGCAGCGAGGTCGAAGCGGAACCCGTCCACGTGCATGTCCGTGACCCAGTACCGCAGCGAGTCCATGATCAGCTGGAGCACGTGCGGGGAGCGCATGAGCAGGGAGTTCCCGGTCCCTGTCGTGTCCATGTAGTAGCGGGGGTCGTCGGTCAGCCGGTAGTAGCGCGGGTTGTCCAGGCCCTTGAAGGACAGGGTCGGGCCCAGGTGGTTGCCCTCGGCCGTGTGGTTGTAGACCACGTCGAGGATCACCTCGATCCCGGCCTCGTGCAGCGCCTTCACCGCCGACTTGAACTCCAGCACCTGCTGGCCCCGGTCGCCCCAGGAGGCGTAGGCGTTGTGCGGGGCGAAGAAGCCGATGGTGTTGTAGCCCCAGTAGTTGTTCAGGCCCATGTCGACCAGGCGGTGGTCGTTCACGAACTGGTGTACGGGCATCAGCTCCAGGGCGGTGACCCCGAGCTCGGTGAGGTGCTCGATGATCGCCGGGTGCGCGAGGGCCGCGTAGGTGCCCCGCAGCTCCTCCGGGAGCCCCGGGTGGCGCATGGTGAGGCCCTTGACGTGGGCCTCGTAGATCACCGTGTGGTGGTACTCGGTGCGCGGGCGCCGGTCGTCGCCCCAGTCGAAGTAGGGGTTGACCACGACCGAGGTCATGGTGTGCGGCGCCGAGTCGAGATCGTTGCGCCGGCCGGGATCGTCGAAGTGGTAGCCGTAGACCTCCTCGCCCCAGTGGATCGAGCCGCTGATCGCACGCGCGTACGGGTCGAGCAGCAGCTTCGCGGAGTTGCACCGCAGCCCGTGCTCCGGTGCGTACGGGCCGTGCACCCGGAACCCGTACCGCTGCCCGGGCATGATGCCCGGCACGTACGCGTGCCGGACGAACGCGTCGCTCTCGCGGAGCTCGATCGCCGTCTCCGAGCCGTCGTCGTGCAGCAGACACAGCTCTACTCGGTCCGCGGCCTCCGTGAAGACCGCGAAGTTGGTACCGGCGCCGTCGTACGTGGCACCGAGTGGATACGCCTCGCCAGGCCAGACCTGCATGGATACGACTCTTTCAGGTGTGCGGCGCCGGTGGGGACGCCTGGGCCCCGAGTCTCCCCGAAAGTGAGGGAACCTCCTATGACTTATCTCCCTCTTACCGAGTGACCAGTGCATACGCGGTATGCCGAACCAGTGGGGCAAACACGCACTCCCGGGGCTGTTGGGGGAGCAGGGGGAAGTTGTGCGCAACATAGTGCACCGCCACCTGGGCAAGGTGGTGGCCGGTACGGCCGTCGCGGTGGCCGGGACCGCCGTGATGGTAGGGATCACCCTGCCGGGCACGGCGGGGGCGGACGACACGGGGACCGGGGCGGCGCGGTCCGTCCGGCAGCAGGACGCGCCGGGCCGGGCGGTGGCCCCGGGGGTCGTCGAGCAGGCTCCGGCCGACCAGGAGAAGGGCGAGGGCCGGGATCCGCTCACCGACGACGAGCTGGAGCGGGCCGCGAAGATCGCCCTCAGCCGGCAGCTCTTCCAGGCCGGCGAGAGCGTCGACGGGGACCGCGGCCCGCAGCGCCTCGGCGTCGACCTCGCCGAACCGGAGTCCGACGAGGTCGGCGACCCGGACGCGCCCCGGCGCGCCGACGTGACGTTCTACGACTACCGGGACGACACCCTCGTCACCCGGACCGTCGACCTCGGCACCGGCAAGGTGGTGCGGACCGGCACC
Source organism: Streptomyces sp. NPDC006140 (assembly GCF_040628815.1). Taxonomy (NCBI): domain Bacteria; kingdom Bacillati; phylum Actinomycetota; class Actinomycetes; order Kitasatosporales; family Streptomycetaceae; genus Streptomyces; species Streptomyces sp. NPDC006140. The sequence goes on along the minus strand of NZ_JBEXTS010000004.1, from coordinate 211,687 downwards.
CAGCGCGGTGTCCAGCCGCCCCTCAGCCGTGCCGAGAAGGCCGAGGCGGCCGCCCTGCTGATCGCCGACCCGCTGGGCACCGACCTGAAGGCCGACTACCGGGACGCCACCGGCAAGGAGCTCACCTCCCCGGACCAGTTGCGGCTCAGCGGCGCCGTCTACCGGGCCGCGCCGGGCGCCCAGCCCGCCGCCCTCGACCGCTGCGGCGAGCACCGTTGCGTGCGGCTGTTCCCGAAGATCAAGAACGGGCCGTGGGTCGACGCCAGGTCGCTGGTGATCGACCTGAGCGCCCGCAAGGTCGCCCGCCTCGGCTGACCGGCCCCCTGCGCTCACCAGTCCACCTCGCTCGCTCCTCCTGTCAGGGAGTCACCTCGCCATGCGCGTGAACAGCACCAGCACGACCCGCACCCGGGCGGCCGTGGGCCTGACCGTGGCCGCGCTCGCCGCCGGCGCCACGGCCGGCGCCGGACCGGCCACCGCCGGACCTGCCCCCGCCCGGCCGCAGGCCGCCCCCGCGGCGGCCGCGGCCTACTGCGGCGCCGCCCACCGCATCGAACAGAAGCTCTCCACCGGCACCACCTGGCGGATGTGCTGGCGCCACGACAGCAAGGCCGGCCTCGTCCTGGAGGACATCTCCTACCAGCCCAAGGGCGAACGCAGGCCGATCAAGATCCTCAACAGCGCCCGGCTCGGCCAGATCCACGTCCCCTACGACGACGGCACCATCGAATACGACGACCTCACCGGCTTCGACTTCGCCCAGGGCCTGATGAACCTGGCACCCGGCGAGTGCCCCGGCGGCACCATCAAGACGGTCAAGGTCCCCGACTCCGTCAACGGGACCCCGACGATCAAGGGCCTGTGCACCACCACCCGCTCCCGCGGCCACGCCTACCGCATGCAGGGCGACACCGCGAACCAGGTCTACCAGGCCGCGGGCAAGGACCTCCTCGTCTACACCGTGAACCAGGTCGGCTGGTACGAGTACATGACCGAGTGGCGCTTCCAGGACGACGGCGCGATCACCATGAACGTCGGCGCCACCGGCAGCCTGTCCTGGGACGACTACGACGCCGGCGACGGCCGCGGCTGGCCGATCGGCAAGGGCGCGAAGGCCCAGGCCACCAGCCACAGCCACAACGCCTTCTGGCGGCTCGACTTCGCACTGGACGGCTCCACGAAGAACACCGTCGAGCAGTACGACTCCACCGTCACCGCGCCCGCCCGGGGCCGGCAGGCCCCCACCACGAAGACCACCCGCACCAGGATCACCAGGGAACTCGCCGGGGACAGCAGGAACTACCGCTGGTGGCGCGTGGTCAGCGCGGCCGGCAAGAACAAGGACGGGCACCCCCGCTCCTACGAGATCGTCCCCGGACCGACCACCAAGTACCCGGGCCGCGGCTTCACCAAGCACGACCTGTACGTCACCCAGTACGACAAGTGCGAGCTGTTCGCCAGCAACAACCCCGGCGACTGCGGGCGCGGAGCCGGCACCTCCGTCGACAAGTGGGTGAACGGACAGGCCCTCAAGCACCCCGTGGTCTGGATGAACATCGGCTTCCACCACATAGCCCGGGACGAGGACCAGCAGCCCATGCCCGTGCACTGGCAGGGATTCTCCATCGCCCCGCGCGACGTCACCGCTATGAATCCGCTCACTCCGGCCGGGCTCGGCTGGCAGAACGGCCACTGGGAGCCGCGCCGTTGAGATCGACCCTGCCCATCCGGCTGCACCGCCGACCGCTCCCGGAGTACCCTTCCTTGATCGTTGACAAGGGGAGTGCTCAGGGGAGCGGAAGGCGGTGCGCGGGTGGGCTCGGGAGGGCTGGAGCTGCCCCCTGGTGACGAGGGTCACGAGGGGAACTCCACAGACGTCCCGACCGGTGCCGTGTCCCTGGCACGGCCGATGGACGCGTCGGGCTCGATCGGTCCGGAACTGGACTGGGGCGCCGACGCCTGGCGCGAGGTGCGCACCCGCGCGCAGCGGGCCGGCCGGGCCTACATCTGGCTGAACCTCGTCGAGCAGCGGCTGCGCGCGGTCGTGGCGGCCGTACTGCGCCCCGTCTACGAACCCGTCCACGGCGACGACTGGGTGGTGGCCGCCGCCGGACCCGCCGGGCAGGAGTGGGTGCAGCGCGCGGTCGCGGTGCGCGAGGTCAGCCGCCGCAAGGGCTATCTGCTCGACCCGGCCGACGACAACGTCCTGTCCTTCCTCACCCTGCCCCAACTGCGCGAGCTGATGGTGCAGCACTGGCCCTGCTTCGAGCCCTACTTCGACGACCGCCGCGACGTCGAACTCGCCCTGGACGAGCTGGAGGTCACCCGGAACGTGGTCTCCCGCAACCGGGCCCTGTCCGAGGCCGTGCTGAACCAGGCCGAGCGGGCCTCCGCCCGGCTGCTGGAGATGCTCGGCGCGGGCGGTGACGTGCCGTCCGCGCGGCGGCTGCCCGTCGACGCGGTCGAGGACCTGGTGGGCGACCGGTACGCCGACGTGGTCGCCGTCCACTCGGACCGGGTGCGGCTGATGCGGCAGTTCCCGGCCGAGGACATCTTCGGCGGCGCCCGCCGCCTCGACGCCATCGGCATCGGCCTGAACCTGCTCGTGCAGAACTTCTCCGGCCGCCGCCTGGTGCGGCTGGCCGAGTCGGGCTGCCGGGTGCGGCTGCTGTTCCTCAACCCGGCCTCCAGCGCGGTCAAGCGGCGCGAGCGCGAACTCGGCATCAAGCGCGGCGAGCTGAGCCGGGCCGTCGAGATGAACATCCTGCACATGCGCCGGGTGCGGGCCCGGCTGCGCGACCCGGGCGCCTTCGAGATCCAGGTCTTCGACGAGACCCCCCGCTTCACGGCCTACCTGGTCGACGGCGACGGCGCGGACGGCATCGCGGTCGTGCAGAACTACCTGCGCCGGACGCGCGGGATGGAGGCGCCGGTGTTCGTCCTGCGCAACAGCGGCAAGGTGGTCAAGTCGGGCGAGGTGGATGAAAGTGGCCTCTTTCCCACGTATCGCGAGGAGTTCGAGGTGATGTGGGCGGATTCGCGGCCGGTGTCGTGAACTGTGCCCGGACAGGCGGTGCTTCCGCGGCCGGCGTCGCGGACAAGCGGAACGCGATCCTCTGATTGTCAGTGGTGCGTGGGAGGGTGGAGACCACTGGGGGAACGCACCACAAGAAGGGGGGCCCGCCCATGGGCTGGCACCGGGAGCTGCTGATCGGCTTCGACCTGGAGACGACGGGCACCGATCCGCGCGAGGCGCGCATCGTCACGGGCGCCGTGATCGAGGTCAGGGACGGAAAGCCGATAGGGCGCCGGGAGTGGCTGGCCGACCCGGGGGTGCCGATCCCCGAGGACGCGGTGGCGGTGCACGGCATCAGCAACGAGCGGGCGGCGGCCGAGGGCAGGCCCGCCGACCAGGTGGCGGACGCCCTCGCCGACGTCCTCACCTCCTACTGGAAGACGGGCGTACCGGTCGTCGCCTACAACGCGGCCTTCGACCTGACCCTCCTCTCCGCCGAGCTGCGCAGGTACGGCCTGCCGTCCCTGCGCGACCGCCTGGGCGGCATGGACCCCGCCCCGGTCATCGACCCGTACACGATCGACCGCTGGGTCGACCGCTACCGCCGCGGCAAACGCAACCTCGAAGCGGTCTGCGCCGAGTACGGCGTGGTCCTCGAATCCGCCCACGACGCCATGGCCGACGCCCTCGCGGCGGCCCGCCTGGCCTCCGCGATAGCCGACCGCCACCCCAAGATCGCCTCCCTCGGCCCGGCGGCCCTGCACCGCCGCCAGATCGAGTGGTACGCGCAGTGGGCGGCGGACTTCCAGAGCTTCCTGCGCGGCAAGGGCGACGCGACGGCCCTGGTCGACGGGGTCTGGCCGCTGCGGGAGTGGGCGGACGAGCCGGTCCGCTAGCGGCGGGCTTCCCGGCCTTCAGAACGGATACCAGCGCACCGACTCGTCCCCGTCCTGCAAGGACTTCACCCGCCGCTCGAACTCGGCCAGCGCCTTCGGGTTGCCCGGCGCGTGCTGGGCCACCCACGCACAACTGGCCGTCTCCCGCGCCCCGCGCAGTACCGAGCACCCCTCCCACACCCGTACGTCCCACCCGTAGGCCTCGGTGAAGGACGCGTAAGCCTCTTCGGGGAGCCCGTACCGGTCGTGGGAGAGGGCCATCACCACCAGATCGTGCTCACGCAGGTCCGAGGAGACGGTCTCCAGGTCGACCAGCACCGGCCCGTCCGGCCCGACGTGCACATTGCGCGGCAGCGCGTCGCCGTGGATCGGCCCCGGCGGCAGGTGCGGCGTCAGCGCGGCGGCCTGCGCGGCGAACCCGTCCCGCCGGGCGCGCAGATACGCCGCGTCCGCCGGATCGATCGCATCACCCGCGAGCCGCAGCCAGCGCTCCACACCGCCCAGCAGATCGCGGGGCGGCAGTTCGAAGGGGGGAAGAGGAGTGGCGTGCACGACCCGTAGCAGTTCGGCCAAATCCCGCGGCTCCGCGGGCCGTACGGCCTCCGGCAGCCGGTGCCAGACCGTCACCGGGTGCCCGTCCACCAGCAGCGCCTTCGGCTCGGCCGCCCGCACCGCCGGCACCCCGGCCTCGGCGAGCCACTCCGCGATGTTCAGCTCGCGGCGCGCCCGGTCGAGGAGTTCGGCATCACGGCCCACCTTCACGACCAGGTCACCGGCGGCGAACACCGCGTTCTCGCCCAGGGCGAGCAGCCGCGCCTCCCGGGCGGCGCCGGGCAGCACCCCCGCCACCGCCAGTACGTCCCGCGCCCGTGCCTCGTCCATCGTCCGCCTCCGTCGTCCCGGCCCGTGCCGTCGTGTTCCGGCCATCCGCCGGTCAGTGTCGCATCGGCACAGGTCGCGGTGCGTGCGCGGTGCCTTGACGAGGCACACCCCCTTCACGAGCATGACGTGGCCACCCGAGCCGTGCAAAGGGGCTGATTCCGTGACATGGGTGACCGAGGCCTCGCCACCTTCGCCACCGAGAAGACCGGCCGGCCGGAAGCCCGGCGGGGACCGGCCCCGGCGAGCCGTCGACCACGGCGCCTGGTTCCTGGTGCTGCCCGCCCTGATCCCCATCCTCGTCCTCAGCGTCGGCCCGCTGCTCTACGGCATCCTGCTGGCCTTCACCGACGCCCAGTCGGGCCGCACCGAGCCCACCCAGTGGATCGGCGGCCTCAACTTCCGGGACCTGCTGCACGACACGCTGTTCTGGGAGTCGTTCCGGATCGGCCTGGTGTGGGCGGTCGGCGTGACCGTGCCGCAGTTCCTGCTCGCCCTCGGCCTCGCCCTGCTGCTCAACCAGGACCTGCGGCTGCGCTGGCTGGCCCGGGCCCTGGCGATCATCCCGTGGGCCATGCCCGAGGTCGTCGTCGGCATCATGTGGCGGCTCGCCTACAACCCGGACGCGGGCATCCTCAACGAGACCCTGCGCGACCTGGGCCTGGGCAGCGGCAGGGACTGGCTCAGCGGGCTGGCCACCGCGCTGCCCGCCGTGATCCTCGTCGGCGTCTGGGCGGGCATGCCCCAGACGACGGTCGCGCTGCTCGCCGGGCTGCAGAACACCCCGCGCGAACTCCACGAGGCCGCGGCGGTCGACGGCGCGGGCGCCTGGCGCCGCTTCCGCACGGTCACCTGGCCCGCCCTGCGGCCCATCGCCCTCGCCATCACCGCGCTCAACCTCATCTGGAACTTCAACTCCTTCGCCCTGGTCTACGTGCTCACCAACGGCGGCCCCGGCGGCCGGACCCGCCTGCCCATGCTCTTCGCCTACGAAGAGGCCTTCCGCTACGGGCAGTTCGGCTACGCGGCTGCGATGGGATGCGTCATGGTCGCCGTGATCTCGATCGCGCTGGCCGTGTTCCTCGCCGGCCGCCTGAAGGGAGGTGACGACGCGTGAGGACAAGCACCCCGGCCCGCGTCGGCCAGTACACCGCGCTGCTCGCCTACCTCGTCTTCCTCGCCTTCCCGTTCCTCTGGCTGGTCTCCACCGCGTTCAAGCCGCCGCGCGAGCTGGGCAGCCTGCATCCGACGTGGATCCCCGAGAACCCCACCCTCGCCAACTTCCGGCAGGCCTTCGACGAGCAGCCGCTGCTGCACGCGGCCCTCAACTCCCTGCTGGCCGCGCTCGCAGCGGCCCTCATCGCCGTGCTCATCGCCACGCCGACGGCCTACGTCGTCGCCCGGCGCCGCACCCGGCTCGCGAAGGCGGTGACGGGCTGGGTGGTGGTCAGCCAGGCGTTCCCGTTCGTGCTGCTGATCATCCCGCTGTTCCTGGTGCTGAAGAACCTCCGGCTGATCAACTCCGTGACCGGGCTGGTGCTGGTGTACGTGGTGTGGGCGCTGCCCTTCGCGCTGTGGATGCTCGCCGGATACGTACGGGCCGTGCCGCGCGAGCTGGAGGAGGCCGCGGCGGTCGACGGGGCGGGCCGGGTGCGGACGCTGGTGTCGGTGACCGCGCCGCTGCTCGCGCCGGGCATCGTGGCGACCGGGCTGTTCGCCTTCATCACCGCGTGGAACGAGTTCTTCTTCGCGCTCGTGCTGCTCAAGACCCCGGAGAAACAGACCCTTCCCGTGGTGCTCACCCACTTCATCGGCGCCGAGGGCGTCGCCGACCTCGGCCCGCTCGCGGCGGCCGCGTTCCTCGCCACCCTGCCCTCGCTGGTCGTCTTCGCCCTCATCCAGCGGCGCATCACGGGCGGCATGCTGACCGGGGCGGTGAAGAGCTGATGCGCCGTGAAAAGCCGGTGCGGGCCCGCCTGCTGGGCCTGATCCTCCTGCTGCTCCTCGCCGGCTGCTCCTCCGGCGGCATCCGCGACGACGGCCGCGTCACCCTGCGCTTCCAGTCCCTGGCCTGGCAGGAGGAGTCCGTCCGGGCCAACAGGGAGCTGGTGGCGGAGTGGAACGCCACCCACCCGGACGTCCGGGTCGAGTACGTCCAGGGCAGCTGGGACAGCGTCCACGACCAGCTCCTCACCGCCTTCGAGGGCGGCGAGGCACCCGACATCATCCACGACGCCTCCGACGACCTCGCGGACTTCGCCTACGGCGGCTACCTCGCCGATCTCACCGACCTGCTGCCCGCGCGCCTCAAGGCGGACATCCCGCGGCGCAGTTGGGAGACCACCACCTTCGGCGACGGCGTCTACGGCGTGCCGTTCCTCCAGGAGCCGCGCGTGCTGATCGCCAACGCGACCTGGCTGGAGCGCTCCGGCGTGCGGATCCCGACACCGGAGCAGCCGTGGAGCTGGAGCGAGTTCCGCCGGATCACCGAACGCCTCAGCGGCCGGGGGAAGTACGGCGTCGCCTGGCCCCTGAAGGAACCGGTCTCCGCCACCCTCAACCTCTCCCTGTCGGCGGGCGGGCAGCTCTTCCACCGCGGGGCGGACGGCAAGGTGACGGTCCGGTTCGAGGCGGCCGACCAGGTGGTGCCCCGCACGATTCACGACCAGGTGGGCACCGACCGCAGCGCCTCGCCCACCACCCTGGGCAGCGGCGGCTCCGACACCCTGCCCGGGTTCTTCGGCGGCAGATACGCGATGGTCCCGCTCGGCTTCTCCTACCGCCAGCAGATCGTGCAGCAGGCCCCGGAGGGCTTCGACTGGCGGGTGCTGCCCGCCCCGGCGGGCACCGGCGGCCTGGCCCAGGGCGTCAGTCCGCAGACGCTCTCCGTCGCCGAGGACAGCCCGCACAAGAAGGAGGCCGTGGCCTTCATCGACTTCCTCCTCAGACCGAAGAACATGGTCCGACTCGCCCTCGGCGACTGGATGCTCCCCACCGGCGTCCAGGCGCTGAAGGACCCCGCCCTGCACACCGCGCGCCACGGCTGGGCGACCGGCACCGCCCTCGCGCAGCACCTGCGCCCGGCACCCGCGCAGACGGTGCGGGGCTACCCCGAGTGGAAGGACAAGGTGGCGACGCCGGCCCTCCAGGAGTACTACAGCGGCGCCATCGGCCTCCAGGACCTGCGGGAACGGCTGGAGGAGGACGGCAACCTGGTGCTGGCCCGCTATCAGCGCTGACCTCGCACAGACGAACAAGTTGCACGAGACGTCTCGTCTCGCGTAGGGTCGGGTGCATGACCAGTCGCGCGCACATCGCCATGTTCTCCATCGCCGCCCACGGCCATGTGAACCCGAGTCTCGAGGTGATCCGCGAGCTCGTCGCGCGCGGCCACCGGGTGACCTACGCGATCCCGCCGGTCCTCGCCGACAAGGTGGCGGAGACCGGGGCGGAGGTGAAGCCCTGGACCTCGACGCTGCCCTCGCCCGACGACGACCCGGAGGCGTGGGGGAGCACGCTGCTGGACAACGTGGAGCCGTTCCTCGACGACGCGATCCAGGCCCTCCCGCAGCTGATCGAGGCGTACGAGGGCGACGAGCCGGACCTCGTGCTGCACGACATCGCCTCCTATCCGGGCCGGGTCCTCGCCCACCGCTGGGGCGTGCCCGCGATCTCCCTCTCACCGGCCATGGTCGCCTGGGAGGGGTTCGAGGAGGAGGTCGCCCGGCCCCTGTGGGAGGAGCCGAAGAAGACCGAGCGCGGCCGCGCCTACTACGCCCGCTTCCACGCCTGGCTGGAGGAGAACGGCATCACCCTGCACCCCGACGCGTTCGGGGGCCGGCCCGACCGCTCGATCGTCCTGATCCCCAGGGCGCTCCAGCCGAACGCGGACCGGGTCGACGAGAGCGTGTACTCCTTCGTCGGCACCTGCCAGGGCGACCGCGCCGCCGAGGGCGACTGGCGGCGGCCGGCCGGTGCCGAGAAGGTCGCGCTGGTCTCGCTCGGATCCGCCTTCACCAAGCAGCCGGGCTTCTACCGGGAGTGCGTGCAGGCCTTCGGCGACCTGCCCGGCTGGCACCTGGTGCTCTCGGTCGGCAAGCACGTCGACCCGGCCGGACTCGGGGAGGTTCCGGCGAACGTCGAGGTGCGCTCCTGGGTGCCGCAACAGGCCATCCTGAGGCAGGCCGACCTGTTCGTCACGCACGCCGGCGCGGGCGGCAGCCAGGAGGGACTGGCCACGGCCACGCCGATGATCGCCGTACCGCAGGCCGCCGACCAGTTCGGCAACGCGGACATGCTCCAGGGCCTCGGTGTCGCCCGGCTGCTGCCCACGGAGGAAGCGACCGCCGAAGCCCTGCGCGAGGCGGCTCTCGCCCTGGTCGCCGACCCCGAGGTGGCCCGCCGCCTGAAGGAGATCCAGGCGGGGATGGCCCAGGAGGGCGGCACCCGGCGCGCGGCCGACCTCATCGAGGCCGAACTGTCATCCCGTCAGTGCTAGTTCGCCGGGCCGTCGTCATACGGCGACGGCCTGGCGGGTCAGGGTCAGCCGGGCGTTGTCGAGCGTGGCGTCCATGCGTGCCGACTGGCCCTTGGTGAACATGAACATCGCGGCGTCGTCGGTGTAGTCCATGTAGTTCATGAACATGTCGCCGTTCGGTCCGTTGCCGCACGTCACATGGGGGAAGTCGGGTGAACCGAGGTTCGCCCCCGCCTGGTTGGGGGTGTCCGCCACGAAGTCGCTGCCGCTGCACCCCTCCTGGTCGTCGCCCCAGATGTGCCGCAGGTTCAGCCAGTGCCCGATCTCGTGCACGGTCGTGCGGCCGCCGTCGAACGGCGCGGCGGCGGTTCCGGTGGTGCCGAAGGCGGTGGGGGTGATGACCACCCCGTCCGTGGAGGCGGCGCCGCCCGGGAACTGGGCGTAGCCCAGCAGCCCCCGGCGCAGCCGGCAGACCCAGATGTTCAGGTAGGTGTCGGCGGGCCAGGCGTCCTGGCCGCCGCTCAGGGTGAACTTGACCAGGTCGTCCGTGTCCCACTCGACGACCGAGGTCTCCGTGCGCGTGATGCCGTCCGTGGGGCGCCCCAGCGGGTCGGTGCGGGCGAGGTGGAACTGTAGGCGTGCGTCGGCCACCAGGTCCTGCCAGACCGCGGGCACCTTGTTGACGTCCGGGTTGCTCGCGCGGAAGTCCTGGTTCAGCACCTCGATCTGACTGTGGATCTGGGCCTCGCTCACGTTCTGCTCGGGGGTGTGGTGCACGACGTGCACGACGACGGGGATGTCGACGAGACTTTGCCGACCGGTGACGTGCTCCAACTGCTCGTAGGTGAAGGCGGTGTTCTCGATCTGCGCCCGGTTCTCGGCGTACTCGGGGTTCAGGGTGAGGAGTCTGCGGTCGACCTCCATGGCACCGCACCAGCGGCTGTAGTCGGCGGAGGTGGCACGGAGATAGGACTGCGCATCGGACATGACGGCCCCTCGGGGGAGCTGGGGGAGTGCCGCGCGACACGGCGGCGGAACTGCGCGCTCTGGGACGCGCCGCGAGGGCCGGGCGGCACCGGGCGGATCGGCCGGTTGCCCGTTCCCTCCGAACCCATACACTGATAATCCTAGTCATGCTGGTATAAGACCGGCAATTTGGATGACGCTGGGGGAGCGAGGTGGCCGGGTCGATGCGAGAGCCCCCGTCGGAGCTGTTCCGCGCATGGGTCCACTCCCACGAGGAGGACCACGAGGACGTACGGGTGTACCGGCCGGACGACTTCCCCTTCCCGCCGGCGCGCGGACGCCGCGGCATGGAGTTCCGGCCCGACGGCACCTTCGTCGACCAGCCCATCGGACGCGGTGACGCCCCGGACTCCGTGCCCGGCCGCTGGCGGTTCGTCCCGGACCGTCACGTCGTGCTCACCTTCGAAGGCGCCCGCCCGGACCGGGAGCTGGAAATCCTGCGCTGCGACGAGGACGTGCTGCACGTGCGCTCGCCCCACGCCTGAAGCCCTGTCGGGGCCTGAGCCCCGCCGACCGTGGTCCTTACACCTGTCGAGAGACATAGCGGACTCCCCGGTGTGTGGATCCTGAGCAGACGCTTGTGCCCCGCGATGACCGATGAGTAATTTACGGGGCCGGGCAGCCGCCCACCGGCCGTCGTGCCCACCCCCACGGGGCACGACGGCCGCCTTAGGGTGAGCGGATGACGACCACATACGCGGCCCTGCTGCGCGGGATCAACGTGGGCGGCAGCAGAAAGGTCCCCATGGCCGACCTGCGCACGCTCCTGACGGACCTCCGCTACAACAAGGTACGCACCTACCTCCAGAGCGGCCAGGCCGTCTTCTCCTCGGACCACGGCGACGAGGAGTCCCTGGCCGCCGAGATCGCGCACGCCGTCGAGCAGCACTTCGGCTTCGGCGTCGACGTGATCGTGCGCGACCACGCCTACCTGGAGTCGATCGTCGACGCGTGCCCGTTCCCGGCCGCCGACCTGGAGCCCAAGCAGCTCCACGTCACCTACTTCTCCGCGCCCGTCACCCCCGACCGCTTCGCGGCGATCGACCAGGCGGCCTTCCTCCCCGAGGAGTTCCGCCTCGGCGACCGCGCCCTGTACCTGTACGCCCCCGACGGCGTCGGCCGCTCCAAGCTGGCCGAGCAGCTGTCGAAGCCGCGCGTCACCAAGGGCGTGATCGCCACCACCCGCAACTGGAACACCGTGGTCAAGCTGAAGGAGATGACCGGTGCCTGAGCACAGCCGAGACGTCGACTCCGCCGTCGAGGGCGAACTGGCCCTGCTGGACCCGGAGATCCGCCGCTCGCCCGAACGGGTCGCGGCACTGCTGCACCCCGACTTCCACGAGTTCGGCGCCTCGGGGCGGCACTGGGACCGGGCCGGCATCATCGCCCTCCTGGCCACGGCCACCGACCCGGACGGGACGCCCGCCGTCGCCTCCGGGATGCGCGGCGTACAGCTCGCACCCGACCTGATCCACCTCACCTACGACACGGAGCGCGACGGCAGCCGCGCCCACCGCAGTTCACTGTGGCGGCGGACGCACGGCGCCTGGCTGCTCTACTTCCACCAGGCGACGCCGTTCACCGACCCGGCAACGTGACCCGGTGCTCGCCCAGGAAGGGCGAGTACGAGGTGATCAGGAGCGAGAAGTCCCGGCACGTCCCCACGAACCGCCCCTCGGGCGCCCCCCTGTTCGGTCAGCGGGCCTTCCCCGCGCTCGCGACCAGCCCGTGGCGCTCGCTCCTGCCCTGACAGCAAGGCCAACCCCTCGCTGAACGTTCCCGCCGCCGCGCCCGTACCTACCGGAGGCACGAGCACGCAGTCTCGCGAGAGGAACGCACCGTGACGGTCGACCTCGTCTACGCCTACGCGGTCCTGCGCCGCACCCCCGAGGCCGGCGCGGCGGTGGGGCCCCTGCGCGGGGTCGCCGGAGAACCCGTCCGCCTGGTGGACCCCGCCACGACCACGCCGCAACTCGCCTTCGCCGTCGGCCACGTCCCGGCCACCGATTACGACGAGGCACCCCTCGAGGCCCACCTCGCCGACCTGGACTGGCTGGAGACCACGGTCCGCTCCCACCACGCCGTGGTGGCCGCCCTGGTCGCCTCCGGCGCCGCCGTCCTGCCCCTGCGCCTCGCCACCGTCTACCCCGACGAGGACAGCGCCCGCCGGGCCCTCGACACCCGCCGCGGGTACTTCCTCTCCCTGCTGGACCGCCTCACCGGCCACGTGGAACTCGGCGTCAAGATCTACGCCACCCCGGACATCATCCCGCCCGAACCCGGCACAGAGAGCGCACCGGACCCGGCCACCGGCCTCGGTGCGGGCCGCGCCTACCTGTCGATCCGCCGCCGCAGACAACGCAGGAACGAGGAAGCCTGGCGTACGGTCGCCCAGGCCGCCGTCCGCCTCACCGAGACCGCCGGCGCCCTCTCCGTCGACCGTGTCGCCCACACCCTCGAACGCGGCAGCCTGGCCGGCTCGGCCCCCGGCACCAACGTGGGCAACGACGCGTACCTCGTCCGCGCCGACCGCGTCGACGCCTTCCGCACGGGCCTGCTGGCGGCAGCCCGGGGCGTCCCCGGCCTCCGCGTGGAGGTCACCGGCCCCTGGGCCCCGTACTCCTTCGCCCTCCAACCGGAACCGCACGAGGAGCCCGCCGCCTGACCGTCACCGCGTCCCGATGCCCGCCGCGACGGCCGTGCGTTCAGGCGCTCACAGCCGCCAACGCCGGTACCCCCGCCGCCTCGTACCGCTCCAGCACCACCCGCGCCACCTCCGGTGCCGCCCCCAGCACGTCCGCCAGGACGTCCGCCTCCGCCGCGCCCCGGGCGATGCGGTCGGGCAGGAAGCCGGGGGCGAGGACGTAGGGGGCGACGGCGACGCGGGAGCAGCCGAGGGCGCGGAGTTCGCGGACGGCGTCCTCCGTGCGGGGAAGGGATGCGGAGGCGAACGCAGGTCGCACGGCGCACCAACCGGTGTGCCGCCACTCCCGCGCGATTTCTGCGATCACTGCGATCGCCTCCGGGTCGGTGGATCCCGCCGAGGCCAGGACGACCCCGGTCGAGGACTTGTCGGCGGGTGTCAGACCCGCCTCGTACAGGCGCCGTTCCAGGGCCGCCAGCAGCAGCGGGGACGGGCCCAGGACCTCCGCCTGACGGATCCGCAGCTGCGGGGGCGCGTCCGCGAGGACCGCCGGGATGTCCGCCTTCGCGTGGAACGCCCGGGTGAGCAGGAGGGGGAGGGCGACCACGTCGCGGACGCCCTGCACCGCCAGGGACTCCAGCACGCCGTGCACGGACGGCACGTTGAAGTCCAGGAAGCCCGTCTCCACCCGGACGTCGGGGCGCAGTGAGCGCACCCGGCGCACCAGGGCGTGCACCGTCGCGGCGTGCCGCGGGTCACGGCTGCCGTGGGCGATGACGAGGAGAACGGGCTTGTGGACCATGGGTCACTTCACCAGCAGGCCACGGCTGCGCAGCACCCACCGCTCCAGCGGGCTGAAGATCAGCAGGTCGATGGCGATGCCGACGATGAGGATCAGCAGGATCGCCTCGAAGACCATCGCCATGTCGCTGGCGTTGCGGCCGTTCTCCAGCAACTGGCCGAGGCCGACGCCGAGGTCGGGGAAGGACGCGATGATCTCGGCGGCCATCAGGGAGCGCCAGGAGAAGGCCCAGCCCTGCTTCAGGCCCGCCACGTAACCGGGCAGGGCGGCGGGGAGCACGATGTGCCAGGTGCCCTTCAGGCCCGTGGCGCCCAGCGTGCGGCCCGCGCGCAGGAACAGCGGCGGCACCTGGTCGACGCCGGACACCAGGCCGTTGGCGATCGAGGGGACCGCGCCGAGGAGGATGACCGCGTACATCATCGAGTTGTTCAGGCCCAGCCAGATCACCGCGGGCGGCACCCAGGCGACCGACGGCAGCGACTGCAGCCCCGACAGGATCGGGCCGAGCGCCGCCCGGACGAACTTCACGCGGGCCACGATCAGGCCCAGCGGCGTGCCGATCAGCAGCGCGAAGCAGAAGCCGAGCAGGCCGCGCGAGACGCTGGTCCAGATGTAGCCGAGCAGCTCGCCCTGGAGCCACGCCGTGTGGACGACGTCCCAGACGGCCGACGGCGCGGGCAGCTTCGTCGGGTCGGTGACGACCTTGAACGAGACCAGGGCCTGCCAGACCGCCAGCACCAGCGCGACGGCGAGGACGGGCGGCAGGATCTTCTCGGTGAAGGTCTGCCGGAACGGCTTGCGGCTCGTCTGCCGCGTCTCCAGCGCGTCGAGGCCCGCCTCCAGCCCGGCGAGATCGTTGCCGTCCTTGGCGACGGTCGTCGAATCAGTGCTGGCCATGACGGCGGATCTCCCCACGCAGTTCTTCGGTGATCTCGACGGACAGCTCCGCGACCGCGGTGTCCTCGATACGGCGCGGATGCGGGATGTCCACCCTCCACTCGCGCGCGATGCGCCCGGGGCGGGAGGACAGCAGCACCACGCGCTGCGCCAGCCGGACCGCCTCGCGCACGTTGTGCGTGACGAACAGGACGGACAGCTGCGTCTCGCGCCAGATGCGGGTCAGCTCGTCGTGCAGCACGTCCCGCGTGATGGCGTCGAGCGCCGCGAACGGCTCGTCCATCAGCAGCAGCCGGCTCTCCTGGGCGAGCGCCCGGGCCAGCGCGACCCGCTGGCGCATACCGCCGGACAGCTCGTGCACCCGCTTGCCGTACGCGCCCTTCAGCCGGACGAGTTCGAGCAGCTCCTCGGCCCGCTC
Organism: Streptomyces sp. NPDC006140; assembly: GCF_040628815.1. NCBI lineage: Bacteria > Bacillati > Actinomycetota > Actinomycetes > Kitasatosporales > Streptomycetaceae > Streptomyces > Streptomyces sp. NPDC006140. Next base: position 196,632 of record NZ_JBEXTS010000004.1, on the reverse strand, counting down.
CCGGCGCTCGGACTTCGGCACGCCGCGCAGCTTCAGGGCGAGTTCGATGTTCTTGCCCGCGGTCAGCCACGGGAACAGCGCGTGCTCCTGGAACATCAGCGCCGGGCGGCCGTCCGTGGTGATCTCGCCGGCGGTCGGCCGGTCCAGGCCCGCCACCAGGTTGAGCAGCGTGGACTTGCCGCAGCCCGAGGCCCCCAGCAGGGTGACGAACTCGCCGGGCGCGACATCGAGAGTGATGTCGTCCAGGACGAGCTGCTGCCCGGCGGGGCCCGCGAACGACTTCGAGACGTGCTCGATCCGGGCGGCGTGCGTGGCCGCCGCCGTGCCGTCGGCGGCCTTGGCGAGAGTCGTGGCCATGGTCGTCACCTCCTGGGAACTGATCGGGATGCGGGCTTAACGGGTGCCGAGACCGGCGTCGTCGACCGTGGGCTCGCCCTCGGCCTTGAGGACCTTGTTCAGCGGGGCGAGGTCGTAGATGCCCTTCAGGTCCGGCTTCTGCAGCAGCCCCGCCTTCACCGCGTGCTCCGCCTCGGTGTTGAGGGTGGAGGCCAGCGGGTCGTCGGTGAACCGGATCGACTTCCACGCCGGGTCCAGCACGTCGGCCGGCAGCGCCTTGCCGGAGACCTGCTCCAGCTGCTTGTTCGCCGCTTCCCTCGCCGCGTCCGGGTTGGCGTTGATCCACTTGTTGGTCTCGACCGAGCCCTTGAGCACGGCCTCGACGACCTTCGGGTACTTCTTCAGGAACTCCTGCCGCACGATGATGTTCGTGATCACGAACTTCTTGTCCGGCCACAGCGTCGACTCGTCGAGCAGCACCTTGCCGCCCTCGGCGACCAGCTTCGACGCGGTCGGCTCCGGCACCCACGCGCCGTCGACCGACCCGGCCTTGAAGGCGTCCGGGGTGACCTTGTTGTCACTGCGGACGACGGTGACGTCGCCCTTGCCGCTCTGCGGGTCGACCTTCCAGCCCTGCTCGGCGGCCCAGTTGAGGAACGCCACGTCCTGCGTGTTGCCGAGCTGCGGGGTCGCGATCCGCTTGCCCTTGACGTCCTTCAGCGACTTGATCTTGTCCGGGTTCACCACGAGCTTCACGCCGCCGGAGGCCGAACCGCCGATGATGCGCAGGTTCTTGCCGTCCGACTTGACGTAGCCGTTGATCGCCGGGGACGGGCCGATCCAGCCGATGTCGATGGAACCGGAGTTGAGCGCCTCGATCTCCGAGGGACCGGCGTTGAAGACGGCCGGCTCGACCTCGGTGGCGCCCAGGGCCTTCTGGAAGAAGCCCTTCTCCATGCCCACCAGCGCCGTGCCATGGGTGAGGTTCCCGAAGTAGCCGATCTTGACCTTGTCGAGACCCTCGATCTTCTTCGCCCCGGCGGCGACCTTGGCGGTGCCGTCGTCCTTGGCCTGGGAGCCGTAGCCGCAGGCGGCCAGCGTGAGCAGGGGCAGCGCGGTCACGACCGCGAGGCCGCGGCGGAGGGCGGATGATGCAGGCACGGAGGGGTTCCTCTCACAGGCCCGGCGGTCACGGTCCGATCAGGCCGTGGCCGGGTGGTCGGCGGGTTTTCGTCTACGGCGGTGGGGGGTGCGGGCGCGCGAGCGGTGCGCGTACGTCAGCGCGCACATCGCGCCACTCCGCCCTGCCCGCTGCCGAGCGCACCGCTGCCGACGCGGCCGCCCTCCTTCGCGAACATGGAGTAGAAGTCGGGGGACGTCATGTCAGAAGTCCCACCCGTCGTCGTCCGACTCGTCCTTGACCGGCTCGGGGGCGGCGAAGGACTCGCCGACCATGCCCGCGGTCAGGGTCGTGCCGTCGTTCGGGTCGATCAGGATGAACGAGCCGGTGCGCCGCGAGTCGGCGTAGGAGTCGACCGGCAGCGGCTCGGCGGTACGGACCTTCACCCGGCCGATGTCGTTGGCGACGAGCTGTCCCGGGTGCGGGTGCAGGGACAGGTCGTCGAGCGTGAGCCGGGACGGGATGTCCTTGACGATCGCCTTGACCGTGCGCGTGCCGTGCTTGAGCAGCACCCGGTGGCCGACGGTCAGCGGCGCGTCCGCGACGTGGCAGACGGTCGCCTCGATGTCCTGGGTGGTGGGCGGCGCGTCCTTGCTGGGCACGATCAGGTCGCCGCGCGAGATGTCGATGTCGTCCTCCAGCAGGAGGGTCACCGACTGCGTCGTCCAGGCGACGTCGACCGGCTCGCCCAGCAGGTCGATGCCGGAGATCTTCGTGGAGCGGCCCGACGGCAGCACCGTGACCTGCTCGCCGACGTGGAAGGAACCGGCGGCGATCTGACCGGCGTAGCCCCGGTAGTCCGGGTGGTCCGCGCTCTGCGGCCGGATCACGTACTGCACGGGCAGCCGGGCGTGGCAGTGGCTCAGGTCGTGGCTGACCGGCACCGTCTCCAGGTGCTCCAGCACGGTCGGGCCGCCGTACCAGTCCATGTGCGAGGAAGGCTCCACGACGTTGTCGCCGACCAGCGCCGAGATCGGGATCGCGGTGACCTCGGGGACGCCCAGCTCGGTCGCGTACGCCGTGAACTCCTCGGCGATGCCCGCGAAGACCTTCTCCTCGTAGCCGACGAGGTCCATCTTGTTGACCGCGAGGACCACGTGCGGGACGCGCAGCAGGGCGGCGATGGCGGCGTGCCGGCGGGTCTGCTCGACGACGCCGTTGCGGGCGTCGACCAGGATCACCGTCAGCTCGGCCGTGGAGGCGCCGGTGACCATGTTCCGCGTGTACTGCACATGGCCGGGGGTGTCGGCGAGGATGAACCGCCGCCGGGGCGTGGCGAAGTAGCGGTAGGCCACGTCGATGGTGATGCCCTGCTCCCGCTCGGCGCGCAGGCCGTCCGTCAGCAGCGCGAGGTCCGGCGCGTCCTGGCCGCGGCTCGCGGAGGCGCGCTCCACGGCCTCCAGCTGGTCGGTGAGGACCGACTTGGAGTCGTGCAGCAGCCGGCCCACCAGGGTGGACTTGCCGTCGTCGACGGAGCCGGCGGTGGCGAACCGCAGCAGGGTGGTGGCCGAGAGCTCCTCGGTCGTGATCGTGCTCATCTCTAGAAGTACCCCTCGCGCTTGCGGTCTTCCATCGCGGCCTCGGACATCTTGTCGTCGGCGCGGGTGGCGCCGCGCTCGGTGAGGCGGGAGGCGGCGATCTCCACGATCACCTTCTCGATGGTGTCGGCGTCGGAGTCCACCGCGCCGGTGCAGGACATGTCACCCACGGTCCGGTAGCGCACCAGCCGCTTCTCGACGGTCTCGCCGTCCTTCGGCCCGCCCCACTCGCCGGCCGTCAGCCACATGCCGCCGCGTCGGAACACCTCGCGCTCGTGCGCGTAGTAGATCTCCGGCAGCTCGATGCCCTCGCGGGCGATGTACTGCCACACGTCCAGCTCGGTCCAGTTGGACAGCGGGAACACGCGCACGTGCTCGCCGGGGGCGTGCCGGCCGTTGTAGAGGTTCCACAGCTCCGGGCGCTGCCGGCGCGGGTCCCACTGGGAGAACTCGTCGCGCAGCGAGAACACCCGCTCCTTGGCCCGGGCCTTCTCCTCGTCGCGGCGCCCGCCGCCGAAGACGGCGTCGAACTTCTCCGCCTGGATCTTCTCGGTGAGCGGCAGCGTCTGCAGCGGGTTGCGGGTGCCGTCCGGGCGCTCCTTGAGCACACCGCGGTCGATGTAGTCCTGCACGGAGGCGACGTGCAGCCGCAGCCCGTGCCGGGCGACCGTGCGGTCGCGGTAGTCGAGGACCTCGGGGAAGTTGTGCCCGGTGTCCACGTGCAGCAGCGAGAACGGCACCGCCGCCGGGCGGAACGCCTTCAGCGCGAGGTGCAGCATGACGATGGAGTCCTTGCCGCCGGAGAAGAGGATCACCGGCCGCTCGAACTCGCCCGCCACCTCGCGGAAGATGTGCACGGCCTCGGACTCCAGGGCGTCGAGGTGGGACAGCGCGTACGGGCTGCCGGTCTCCTCGGACACGGTGGCGACGGTCGTCGTCATGCCAGTCCCCTTTCGGTGAGCAGGGCGTACACCGACGCCGCGGACTCCTGCACGGTCTGGTGCTGCGACTCGATGCGCAGATCGGGCGACGCGGGCGCCTCGTACGGGTCGTCGACCCCGGTGAGGCCCGTCAGCTCGCCCGCGGCCTGCTTGGCGTACAGGCCCTTCACGTCCCGCTCGCTGCACACCTCGACCGGCGTCGCCACGTGGATCTCCAGGTACGGCGTGCCATTCGCCTGGTGACGCTTGCGCACCGCCTCGCGGCTGTCCTGGTAGGGCGCGATGACCGGCACGAGGGTGAGCACGCCGTTGCGGGCGAGCAGTTCGGCGACGAAGCCGATGCGCTGCACGTTGGTGTGCCGGTCCTCGCGGCTGAAGCCGAGGCCCGCCGAGATGAACTCGCGGATCTCGTCGCCGTCGAGGACCTCGACGCGGTGGCCCTCGGCGCGCAGCCGGCCGGCCAGCTCGTGGGCGATGGTGGTCTTGCCCGCGCTCGGCAGACCCGTGAGCCAGACGGTGGCTCCGGTCGTCACGTGAGTCTCCTGAATCGTCTGAGTCGTCATCCGTGCAGCCCGCACTCGGTCTTGGCCCGGCCCGCCCAGCGGCCGGCCCGGGCGTCCTCGCCCTCCAGGACCCGGCGGGTGCAGGGGGCGCAGCCGACGGAGGCGTAGCCGTCCATCAGCAGCGGGTTCGTCAGGACGCCGTGCTCGGCGACGTAGGCGTCCACGTCGTCCTGCGTCCAGCGGGCGATGGGGGAGATCTTGACCTTCTGCCGCTTCTCGTCCCAGCCGACCACCGGGGTGTTCGCCCGGGTCGGGGACTCGTCGCGGCGCAGGCCGGTCGCCCAGGCCTGGTAGTCCTTCAGGCCCTCTTCCAGCGGCTGGACCTTGCGCAGCTTGCAGCACAGGTCCGGGTTCCGGTCGTGCAGCTTCGGCCCGTACTCCGCGTCCTGCTCGGCGACGGTCTGGCGCGGGGTGAGCGTGATGACGTTGACGTCCATCACGGCGTCGACCGCGTCGCGGGTGCCGATCGTCTCCTCGAAGTGGTAGCCGGTGTCGAGGAAGACGACGTCGACGCCGGGCATCGCGCGGGAGGCGAGGTGGGCGACCACCGCGTCCTCCATCGAGGAGGTCACGCAGAAGCGCTTGCCGAACGTCTCGGTCGCCCACTGGAGGATCTCCAGCGCGGAGGCGTCCTCCAGGTCGCGGCCCGCCTGCTCGGCGAGCGCCTTCAGATCGCCGGTGGTGCGCTCTTGCTGAACCGTCGTCATATCTGGGCCCCTCCGGTCTCGGATCGCTTCACTCCCTGGGCCAGCAGCCCCAGGAACTTCAGCTGAAAGGCTCGACTGCACGCCGCGCATTCCCACGCGCCGTGCCCCTGCTCGCTGGGACGCAGGTCCTCGTCGCCGCAGTAGGGGCAGTAGAAGGGGGCCGCGCGCTCGCTCACGACAGCGCCTCCTCGTCGGCACGCGCCGCCCAGGTGGCGAACCGCTCGCCGTCCTCGCGCTCGGCCTGGAACCGCTTCAGGACGCGCTCGACGTAGTCCGGCAGTTCGTCCGAGGTGACCTTCAGGCCGCGCACCTTGCGGCCGAAGCCGGCCTCCAGACCCAGGGCGCCGCCCAGGTGCACCTGGTAGCCCTCGACCTGCTCGCCCTGGTCGTTCAGGACCAGCTGGCCCTTGAGACCGATGTCCGCGACCTGGATACGGGCGCAGGCGTTCGGGCAGCCGTTGATGTTGATGGTGATCGGCTCGTCGAAGTCCGGGATGCGGCGCTCGAGTTCGTCGATCAGCTGGGAGCCGCGCGCCTTGGTCTCGACGATGGCGAGCTTGCAGTACTCGATGCCGGTGCAGGCCATGGTGCCGCGCCGGAACGGGGAGGGCTTGGCCGTGAGGTCCAGCGCCTCCAGGGACTCGACGAGGGAGTCGACCTGCGCCTCCTCGACGTCGAGGATGATCATCTTCTGCTCGACGGTGGTCCGCACCCGGCCCGAGCCGTGCGCCTCGGCGAGGTCGGCGATCTTCGTCAGGGTCGTGCCGTCCACGCGGCCGACGCGCGGGGCGAACCCGACGTAGAAGCGGCCGTCCTTCTGCCGGTGCACACCGATGTGGTCGCGCCAGCGCTGGAGCGGCTGGGCGGGGGCCGGGCCGTCGACCAGCTTGCGCTTGAGGTACTCGTCCTCCAGCACCTGGCGGAACTTCTCCGCGCCCCAGTCGGCGACCAGGAACTTCAGGCGGGCGCGGGTGCGCAGCCGCCGGTAGCCGTAGTCGCGGAAGATGCCGATCACGCCCGCCCACACGTCCGGGACCTCGTCCAGCGGCACCCAGGCGCCGAGCCGGACGCCGATCTTGGGGTTGGTGGACAGGCCGCCGCCGACCCACAGGTCGAAACCGGGGCCGTGCTCGGGGTGGTGGACGCCCACGAAGGCGACGTCGTTGATCTCGTGCGCGACGTCGAGGAGGGGGGAGCCGGAGATCGCCGTCTTGAACTTGCGCGGCAGGTTGGAGAACTCCTTGCTGCCGATGAACCGCCGGTTGATCTCCTCGATGGCGGGGGTGCCGTCGACGATCTCGTCCTCGGCGATGCCCGCGACCGGCGAGCCGATGACCACACGGGGCGTGTCACCGCAGGCCTCGGTGGTGGACAGGCCGACGCCCTCCAGCCGGTTCCAGATCTCGGGCACGTCCTCGATCCGGATCCAGTGGTACTGGACGTTCTGCCGGTCGGTGATGTCGGCCGTGCCGCGCGCGAACTCCTGCGAGATCTCGCCGATGACCCGAAGCTGCCGCGTGGTCAGCGCCCCGCCGTCGATGCGGACGCGCAGCATGAAGTACTCGTCGTCCAGCTCCTCCGGCTCCAGGATCGCCGTCTTGCCGCCGTCGATCCCGGGCTTGCGCTGGGTGTACAGACCCCACCAGCGCATCCGGCCGCGCAGGTCGTTCGGGTCGATCGAGTCGAAGCCCCGCTTGGAGTAGATCGTCTCAATGCGTGTCCGCACATTGAGACCGTCGTCGTCCTTCTTGAACTGCTCGTTGCCGTTCAGCGGGGTGAAGTGCCCCGCGGCCCACTGGCCCTCACCGCGGTGACGGCTCACCTTGCGGCGGGGAGTCGCGGCGGCAGGCTTCTGCGGGGTGGCGGCCATGGTTGATACGTCCTTCGGGACAGGCGGGAAAGCGGCTCTGACCTGCGCGTGCGGGCGCATGGGCATACATGCGCGTCATCGCGCGGGAATGAGGCGAGATAAGGGGGATGCCGGGCGCGTGCTGAGTGTGCTCAGTGCGCCGGACAGATGGCGCTGGACATGCGGCCGAGGTCGACGTGCCGTCGACTCACCAAGGCGATTCCAGTTCCAGACATGACGGAAGCGTGGCACGGCGATCTGGACAGAGTCCAGCTTCGTCCAAGATGCGGACACCCTTGTCTCGTAGAGCAAGACAAGGGTGTCCTTGGTCACATTGGGCGGCTCAGGGGTGTCCGAGCAGGTCAGGCAGGGAACGCCCCAGGCCACGGCCCCGGAGCGGCGGCCTCCGGCTCCTCCTCGACCTTGGTGTCGAACAGCTTGAAGCCGCGGCGCAGGTAGTTGTCCATCGCGTGCTCGCCGTCCTTGCTGCACGTATGCAGCCAGACCCGCTTCGTCGGGGTCAGTCCCGCCCACCGGTCGGCGAGGTCCCAGGCCCGGGCCGTGCCGTACGACAACAGGTGCCCGCCGATGCGCCGGCCCCGGAAGGCGGGGACCAGCCCGAAGTAGACGATCTCCACGACCGCGTCGTCCTGCGCCTCCAGCTCCACGTACCCGGCGGGCGTGCCCCGGTCGTAGGCCACCCACGTCTCCACGCCCGGCCGCCGCAGGTGCTCAAGCCAGCGGGTGTACGACCAGGTGAGCCGGTCCGTCCAGTGGATGTCGCCGCCCACCGACGCGTACAGGAACCGGCTGAACTCGGGCGAGGGCACCTCGGAGCGGACGATCCGGACGTCCCCCTCCGGCGCGGCGGCCGGCAGCAGGTCGGTCGGGGCGGTCTGCTCCAGGGACCAAGTGGTCACGGCGATGGTGGTCATGCGGGTCAGACAATCATCCGGTCCACCGGTCTGTCGATCGGTCCGGCCCACCGCCGGTCTGCCGGTGGTCCGGTCCGCCGTCGGTCTGCCGGTGGTCCGGCCTGCCGCTGGTCTGCCGGTGGTCCGGTCCGCCGTCGGTCTGCCGGTGGTCCGGCCTGCCGCTGGTCTGCCGGGGTCCGGTCCGCCGTCGGTCTGCCGGTGGTCCGGCCTGCCGCTGGTCTGCCGGGGTCCGGTCCGCCGTCGGTCTGCCGATGGTCGGTCCAGCCGCCGGTCAGCCCAGCGCCCTGTCGATCGAGGCCAGCGGCAGCGCGAACAGCATCCGCCCGGACTGGGACCAGACCTCCCCGGTCTCCTCCCAGTAGGACAGGGAGCCGGACCCGTCGCTCCAACAGTGGCGGGTGCCGTCGGTCCCGCACTCCGTCGCCCGCGCGCTCCCGGCGTCCTGGCGCCACAGCGTCCCGTGCCCGTCCGGGGTGCCCGGGGCGCGGTCGAGGTACCAGCCCGAGCGGTACGCCAGCACGCCCCGGACATCGGCCGTGCCCGTCTCGTACGCCTCGACCGGCTCCGCCCGGCCGCCGGAGCCGGTGGCGAGCAGGCCGGCCCGGGCCGGGTCCCGGCTCAGCGGGTAGCGCCACAGCCGGGTGCGCCGGTCGGCGTCGGCGGGCACCCACTCGCTCGCGACCAGGCTGTCGGGGGAGGTGCTGCGGTCCAGGGAGACGGTCGCCGGGCGGGGCACGCCGTCGCCGCCGGGCAGGGTGTAGGAGCCCACGGCGGGCAGCACGTACCGGGAACCGTGTGCCGCCCAGCCGCCGCGCACCCGGCCGACCGCGTCGGACTGGACGGTGGCGCGCTGGATGCGGTCCATGTCGTACACGTACAGCGCGTCCCGGTCGCCCTCGCGGGTCGTCACCAGCAGCTTGTCCTGGTACCAGACCATCCCGGACAGCGGGGACACCAGCCCCCGGTAGTCCCGCCCGCCGTCCACCGGGACGGCCAGCAGGGCCCAGCTGTAGCGGAGCCGGGCGGAGTCGTCCGCGTCGACGAAGGCGACCTTGGCCAGGCCCCGCTCGGGGGCCGGGCCGTCCATCGAGCCGCCCCCGGTGCCGCCGCGGGTCCAGCCGGACAGGATCACGCGGTGCTCGCCCCAGCGGCCGTCGTCGTCCGCGTCCCCCGAGGTCGTGACCGCGCCGGGCCGCCAGCCCCGGGTGTCGGCGGCGTCGAAGCAGTACGCCCGCGTGGCCGCCGGTTCGACCGGCAGGGTGTGCTTGTCGGCGGCCGGGCAGTCGGCCGCGTCCCGCAGCGGGCGGTCGGCGTCGTCCAGTACCGCGTCCACGCCGACGGGCCGGCCCATCTGCGACGCCAGCCGGTCCAGCCACCGCTCGGGCACCCGGTGCTCGGTCAGCGGCAGCCGCCCGGCCGCGGTGGACACACCGATCGGCTGCAGCGCCCCGTCGGCGTCGGCGACGGTGGCCTGCGAGGCGCTGATCGCGGTGGCGGCGACGGTGAGCGCGAGGGCCGTCCCGGCCAGGGTCGCGCGCAGCGCCCTGCCCCGCCTGCGCCGCCGGTGTCTGCCGCGATGCTTCATACCGTCCTCCCGAGGCGGGTCAACTGCGCCTGTTGGTCCGTACGTTGACGGAGGAGCAGGTGGGGTGGCCCGTAGGGGGATGCTACGGCAGGTGGGCGGGGTGGCGGACGAAGACCCCGCAAATATGCGAAAGACGCACCCTGCGGAGTGGCTCGAACTGCACGCCGGGTGACCTTCAGGGCACGGCTGGAGTGACTTCGGGGTGCAGGCGCGGGCGGTGCTCCGGGAACCTCAGGTCGCCGGTGCGGACGTGCGCTGCCGGGTCACCGCCGGGGCCGTCGAGTGCGGCAGCAGATCGCGCGGGTCGTCCGGGAGCAGCACCTCGACCTCGGCGTCCTCGGCGAACCGGTAGGGCCGGTGCTCCAGGAACGCCCCCAGATACCGCCGGACCCGGGACATCTCGGCCCGCACGGTGACCGTGCGGGCGGGGTCCCCGAACAGGTCCGCGGCCAGGCCCGCCGCGCTGCGGCCGGCGGGGTGGAGGGCGAGGAGGTACAGCAACTCGGCGTGCCGCGGGCTCAGTTCCCGCGCCCAGGAGCCCGCCCCGCCGGTGACCGCCACGGACCAGCGGCGCGCCTGTCTGAGGTCCAGCACGATCCTGGTCGCCCGGCACGGCGCCGGCTCGTCGGCGGCGGCCCGCACCAGCCAGCCCCCGGCCAGCGGCTCCAGCGAGCACACCCCGAGCCCCGGCAGCCATCTCCGCCCCGGCGACAGCGACTTCGGCAGGGCGACGCGTCGCAGGTACGGCATCCCGCTGACCGCGGCGGTCCAGCCGTCCGGGTCGACGACCAGGGCGCGCCCGTCGAGACGGGCCAGCACCGGCGTCGCCACCGCGCGCAGCCGCTCCAGCGACTCCAGGTGCATCTCCCGCAGCCGGGCCTCGGCCAGCTTGGCCACCGAGTCGACCCAGGCGAGCGTGGCCGGATGCATCGTCTCCAGCGGACCGCTCACGTCCACCACGCCGAGCAGCCGCCCGTCCCGCGGATCCGTCAGCGGAGCGCCCGCGCACGTCCAGCCGGCCTGGGAGCGCACGAAGTGCTCGGAGGCGAAGACCTGCACGGGCCGGCGCACCACCGCCGGGGTGCCCAGGCCGTTCGTGCCGACGACGTCCTCACGCCAGTCCGCGCCGAGTTCGAACCCGAGCCCGTCGGCCCTGCGCAGCACCGGCGCACTGCCCTCACGCCACAGCACCCGGCCCTCCTCGTCGGCCACGACCATGATGTGGTGGGCGATGTCCGCGGCCGCCAGCAGCCCCTCCCGCAGCACCGGCAGCACATGGCGCAGCGCCGACGTCTCGCGCCGCCGCTGCACCTCCTCGCGGGAGAGCAGATCCGCCCGGAAGTCGTGGTCCGGGTCGACGCCGCTGCGCAGCATCCGCTCCCAGGACTGCTCGATCACGGGGCGCGGCCGCACCGGGGCGGGCTGCCCGGAGAGCCGGGCGGAACGGACCTCGCTGAGGACCCGGGCCGCCCGCGAGGTGTCCACGGCGGCCAGGTGCGTGACGTCCATACGCGTGCGCCCCCCGACTGGATTCTGACTGTGTGTCTCATAGTGCCGCCTGCCCCGCGGAGGCGTGCCACAGTCCGCCCACAGTCAGCAGCAAGTTGCAACCCCCTGCAACCCTGGTGGACGGCCCGGCTGTGGCTGAAACTTGAGCGGCGCCGTCCCGAGCGGCGTTCAGTGGCTCGAACGGGCCAGTGCGGCGGGGGTGGTGCCGTGTCGGCGCAGCACCACCCCCGCTCCCGCCTGCCCGGATCAGGCCACCGGCCGGGCCCGCTCCACCACCGACGCCAGGTCCAGCGTGTGCGGCAGTGTCCCGAAGGCCGCGCCCCCGTCGCCGCCCAGCCGGGCCGCGCAGAACGCGTCGGCGACCTGCGGTGGCGCGAACCTGACGAGCAGCGACCCCTGGAGCACCAGCGCGAGCCGCTCCGCGAGCCGCCGCGCCCGGCCCTCCACGCCCTCCAGATCGGCCAGTTCGGTCAGCAGGTTCTTGATGGCCCCGTCGAGCCGGTGATCGGCGCCGCGCGCCTGTCCGACCTCCCGCAGGTACGCGTCCAGCGCGCCCGGTTCCCGCTGCAACGCCCGCAGTACGTCGAGCGCCTGGACGTTGCCCGCGCCCTCCCAGATCGAGTTGAGCGGCGACTCCCGCACCAGCCTGGGCATCCCGGACTCCTCGACGTACCCGTTGCCGCCCAGGCACTCCGCCGCCTCCACCGCGACCGCCGGACACCGCTTGGTCACCCAGTACTTGGCGGCCGGCACCGCGATCCGCAGCAGCGCCCGCTCCTGCTCGCCGTCGTCGTCGTACGCCGCCGCCAGCCGCAGCGCCAGCGTGGTCGCCGCCTCCGACTCCAGCGCCAGGTCGGCGAGGACGTTGCGCATCAGGGGCTTGTCGACGAGCTTCCCGCCGAACGCCTCACGGTAGGTGCAGTGGTGCACCGCCTGCGCCACGGCCTGGCGCATCAGCCCGGCGGAGCCCAGCACGCAGTCGAGCCGGGTCGCCGCGACCATCTCGATGATGGTGCGCACCCCGCGCCCCTCCTCGCCGACCCGGCGCGCCCAGGTGCCGGCGAACTCGACCTCGGCGGAGGCGTTCGACCGGTTGCCGAGCTTGTCCTTGAGCCGCTGGATCAGGAACACGTTGCGCGTGCCGTCCGGAAGCACCCGCGGCACCAGGAAACAGGTCAGCCCGCCCGGGGCCTGCGCCAGCACCAGGAAACCGTCGGACATCGGCGCCGAGCAGAACCACTTGTGCCCGGTCAGCTCGTACGCCCCGGCCTCGGCGAGGGGCCGCGCCGCCGTGGTGTTCGCCCGTACGTCGCTGCCGCCCTGCTTCTCCGTCATGCCCATCCCGAACAGCGCTCCGGCCTTGAGGTGCGCGGGCCTGAGCTCACGGTCGTAGACCATGGACGTCAGCCGCGGCTCCCACTCGGCGGCCAGGTCCGGATCCGCGCGCAGGGCGGGCACGGCCGCGTGCGTCATCGACAGCGGGCAGCCGTTGCCGGCCTCGACCTGCGTCCACACCACGAAGGCGGCGGCCCGCCGCAGATGCCCGGCCGGCCGTCCCCAGGCCGCGGTCAGGCCGGCCGAGACGCCCTTGCCGAGCAGCCGGTGCCAGGCCGGATGGAACTCCACCTCGTCGAGGCGGTGGCCGTACCGGTCGTGGGTGCGCAGCCGGGGCGGGTTGTCGTTGGCCTGTGCGCCCCACTCCTGCACCTGGGCCGAGCCGGAGGTCCGCCCGAGGGCCGACAGCTCGCCGAGCACCTCCGGCCGCAGATCCGGTTCGAGATGCCGTTCGACCGCGGCGGCCAGGGCCCGGTCGGCGGAGAAGACGTCGTACCCGACCAGCGGCGGGACCTGGTTCGTCACGGAGTGGGTGCTGCCTGCCATGCTGCGAACGTACCCCGCGGTACCACCTCGGTCACCAGCGGACCGGGCCGGGCGCCGCGGAGACGGCCTGTGGGTGAGTGGGGCCGGGCACGACGGATACCGTTAGGGGGTGCAGCCAGCAAGTGAAACCCCCGACACACCCTCCGGGCGCCTCCACCGGGCGCGTGCCCTCTACCGGAACGTCTCCAAGCGCAGGACCGCCTGGCTGTTGCTCAAGGACACCGTCAACTCCTGCATCGAGTACCGCATCCTCGGCCTGGCGGCAGAGGCCGCGTTCTTCACGCTGCTGTCGGTGCCGCCGCTGCTGCTGAGCATGATCGGACTGCTCGGCTACGTCGACGCCTGGACCGGCGCCGACACCATCCAGAGCCTCCAGACCAACATCCTGGAGGCCTCCCGCACGGTGCTGTCCGACCGGGGCGTCAAGGAGATGGCGGAGCCGATCCTGCACGACGTCATGAAGGGCGGCCGGCCCGACGTCATCTCCATCGGCTTCCTGTTCGCCCTGTGGTCCGGCTCCCGCGCGGTGAACGTGTTCATCGACACCATCACCGTGATGTACGGCCTCGACGGCGTCCGCGGCATCGTCAAGACCCGTCTGCTGGCCTTCCTGCTGTTCATCGTCGCCCTGCTGATCGGCTCCGTCGCCCTGCCGCTGATGGTGGCCGGGCCGGACGCGGTGGTGCGGATCGTGCCCTGGTCGACGACGGTCGTGCAGGTCCTGTACTGGCCCGTGGTCATCCTGCTGTCGATCGCCTTCCTGACGACGCTGTACCACGTGTCCGTCCCGGTCCGCTCCCCGTGGATCGAGGACGTGCCCGGCGCGCTGGTCGCCCTCGGCATGTGGGTGCTGGGCAGCTTCCTGCTGCGGATCTACCTGACCAGCACGGTCGAGGGCCCGACGATCTACGGCTCCCTCGCGGCGCCCGTCGCCGTGCTGCTGTGGATCGGCGTGTCCGCGTTCGCCGTGCTCGTCGGGGCCGCGGTGAACGCCGCCATCGACCGGGTCTGGCCGGCCGCCGCGACGGCCGCGGCCCGCGAGGCCAACGAGCGGCTGCGGCAGGCGCAGGTCGCCGAGTACGTGGCCCGCGCCGCCGCCCGGGGCGAGGCCGACCCCGACATGCCCTCGGAGTTCCCGGAACGCTGGTCCCGCTTCCTGCCGCCGGAGGACGTCACGGCCCGGCTGCGCACGCACGTGAAGTCCACCCACGCGAAGAGCGGCCAGACCAACGGGGAGACACAGCCGCCCGGCGAGAAGTGACCGGCGTCCGTCTCACGCCGTCCAGGTGCCGGCCGCCGCCTCCTCCCGGACGAAGTCCGCGAAGTCCCGGGGCGCACGCCCCAGGACCTCCCGCACCCCGTCGGACAGGTGCGCGTTGCGGCCGTCGAGGAGCGTGTCGAAGATCGCGGTGAGGGCCGCGACCTCCTCCCGGGGCACCCCGAAGCCGGCCAGCGCCTCGCCGTAGTCCCGCGTCGACACGGCCCGGTACCGCAGCGGGCGGCCCGTCGCGCCGGCGATCTCCGCGACCGCCTCCCCGAAGGTCAGCAGCCGCGGCCCGGAGAGGTCGAGCGTCCGTCCCGCGTACCGGTCGCCGGCCGTCAGCGCGGTCACCACCACGTCCGCGATGTCCCGCACGTCGAGGAACGGCTCGCGCACCCCGTCGGCCGGGAACACCAGCTCCCCGCGCTCCCGCAGCTCCGCCACCAGCGGCCCCTCGCTGAAGTTCTGCGCGAACCAGGCGGCCCGGACGACCGTCCAGTCGGCGCCCGAGGCGTGCAGCGCCTCCTCGGTGGGCAGGGCCTGGTCCTCGCCCCGCGCGGACAGCAGCACCAGCCGCCGCACGCCGAGCCGGACCGCCTCCCGCGCGACCGCGCCGATCACCTCGGCGGCGCCCGGCGCGCCGACGTCCATGGGGTGGGCCAGGTAGGCCGCGTCGGCGCCGCGCAGGGTGCCGGCCCAGGTCGAGCTGTCCCGGAAGTCGAAACCGGTCGCGCGTGACGCCGCCCGCACCGTGAGCCCGGCAGCCTGAGCGGCCCGCGCCACCCGGCTACCCGTACGGCCGGAGGCGCCCGTCACCACCACCGTGAGGTGCCGCGTGTCCCGTGTCGTGTTTCCTGCCGGGATCGCTGTCGTGTTCTCTGTCGTGCTCGTCTTCTCTGTCGTGTTCGTCATGCCGTCGAGTCAACTGCCGTGCGCGGCACGGAACCATCGCCGAACGGCTCATTCCCATACGACCGCGTCTACGCTGGTCCCATGGACGCTCTCGCAGGCCTGCTGGAGGGCCCCCGCGCGCGCGGCGCGTTCATGATCAGGGCCTGTTTCGACCCGCCCTGGGCGGTCCGCGTGGAGGACCGGGCCCCGCTCACCGTGATGCTCGTCGTCCGCGGCGACGCCTGGGTCCTGCCCGACGGGGGCGAGCGGACGCGGCTGCGCGCCGGAGACCTCGCCATCGCCCGCGGCCCCGACCCGTACACCTGCGCCGACGACCCCGGAACGGCACCGCAGGCGCTGATCCTGCCGGACCAGGAGTGCCGCTACCCCGACGGCCGGCCCCTCAACGGCTCCATGGACCTGGGCGTCCGCACCTGGGGCGACCGGCCCGACGGCGCGACGGTGCTGCTCATCGGCACGTACCCGATGCGGGGCGAGATCGGCGGGCGGCTGCTGGACGCCCTGCCGCCGCTGCTCACCCTCACCCCCGACGTGTGGGACTGCCCGCTCACGCCGTACGTCTCCGAGGAGATCGTGCGGGACGCCCCCGGCCAGGAGGTCGTCCTGGACCGGATGCTGGACCTGCTGGTCATCGCCGCGCTGCGGGCCTGGTTCGCCCGCCCGGAGGCGGAGGCGCCGGCCTGGTACCGGGCCCTGGCTGACCCGGTCGTGGGCGGCGTGCTGCGCCTGCTCCAGGACGACCCGGCCCACCCGTGGACGGTCGCCGCGCTCGCCGCGAAGGCGGGGGTGTCCCGGGCCGCGCTGGCCCGCCGCTTCACCGCCCTGGTGGGCGAGCCCCCGATGACGTACCTCACCGGCTGGCGCCTCGCCCTCGCCGCCGACCGCCTGCGCGACTCCGACGACACCCTCGAAGCGGTGGCCCGCAGGGTGGGCTACGGCAGCGCGTTCGCCCTGTCCACGGCGTTCAAGCGGGTGTACGGGGTGAGCCCCGTGGAGTACCGGGGGCGGGCGGCCCGGGCCTGACGCCCGCACACGTCCCCGGCCCCCGGCGGCGTAGCCCGGTACCTGTGTACGCGGAGCGGGCGCCGCGGCTCGCCGGGGCGGCGGTGGGCCGGGGTCCGCTTCTGCCCGGGCACGGCCCCGGCGCTCCTGGGCGTACCGGCGCACGAGCTGCTCGATCGCCGACCAACTCGGCCTCGGTGCCCGCCGGTTGCACCGCCCTCACTGGCGCATCCGCGCGAGCCGCGCCGCCTTCGGCTACGGCCCCAAGCCCCCGGCCCGCATCCTGCGGCTGCGCCGCGCCCTCGCGCCGGCCCGAGCCGGCGGCGCCGTCGCGGCGTCTGATGACCCGTCACCGGTCGGTCATGCGGAGTAGGCATCGGCCTGGATGCCGTAGAGATCGGCGTATCGGCCTCCCACGATGCTGACCAGTTCGTCATGGGTGCCCGCCTCGATCAGCCGGCCCTTGTCGAGGGTGAGGATGAGGTCCGCCCCGGTGGCGGTCGAGAACCGGTGGGTGACGATCACCGTGATGGCGCCTGTCCGCCCGGCGACCTCCCGGGCACGGGCCATGTAGCGCTCGAAGATCTGCTGTTCGCTCGGGGCGTCGAGAGATGCCGTGGGTTCGTCCAGCATCAACAGCAGGGGGCCGGGGCGCATCGACGCCCGGGCGAGGGCGACCTTCTGCCACTGTCCCTCGGACAGATCGACGCCCCCGAAGTCCCGGCTGAGCTGTGTCTCCAGCCCGTCGGGAAGCGCCTCGACCAACTGCTCGGCGTCGGCTGCCGCCACGGCCCGGCCGACCCTTCGGGCATCCTTGGCGTGCGGCAGGTCACCCAGGCCGACGCTCTGCCCGAAGGTCGTACGGAACCGGCCGAAGTCCTGGAACGCCGCGCTCGACCGCGCACGCCAGCCCTCCGTGTCCAGGGTGGCGAGGTCCACGCCGTCGACGAGAATGCGGCCACCGCTGGGCCTGTAGAACTTGCAGAGGAGCTTGACCAGTGTCGTCTTGCCCGACCCGTACTCGCCGACCAGCGCGATCACCGAGCCCGCCGGCAGATGGACACTGATGTCGTGCAGGGCGGGGCGTCGAGAGCCGGGATACCGGTAGGTGACGTTCTCGAAGGTGATTCCCTCGCGCAGGACCTGGGGCGGAGATTCCGTTCCGGCCGCGTCGGACCGTGCGGCCGCGGTGTAGTCGCGCATCCACAAGTAGGGCTCGATGAGCCGTCCTGCCCGGACGACGTTCGCCGCGTAGTGCACGCCCGTGAACACCGACTGGCGCAGGCTGCTCGCCACGGTGATCGCCAGCACGATGTCTCCGGCCGAGCCGTGCCCACGCAGCACCTGAACGACGATCAGAGCCAGCCCGGCGCCGAAGCCGAGCGTGAAGATGGTCCAGCCGCCGAGCTTCCAGGCCGCCGCGACAAGCCGCGCCCGGTAGCGGCCGGCCATGGCTGTGTCCCACGCGGCGGCCTGTCTGCGGGCCAGCTCGGTTCCCGCCCCCGACACGCGGATCTCCTTGCCCGCGGCTCCGTCCGTACCGAGGTCGAAGAGCTGGCGCTGGAGACGGAAGGGTTCGGCCGTGGCGGTTTCGGCGCGGATGATGGCGTTGCTGCCCTTCTGGTCGAACCAGAGCGGCAGCGCCGCGCATACGAGCAGCAACAGCAGCCAGGGGTTGATCGTGCCCAGCAGGAAGAGGGCCACGACCAGTTCGATGACGATGAAGAGGACACCGGTCGCCGACCACAGGCTGAGCACGATTTCCCACGCGGAATTGCGTACTACGGTCAGCCGGTCGAGGTAGTCCGTGCGCTCCAGGTGTTCCAGGCCTTCGAGGGTCGCGATGTCGCTGTAGATACCGGGATTCACATCGAGCACCGCGACCTTGCCGATGAGGATGCCGGCGGTGTTGCCGTCGAGTGCCCCCAGCACCATCAACATGGTGCCGGCGAGTCCCGCCCCGGCCGCCCAGGCCACAGCGGGCCAGACCTCTCCGCGAAGCGTCGCGTCCACCGCGCCGCGCAGGGCCAGGGCGTTGCCCGTGACGGACGCCACCATCAGGGCGGGGATGACGAACTGCAGGGACGTCAGCAACGGCGAACGGCGCCAGGACAGCCGTAGCAGTTCGTACCAGAGGGAGAAGTACCGCCGACGGCGAATCGGTTGCTCACTGGCCAGCTCGGTCATGGGTACTGGTCCTCCTCCAGCCGGTCCTCGAAGCCGCGCCTGAACCGCGCGGCCTGGATCGTGAACATGGCCGCGTACCGGCCGTCGGCCGCCATGAGCTCGTCGTGCGTGCCCGTCTCCGTGATACGGCCGTCCTCCAGCAGGACGATCCGGTCGGCCTGTCGCACGGTGGACAGCCGGTGCGAGATCAGGACGACGCTCGCACCCGACCTGC
This sequence comes from Streptomyces sp. NPDC006140, assembly GCF_040628815.1. Lineage (NCBI taxonomy): Bacteria > Bacillati > Actinomycetota > Actinomycetes > Kitasatosporales > Streptomycetaceae > Streptomyces > Streptomyces sp. NPDC006140. The sequence continues at coordinate 178,032 of NZ_JBEXTS010000004.1, read as the reverse complement.
GCTCGCCGAGCCTTGCGAAGACGTCGAACTCCGTCCGTACGTCGAGGTGGGCGGTGGGTTCGTCAAGAACCAGAATCCTCGCTCCCCGGCGCACCGCGTAGAGGACGCGGGCCAGGACGACATGCTGCCACTGCCCGCCCGAGAGGTCGACGCCCCCCTTGGCGGCGCGGGTCAGCGGGGTCTCCCAGCCGGACGGAAGACCGTCCAGCACCGCTTCCAGCCCCGCTTCCCGGGCGGCGGCCTCGGCGTCCGCCCGTTCCGCGAGCCCGCCCGCCCTGCCGATGACCACGTTGCCGTGGACGGACAGGGGGTACCGCACGAAGTCCTGGAAGGCCACCGCGATCCGGCGGCGCCATGCGTCCGGGGCGAGCGTGGCGATGTCCCGCCCGTCCGCGGTGATGGCCCCGCCTGTCGGCCGGTAGAGCCCGCAGAGCAGTTTGATCAGGGTCGACTTGCCCGCTCCGTTGAGTCCGACGACGGCCAGCAGTTCGCCCGGACGGATCTCCAGATCCAGACGGTCCAGAACCTGGCGTTCTGTCTTCGGATAGGCGAAGGAGACCTGCTCGAACCGGATGAGCGGTGGACGCTCGAGGTCCTCGGGTTCCCGTACCCCACGGCCGTCGGGGCTGGGCACCGCCGCTCCCTCCGGGGCGAGCAGCTCGCGCAGCTCCCGCGTGGCGCGCAGGCACTCGGCGGAAGCTGCCGCGCTCCTGAGTTCCTCGCTCCAGCCAAGCGCCTGGAACACCGTCCACCCGGTGACGAGTACCGCCGTTTCCACCGCGATGGTCGTCTCCCCCCGCACCGCGCTGTGCGCCACCAGGGCGTACACGGCGCACAGCGGGATGCCGACGAGCAGAAGCTGGCTCCACTCGGCGCGCAGCATCCGCCCGATCGCCGCCCAGATGGGTTTCTCCATGGCCAGGCTGTGCCGCTGAATCTGCTCGACCGACCAACCACCCAGTCCGAAGACACGGATGTCCTTGCCCTCGGCCGGGGAGATCGCCGAGTCCTGCCACATCTGCGCCTTCGCGCCCTCCACAGTGCCGGAGCGCCACGTCCCGACATACCGCAGCGCCTGTCTCTGCCGCAGCGCCCAATTGATCAAAGCGGGCACGAGCACAACTGGGACGAGCCACCAGGCGTACCCCGCGAGGACCACACAGGATCCGGCGACGCCGAGGAAGCCCGTGAGGATGCGGAGGAGGGCCACGGCGCCCTCACCCGGAGTGTGTTCCGTCCAGTTCTCCGGATCCGCCTTGGCCGCGCGGATCAGGGTGCGCGCCTGCGGGGTCTCCAACCGGTCGATCGTCGGGGTGGACGAAACCAGCTCGGTGATCGACGCCCTGTGTACGCCGTCGATGGTGGCCTGGACCAGGAAGCCCAGTGGCTCCAGCACGGTGTCCATGACGTGCCCGAGCAGGAGGACAGCGACAAACGCCACCAGCGGGGCCAGGGCCGCGGTCAGTGGTGGCAGCGTCGTACCCCCCGTCTCGAAGCGCCGCACCAATACCGCCAGAATGACGGCTGTCGCGGCCGGGAGCAGCCTGCTCAGCCCCATCAGCACGGCCAGCAGCCAGATGTGGGACCGCTTGGCGGAGCTGAGAGTCCGCAACAAGTGGAGCCCGTCGGCAAGGGGGGTCACGTGATCCTCTCTCCGTGCGGCCCGGTCATGGCCGAGGTGGTCCCTGAGTGGCCCAGGACCAGGCTTGGTGCAACTCGTTCTCGAGAACCGCTCGCGGTGGGTGTGAGAGACGCCGTCGACTCCAGTCGCACCTGCGCACGGAGTGCGGAACGGGGCGCGGATTGTCTGTTTCGTCGAATCGCTTCGACTCCAATGATCGCTGAAGCTAACACCAAAGCCCTTCCGCGACAAGGCACATATACGGCACAACTGACCTTCTATGGCCAGGCGTTGATTGCTTGGCCCATGAGTGCTTCCTCATATTCGAAGCGCTTCAACGCACTCGACGTATCGAGGGGGGAGCATGGCGGGGACGGCATGGAGTTCCACCTTGACAGGCCTGAATCCCGGTGTGAATCTGGCACCGATTCACTGTTGAAGCGCTTGCGCAGTAAGGGGAGCGGGACCGTTGGACGGTGGGAAGTCGACGGCTCGCAGGGGCCCGCTCGGTGGCGCGCAGGAGTTTGAATGGTGGAAGATGCAGGACACCCGCCTGCGCGCGGGGTCGAACGCCCTGGTCTGGCTGACGCCCGAGTGCCCCCTTGAGCTCGGCCAGGCCCGCCGAGTCGTCGAACTTCTGGTCCACCGCCACGAGGCCTTCCGTACGCTGATCGTCCGAGGCCCCGACGGCCTGCCCGAACAGCGGACCGATGCGCCTGCGCCGGACGGCCTCCATGTCCTGGACGAAGTGCCCGACAGCCGCAGGAGCCTCGAACTCGCCATCGGTGAGACCGAGTTCGACCTGTCCCAGGAGGGCCCGCTGAGAGTCGGGGCGGTGCGCGCAGGGGAGCGGGTGACCGAACTCCTCTTCGTGATCTCCCACTGTGTCTTCGACGGGCACAGCATCCCGCTGCTCCAGGCGGAGTTCGCGCTCGCCGTCCGCGAGGTCGCACTCGGCGCGGAGCCGGCAGCGCCCCGCCGTCGGCACCAGCCGCTCGACTCTGCCCTCGCCGAGCAGAGCGGACCGCTCGCGCAGCATCGAGCCGCCTCGACTGCCCATTGGGCGAGGGCTGTTCGTGAAATCCCGAACCGTATGTTCGTCCCCGCCCAGGACGACCTGATGCACCACTACGGGGCGACGTACCGCACGGACCGCCTGGCGCCGCTCCTGGCACTCGCCGCGAGGCGCCATCGGACCACCCCGGCCGTCGTCCACGCCGCCACCGTGCACGCGCTGCTCGCCGCGCTCTCCGCTGCACCGCACAGTGTCGTGCGTAGTCACTTCGCCGGCCGGACGGATGCCGAGGCGGAGACCATCGGCTGCTTTCACTGCATCCTGCCCGTGGTCGTGGCGACCTCCGACCGGCCCGGTTTCGGCGCGCTCATCGAACGGGTGGCAATGCAGACGCTGCGCGCTCAGAGCCGTTACCGGATCGGCTATCTGACCCTTCGACAGCTCATCTCGGCGGAAGAACGTCGACGAGGGGTTTCCATCGCCGACGGCACCATTGTCAATTTCTCCTTCGATGAAGGTTTCACGTCTCTGCAGCACAGCTCCGAGGAGGAGTTGCTGGCGGCGGCCGACGCCGCCGTCGGTGAACTCGAACTGCTGATGGGCCGTAACGAAACCACGCCCGACCACCGTGGGCTGGACTCCTATCTCATGACCCGGATCACCGATGGCGTCACGGTGACCTCCGCCACTTTCAACGGCGCGGTGTTCACCGCTCCGCAGATGCGGGCCTTGCTGATAGGCCCGGAACAGCTGCTCGCCGCCCACCTGCAAGGAGACCTCGACTGGGACGGAATATGCCGGATTGCCCGTAGCGGCGCCCCCTACGCGCCGACGCCGCCCGCCGTCCCGGTGGTGGGAGTCGATCTGGTGCTGCCCGAGCGGGTCGACGAGGCGCTCGCCTCGCACCCCGCGGTGCGGGACTCCTCCACCGCCGTGACCCCCGGCACCGATGGCACGGTGGGGCTCGAGTGCCGGGTGATCCGCGAACCTGGGAGCGGAGAGCCATTCAGCGAGGCCGAGTTGAGGGAGCATCTGCTCTGCCAGGTGCGGCCCGGGGCGGTGACGGTGGCCCCTCTTCGCTTCCTGATCGAGGGCCAGGCGGAAGAGGAAGCCGGCCGGACCGAGCCGCCGGTCCTCGCCCTGGTCGCCGCGGTCCTGGAAGTCAACGGGATGTCCACGGTCGACGAAGGCCGGAGTTACGCGGAGAACGGCGGCGCGCTGGGTGCCGTCCCCGCGATCATCGATCACCTCGCCGAACAGGGCTGCACCGGCCTCGGGCCGCACGACTTCACCCTGCCGATGTCCTTGCGCAGTCTGGGCCGACGGCTGCACCGCAGCCAGGAGTGACCGCAAGCCGGAGGGGGGCCGCTGTCCTGTCCATCCAGGATCGGGCGACCCCGGCTGTCGCCGGGGCTCCGCGTCAGGAAGAGGGGCCACCACGGGAATGGAGGTCACGGTACCTGCTCGTGCATTCGTCGATGATCTCGGGCAAGGCCCGTCTGCGGAACAGCAGTTCCAGAGGGAAGTCGATCCCCAGGTGCGATTCCACGCGGGTCATGAATTCGACCGCGGACAGCGAGGTGCCACCGAGCGCGAAGAAGTTTCCCTCGTCGCCGGCGGCCTGCGCTCCGAGTGCTGCGTACCACGCCTCTTCGACGGTGCCGCGGATGTCACTGTCGGTCTTGGTCACCATGTCTCCCTGCCGGCCGGATCCGCCCCTGTGCCTCCTGCCTACCTGACACGGCCCTGAGCCCACACACGGTCGGCGGGGCCTTCGATGCGGTCGGCCAGGATGCCGTCCCGGTAGATCTGCTCCTGCTTGATGTCCCCGGTCTCCAACACCTCGGTCCAGGCGCGGGTGGGGCCCGTCCCCCAAGGCACCCAGGGGGTCAGGTCGTCCACGACGATGAGGCTTCCGGGGCGGCACAGCACACGGCAGTAGTCGATGTCGGACTTGACGGCCTCGTACTCGTGCCCGCCGTCCACGAAAGCAAGGTCGAACAGGGACTCACCGTGCTCCTCGATGAATTTCGGCAGGGCGGTGCGGGAGTCCTCCATGATCAGCTGATGGCGGCCGGGGAACCGCTGGTCGATGAATTCCTTTCCGATCCATGCCGCCTTGTTCTCCGGCAGATCGAAGGACACCACCTGAACGTTGTCCGAGGCGGACAGGAAAGCGTGGCTGGAGAAGCCGACATTGAATCCGATCTCGAGGACGGTGCGCACCTCGGCCGTATGGACCAGCTCCATGAGATATGTCAGCTGTGGCACACTCGATGACAGCTCGGAGATCGATATGTCGCTGGCCAGTACGTGATCCCAGATTTCCTTCGTGAAAGTGCGGATCGTGTCGGGCAGGCTCACTGAGTGACGTTCTTCCATGTCGGTCTCCAAATCATGGGGTAGCGTGCCCTGGCCGGCACTGTCAACACCCCGTGGACAGATTCTCAAGCAGTCGCCGTGCCGTGGTCATGGCATGGCGGCAAAGCGCCGAAATGGGGCGCAGGTGTGACTGTCGCGAGCCGAGCTCCTCGGCGGGATGATTATTGCGTTTGTCTCGCTGGCGAGACAAGCTCGCAAGCCGGACCGGCAGTTGTCCGTATAGCCAACCTGGTCGATGCTATGTGTGAGGTGGCAGTTCAATGTCTGATCGTGTTGCCGTGGTCGGGATGTCCATTCGCGCGGCCAAGGTGCAGAGCGCGGCGGACTTTTGGCGTCTCCTGATCACAGGACGTTCCGGACGGCGTGAAATCGATCCCACGGAATTGGTGCGGCGACGGGTTCCGAGTCGCACATATAAAGATCCGGCGTATGTGCCTGTCACGTATTCCATGGATGACTGCCTCGGGTTCGACCCTCAAGCATTCGGATTCGGTGGATCCGAGGCAGAGTTGACCGATCCACAGCATCGCGCAGTGTTGGAAGCCTGCTACCGGGCAGTGGAAAGCTCAGGATGTTTCATCGGTTCACTGCCTGATCGCGTCGGGGTATTCGTTGGATCGCGGAAGAGTGGCTACGGTACACAGATCGAATACCTCTCGGCCGCAGCCGGCAGAAATGTGGATCTCGCCGGGCTTGCCATAGGGAACGATCCCGACTACTTGTCCAGCAGAATTTCCTACACCTACGGTCTTACCGGTCCGTCGATGACTGTCCTGACCGCCTGTTCATCCTCGAGCGTGGCGGTGCACCTTGCCTGCCAGGCAATCCTTGCAGGTGAGTGCGATTCGGCGCTGGCGGGCGGTGTCGCTTTGGACGTAACGGACGCGGGCTATACGTTCACCGCAGGCGGAATTTACTCGCCACGAGGCCGGTGCGAGCCCTACATGGCCTCAGCCGACGGCACCGTGGAGGGAAATGGCGTCGCTGTCCTTTTCCTGCGGCGGTTGGATGTGGCGTTGGCCGAGGGCAACCCGATCCTTGGCGTCATCGCCGGTACCGCGGTGAACAACGATGGCCGAGAGCGTGCAGGCTTTACGGCGCCAGGGGTTGCCGGCCAGTCCGAATTGATCGAAGAGGCCCTCGACATCGCCGAGTTGAGCGCCTCCAGTATCGGTCTGCTCGAGGGGCACGGTGCGGGCACGAGCATCGGGGACGCACTGGAGATCGATGCCGCGACCCAGGCCTTTCGATCCACTGGAGCCAGTGCCGATGAGTGTCGGCTCCACTCCGTCAAGGCGAACATCGGGAATCTGACCGCGGCGGCTGGTGCAGCAAGCATCATCGGCTGTCTACTGGCCCTACAGCATGGACAGATTCCTCCCAACGCTCCCCTGGTGGAAGGAGCCCCGCCAACCGATCTGGTAGGCACGCCGTTCAAGCTGGCAGATACGCCGATCGCCTGGCAGCGTTCGGACCAGGGCCGGTATGCAGCGGTCAGTTCGTTCGGGTTGGGCGGAACAAATGCGCATGTCATCATCGGCGATGCCGAGCGGGATGTGCGGCTTGCCTCCCGCAAGGGGCGGTACTGGCAACTGCTTCCGCTGTCCGCGGACGACCCGGAACGCCTTTCCGGAACCGTCGATGCCGTGCGTGTGGCAGTGGACGGAACCTCGGCCGAGGTTCGTCAGGACATTGGCCACACACTGCGCACCGGTCGCCCGGAGCTCACCACACGCGCAGCTGCGCTGATCCCGGTCGACGCCGGGTCGGCCGGCGGGAAGTGGCCGTCGCCAGAGCAGTTCCACACGGTTCCCGAAGTGCCGCCGACACTCGTCTTCCTGCTCCCCGGCGAAGCGGTGAGAGCACCGGATGTGGCGCTCGCTCTCTACCGGGCAGAGCCGGCTTTCCGGTCGACCGTGGACGAGGGCCTCGCAATCATGAAACAGGTGCTGGCTCCTGAGATGTTCTCGGCTGTGCGCGACGCGTTCCTGCACGGTAGGTATCCGGTCGCAACGCATGCGCTTCAGCCGGTGCTGCACCTGCTCGGCCTCGGACAGCACGCATTCCTCAGCGACCTGGAAGTCGGGCCGGACTTGCTCGTGGGTCAGGGCGTCGGCGAGCTGACCGCCGCTCAGCTGAGCGGTGTCCTCTCGTTCGAGGACGCAGCGCGGGCGGTGTGCTGGCGCAGCCAGGCCATGGCAGCCCCTTCGGAACACACCGAAGCCGTTGTCCGCTTCACCCGCCGGATGCGCGACGTTCGGCTGACCTCTCCTGCCACGCCGACGCTGTCATGCGTTTCGGGGGCATGGCTGACCAGCGAGGAGGCGTGTGATCCTGGGTACTGGGGAGCGCAACTGGGTGAGCATGGCCCCTTCGACGAGGCCCTGCGCTCTGTGGTGTCCGAGCACCCTGCGGCTGTGTATCTGCAGCTGAACAGCGGAACGAATCTGCTGCGGGCCGCACAGCGTGGGGGAGTGCCTGAAGACGCTGCCGTGGCCCTGGCATCCGGTGGAGAAGCCTCGGACAGCTGGTGCTCGCTGCTCCAGGCTGTCGGAACTCTCTGGGAACAGGGTGTGCGGATCAACTGGCAGGCCTATGCCGAGCGCGATCACGCACTCCGGGCCGACGTGGCGCCACGGACCTTCGGGCGGATCCCGTACGTGCACCCTTCACTGCTGGAGCATTGCCCCGGGATCGACCCGGCGGAACTTTCGGGAAAGCGGGTCAGCTGATGACGTTCCAGGGAAGTGCAAACCCGGCCTCTCTGTCACAGCAGCGGATTTGGTTTACTGAACAGTTGCTGCCCGGGACCTCCAGGAACAACCTGTGTGTGCAGTTCGTCGTACACGGCGAGCTGGATGTGCCGACTCTCGAGCGCGCGGTCAACGACGTCATCGAACGGCATGAGGTCCTGAGGACCAGATTCGGGATCCTGGGTGATGCCCTCGTCCAGGATGTGCTGGACCAGGCCCGGGTCACTGTGCAACAGCTTGACGCAGCCGACGAAGAGTCTGTCTTCGCCAAAGCCGCGGAACTTGCCCGAGAGCCATTCGATCTGAGCGACGCGCCTTTGGTGCGTGCAGGCCTGGTGCAGTGCGGCAGCGGCACCAGGATTCTGGTGTTCGCGCTGCACCACGTCGTGGCTGACGTCCGGTCTCTGGGCATCCTTCTGCGTGAGGTCATGGAGATTTACCGAAAGGACAGGGCGGGCGGCGTCCCGGACCTGCTTGATCTGCCGCCGACCCGCTATGTCGACTTCGCGGCATGGCAGCGTGAGTGGGTGAATACGCCGCAGGCCATCGAACGACGGGCCGCACAGATACGCGAGCTTTCGGAATTCCCCGCGGTGGTCGACCTCCCGGCCGACCGCCCTCGGCCGGCCGTGCAGACGTTTGCAGTGGCGTCTTCGCACTGGCGTGCCTCGTCATCTCTGGTACGCGAGCTCGAGAAGGTGACGCGAGAGCACGGAGCAACCCTCGAGACGATGGTTCTGGCTTCGTTCTCGGCAGTGGTGAGTCTCTGGTCGAGGCAGTCACGGCTACTGGTCGCGACCCCGGTGGCCAACCGCTCGTCGGTCGAAACCGAGCGGCTGGTCGGCCCCTTCGAGAACACCCTCGTGATCCCGGCAGACATGGCTGGAGACCCGTCTTTCGCCGGGTACCTCGAGCGCGTACGTGACGCGCACCGGAGAGTTGCGTCAGAGAACGTCCCGTTCGAGGAGGTTATCGACGGTGTTGCGCCCGAGCGCAGCCTGTCTTATAACCCGCTGGTGCAGGTGATGGCCGCATTCGAGGAAGCCTCCGTGCTTCATACGGAACTTCCCCAGGCCGAACTGGAACTGATCGACCATCAGACGGGAACCTCGCAGTTCGACCTGGTACTCAAAGTCACCCCGCTCGGCGGCGGCCTGGACTGCCGGCTTCAGTATGCGACCGACCTCTTCGACCAGGACACAGCGGAGCGGTTCATCAGGCATCTGCGGCGGCTGTGGGAGGTTGTCGCCGCCAGACCGGATGCCGGTGTCGGGAGCATCGACCTGGCAGACCTGGAGGAGCGGGCCGTGCTCTCCACACTCGGCACGGGCCCCACGCGCCCGGTCGATCCCCGCGCGCTCCCCGCCAGGCTGTCCGAGACCGCGCACAGTCGACCGGACGCCGTCGCGGTGAAGGCATCCGACGGCACCTACACCTACGCGCAGCTCATCGAGCGAGCGGAGGCGATCGGTGCGGCGCTGACGGCCCGTGGGCTGCGGCCGGGCGATCTGGTCGGCGTAGCTCTGCCGCGTGGCCGCGACCTGCCGGCAGGTCTGCTCGGCGTCTGGGCCGCGGGAGGATCCTACGTACCACTTGACCCTGCGTACCCCAGAGCCCGGCTGGAGCACATGACGCAGGACGCGGGCATCAAGGTCCTGCTGAGCACTTGCGACCTCGCGGACCGCATCCCCGTGCCCCCAGATACCGAAGTGCTGGTGTTGGACGGACCTGCTCTCCCGCTCCCAGCCGAGGAGCCGGCCCCCGTGACATGCGGCGATCACGTGGCCTACGTGATTTACACTTCCGGCTCGACCGGCCGCCCCAAGGGGGTGATGGTCAGCCATAAGAGCCTCGGGAACCTTCTGGACGACTTCATGTCCGAGTCCGGGTTCGGCACGCGCGACCGGATGCTTGCACTGACATCCTTGTCCTTCGACATCGCAGGGCTGGAACTCTGGCTCCCGCTGCTGGCCGGAGGAACACTGGTCATCGGGCCGCCAGGTGTCGGCGGCGACCCGGAGCGGCTGCACCGACTTCTCTCGGACGAGAAAGTCACGGTGGTGCAGGCCACTCCAGCGACCTGGAAGCTCTACGCCTCGTCCCACCGCGTCGCGCCGCCTGCGCTACGGCAGATATGGAGTGGTGGCGAGCACTTGCCGCACTCGCTCGCCCGGGCGCTGACCGCGATGGGGCCTGAAGTACACAACCTCTATGGACCGACGGAGACCACCATATGGTCGACGCGTGCAGTGCTGCGGCGGCTCGACAGCGTCACCGGAATCGGGCGGCCCATCTCCAACACTCGCCTGTTCGTCGTCAATGCCGATGGCCTGCAGGTTCCCATGGGGATACCTGGAGAGTTGTGCATCGGCGGTGCGGGGCTGGCGCTGGGCTACCTCGGCCGCCCCGATCTGACCGCACAGCGGTTTGTCGATATCGAAGGGCTGCCCGTCTACCGCACCGGAGACCTCGTCAGGTGGCGGTCCGACGGGAATCTGGAGTTTCTCGGGCGTCTCGACGACCAGGTGAAGATCCGTGGGCACCGAGTGGAACCCGGGGAAGTCGATGCCGTGGCCCGAGCGTGCCCTGGCGTCCGGGACGCCGGCACGCTGGCCGTGACGACCTCCGCAGGAGAGGAGCAGCTGGTCACCTTCGTGACGCCGGAGAAGGGCGCGGATCAAGCCGATAGCACCACAGAAGACTGGCGTGCCATCTGGGAGAACACCTATGCCGAAGGCGAACCCGCCGCAGAAGATGACTTCAATCTGAAGGGCTGGCAGAGCAGCTACTCCAAACAGCCACTGCCAGAGGCGGAGATGCGGGACTGGGTGACGCAGACCGTTGACAGAATCGCCGGAACGGGCGCTCGCACCTTCGCGGAGATCGGCTGCGGCACCGGACTGCTGCTGCTGCGCCTGGCTCCTGCGGCCGACCGCTATCTGGGTATCGACTTCTCCGCAGAGGCCATTGGTCATGTGAAGAGCGCGGTCGCCCGGCGAGGGCTCACCGGCCGGGTGCGGTTGGCCACGGCAGCTGCCCAGGACATCGGGGACGTCGCCGACGGGGAGCTCTTCGACTGCGTAGTGATCAACTCTGTCGCCCAGTACTTCCCTGGCCGGGACTATCTCACGGAAGTCCTGACCGAAGCGAGCAAGATCGTTGTTCCTGGCGGACATATCTACGTCGGCGACCTGCGGAGCCTGAAACTCGCAGAGGCGTTCCATATCAGTGTGCTGGAAATGGATGACCGACTGGGAACCGAAGAATTGCGCGCCCTCGCTGCACGGCACGCACTGGAGGACGATGAACTCCTCATCGACCCCGGGTACTTCGCAGAGCTTCAAGACGCGCTTCCTGCGGTGACCGGGATTCAGGGATCGCTCAAGGCCCCCGGATACGACAACGAGCTGACGCGTTTCCGCTACGACGTCCTGCTGAAGATCGGTGGGGAGGTACCGGATCGGCCACAGCCCTGTGAGTACCTCGGCTGGGAGGAGGTCTCCGACCTTGAGGGCCTGGACAGACTGCTCGGCGCGTCGAGTTCCGCCGCGGTCGTCGTCGACGGCATTCCGAATGCCCGCGTCGCACGCTTCGCCCACCTCGCGTCGGGTGATGAGATGCCCCCCTTCGTGTGCTTGCCGGAGGAACTTGACGAAGTGGCGGCTCGGCACGGCTGGGACACTCGGCACGCCTGGTCCTCTCGCTTCCCGCAGCAAGGACGCATTCGGACGAGCTTCACTCACCGCAGCCGGTGGAGCGGACACTTCGTTCACGAGCGGCCGACGATCGACGGGCCGACGAGCAACGACCCTGGGCAGGGAGCTCGGCTGCAGGTGCTGAAGCACAGTGCACGAGCCTTCCTTCGGCAGAACCTGCCCGAATACATGGTGCCGAACCGGGTGCTGACCCTGCCGGAATTTCCGCTGACCCCGAACGGGAAGACCGACCGGAACGCCTTGAAGGCCATCGCTCGACAGCAGGTATCCAGTACGGATCACGTCCTTCCGAGTGGACCTGTTCAGAATCTTCTGCACGAGATCTGGTGTGAAGTGCTGAACGTCTCTCGAGTCAGCGCCGTGGAGAACATATTCGACGCCGGCACCACATCCCTGCTCGTGGTGCGGATACGCCAGGAACTCCGTGATCGGCATGGCATCGACATCCCACTGACTTCCTTCTTCGCCTATCCGACGATCTCGTCACTCGCTCAAACTCTCGACCCGGATATGGAACGTCACTACTCCGACGGTCGGCCTGCAAGCCCTCGTGCGCAAAATGCCACAGCTGCGCGTCGCCGGCAGCGCCGCCGGCAGTGAGAGCGCGCAGCAGGCGAGTCGGATCGCCCGGCAGTAGGTAGCCAACCCAGTGCCGCGGCGGGTGCCACGGCAGGCGATGGCCGGCACGATGCCGCGCCCACGTCCGGTGCTCATTCCTGCCCCAGTTGAAGCGCTTCGACACTGATCGATAGTTGAGGATCGTGTCGTTCAACTTGCGTGGTGAGACTGGGCGGTTAAGCCTGCAATGTCCCCCTTGACAAGCCTGAACCTCGGTGTGAATCTGGCTCCGCTTCACTATTCAAGCGCTTGCGAGCCCGGGGAACGAGGCCGTTGCAGGGCTGGTGGTCGACGGCTCGCGGTGGCCAGGAGTTCGAGCGGCGAAAGGTGCGGACCTGTCGGTACGGAGGTCGAACGCTCTGCTCTGAATGACACCCGAAAGTCGGACGATGCATGGAGAGAGCCCAGGGGGTAGCAATGCGTAAGACGGTCAGTCCGGCAGGCCGGACCGCGCGGCATATGGCAGCGGGAGCCGCGCGGCAGCCGCGAGGCTCAGGTGTTCAGCTGTACAAGTCCGGCTTGCTGTTCACGGCCAAGCAGAGCTTCAGAACCTGGGAAGAGCTCGGTACCGAACTGTTCTCTTTTGCCGACTCCTCCACCTGGTGGATCGCCGATTGGCTGGTCTATGGAGAGTCCGTATTCCAGGACCGCTACGAGGAAGCCATCAAGCGGACCTCGCTCAGTTACCAGACTCTGCGCAACTACAGCTGGGTTGCGCGCGCGTTTCCGTTGTCCCGCAGGCGTCAAGGTCTGAGCTTCAGCCACCACCTCGAAGTTGTGGCACTGGAGGAACCGGAGCAGGACTACTGGCTGCGGAAGGCGGAAGAACTGGGCTGGAGCAGAAACAAGCTGCGTCGGGAAGTTCGCAGCAGTCTGCTCATGCGGCAGAGCGAGCTGACGCAGTCGGGCGCCGGGGGTGACGAGGAGTCAAGTGCCGTCGCCCGGACGGCAGCCGGGTCGACGTCGACGCTGCTCCGGCGTGACGCCACCTCCACGGCCGAAGCTCGCTCGCTGATACTTCAATTCTCAGCCGATGAGCTGGCGGGTATGGGGAGGGCCGCCAGGAGGGACAGTGAGTCGGTCGAGGCCTGGGTGGCGAAGGTCGTACGGCGCGCCATCGACTGTTCCTGAGGCTCTGACCCACTGCCGGGGCGCAGGGGAAGCGCTGGCGGAGAAGCCCATTGGTGTTCTCCGGGGCGCTGTAGCCGGCCATCGCAGGTCCGTTCTCGGTCCGCTCGACCAGCGGACCGATCGTCGACCGGTGGGTGTCCGATGTTTCAGGAAGCGGAGCCGGATCCAGATGTATGCGCGCCACCGACGTGGACCGCGAAAAGGCGCGCGTCGAAATAGTGGTCATCTGGTGATTGCACCACGGGGCCGAAGGGCACCCACGGCGCTCGCCCTTCGACGACGGGAACGAGAGCCCGCCCCACCAGACAGATGACGGCCGCTCGCGGGACGCGCCTGATGGAGCGCTCGATATTTTCCAGCACCCGTTCTGTCACAGTCGAACTAAAAGGCTCATAGAAGTAGAACACGCCTGAATCGTCCGGGATTTCAAATTCTTCGGCACTCTGGTGGCGTATTTCGATGTCGTTGCACCTCTTTGAAGTGGAGTCATATTGCCTCACATTTTGTGTGGCAATATTGCAGAGGTGCCCGGAAAGCTCGACTCCGATGATCTTCTTGAATGGAAATTCAGAAGCCACGAGAAGCGCACGGCCCTTACCGGAGCCGAAGTCGATGAACGTCACCTCCTCGTAGTCGACGGGAACCTGCGATATCACCGCCCTTAGGGTTCCGGTGGGCGATGGGGAGTATCGGTAGTTGTTCAGCAGGTCGAAATTATCGGTCTTGCCGGCGTCCCAGCTTTCGAAGGGAGTGCTTGTTTCAACTCCGAAAGAAGTGTCGAATTTGTCGACCTGGTCGATCTCGGCGACCTTGGCGTCGAATGCTTCCTTGGTTTTCAGGTAATCGAGGAAGTTCTGCTGCTTGTCTTTGTCGGTCACTGCACTCTCCTGCTGTCCGCGCCCAGAGCAAGGTAAGGCGAGTATGGACCTGAACCGACGGCATGAACACGCTTCATCGCTGTCTCGCCGGCGGGACAAGCTCGGCATGCCGCTCCCTGCGTGATGGTGTCAAGTTGTAGCCTCCGCTGCCGGTTCGCGCTTAGATATGTCCGCTCTGCTGGAGCGATTTCATGCCTCGAACACGGCGTGCAAATTTTCAGCTTTGGATGGTGGCGGGCAATGGGGGAGGCGCGATGGACTGGCTGTTGTCGCAACTTCAGGGTCGATCTGACGCTGAGGCCATGGTCGGGCACGGCGGTAGGGTCACGTACGCCGAACTCGCGGAGCGGACCGCCTGCTGGCTGGCCGAGCTGACCCGGCTCGGAGTGGCGGCAGGCGAGAGTGTGGCAGTCGTCGGGAACGCCTCACCGAACATGGTCGCGCTCTTCGTGGCACTCGCCGTCCGAGGCGCTGTCGTGGTTCCCCTCGCCCCCGCCGATCCGCCGAGGGAGCAGCGGGAGCGCCGGATCGCGGCTGCGCATGCGACCCGTGTCGTCGAGTTCAGCGGTCCTGATGAGTGGATGGTTCGGACCGTAGTGGCACCGGACGCGCCAACGCCACGCCTTCTGGCCGAACTCGCCGGCAGCGGAGAGGCTGGGCTGCTGCTGTTCTCCTCAGGCTCGACGGGCGAGAGCAAGGCTGTCCTGCTCTCGCTTCCGCGGCTGCTCGACGGCTTCCGTGCGTCGTCGCGCCCTCGGCGAACGCTGCAGTTCATGGCGCTCGACCACATCGGTGGAGTCAATACGTTGTTCCGCTCGCTCGTCGGCGGCGGCACGGTGGTCACCGAGCCGCAACGCACCCCTCAGCACGCGTGTGAGGCCATTCAGCGTCATGGAGTGCAGGTTCTGCCGACCACGCCGACCTTCCTCAACATGTTGCTGCTTTCCGGCGCTTACCGGAATCACGACCTGTCCTCGCTCGAGCTGATCACCTACGGCACGGAGCCCATGCGCGAGATCACCCTCGCGCACGCGGCCCGAGTGTTCCCTCATGTGCAGTTCAAGCAGACCTACGGACTCACCGAGACCGGCATCTTGCCCACGCGATCGCTTTCGTCGAACTCGTTGCAGATGGACGTCGGAGGGCGGGGATTCCGGACGAAGGTGCGTGACGGGGTGCTCTGGATCAAATCGCCGAGCGCCATGCTCGGGTATCTCAACGCGCCCAGTCCGTTCGACGAGGAAGGGTGGCTCAACACCGGAGACGCGGTCGAAGTGGCCGAGGACGGGACTCTCCGCGTACTCGGGCGGCTGTCGACGCTGATCAACGTAGGTGGAGAGAAGGTGTCTCCGGCCGAGGTCGAGGATGTGCTGCTCCGGGCCGGCAATGTCGCCGACGTCATCGTGACCGGACGGTCGAACGCCGTCACCGGGCAGATCGTCACGGCCACGGTCGAGCTGGTCGAGCCGGAGGAGAAGAGGGCGCTGAACCGTCGGCTGCGCCAGTTCTGTGCCGAACACCTACCGCCTCACAAGGTTCCGGCCGTCATCACCGTCTCGGACGCTCCGTTGCACGGCGAGCGATTCAAGCGCATGGGGGGTGCCGTGTGAACCGCACCATGGATCAGCGTCCGGTGGCGGTCGTCAGCGGAGGCAGCCGAGGTCTGGGACTGGCTCTGGTGACTGACTTCCTGGAGCGCGGTTACCGCGTGGAGACCTTCAGCCGGACCGAGTCCGCCGAGCTCACCGCGCTTCGTGAATCGACCTCTTCCGACGCGCTGTTCTGGTCCTCGGTCGACGGAACGAACGCCGAGGCGGTCGAAGAGTTCGCCCGTGCAGCCGTGCGTCGCCACCGGCGCATCGACGTGCTGGTGAACAACGCGGCGATCGGGCTCGAGGGCCTGCTGACCCTGACCGCCCCGACGGCCATCGACACGGCACTGCAGACCAACGTGACACTGCCGGTTCTGCTCACCCGGGCCTGCCTCAAGCCCATGCTTGCCCGCCGGACCGGTGTGGTGATCAATCTGTCCTCCATCAACGCGTTGCGCGGGCAGACCGGCGTCGCCGTGTACGGAGCGGCGAAAGCGGCACTCGACGGGCTTACTCGAGGTCTTGCCCGTGAGGTCGGCCCTGCCGGGGTCCGGGTGATCAGTGTCGCTCCCGGCTATTTCGACAGCGAGATGACCGCGGGCATCAGCCAGGCCCAACGCCGCCGCATCGAGCGCCGGACACCGTTGGGCCGACTCGGGTCCACAGAGGACGTGCTCGGCGTCATCAGGTTTCTCACCTCGCCCGGGGCGAGTTTCATCACCGGCCAGACCATCACCGTCGACGGTGGCTACACCTGCTGAACCCCTGTTACGGGGGCCGGTGTGCGTACGAACGGAGTGTGATTTCAATGAACAAGCGGGACACGGTCAAGGCCGCACTGCTCGAGATCGTGAACGAGGTGGCCGGTCCGGTCGAGCACCTGGACGAGGACCAGCTCCTTGTCGATCAGCTCGGTCTGGAATCGCTGCACCTCGCGCGGCTCGTCGCCGTACTGGAGATGGAGCTGGACACCGACCCGTTCTCCGACACGTTGCCCATCACCAGTGTGCGCACGGTCGGTGACCTGCTGCAGGCGTACGACCCGGTCGTCCTGCCTCGCCTCGGTGCCGGCGAGCCGTCATGACACAGCACGAACCAGACGGGCAACCGATCGCTATCGTGGGCATGGCCGCCCGTTTCCCCGGAGCCACGGACGTGGACCAGTTCTGGGACGCGATCGTGGCCGGACGCGAGGCGATACGCGACCTCGCTGACGAGGAGTTGCTCCGTGGTGGTGCGAACCCGGAGTGGCTGAAGAACCCTGATTACGTGAAGGCGACCGCCTCGATCGACGACGTCGACCTCTTCGACGCGGCCTTCTTCGACATCTCCGGCCGCGAGGCCGCCGTCATGGACCCTCAGCAGCGGATCTTCCTGGAGACCTGCTGGCATGCTCTCGAGAACGCGGGTCTGCGCACAGCGGCCGGGACCGGGACGTCGGTCGGTGTCTTCGCCGGCAGCGGCGGTGTTCTCACCAGTTACCTTCCCGAGGTATTGAGCAGCGCCGGGCCACTGGAAGATCCCACAGCCTCCCTCGAGCAGCTCGGGACCGACAAGGATTTTCTCGCCACCCGGGTGTCGTACAAGTTCAATCTGACCGGGCCCAGTCTGACGGTGCAGACGGCTTGCTCCACCTCGCTGGTCGCGGTGCACCTCGCCGTCCAGAGCCTGTTGCGCGGCGAGTGTGACGCCGCACTGGCCGGCGGCGTGAACATCAGGCTCCCCCAGGCCGCGGGGTACTGGCACCGCCGGGGCGGCATCCTGTCGCCGGACGGGCGCTGCCGCCCGTTCGACGTCAGTTCGCAGGGAACGATCTTCGGCAGCGGCGTGGGCGCCGTCGTCCTCAAGCCCCTGGCCGACGCGCTGCGAGACGGGGACACCGTCTACGCCACCGTCCTTGGAACCGCTGTCAACAACGACGGTGGCGGCAAATCGAGTTACGGCGCCGCGAGCCTGTCCGGCCAGCTGGCCGCGATGCGTCAGGCGCTCCAGGTATCCGGAGTCGATCCCGCCACGATCGGCTACGTCGAGGCGCACGGAACCGGGGTACCGCTCGGTGATCCCACCGAGATCGGCGCGCTCAAGCAGATCTTCGGACGAGCCGATGCCTGCGCCATCGGGTCGGTGAAGGCGCTGATCGGGCATATGGAGGCGGCATCGGGCATAGCAGGCCTGATCAAGGCTGCTCTGTCCCTGCATCGGGGACAGATCCCGCCCAGCCCGTATTTCACGGCGCCGAGTCCTCGGCTGAAACTGGACGACACAGGCTTGTTCGTCAATACGGCGCCGCTGCCCTGGCCCGGATCTCCCCGCCGGGCCGCGGTCAATTCCCTCGGCATCGGCGGCACCAATGCCTTCGCCGTGCTGGAACAGGCACCGGAACTCACACGGGCGGATCGGCGTCCGGGGTACGAGCTCGTCACGATCAGCGCCAAGACCGCGGACGCGTTGCGGGGACTGGCGGACCGGTGGGCGAACCGCCTGCGCGAGCCGGACGCGGTCCTGGGAGATCTGGCCTATACCAGTCAGGTCGGTCGCCGCGCGCTGCGACACCGGCTCAGCGTCATCGCCGACACCGGCGATGCGGCAGCCGAGCGCGTCGAAGCGTGGCTGAGGGATGGGACCGGGGCAGCGGACGAGGGGGAATCCGCGCGGGCCAAGCCGAGGGTCGGGTTCCTCTTTCCCGGTCAGAGCTCCGAGTACGCCGGGATGGCCGTCGAACTCCACCGTGCGCATCCGCTGTTCCGCGCCGCACTGGACCGGCACGCGGAAACCTTCCGCCGCCTCACCGGAGTCGGCCCCCTCGAGGTGTTCGCCGACCCTACGGCGCAGCTGCGGGCGGAACTGCTTCAGCCGGCGGTTTTCCTCCTGCAAGTGACGCTGGCGGAATTCTGGGCCTCGTGTGGGGTGCGGCCGGACGCAGTGGTCGGTCACAGCCTCGGCGAGTATGCGGCCGCCTGCGTGGCCGGCGTGTTCAGCGTGGAAGAGGGACTGGAGCTGGTCTGCGCGCGCGGCCGTGCCTTCGCGGCTGTTCCTGGCAGCGGCCGGATGGTCGCCGTCGGCTGCACCGACGGGGCCGAGCTGGAACGGCTGGTCAGGGCCAAGGGCGGTTCGGCGGCAATCGCCGCGTACAACGCGCCGGAACGGTTCACGGTCTCCGGATCGGACACCGAGACAGGCGAGTTGGAAGCCGAGTTCCGACAGCGGGGCTGGGTCACCGTCCCTCTGGAGACGACGCATGCCTTCCACTCACCGTTGGTCGCTCCGGCTGTCCCCGCACTCGTCCAGGCCGCAGACCGGATCACCCACCGGCAGCCTGTCCTGCCGATGGCACTGAACCTCACCGGCACATGGGCGGGCCGTGCGGAGATCGGTGCGGAGTACTGGGGACGGCAGCTCACTTCACCGGTCAGGTTCACGCCCGGCATCCGCGAACTCCTCGGCGGGGGATGCACGGTCTTCCTCGAAATCGGCCCAGGCCGGACGCTTACCACCGCTGGCCGTACTCAGTCCGACGGTGATGTTGTCTGGCTGCCCGGGCTGGAGCCCAGGACCCCGGATCCCGTCACGGTGCTCGCCCGCCTGGCGCGTTTGGACAGGGCAGGAATACCGGTCGACTGGGCGGAGTACTACGCGCCCTTGCAAGCGGTCAGGGCTTCCGCTCCTCTCTATCCCTTCACACGGGCCCGGCACTGGACCGCACCGGCGCCTTCCGGCGCAGAGCCGCCCGCGCAACCGGCCGGAGACCTGCCCGAGCTGAGCCGACTCGCGCTGCCGCAGTCCACGCAGCGGCGCTACGAGACCACGGTGGCCGCGAGGGCTCCGCGTGCGCTCGCCGATCACGAGATCTCCGGCCGCCTCGTCGTGCCCGGGGCGTACCACACCGCCTGCTTGGTGGAGGCTGTGGCCGCCGACTCCGCCGCGGTTGTCGAAGATCTGGTCTTCCCGCGAGCGCTGGAGGTCGACGAGGCGCGACACCGGCTCCAGCTCGTGCTCACTCCGGCCGGGGACCACAGGTTCGTCGCACAGTCGCTCAGTCTGGCGAATGCGGACGATCCACTGGCCGACGAGTCCTGGCAGGTGCACGCTGAGGGACGGATCCAGCGGACTGACGCCCTCGCGCAGCCGCTGGACCCGTCTGTCTACCGCGCAGGCCGGCCGGTTTCCCCGGCTGAGCTCTACCCGCAGTTCGAGGCGGCGGGCTTCCGGTTCGGCCCGGCGTTCCAGTGGATCGACGAGCTGCGGCTGGACGGCGAGGACAGCTCCGGCGACCTCGGCTTCGCGGCAGACTCGCCTCGGGAGCGCACCATGGCACTGCTTGACTCCTGCGTTCAGCTGGCCATCGCGGCACGGATCGTCCGCGCTGCCCCCGAGGACGGCGTGCTGCTGCCGTTCCGGATCGAGCGGGCCGTGTTCCACCCGTCCCGCAACGCGGTGGAATCAGGAGTCGCGCGCATCCGGCACCGCGAGGCCGATGCCTCGGGAGCACTTGCCGATGTCTCCCTGACCGACCACGAGGGAAACCCGCTGCTCGAGCTGTTCGGCCTCCAGCTGAGAGCGGTCTCCTTCCGTTCGCCCGAGGCCGAGATCCACGTGGACAAATGGGAGTTGGCCCAGGCGGCCGGTGACACGTCGCCCACCACCGGAACGTGGATTGTGCTCGCCGACCGTCAGGGTCACTGGCGTCCCGCGGTCACAGCACTGGAGGCAAGCGGCAACCGGTGTGTGATCGCCGAGGTGGGCACGGCCTTCACCCGCCTCGGCGATCACCGATACGTGCTGGATCCCGCCGACGCGGAACACCTGGCGCAACTGTTCCGCGACACCGGGCCGGCGAGCGTACTGCATTGCCTCGGCCTGGACGCACAGCAGACACGGACCGCCTGTGGCAGCGTGCCCGCACTCGTGCAGGCCACCGAGCGCGCGGACCGGACGCCCGATTCCGTAGTACTGCTGACCCGCGGAGCGGTGGCCGTGCACGGGCCCGGGGAGGTCAGCGACCCTTACGGGGCGATGCTGTGGGGCCTTGGCCGGAGCGCTGCGATGGAAGCACCTCAGCTGAACCTGCGGTTGCTCGACGCGGACCCACGCGACCTCACCGGCGCGCCGGTTGTCCCGCCCGAATGGCCCGGCGTCGAAGCCGCGATCCGCAACGGACAGCTCTACCGGCCCACGCTGCACCGCGAGTCGGCACTGCCGACAGGCCCTGGCCGGCTCGCCGCCCACGGGTGCTACCTGATCACCGGGGGGACCGGAGCGCTCGGTCTGCGTACCGCGGCGTGGCTGGCCAGACGCGGGGTGCGTCACCTCGTGCTCGCCTCGCGGCGTGCACATGAGGTACGGATCGAGGAACAGATCCGCGAGCTGGAGCAGGCAGGGGCGAAGGTCACCCTGGTCGGCCTGGATGTCACGGACGAGGCCGCGGTCAACCGGCTCGTCGAGCGTGTGCACCGGGAGCCGGGCGGCCTCAGGGGGGTCGTCCACGCGGCCGGTGTGCTCGATGACGCGGTGCTGTCGCAGCTGAGCTGGGACCGCTTCCGGTCGGTACTGGACCCGAAGGTCGCCGGTGGTTGGCACCTGCACCGCGCCACTCTGGATCTCGACCTTGAGCACTTCATCCTCTTCTCCTCCACGGCTGCTCTGCTCGGTGCGCCTGGGCAGGCCCATTACGCGGCTGCCAACGCCTTCCTCGACGGACTCGCCCACTACCGGCGCGGGTTGGGACTCCCCGCCCTCAGTGTCGGCTGGGGGCCGTGGGAGGCGGGTATGGCGGCGCAACTGAGCGAACGCCTGCAGACCCGGCTCGTGGAAGGCGGGTTGACTCCGCTGGAAGCCGGTCCGGCATTCGCCGCACTCGACCGGCTCCTGGCCGGCCCCGGTGGTCAGTACGGTGTCTTCTCCGTGGACTGGTCCCGCTACCTGAACCGGTTTCCCACCGGGCGAGCAGTCGTCATGGGCGAGGGAATGCCTGCCGGGGACGGGGCAGAGGCGGGCAGGCGGCTGCGGCGGGACTGGCTCGGCGCCACGCCGGAACGTCGCCGAGAGCTGGTGCTCGCATACCTGCGCTCCATGCTGGCTACGCGACTCGGGATGTCCGAGGCCGCCATCGACGAGGACCTCCTGCTCCACCAAGCCGGGCTCGATTCGCTGGTGGCTGTCGAAGTACGCGGCCAGATCTTCCGCGACCTGGACGTCGACCTGCCGCTCACTGGTCTCCTCCAAGGCAAGGCCCTGCGCCTGCTCGTCGATGAGCTGGCGGAACGCCTGACGCTCGACGCCCCGGTCCAAGCTGTCGTGCCCACTGCCGTGCCGACCGTCGTGGAGCCCTTTTCACCAGAGGAGGCGGCACGCCTCCTGGCCAACCTTGACTCGCTGACTGAGGACCAGATCCAGGCACTGCTGCCCTGGCTGGCCGATCAGGACGGACCCTCATGACCGACGACATCCAGAACTGGGGCATACGGAAGAGGCTGGAGGCAACACTCCGGTCGCGCGCCAGTCAGGCGCGGACCGAATATCCTCTCTCGTACGCCCAGCGCCCGCTTGTGTTGCTGCATCGGATGAATCCGGACAGCGCGTCCTACAACGTCGGGTTCACCGCCCGGTTCACCGGCGGGTTCGACTCCGCCACGTTCGGCAGCGCGGTCGCGTCTCTGGTCGGGCGGCACGCGGCCCTGCGCACCACCTTCAGCGGCACCGACGGCCAGACAGTGCACGGTTGGCTCGAACCCGATTTCGCCGAACTGGACGCCCGCCAGTGGAACCAGCAGCAGATCGAGGACGCGATACGCCGTGCCTATCTCGCTCCGTTCGAACTGTCAGCGGGACCACTGGTCCGGGTGCGGACGTATTCGGTGGCGCCAGGAGAGGCCGTGGTGCTGCTGGCTGTGCACCATGTGGTGTGCGACTTCTGGTCACTCGGCGTCATGGTGGCGGAACTCGAGCAGCTCTACCTGGCGGAGGCGGAACGGAGGCCGTCCCAGCTGCCGGGAGGCAATGTCCCCTACAGCGATTTCGTCGCCTCTCAGCAGGAGCTGATCCAAGGGGAGAAGGGCAGCAGAGCGCGTGCCTATTGGCATGCTCAGCTCGCCGGCCGGCTCGAGCCGGCCGAATGGCCCCCCTGCGAACTCGGCCCGGATACCGACGGGGGCGGATCGATCGTGTTCCCCATCGCCCCAGAGCTCGTCGACGGTGTGCTCGCGCTGGCCAAGGAGGAAGGGGCCACGCCTTACGGCGTCTTGCTGACCGTCTTTCAGGTCCTCATCGGCCGCTACACCGGGCGGCACGACGTCCTGGTGGGGTCTCCCTTCGCCGGCCGGACCAGTCCGGCGATGGCCGAGTGCGTCGGCAACTTCGTCAACCCCGTCGTGCTGCGTGCCGATCTGAGCGACGCGGTGGCGTTCCGGGAGCAGCTGGACCGTACTCGCCGTACCGTCACCGACGCGCTCGAGCACCAGGACTACCCGTTCGAGTTGCTTGTCGGCGAGCTGGCGCCGCGCCGGGTGGACGACCGTAACCCGATCTTCCAGGCGATGTTCAGCTACCAGAAACCCAGCCGGTACCCGGCGCTGGCCGGTCTCTACGTGGCTGACGACGGCGCGGCCCCGGTCGGCTGGGCGGGGCTGACCGCGGTGCCGTTCCGGCTGGACCAGCAGGACGACCAGCTCGAGCTCGTACTCGAGGTCGTGCACGACGGCGACCGGCTCGTCGGGCTGCTCAAGTACCGCAAGTCCGTCTTCTCGGCTCAGGCGGCTCGTCAGGTGGCCGAGAACTATCTGGCACTGCTGCAAGCCGCGCTCGCGGACCCTGGCCGCAGTGTGGCGGAACTGCCGATGGCGTCCGAAGTCACCCCCGGCACCAGTCGGCGCACGGCCGCGGTCCCTGAGTCCGCCGGCGCGGCCCCTCGGAGCGGCACCGCGCTGCGGGGGATCGAGCAGCGGATCACGGCCATCTGGCGGCAAGCGCTCGGGCGCGAGCGGATCGGACGGGATGACAACTTCTTCGACCTTGGTGGCAACTCCATGCTGCTGGTGCGGGTGCACGAGATGCTCGCCGACGAAACCGCGGGCACTCCGCTGAAGATCAACGAATTGTTCCGCTACCCGACCGTGGCCAGTCTGGCCCGACGCCTCGGCCAGACCGCCGCCGGGGCCGGTCCGGCCCCTGACCGAGGCCGGGCGTCAAGCAGGCGGGCACAACTGGCGGACGGAACGGCCCGCAGCGCACGCCTGCGCGCACGAGAACGTCGCCAACTGGATACCGACAGGGGCAACGATGACTGACGGGAGCGTGGTCAATCCGACGGCTCGGCCGAATGACGTGGCCGTGATCGGCATGTGCGGCCGGTTCCCCGGCGCCGGGAGTGTGGCTCAGTTCTGGAACCGGCTGCGTGCCGGAGACGACATGCTGACCACGTTCACAGACGCCGAACTCGCGGCCGCCGGGGTGCCGGAGCAGGTGTTGCGCGATCCCGGCTACGTCAAGCGAGCCGCATCCCTGCCGGACGCGTTCGACTTCGACCACGAGTTCTTCGGCTTCACCAAGCGCGAGGCGAAGCTGCTCGATCCGCAGCAGCGAATACTGCTCGAGGTCGCATGGGAGCTGCTCGAGACCATCGGCTACTCCGGGGGAACGGACGCTCAGGGCATCGGTGTGTTCGCAGGTGCGTCGATGAACACGTATCTGACCAATGTCGTGGCTCGTTCCTGTGACCCGCTGGGCTACGACGGAACCGAACTCATGATCGCCAACGACAAGGACTACCTGACCACCAGGATCTCGTACAAACTGGGCCTCACCGGGCCGAGCATCAATGTGCAGACCGCCTGTTCGACGTCACTGGTCGCGGTGCATATGGCCGTGCAGAGCCTTCTCACAGGTGAATGTGACATCGCCCTGGCAGGTGGAGTGTCGGTCATCGCCAACGACTATCCGGGCTACGTCTTCAGCGAAGGAATGATCCTCTCCCCGGACGGGCGGTGCCGACCGTTCGATGCCGACGGAGCAGGGACGACATTCGGTGACGGGGTGGGTCTCGTCGCTTTGAAGCGGCTGGCCGAGGCGATCGAGGACGGCGATCAGATCCTCGCGGTGGTGAAGGGCTCGGCGATCAACAACGACGGCTCCGACAAGATCGGATACACCGCCCCGAGCATCGGCGGGCAACGGGCCGTGATCGCCGAAGCGCAGGCGGTGGCCGAGGTGGACGCCGGCACCATCACCTACATCGAAGCCCACGGCACCGCCACGGCTCTGGGCGACCCCATCGAGTTCGCCGCGTTGAGCGAGGCCTTCGCCGACGGAGGTGCCCGGCCGGGCCAGTGCGCCTTGGGCTCGGTGAAGGCGAATATCGGGCACGTCGCCGCCGCGGCGGGAATCGCCGGCTTCATCAAGGCGGTGCTGGCGCTGCGGCACCGGGAAATCCCCGGGCACCCAGCATTCACCCGGCCCAACTCCCAGATCGACCTGGTGGGCAGCCCCTTCTACATCAACACCGTGCCGATGGCCTGGCCGGCGGGTGAAACCCCCCGTCGGGCCGGAGTGAGTTCGTTCGGCATCGGTGGCACCAACGCTCATGTGGTCCTCGAGGAGGCTCCTCCCCCCTCCGATCGGCCGGCGAGGCCCGGCGGCCCGCAGACACTTGCTGTGAGTGCCCACAGCGACATGGCCCTGCGCGAGCTGGCCCGTCAGTTGGCCGATGCACTGGAGGAGCCGGACGCGCCCGACCTCGTGGACGTGGCCTTCACGCTGCGGCAGGGCCGACGCGGCTCTTCGCACCGCTACGCCGTCACCGCGGCAGACCGCGCCGGCGCCGCGGCCGGATTGCGTGCGCTCACCGACGGCAAGAGCACCGGCGTACGGGTGGCAGAGACCACCCCGACCGTATCGTTCCTGTTCGGCGACGTCCCGGCCGAGGAATTCAGTGTGCTGTCCGCACGGCTGTCCGCAGTCGCCGACATAGCGGAGCGGTCCACCGGGAGCGCCGTCCCGAGCGCGGACGACCCGTCGGCGGCTCTGCTGACCGCGAGCCGGGCGCTCGCGACGCTGTGGACGGAGTCCGGCGTTCGGCCGGCGGCGGTCGGGGGAACCGGGGTGGGCGAACTCCTCGCAGCTTGCTTCGCCGGGGTCTTCGAACCGTCTGACGCGCTGGCACTGCTGTCCTGGCGAGCAGGAATGGCCGCGCAGGTCCCCGAAGTGCGCCCGAGAGTTCCGGACATTCCCATCCTGTCGGCCGTCGTGGGCGGCGAACTGCCGCAGACGCGGGTGCTCGACCCGCTGCACTGGACCCGAGACATATGGGAGGGCGACCGGCTGGCCGAGGCGTTCTCCGGCCGGGCAGCGCAGGGTGCGGCCGTGGTGGCCATAGGAAACCCCCCAGTGCTCCCGGCAGGCTCCGGCCTCGACGACGAACAAGGCCTGCCACCCTTGGAACGGCTGCTGACCGCCGCGGGACGGCTGTGGACCGAAGGCGTGCCGGTGGACTGGTCTGCCTGGTACGGAGGGCATCAGTACCGCGTCCCCCTGCCGGTGCACCCGCTGGAGCGCACCTTCCTCCGTCTCGAACCGCCATCTGCCTCCGTCCAGGAAGAGCAGAGCCGTGGGCAGAACCCCTCCGAGTGGCTGTATACACCGTCATGGCAGCGCCTCGGCCCAGGGACGGGCGGGCACCCGGAGCGCGCCTTGCCCATCGGCCCATGGCTGTTGTTCGGGGACTCCGGCGGGGTCGGCGACTCGCTGGCGGACTCTTTGCGCGAACAGGGCGCCGAGGTGGTGGTGGTGCGTCAGGGCGGTGCTTTCAGCCGAGCCGACGCCACTTCCTTCATCGTCGATCCCGTGGATTCCGGCGACTACGAGAAGTTGTTCGACGCGCTGGCCACGGACGGGCTGACTCCTGAGCGGGTCGTACACCTCTGGTCCCTTGACATCGCTCCAGGGCACCTTGCAACCGACAGCCTGGATCACGCCTGCGGTATCGGGCTGTTCTCCGTGCTCGACGTCGCCAGGCAACTCGGCCGCAGTCCGGGCTGCAAAGGCGCGCACCTCGCGGTGGTGGCCCGTGACGTGCACGACATCACAGGCGGTGAAGTCCTTGCGCCTGCCGCCGCGATGACCGGCGCCGCACTGAACCTCGTCTCCCAGGAATGCGCCGGGCTCCGTTGCCGAAGCATCGACATCGGCAGGAGCGCCCTCGCACCGGAAGCCCTCCTCGCGGAGATCGTCGCCCCGACCGGCGTGCCGATCGCGTTCCGGAACGGGCGCCGTTGGACGCAACGGTTCGTTCCCGCAGCGGCTGCCCCCGGCCCGTCGATCCCGGCCAGTCGGCTGCGGCCCGGTGGCGTGTACCTTGTCACCGGCGGTCTTGGAGGGATGGGGCTGGCCCTCGCCGGCCACCTGGCCCGCGTCGCCGGGGCCAAGCTGGTACTCACCAGCGACTCCCCGCTTCCGCGACCCGGCGAGTTCGACCGATGGATCACCGAGTACGGAACAGCCCACCCGGTCAGCCGAAAGATCGAGGCCGTCCGCGACATCGAACGTCTCGGCGGCACTGTCATGGCGGAATCCGTCGACGTTACCGACGCGGGAGCGATGCAGCAGCTGGTCGGCACCGCCCGTCAGCGGTTCGGCCGGATCGACGGATGGTTCCACTGCGCCGACGCACCACACGACCAGGCCCCTTGCCGGGTCGACCGCACTGACCGGGCCGCGTGGCGGCAGGCCCTGGCTCCCAAGGTCCGCGGAGCGCTGGTGCTGGCCGAGATCTTCGGTGACACCCTCGTCGATTTCGGCGTCATGATGTGCTCACTCACCTCGGTGCAGGGCGGAGGCGACCCGTGCCGTTCGGCAGCCGACGGCTTCCTTCACGCACAGGCGTCGGGCGTGGACGGACTGATCACCGTCACCTGGGACGAGTCCCTGTCACCAGGGCAGCGCGCTGATGTCCTCGACTTTGTACTGCGCTCCGATATGCCGTCTCTGCTCTCGGTGTCCCTCACCAACCCGGAAGACCGCATCCAGGGGCAGTGGGCTCTCCCGGAACCAGTCCGCCCCGCCCTCGCCTCCCCCAGGCAGCAGCTCCGCGGGAATGAGCTGAAGGCGGCTCTGGCGAAACTGTGGTCCGAAGTGCTGCGGACGGAGATCAACCGTTACGACGTGAGCATTCTCGACGTGGGTGGCGACGAGCTGCTCGTGGTCAGGCTCGCCCGGCGAATCGAGGAAGAGCTCGGTGTGCCGCTGTCGGCTGTCGAACTCCTCGCGAACCCGACCATCGATCGCCTGGCGGCGAGCCTGGGCCCCGTCTCGATCGTTCACGGCGGTGGCCTGCGGAGTGCCTTCTCGTGACGCCCTTTTCGTGCGCGGGCCAACTCCTCGGCGTTGCTGAGTCTTCGCCTCGTACACGCCGCATGCCACCGCCGGCACCACGCTGGTGATCACGAAAGGGCCAAGAACGCATGACCGTCCCTAGCAGCCCGAGGGGTCCGCTTGAGCCGGACGCGGGGACAACCCGCACGTCCGGTTCTGAGGCGGCTACCCGACTGTTCGACCACGAGGAGAGCGCCGTGGAACCCCTGCTCCAGGAAATCGCCGCAATCGTCGGTGACTACTTCGACGTTCAGCCCGAACGGCTGTACCCCGACGTCGCGTTCGCGGACCTCGGGGACTCGATGTCGCTGCTCGGCATGGCGCAGCGTCTGGAGGACCGCTACGGCTGCAAAGTGCCGCTTCGGCAACTCTTCACTGACGTCCAGACTCTGCCTGATCTGGCTGCGTATCTTCTCGCACACGCATCGACGGAGAAGCTGCCGCGAGGAGAGGCCATATCGCCCGCCACCACGGCCACCACCACTGCCTCCAGCACCGATGCCGTAGCGAGCTCGGCGCCGGCCCCGGTCTTGCCGCAGTCGATTGACAGCCGGCCACCCGTCACAGCAGCGCCGTCAACCGAGTTGTCGATGGACAGTGCCTTGTCGCCAGGAGCCTCGACGGCCGTGCAGGACCTGATCAAGGAACAGCTCGTGGTCATGCAGCGTCAGCTTCAGCTGCTGGCGGGCAGCGGGCCGGGCTCCGCGGCTGACCCGGCCATGGGGTCCGGGTCCGGGGCCGGTGCTTCGCCGCCTGTGGCGCTCTCCCCGGTGCGGCCGGTGCCGGCGAGAAGCGTGGTGCCACTCGCGCCCGGCGCGCGGAGCAGCGCGATCAGCCCCGTGGAGACCGCGGAGCGCACCCGCTATCTGAAGAAACTCGGTGACCGCCTCAGTGCCCGGACCAAGGGCTCGAAGGAATGTGCCCAACGGTTCCGGACGATGGTCGCGGACAGCCGGTCCACTGTCGGCTTTCGCCCCTCGATCAAGGAGATGCTGTACCCGATCGTCGCCGAACGCGGGCAGGGCTCACGGCTGTGGGACATCGATGGAAACGAGTATGTCGACCTCACCCTGGGATACGGTGTCCACCTCCTCGGTCATAATCCGCCGGCTGTCATGTCGGCAATTCGCGAGCGGCTGGACGTCGGTTTCAGCCTCGGGCCGCGCACTCAACTGGTCGAGGAAGTCGCCGCCGGAGTACTCGAACTCACCGGCATGGAGCGCGTCGCCTTCCTCAACAGCGGCACAGAAGCGGTCATGACTGCGGTTCGGCTTGCACGGGCAGCAACCGGCCGCGACAAGATAGTGGTCTTTTCCACCGCATACCACGGTCACTTCGACAGTGTGCTCGCTGTGCCGGCCCATGAGAACGGCGTATTCGGCACCCGGCCGCTCGCACCCGGCATCTCCCCGCATGCGGTGGAAAACGTATACGTACTCGAGTTCGGCACGGACGAGGCACTCGACTTCATCAACAAGCACGGTGCGGACCTCGCAGCAGTTCTGACCGAGCCGGTGACCCTGCGCACTCCTGGTGTGCAGAAGCCTGATTTCCTGCGCGCGGTCCGGGAGGTCACAAGGGCCCACGGTACGAAACTCATCTTCGACGAGATGGTGACAGGTTTCCGTTGTCATCCGGCAGGCGTTCAGGGGCTGTACGGCATCGAGGCCGACCTGGCCACCTACGGCAAAATCGTAGGAGGCGGCATGCCGATCGGCGTGATTGCCGGACGCGGCGGCGTCATGGACTCGATCGACGGCGGCGTCTGGAACTTCGGTGACGATTCCGGCCCGAGGGTGGAATCCACCTTCTTCGGCGGCACGTTCAACCAGCATCCACTCACCATGGCGACGGCCAAGGCGGTCCTTGACCACCTCCGTGCAGAGGGACCCGATCTGCAACGGAACCTCGACCGTAAGACTGCGATGTTCACGGACCAGCTGAACGCCGACTTCCGCGAGCTCGAAGTGCCGATCGAAGCCCACCGGTTCTCCTCGATGTTCAAGTTCGAGCACCAGGCGAACATGGATCCGTTCTATTTCAATCTGCTCGTCCGTGGTGTGTTCGTCTGGGAGTTGCGCAACTTTTTCCTCTCCACCGCGCATGAGCAGGACGATCTCGACCATATCCGCACCGCGGTGCGTGAATCGGTCGAAGAATTGCGGGACCACGGCATGCTCGGCAGCAGCCGTACCGAACCAGCCGGCCCTCTGCCCCGTGCGGCAGCGCCTCGCAGCACCCACGCGCAGCGGCAGCTACGGGCCCTCGACCGGGGCGGCGTGCCCGCCTTCGAGATGTCTGTCGGGTTCTGGCTGGACGGCTCACTCAACCGCGTTGCACTGCGTGCCGCCGTGCAGGACCTGGTCGCCCGCCACGAGACGCTGAGGACCACGTTCGGTTCGGACGGGGACACGCTTGTCGTCCACCCCGTACGGGAGATGCCGCTGAGCGACGTCCTGACCGAGTACACCTGTGGGGACGAGGACGACCTCAGCCGCTTCCTGCGGACCTGGGCCGAACGACCGCTCGACCCGGTGGACGGTGAGGTGTTCCGCGCCGCCGTGGTGGAGGTCAACCCCCAACGGCACCTGCTGCTGGTAACGGTGCATCACGCGGCAGTGGACGGCTGGTCCTACAGCGTCCTGCTCGATGACCTCGCCGCGATGTACAACGCCAGGTGCCGCGGCACGAGTCCCGAACTGCCCCCGGCCGTGCAGTTCCGAGACTATGTCACCTGGCACGAGCGCATCACTGCCGGACCCACCGCCGCCAAGCACCGTGACTTCTGGCATTCTCTCCTGGAGGATGTTCCCGCGCCGGAATTGCCGTCGTTGGGAAAGCTGAGCCAATTCCCTTACCGCGCGGTACGTCACCGTATTCTCCTCGACCCCGAGTTCTGCGGGCAGATGCGCGATACCGCCCGCAACGAGGGGGTCACGGTCTTCGCCTATCTGGTGGCGGCCTGGGGGGCCTTGCTACAGCGACTGACGGGGCAGGACAAAATTCTGGTACCGGTCGCGTCCGCCCGGCGCCCGCAGGAACTGGACCGGACTGTCGGATATTGCTCGAATCTGCTGCCGTTGGTCTTTCGCCGACCTGATGACACGTTGGTCGCGGACTACGTGGGCGGGGTGTTGATGCAATTGGTCACCGGGCTCGAGCGCCAGGACTACCCCTTCGCGGAACTGATCACGGACTTTGCGCCGCCGGGGGCGGGCTTGCGAAGCAAGTTGTTCACAACGGCAATGTCGTTTTACCGCCAGGTTGCGGTACCCCCCATGGACGGACTCACGGTCTCAGAAGCCGACTCGTTGCCGATCACCCACACTGGAAATCCCTTGGCGCTGAACATCGTGGACAGTGCGGACGGGTTCCGGTGTGAATTCGATGCCGCAGTCGATATCGTCGATCCCGACCTCGTCGAGCGCCTTCCGCGGTACTACCGAAACCTGCTCAGCGCTATGGTCGCCAACAACGAGCGCCCGTTGGGAGAGCTGGACCACGAAGGCGAAGAAGGCCTGGACGGGAGCTACTGACCTTCAAGGGCCGAGGCCGTGCGGCATCCCCCCCGTCCGCGGAACACCGTCGGGGGCGGTTCCCCCGGGGACGGTGACCGAAATTTTTCGGTCACTGGAGGTTCCTCCGGGGCGGCCCCCGGTCTCCTAGGGTCGGATGCCATGGCACCACGACTGCTCGTCTACACCCGCACCACCGGCTACCGGCACGAGTCCATCCCGGCCGGCGTCGCCGCCCTGCGCACCCTCGGCGACTTCGACGTCCACGCCACCGAGGACCCGGCGGCCCTGGAGCAGTCCCTCGGCGGGTACGCGGCGGTGGTGTTCCTCTCCACCAGCGGCGAGGTCCTCACCCCGGCCGGCCGGGAGCGGCTCGCCGCGTACGTGGAGTCGGGCGGCGGCTTCGTCGGCGTCCACGCGGCGGCCTGCACGGAGTACGACTGGCCGTACTACGGCGAGCTGCTGGGCACGTGGTTCGCCCGGCACCCCCTCCACCAGCCCGGCAAGGCCGTCGTCGAGGACCACGACCATCCGGCGACAGGGCACCTGCCCGCCGTCTGGGACTTCACCGACGAGTGGTACGACTTCCGCACCAACCCGCGCGGCCGCGTCCGCGTCCTGGCCACCGCCGACGAGTCCTCCTACGAGGGCGGCGGCATGGGCGCCGACCACCCCCTGGTCTGGTGCCGCGACCACGGCGAGGGACGCGTCTTCTACACGGCGCTCGGCCACGCCCCCGAGGCCTACGCGGATCCGGCGTTCCGGGCGCACCTCCTGGGCGGCGTCCTCTGGGCGGCCGCGCTCCCGCTGCCCCTGCACCACCGCCCCCGGACCTCGTGACGCCCCGGCGCGCACGGCCGCCCGGCCCACGCGGGCCCGGCGCGACCCACCCGCGGCCGGGACGCCGGTGGCCCGGGCCTGAGCCGTCCCTGGGCGGTCCGTGTACGGCGGCAGGGCTCGCCGTGGGTGTCGCCGGGCCGTGAGGCTGTGCCGAGCCAGACGAGACGAGCCGCCCCAGGGGCGACCCGCGGGGGACGGCGGTTCGGAAAGGAAGACCGCATGAACATGCGCAATCGGGCCACGGCGATGGTGACGGCCGCGCTGCTGGGGGCCGGGGGCACCGGCATCGCCCTGGCGCCGTCCGCGAACGCCGCTCCCGCGTACTTCGGCATCGACGGCGGCGGTGCCGTGACCAACGACTGGGAGGACGAGGAGAACCTCGGCGTGGAGGCGTACTCCAAGGGCAACGCCATCGCCCTGTGGGAGACCGTCCTGTGGGCGGACGGCGCCCTGTGGGAGGACGACGAGGGGGAGTGGCGGCCCTTCAAGAAGAGCCAGATCGACGGGTCGTTCGGGCCGGAGACGGAGTCGGCCACGCAGTGGTGGCAGAGCCGGCACAACCTGCCCGAGACCGACGGCACCGTCGTCAGCGAGAGCTGGGACTTCGCGCAGACCCGGCTGCAGCTCCTCCCGGCCAACATCGTCCAGTACAAGGGCATCGCCCGGAACGTCAACTTCAAACGCGTGAGCGGCAAGTACCAGGTGAAGCTCAAGAAGGTCGGGCCCTGGAAGTACGCGCACTACCGCACGGTCGGCTGAGCCCGCCGGGGTCCGTCGGGAGCGGGTGGCCGTCGCGGTCACCCGCTCCGCGCGGGCAGCACCCACAGCAGCCCCGCCAGCAGCACGGCGATGACCGCGAAGGAGACCAGCGCCGCCGCACGCCAGCGCCGGTAGTCGGCGGCGGGGCGGGCCGCGGCGTCCACCGCCTGCCCGGCCGGATCCGGCAGGCCGCGTGGCCACGTCGGGTCGGCCAGGTCCCACAGCGCCAGCAGCCGCGCCTGGTCCGCCCCCGCCACCCGGCACAGCGCCTGCACCGCCCCTCGCGGCGGCTGCTTGGCCCCGCTGAGGTACCGCTGCCACGACGACTTGCTGTACGCCGTCCGTCGCGCCAGCTCGGCGAGGCTCAGACCCGTGCGGTCCTTCAGCGCCCGCAGCTGCTCGACCAGGTGCCGCGCCTCCCTCGGCAGTACGTCCGGAAGCGGCCGCCAGCGTGTCATGGTCGTCCCCCAACTGCCCACCCCTGGGCCCCGCCCCGCCCCGCCGCATCGTTCGACGCCGCACCGCCACGGCCAGTTCCCACCCGGGCCGGGCGCGCGACGCGCACAAGGAGCGCGAAACCAAGGGCCAGCGCCGGGGGTTGGGGCGGGGTGGGGTGGCGTGGGGCGCGCCCGGTGGGCGGCCGGCAGGTGTACGACGGCACCCCGGGGCGCGGGGCGCCAGGGCGCGAGCGCAGGGGCGCTCGGCGACCGCGACCGCGGGCCGCAGCCACGCGCTCTGCGCCCGGCCCTTACCGGCGCGCGGACCTCCGGTCGGCGCGCGGCCCCCACCCGCCCCCGGCCCTCAGGCCGAGGCCGCCCCGGCGGGCCGTACCACGATCGCGTCGACCTCGAACAGCATCCCGGGGAGGGCCAGCGCAGCGACCCCGCTCAGGGTCTGGGCCGGGAGGCGGTCTCCGAAGCGGGCGTGCAGGGCCTTGCCCAGGGTCTGCAGTTTGTCGAGGTCGTGGTCGACGATGAACGTGCCGAGGCGTACGACGTGCTCGTAGCCGAGCCCGACCCCCTCCAGCGCCGACCGCAGCCGGTCGAAGGCGAGTTCCACCTGCGCGGCGAAGTCGCCCGGCACGGGCGTGCCCGTGGCGTCGGAGGCGTACTGGCCGCCGATGTAGACGGTTTCGCCGGGGGCCGACACGGCGTGGCTGTAGCCGAACGGCGTGGGGTCGTGCAACGTGGCCGGGTTGGTGATCGTGCGCGGGTCGCGCGTCATGACCGGGCAGTCCTTTCACGGAGTACGGCCGCCGCCCCACTGGCGACGACCCGGACGCCATTGCCAACTCCCCACGCCCGTACGCGCATTCCGCACGCCGGCCCCGTCAGCGCACGCGCATGACGAACGCCTGCCGCTCGCCGAGGCCGTCCTCGCCCTGGAGGTCCAGCCGGTCGGCGTCGAAGGCCACGACGCGGCCGCGGGCGTCGAGGGTCGGATGGGCCGCGGGCCGCCGGTTCACCGTGCCGTCGGGGCGCGCGCTGACCAGCTCCACCCGGCCGGTGCGCAGATCACGCAGGTACACCACCTGGCGCGGAGGGTGATCGGCGCCCGATTCGAACGCGGCGAAGACGATCCGGTGGGCGTCCGCGCTCGGCTGGCCGCTGTGCGTGGCGTAGCCGGCCTTCGAGCCCTGGATGTGGAGCAGCGTGCCCCGCCGCACATCACGGACGAACACGTCCCCGGTGTCGCTGGTGCTCCCCTCCGGCCGCGTGAGGCACTTCCAGCGGAACGCGACATGCCGGCCGTCGGCGCTGATCACCGGGTCGCCGACCCAGTTCTCCGCCGGGTCCCCGGCGCAGTCGGCGTCCGCGCGCGTCCGCTCGCCCGTCCGCCGGTCCAGCACGTACACGCCCTCGTGCTCCTCGCCGGAATCGTTGCCCGTGTCCCACACGCCGTAGGCGACCCGGCTGCCGTCGTGGCTCAACGTGGGGAAGCCGAGGTCCTGTTCACCGCTGGGCAGCGGATGGTCGATCCAGGAACCCGTGTCGCGCCGCAGGTCCCGTACGTAGACCCGGGAGCCCGCGCCCTGCTCGCCCGCCGGCCGGCCGGTGAAGGCCACGTACCGTCCGTTGCCGCTGAGGGCCGGTGCCGACACCTTGCGCAGGGCGGGGTCGGTCCGCTCGTCGAACTGCTCGGTCCGGCCCGTCCGGCTGTCGAACACGAAGGCCGGGAGCTTCACATCACGCGGCGGCCAGGTGTCGGGCGGCAGCGCCGCGAACGCCACCCGGGTGCCGTCGGCGCTGATCGACGGCGTCCCGAACGCAACCCCCTCGCCCTGGCCGCCGGGAACGTCGCTGACCCAGCGGAGTTCCCCGGTCCGCAGGTCCTTCACATAGACGTCGGCGGTGCTGTCGGTGTCCCCGGGCGCCAGATTCGTGGCCCACGACAGGAACGCCACATGCCTGCCGCCGGCGCTGACCACGGGGTACGCCGAATGGCCGTTCCCCTTCACGCCGTCGGCCGTGACGTCGACGAACTCCAGCCCCGGTCTGGGCTCGGCCGCCCCGGCGGGCACGGCACCCGCCGCCGCGCACACCGATGCCACCACGGCGGCGACGGCCGCCCGTAACGCAGAACGCATTCTTCCCCCCGGTCGAATGTCCCCCGCCCCTGCGGCAAGGGGCCCGCACCCATGCAACGGTCCCGTCCGGCCCGGGTCAATGGGCCCATCGCCGTACAACCCGCACGCGCGATCGACCGTCCGCGCCCGCGCGGGCCCCGTCCGCGAGCTACGACCGTCCGCGCCCGCGCGGCCCCCGTTCGCGGGCTACGAGCGCGGCGCCGCCGTACTCGCCCGTTCCACCAGCCGCGTCGACAACTCCGTCCGCGTGCTCTCCGGGTGGTGGCCGTCCATCATGCGCAGCAGTGACCGCAGGGCCGTCGCGGCCATCTCCGACAGCGGCTGGCGGACGGTGGTCAGGGCGGGGGAGGCCCAGCGGGCCTCGGGCAGGTCGTCGAAGCCCACCACACTCACGTCGTCCGGGACCCGCAACCCCCGCTCGGCCAGGGCCTGGTACACCCCCAGCGCCATCCGGTCCGAGCAGACGAACACCGCCGTCGGCGGCTCGGGCAGGTCGAGGAGCTCCAGCATGCGGCGCTGGGCCAGGCTCTCGTCGAAGCCGGCGTGCCGGACGTACTCGGCGCGGTGCCGGATCCCGGCGGACGCGAGCGCCGAGCGGTACCCGGCGACCCGCGCGCTGCTGCACATCGTGCGCCGGGGACCGGCGATGACGGCGACGCGCTCATGGCCCAGGGACAGCAGATGCTCGGTGGCCGTCAGACCGCCCTGCCAGTTCGCCGCGCCCACCGACGCCACCCCCTCCGGCGGCTCCTGCACGGGGTCGATCATCACGAACGGGATGCGGTGCTGCTCCAGCCAGGCGTACTGCGACTCGCTCAGCTCGGCCAGGTTGAACAGCACCCCGGAGGACCCCCGCGCGACCAGCTTGTCCAGCCAGCCGCGCTCCGGGCGGCCCACCCGGGAGCGGGTCAGCGCCGCCGACACCACGACCTCCAGCCCCGCGTCGTGCGCCGCCTCCTCCACCCCGTGCAGCACCGCGCCCGACCAGGAGCTCTCCAGCGAGTGCACGACCAGGTCCACCAGCCGGGGCGCCTTGGCCGCGTCGAAGCGGGGTCTGCGGACGTAACCGAGCCGGTCGAGCGCCTCGGTGACCCGGCGGCGCGTCTCGGGCGCCACGTCCTCGCGGCCGTTGACCACCTTCGACGCGGTCGGCACCGACACCCCCGCCTCGCGGGCCACGACCGCCAGCGTCGGACCGGCCGCCGCGCTCGCACTCGCCGTACGGACCATCGGGAACCCACCTCTCCGGCCCGCCCGAGGGCCGTGGAAAGTTTCGACCAGCGCTTCCCGCGGCGGCGCGAAGCCCGACCGGACAGAAAGCGCTTCCTACTGTAGGTGGGGCGCAGGACGGCGGGAAGACAAATGAATTCACGGGTTCACGCCGGTCAAAACTTTCGAAACCCCGAACAACGGGCTCAGTCGGGGGTGCAGGTCAGCCGAAAACCCGTGAAGTCCGCCGTGAACGCCGCGTCGACGAGGTCCCGGGCGTGGATGCCCGCCATGGCGCCGGTGAACCGCAGCCGGGAGCCGTGGTCGTCGGACAGCCGGCTGAAGTCGAGCGCCGGACCGACGGCGGTGCGCGCCCCGTCGCGTATGTACCAGAACCGGGCGTCGGCGCCCTCGACCGTCACCCCCAGCGTCACCGGCGCGTCCGCCACCACGTCCACGACCGCCACCTGCCGCAGGCCCCCCTCGTCCCGCTCCACGAGACTGAGCACCGTACGGCCGCCCCCGCCCGCCGCGCCCCGCCACTGCTGACCGCGCTGCGGCTCGCCCCAGGGCTCCGCCCACGTCAGGTCCAGACTCAGATACGCCTCGGGGTTGTACCAGAGCACCAGCCCGGCGGCCTGCGTGAAGGTGACCGGCCGCGCCTCGACGGTCACTTCGGCCTCCGCGCGGTGCTCGGTGACGCGCTGGGCCAGCAGGCTCGCCGCCCAGCGGGACTCCGGCCCGTGCCGGCCGCGCAACCGGATCCAGCCGGGGCGGACCGCCGTGTCGGCCCAGGACGGGTCCGGCGGCTCGCGCAGGGTGCTCCACGGCCAGGTCAGCTCCGCCGGCGGCCCGGCGGGCGGCAGGGGGTGCCAACTCGTCGGGACGTCGACCTCGACGGCCGGATGCCAGCTCCCGTGCCGCAGCCGGGGCCAGCCGTCCGCGTCCCAGGTCACGGCCTGGACCGCGGTCTCCCGGCCGAGAGTGCAGCGGCGGCCCCGCGGGGTGCGCAGCGGACGGGCCGTCAGATGACCGAGCAGCCACTGCCCGTCCGGCGTCTCGACCAGCTCGCCGTGCCCGGCCTTCTGCAACGGCACGCCCGGGTCGTCCCGGGTCGTCAGCAAGGGCAGTTCGTCGAGTTCGTACGGCCCGGTCAGCTCCTTGGCGCGGGCCACCCGCACCCCGTGCTCCCAGCCCGTGCCGCCCTCCGCGAGCACCAGGTAGTACCAGCCGTCGCGCCGCAGCAGCTTCGGCCCCTCGACCAGCCGGTCGTGCTGGAGCAGCAGGTGCGTTTCCCCCACGGTTTCCAGCGTCTCCCGGTCCAGCTCGGTGAGGACGATCCCGGCGAACCGCGCACCGCCCGGCCGGTGGTCGTTCTGCAGGTTCAGCAGCCACAGCCGGCCGTCCTCGTGGAACAGGGCCGGGTCGAAACCGTGGCTCGCGACCCGGCGCGGCGCGCTCCACTCGCCGCCGATGGCGCCGGCCGTCGAGACGTACGTGTCCAGGTCGAAGTAGGGCGTGCCGACCGAGCGCACGACGGTGTACGTCACCCAGAACCGCTCCCCGTCCCAGCTCAGCGACGGCGCCCAGACGCCGCCCGAGTCGGGCACCCCGGCCAGCGAGTTCCCGGGGACGGCCCCCTGGACGTGCCCCGCGTACTCCCAGTGGGCCAGATCGCGGGAGCGGTGCAGCGGGATCGTCGGGAACCACTCGAAGGAACTGGTCGCCACGTAGTACCAGTCGCCGACCCGGATCAGGGAAGGGTCGGGGGCGAAGCCGCGGAGGACGGGGTTGCGCAGGACGGTCACGCGGGGACTCCCGGGGAGGTGGGCGCCCTGGGGGCCGCGGGGAGTCAGGAGCACCCGCGGCCCCCAGGAGTCAGGGAAGGGCGAGGAGGATCACTTGAGGGCGCCGAGCGTCACACCGGTCCGCCAGTAGCGGCGCATCGCGACCATCATGATCGCCATCGGCACGATGGACAGCAGCGCACCGGTCAGCACCAGGCCCGTCAGGTCGATGCCGGACTCCAGGCGGGTGCCGGTCCAGTTGTACAGGCCCAGGTTGAGCGTCCAGTTCTCCTTGCCGCGCAGCACGGTCAGCGGCAGGAAGAAGGCGTTCCAGGTGTTCACGAACGCCAGCAGGAACACCGTCGCGCCGCCCGTCGTCATCATCCGCAGCACGATGCTGAAGAAGATCCGCAGCTCACCGGCGCCGTCGATCCGGGCCGCCTCCAGCAGCTCGTAGGGGATCGTCGCCTCGGTGTACACCTTGGCCAGGTACACGCTGAACGGGTTGATCAGGCAGGGGATCAGCATCGCCCACGGGGTGTCGACCATGCCGAGCGCGGAGAACAGCAGGTACAGCGGCAGCGTGAGCAGCGCGATCGGGATGAGGAACGAGCCGACGACACACGCGAAGATGACGTTCCGGCCGGGGAAGTCGAAGCGGGCCAGGCCGTAACCGGTTGCGAGCGCGATCAGCGTGCCGCCCAGCGAACCGACGCCCGCGTACAGGAACGAGTTGGCCGTCCACCGCAGGAAGATGCCGTCCTGGTAGGTGAACACCTGCTCCAGGTTGTCCCACAGGTGCCAGCCGGAGAACCACAGGCCGTTGCTCTGGTACAGCGCCGTGCGGTCCTTGGTCGCGGCGACGATCAGCCACCACACCGGGAACAGGCTGTAGACGCTGGCCAGGACCAGCCCGACCAGCAGGAAGCGCTGGCCGCCCCGCCCGCGGGAGGCGGCGTCCGGGCGGTGCAGGCGCCGGACGCTGCGGACGGGGGGCCGCTCGGTGGTGTGCTCGGTCAGCACCATCAGTCGGCCTCCTTCGAGGTGAGCCGGTAGAAGAGGAAGGAGGCCACGCCGAGGATCAACGCCAGCAGCACGGACAGGGCGGCCGCGTAGTTGTAGTTGCCCGCGTTGAACGCCTGGTTGTAGATGATCATGATCGGGGTGAAGCTGTCGCTGACCGTCTGCGGGGTGATGTTCCGGAACAGCGCCGGCTCGTTGAAGATCTGCAGCATCTGGATGATCGACAGCAGCCCCGTCAGCACCAGCGCCCCGCGCACGTACGGGATCTTGATGCTGCGCGCGATCCGCAGCTCCGAGGCGCCGTCCAGCCGGGCCGCCTCGAACAGCTCGCGGGGCACGCCCTGCAGCGCCGAGTAGATGATCACCATGTTGTAGCCGATGCCGTGCCAGGTCAGCAGGTTGCCGATGGACGGCCACACCATCGACGGCGCGAAGAAGTTCCAGTCGAAGCCGAGCGCCTTGCCGATCGGGGTGAGCGGGCCGACGTCCGGGCTGTAGAGGTTGACCCACACGATCGCCGCGACCACGCCCGGGATCATGTACGGCACCAGCAGCAGGATCCGGAACCGGCTCGCCACCCTGGAGGTGAGCGCGTCCAGGAACAGCGCCAGCAGCAGGCTGATCAGCAGCATGAACGGGATCTGCACACAGGCGAAGAGCACCACCCGCAGGATGGAGTTCATGAACGCCGAGTCCGTCAGCCCCTGGGTGTAGTTGTCGAGCCCGACGAACTCCGTCGTCGCGCCGCCGAGCCCCAGCCCGGACTGCTTCTCCGTGTACAGCGACTCGTAGACGGCGTAACCGATGGGTAGCAGATAGAGAAAGACGAAGCCGAGCTGGAAGGGCACCGTGAACGCGGCACCCTTCCAGCGCATGGAGCGAATCATCGAATGCCTCAGCCCTTGACGCTGATACCGCGGGACTTCAGGTCCTTGACCGTCCACTCCTGCATGTGCGCGAGCAGGTCGGTGACCTTCTGCTCCTTGCTGACGACCTTGGCCCAGCCCGCCTGCAGCTCGGTGAACATCGCGGTCCAGTTGGGGCCGAAGGTCCAGTCGGTGGTGACGGTGCCCAGGCTGTCCGTCACGACCTTCTGCGCCGGCTCGTAGTTCTTGCCGAGCAGCTTCTGCGAGATCGACTCACCCACGTAGGAGTCGCTGTCCTTCAGCGCCGGCATCACGCCGTTGCCGGTCTCCGGGCTCGCCATCGTCTTGACCGCGTCCTGGTTCGTCGACATCCACAGCGCCGCCCGGGCCGCCTGCTCCTGGTTCTTGCACTGCTTGGTCACCAGGGTCACGCTGCCGGTCAGGTTGGTGCCGGCCGGCGTCTTGGCGGGCTCCCCCTTGTACGTCGGCCACGGGGCCAGCGCCCAGTCGCCGAAGGACTTGGTGAAGTTCTGCACCATGCCGGCCATCTGCCAGGTGGAGATCTGCCGGGTCGCGGTGGCGCCGGTGTCGTAGCTGCGCTGCACGGCCGCGTAGTCGGCGAAGGACAGCTTGGCGTTCAGGTCGTTGTCGATGATCTCCTGGATCACCTTGGCGGCCTTCAGCGTGCCCTCGTCCTGGAAGTTCACCTTCCAGGCGTCGCCGTCGATCGAGTACCAGTGGGCCCCGGCCTGCATGGCGAGCACCTCCAGGGTGCTCGGGTCCTCACCGGCGTAGTTGGTGATCTTGATGCCGTGCTTCTTCAGCTCCTTGCCCGCGGCGATGAACTCGTCCCAGGTGGCCGGGGGCTTCAGGCCGTACTTCTGGAAGATGTCCGTGCGGTAGATCGTGAACTGGGGCGCCGAGCTGGTGGGAACGCCGTACATCTTGCCCTGCACCTGCGCGCTCGCCCACGAGCCGGTGTTGAACTTGTCCTTCTCGCCCTCCACGTACTGCGTGATGTCGGCGAGCGCGCCCTGCGAGACCCAGCTGGTGACGTACTCGGCGGTGTTCTGCACCAGGCAGGGGGCGTTGCCCGCCTTCACCGCGTTGGTCAGCTGCTTCTGCATGGTCAGCTGGTCGGTGACCTTGGTGTACTTCAGCTGGATGTCCTTGTGCGAGGCGTTGAACGCCTTGACGACCGCCTCCTGGCCGTTGGCCCAGCCCCAGAAGGGGAGGGTGACCGGGCCCGAGTTCGCGGCGGCGTCGTCACCCGAGCCGGATCCGCCGCAGGCGGAGAGCAGACCTGTCAGCGCGATACCCGCGACAGCGGCGGAGGCGAACCTTCTCCGGGGGCTGGTGAAGTTCATCTGACCGTGATCCTTCGGAATAGGGCGTTCTCAGGACGAGAGGACGGCGACGGCTCGGTGGTGCTGGCCAGGAACGGCGGCCGGAAACCGTCGGCTCGCGGTTGCGGGGGGTTCGGCCAAGCGGAAGCAGAAGCTGTAGTAAGCGGTTGCTGGGACGGTAGGCGGGCAGCTCGGCTCTTAGCAAGAGGTGCGCAGCAATTTGTTA
This sequence comes from Streptomyces sp. NPDC006140, assembly GCF_040628815.1. NCBI lineage: Bacteria > Bacillati > Actinomycetota > Actinomycetes > Kitasatosporales > Streptomycetaceae > Streptomyces > Streptomyces sp. NPDC006140. The sequence continues at coordinate 135,808 of NZ_JBEXTS010000004.1, read as the reverse complement.
CGGCGGATTGTCCGCCGGGTTATCGGCGGGGATGCGGCGGACTCACGCACGAGCGGCCGTATACGTGCAGGTCAACGCGGTGTCAGGCGGGTCGGCCCGGGGCTCGGCGGGCGCGGCGACGAAACCCCGAACAGGCGGCAAAGACCTCGGAAAACGGTTACGTAACGACCGCTGCCCGTTATCCGTGCTGAGCCGGCGGCCGGACCGAGTTGCGGACCACGACATGCGTGCCCAGCACCAGGTGGTCGCCGTCGGCGCTCTTGCGGCGGCCCGCGCCGCCCTCACGCCGGTCGGCCACCGCCCGCAGCGCCACCCGGCCCATCTCCTCGTACGGCACGTGCACGGTGGTCAGTTGGGGGGTGAGCTGGGAGGCCAGCGGGATGTCGTCGTAGCCGACGATCGAGACGTCCTCCGGCACCCGCAGGCCCGCCGCGCGCAGGGCCTGCATGGCGCCCGCGGCGACGACGTCCGTCCCGGCGAGCACCGCGGTGAAGTCCGGCGTCTCGTGCAGCGCCGTCTCGACGGCCTCGTAGCCGTGCTCGTAGTCGTAGTGACCGTGCCGCACCAGGCCCGGGTCGAACGGCACCCCGTACGCCTCGAACGCCCGCTGGGCGCCCCGCAACCGGCCCTGGGCGGTGGTCAGTTCGGCGTGCCCGGGCAGGACGAGGACGCGTCGGTGGCCGGCCGAGAGCAGATGGCTGGCCATCGCGTAGGCGCCGCCCTCGTTGTCGTAGTCGACGGTCGTCGCCGGGACGTCGCCCTCCAGCGGGGGCCTGCCCACCAGGACCAGATGCGAGCCGGCCGCGTCCAGGGAGCGGGCGAAGCGGGCCATGCGCAGCTGGTACTCGTCGTAGTCGTAGGCGCCGCCGAGCAGGATCACGGCGGCCACGCCCTGCTGGCGCATGAGGTTGACCAGGGCCAGCTCCCGCTCCGGGTCGTCGCCGGTCGTGCCGACCAGGGAGAGCCAGCCGCGCAGCGTGGCGGCGCCCTCCACGCCCTTCGCGACGTGCGCGAACGCGGCGCCGGTGATGTTGTTGATGAGGATCGCCACCGTCGGTGTGCCGCCGCCGGCCAGGGAGCGGGCGTGGGCGTTGGTGACGTAGTCCAGGTCCCGGACCACCTTCATCACCCGGCGGCGCAGCTCCTCCGACACCGGGTAGTTGCCGGACAGCACCCGCGAGACGCTGGCCACGGAGACGCCCGCGCGCTCCGCGACGTCGCGGATGGTCGCCCGGCCGGCGTCGTTCGTCGCCTTGCGCTGACTCACCCTTGCGGCTCCTTCACGGTAGTGGCCCGGCCCGTCGGGGTCCGGTCGGTGGCGGTCCGGCCGGTGGCAAGGCCCCCGGTCCGTCGCGGCCGGTGGACCGTCGCCGACGGACCACGGTCCGGTCCTTCGGGTCCGGACCGTGGCGGTCCGACCCGTTGCGGTCCGGCCCGTCGCGACCCGGTGCGTGGCCCGGTTCCGCCGCGCCGTCCGGTCCGGTTGTGGGCCGGTCCGCCGCGCCGCCCGGTCCGGTCGTGCGCCGGTCCGCCGCGGTCCGGGAGTTCCCTGCCCGGTCGCGCCGGCTGCCGGGGCTGCGCCCGCGCCGGTGCGGAAACCGTATCCCATCGTCACTCCAGGCCGGAGGGCCTGTGGACAACGGTCCGGGGCACCGGCCCGCCGTCGGGACCGATCGCGCGTGCCGCCGGGCCGGACGGCCCGTCCGTCCCGGGGTCACGCCACCCGCGCGAGGTCCGCGTGCCGCACCTCGTGCACCGCCGGCAGGCCCGCCACCAGGCGCTCCAGCTCCTCCACGACGATGCGGCCGAGCCGCTCCAGTTCGTTGCCGAGGGACCCGGCGATGTGCGGGGTGAGGAACACGTTGGGCAGGTGGTAGAGCGGCGATCCCGCGGGCAGCGGCTCCGGGTCGGTGACGTCGAGGACCGCGCTCAGCCGGCCGGACACCAGCTCGTCGGTGAGCGCCTCGTGGTCGACCAGCGCGCCGCGGGCGGTGTTGATGAGCACGCCGCCGTCCCGGACCAGGGCGAGCCGGTCGCGGTCGAGCATGTGGTGGGTCTCGGGGATGTCGGGGGCGTGCAGGCTCACGATGTCGCTGTGCCGGAGCAGGTCCTCCAGCGACAGCGACTCGGCGCCGAGGGCGGCGGCCTCGGCGGGGCTGACGTACGGGTCGTGCAGCAGGACGGTGAGGTCGAACGGCCGCAGCAGCTCCAGCAGTCTGCGGCCCACGCGCGAGGCGCCGATGACGCCGACGCGGCGGCCGAGGTTCCCGGTCGACGCGGTCTCGGCGGGGCCCGGGTAGGCGTGGGTGCGGCGGAAGCGCTCGCGGTGGTCGAAGGCGTCCTTGCCGACGAGCAGGATCATCGCGAGCGTGTATTCGGCGACCGGCAGGGCGTTGCCCGTCACCGCGCTGGAGACGGTGACCCCGCGTTCCCACAGGGCCTCGCCGACCAGGGAGCGGACGGACCCGGCCGCGTGCAGGACGGCGCCGAGCTTCGGGGCCACGGCGAGGACGCCGGCGTCCAGGTGCGGGCAGCCCCAGCCGGTGATCAGCATCTCGGCGGAGGCCAGGGTGGCGGCCGCGGCCGGGTCGGCGAAGTCCCGCACCACCAACCCGGGGTCGATGTCGGCCGTGCGCCTCAACCGCTCCATCAGCGGCGGAGGAAAGAGCAGCGGGAGGTGCACCGGGTCCATCGCGAACACGGCCCGCGGCAGCTGGGGGCTGGGCATGACTCTCCTGGAGCTGTGGACGGAAACTGTTTCAGAAAGCGCCTTCTACCGTAGATCCGTCGGGAAGCGGCGGTCAATCGCCAGGGCCGGGGGTAACTCCGAAGCCGCCGGATCAGCGCAACGACCTCTTGAAGAGCACGTAGTGGCGGGAGAAAGCAGGCCGGGGCGGTCGTGCGGGGCACCTGGCCCGTCGCCAGGCGCTGACAGCCGGGGGCCGGGTGGAGGGGCCTCGACCTGCCCTCCTCCTGGAAATCGATTACTGATGTTTCGACGGCTTGGAGTCGGCCCGGCGGGTGCCGTCGCGGGGGTATCACTGCCCGGATGGCCAGTTCAGCAACCGGTTCCCACATCTGTTGCCGAACGAACTCCTGGCTCGCCCCTGGTCGCGGCCGGTCCGGCTGCCGCCCCACGGCCCGATTACCGCAGCCGAAACCAGGATTTTCCGGATGCTCGGCCCGTGAAGTCGAGGTTACACAGGTTTTTCGAAAGTTCGCCGAGGCTCTTGACGCGCCATCCTGACCGGAAGAAGCTCTGCCCCACGCACAACAACCGGTTGCCCAGCCGACTCCCGCGGTCGGCACTCCGGCGCAGAGCCGGTATTTCGAACAGCAGAGCAGGAGGTGGTGCGTTCATGCACCCACGTGCTGGTGCTTCCCTGAGCCGCCGCCGATTCCTCGCCCTCTCGGCCGCCGGCGCCGCCACGGGCGCGGCGTCGCTGAGCGGCTGCGCGATGCAGGTCTCCAGCGGCGTCAGCGGCGGCGGGGAGACCGTCACGCTGATGGTCAAGCCCGACGACATCTCCCCGGAGCTGGTCCAGCAGGCCCAGAAGGACATCGGCGTCAAGATCACCACGGTGCGGTACGACATCACCAAGCTGATCGGCATGATGACCAACGGCGCCCCGCCCGACCTGGTCCGCGGCGTCGGCGCCACGGACGCGCCCTACTTCGCGGCGCGGGACGTGATGGAGGACCTGGACCCCTACTTCGCCCGGAGCACCGTCCTCAAGGCCGACGACCTCGACCCGGTCAACGACCTGTGGCGCTACGACGGCCGCACCCAGGGCAAGGGCCCCCGCTACGGCATGGCCAAGGACTTCTCCCAGGACTCCATGTACTGGTACAACACCGCGCTCTTCGACGGGGCCGGTGTCGACCACCCGTCGGAGACCGAGCCCGTCACCTACGAGGAGTGGCTGGAGAACGCCAAGCGGCTCACGCGGCGCAAGAGCGGCCAGACGACCGTCTTCGGCGGCAGCTACAACGGCGTGTCCACCCCGAACCTCCTGGCGAGCCTGACGGCCGCCGCCGGAGGCAGCCTCTTCAACGACGACTTCTCCCGGATCGACTTCACCACCCCCGAGGCCCGCAAGGCCCTGGCCTGGTACATCGAGTACGGCCGCAGCAGGGTCGGCCCGAGCATCGTCCAGCCGGACCCCAACACCTGGGACGGCCCCACCTTCCAGGCGAACCGGATGGCCATGTCCAACTCGGGCTACTGGCTCGGCGGCCTGATCAACGCCGACAAGAAGCTGGCGCCGCACGCCCGGCTCGCCCCGGCCCCGGTCTTCGAGGGCGGCCGGCGGGTCAGCCCCTGCCAGGCGGGCACCGGCCTGTGGATGCCGAAGAAGGCGCGGAACAAGGACGCCGCCTGGCGGGTCTTCGAGTGGTTCTTCGGCGAGGGACCGGCCAGGGCCCGCGCCTCCAGCGGCTGGGGCATCCCCAGCCTGAAGTCGCTGCGCCCGCTGATGCCCGCCCAGGAGGACTACCAGAAGCGGGTGCTGAAGGTGCAGAACGCCGAGCTGAAGCACTTCTCGGTGATCGCCTACACCCCGTACGCGACGGCGGACTCGCTCTACGCCCTGTTCAACCAGGAGGCCCCGGCCGCGATGAACGGCCGGATGTCCGTCGACACCCTGGCGGGCCGCCTGAACTCGCTGATGAACGAGCAGCTCAAGCGCGGTAAGGAGCAGGTGGGATGACGGTCGACCAGCTATCCGTCGCGGGCCGGACCGGCCCGGCCGCGAGCACCGGACGCACCACGCCGGAACGGCGGCCCGGGATCTCCATGACCGGTCGCAGGCATCGCGCCTTCTACCTGTTCACCTCGCCCTGGATCATCGGTTTCCTGCTGCTGACCGTCGTTCCGATGGCGTACGCGCTGTGGCTGAGCTTCACCACGTACGACGGGATCTCCCCGCACTGGAAGTACGTCGGTCTCGGCAACTACAGCGAGCTGTTCGCCGATCCGCAGACCTGGAGATCCCTGGGCCGCACCGGCCTGTTCGCGCTCACCTCGGTACCGCTGTCGATCGTCGCCGGGCTGGGGCTCGCCGTGCTGGTCAACCGGCCGCTCAAGGCGCGCGGGCTGTTCCGCACCCTGCTCTACCTGCCGGCCGTGGTGCCGCCGGTGGGCGTCGGCCTCACCTTCAAGGCACTCTTCGACCAGAACTCCGGTGCCGCCAACGGCGTCATCACCCTCTTCGGCTTCGACGCGCTCGGCTGGCTCGCCGACCCCTACGCCCGCTACGTGCTGCTGATGAGCGTGCTGTGGGCCGCCGGAAACGTCATGATCATCTCGCTGGCGGGGCTCCAGGACGTGCCCCGCGAACTGCACGAGGCCGCCCGGATCGACGGGGCGAGCGCCTGGCGGACCTTCCGCAGCATCACCGTGCCGCTGCTGTCGCCGGTGCTGCTGTTCCAGACGGTCACCGGCGTGATCGCGTCCGTGCAGACCATCATGCCGCTGCTGCTCACCCCCGACGGCACCACGGCCGGCGTCACCGCGCTGCCGCAGTCGAACTACCTCTACATGATGCACGTGTTCTCGCAGTACTTCGCGCTCGGCCGTTACGGCTACGCCTCCGCGCTGCTGTGGGTGCTCTTCGTGCTGATCCTCATCGCCACCGGGCTCATCTTCAGGTTCACGTCCGGCGTGGTGTTCTACAACGTCGACCCGGAGGCGAAGAAGTGACCGCGACCAGTCCGCTCCCCGACTCCGCGCCCCGGGTGCGGATCCGCGTCAACCGCCTGGTCCTCTACACGGTCCTCGTCGTCATCACCGGGCTGTTCCTCGGGCCCTTCGGCTGGCTGGTCCTCAGCGGTCTGAAGACCCCGGCGGAGCTGGCCGCCTCGCCCGTGCACTGGCTGCCCGCCGACTTCCAGTGGCACAACTTCGCCGACGCCTTCAACCTGATCGACTTCCTCGGCTACGCCCGCAACTCGCTGATCATCGCGCTCATCTACGCCACGCTCGTCACCCTCAGCTCGGCCTGGGTCGGCTTCGGCTTCGCCCGGCTGGACGCCCCCGGCAAGAAGACGCTGTTCGGCATCCTCATCGGCTCGATGATGCTGCCGCAGATGATCACCCTGCTGCCGACCTACCTGATCTTCGCCAAGCTCGGCATGGTCGACACGTACTGGCCATGGGTGCTGTGGGGGCTGGCCGCCGCCCCCTATCTGGTCTTCCTCTTCCGGCAGTTCTTCGCCGGCCTGCCCCGGGAGCTGGAGGAGGCGGCGATCGTCGACGGCTGCGGCTACGGAACGATCTTCTGGCGGATCTTCCTGCCGCAGTCCTGGCCCGTGCTCTCCGCGAGCTTCGTGATCGCCTTCACCTGGTCCTGGGGCGACTACATCGCCCCGCAACTGCTGCTGTCGACCGACAAGTCGACGCTGGCCGTCGCCGTCATGACCACCTATGTGACGTCGGCCGGCACGCCCGTCGCCAACCTCCAGGCCGCGGCCTCCGTGATGTACGTCGTGCCGATCCTGCTGATCTTCCTGATCGCCCAGCGCGGGTTCGTCGCCGGAATGTCCACCACAGGTCTGAAGTGACCCCTCTTACCGAACCTTCCGCAAGGAGTTACGCATGAACACGCCCCTGTCACGCCGGACCACCCTCCAGGCCGCCGGTGTCATCGCCGCCGCCGGCCTGGCCGGCAGCATCGCGGGAACCGCACAGGCCGCCGCGGCGGAGGAGACCGGCACCGCCGGCGACAGCGTGGTCGTCCACCCGACGCTTCCGAAGGTGCCTGTCAACAACTCCTTCACCGTCAAGGTCCGGCCGCTCGGCGGCACCTGGCAGAAGCTCGGCGTCTACCTCGCCAAGCTCGCACTGATCGACCCGACCACCGGCAGCAACAGAGCCCAGAACTCCTCCTGGGCCGCCTTCGACTTCTCCGGCACGGTCGAGGTCGAGGTCACCTACAACCCGGGCGGCGGCGAGCAGGTCCGCATCCGCCCCGACTCGTACGGCATCAAGCCCGAGGTGCTCGGCAGCACCGCGCGCTTCACCCTGGACCGGCCCCGCAACCTCGTCGTCCAGATCGACGACAAGATCTTCGACTGCCTGCACCTGTTCGCGAACCCGATCGAGCAGGACGTGCCCGCCGAGGGCGACAAGAAGGTCATGTACTTCGGGCCCGGTCTGCACACCACCCCCGACGGGACGCTGAAGGTGCCCAGCGGCACCACCGTCTACCTGGCCCCCGGCGCCGTCCTCACCTCGCAGGTGATCTTCGAGAACGTGGAGAACTCCCGGCTGACCGGCCGCGGCGTGCTCTACAACTCTCCCAACGGGGCGCTCTTCATCCGCAAGACCGAGAACGTCACCATCGACGGCATCACGATCCTCAACCCGCGGTACGAGAACGTCCGGGTCGCCGAGTCGCAGAACCTCACCATCAAGAACCTGCGCGCCTTCAGCCACCAGGGCTGGGGTGACGGCATCCAGCTCTACTGCTCCGAGAACGTCACGGTCGACGGCTGCTTCCTGCGCACCTCCGACGACTGCGTCGCCCTCTACACCCACCGCTGGGACTTCTACGGCGACACCCGCAACATCACCGTCAAGAACTGCTCCCTCTGGGCCGACGTCGCCCACCCGATCAACATCGGCGTGCACGGCAACTCCGAGAACCCGGAGATGCTGGAGAACCTGCGCTACGAGAACATCGACATCCTCGACCACCGCGAGCCGCAGGTGACCTACCAGGGCGCCATCGCCTTCATGGTCGGCGACAGCAACCTCGTCCGGGACGTCAGGTTCGACGACATCCGGGTGGAGGACTTCCGCTGGGGCCAGCTCATCCACATGCGGGTCGAGTACAACCCGAAGTACAACACGTCGGCCGGCCGCGGCATCGAGTCCGTCTACGTCAAGGACCTCAGCTACAACGGCAAGAACGCCGACCTCTCGATCATCGCGGGCCTCGACGCGGAGCACGCGATCAAGGACGTCACCTTCGAGAACCTCCGCGTCAACGGCAGGGTGATCGCCGACAGCACGGGCAAGCCGAAGTGGTATCTGGCCTCGGACGGCGTGCCCATGTTCGTCAACGAGCACGTGACGAACCTCAAGTTCCTCACCACCGCCGAGGCCGCGGCGGCCGCCGCGTCATGAGCGCCGACCCCCTGAGAGCAACGCCCATGAGAACGACATCCGCCCCCAGCCGCCGGGGCTTCCTCGGCGGCGCGGCCGCCCTGCTGCTGGTCTCGGGCGCGAGCGGACTGCTCGCGTCCGGCACCGCCCGGGCCGCCGCCCAGGACCTCACCGGGGCACGTGCCTTCACCCACCCCGGGCTGCTGCACAGCGCCGACGACCTGGCCCGGATGAAGGCCGCGGTCGCAGCGAAGGAGTCCCCGGTCTACGACGGTTTCCTCGCCCTCGCCGCCCACGCGCGCTCCAAGGCGACGTACACCGTGCAGAACACCGGCCAGATCACCTCCTGGGGCCGCGGCCCCACCAACTTCCAGAACCAGGCCGTCGCCGACTCGGCCGCCGCCTACCAGACCGCGCTGATGTGGTGCGTCACCGGCGAACGGGCGTACGCCGACAAGTCCCGGGACATCCTCAACGCCTGGTCGGCGTCCCTGAAAGCCGTCACCGGGGCGGACGGGCCGCTCGGCGCCGGGCTCCAGGCCTTCAAGTTCGTCAACGCCGCCGAACTCCTCCGGCACAGCGGCTACGACGGCTGGGCGAAGGAGGACATCGCCCGCTGCGAGGAGTCGTTCCTGCGCGTCTGGTATCCGGCGATCTCCGGCTACATGCTCTACGCCAACGGCAACTGGGACCTGACCTCCGTCCAGTCGATCCTCGCCATCGGCGTGTTCTGCGAGGAGCCCACCCTCTTCGAGGACGCGCTCCGCTTCGCCGCCGCCGGCGCGGGCAACGGCAGCGTCCGCCACCGCATCGTCACCGACGCGGGACAGGGCCAGGAGTCCGGCCGCGACCAGGGCCACGAGCAGCTCGCCGTCGGCCTGCTCGCGGACGCCGCCCAGGTCGCCTGGAACCAGGGCGTCGACCTGTACGCCTTCGACGACAACCGGCTGCTGAAGAACGTCGAGTACGCCGCCCGCTACAACCTCGGCGGCGACGTCCCCTTCGTGCCCGACCTCGACCGCACCGGCAAGTACGTCAAGAAGACCGTGTCGGCCGTCGGACGCGGCAACCTCCCGCCGATCTACGAGATGGCGTACGCGCACTACGCCGGCGTCCGCGGCCTCGACACCCCCTACACCAAGGCGGCTGTCTTCCGCGGCACCGGCGGCGCCCGGGTCGTCGAGGGCAGCAACGACGACCTGCCCAGCTGGGGCACCCTCACCTTCGCCGGCACGAAGGCCCCGGCCCCGGCCGTACCCACGGCACCGGCCGGTGTCACGGCGGTCGGCACCGGCAAGTCCGTCACCCTGGCCTGGCTGCCCTCGGCGTGGGCCGAGTCGTACACCGTGCTGCGGGCCGGCAGCGCCGACGGCCCTTACGAGAAGATCGCGACCGGTCTCGGCGACCCGGGGTACACCGACCGCGACGCCCGCCCGGGCAAGGCGGCGTACTACCGGGTCACCGCCACCAACGCCCAGGGCACCAGCGCCCCTTCGCCCTGGGCGGCGGCGGTCCCCGGGCTGCCCGACCCCTGGGCGACGCGGGACGTCGGGGACGTGCGCGTCCCCGGCTCGGCGGTCTTCGACGGCGAACGGTTCCTGCTGGAGGCGTCCGGCACCGCCGACACCCACCGCCTGGCCTACCTGCCGCTGCGCGGCGACGGCACGATCACCGCGCGGATCGTCCATCCGCTCAGCTCCCAGTACTCGAAGATCGGCGTCACCGTACGGGCCGGCCTGGACGCGGACGCCGCCCACGCCGCCATGCTGATCCAGGGCCTGCCGCTGCACACCTGGAGCGGTGTGTGGTCCGTCCGGGCCAGGGCGGGGGAGCGGGTGCGGGGGACCGGCAGCACCCCGGTACCGCCCTCCCAGCAGCAGACGATCACCACGAGCGCGGCCTTCCCGATCTCCTCCCTCGGCGCGCTGCCCGAGTCGGCGACCCCGCTTCAGGCCCCGTACGTCGAGGGCGCGGGCGACGGCTACCGGCTGCGCATGCCCTACTGGGTGCGCGTCACCCGCCGGGGCGACCGCTGCACCGGCGCCATCTCCCCGGACGGCGTCCGCTGGACCGAGGTCGGCTCCACCGACGTCGACCTCGGCGCCACGGCGTACGTCGGCCTCACCCTCACCTCCTGCCTCGGCGTCGACGAGGAGTACGCCGAGACCGGCACGGGCGCCTTCGACAACGTCAGCGTGGTCTCCCGCACCGCCGGCGAGATCTGGTCCGTGCCGCGCCCGGCCCGCGCCGCCGGTGACCTGCGGGCCACCGCGGGAGCGGACGCGGTCGAACTGGCCTGGACCGATCCGGACCTCGCGGCCCGCTACAAGGTGCTGCGCGCCACCGCCGCCGACGGCCCGTACGAGACCATCGCCACCGGCATCGGCCCGGTCGGCTTCGGCACCCGCATCCGGTACGCCGACGCCACCGGCACCCCCGGCACGACGTACCACTACGCCGTCGCCAAGACCAACCGCGCCGGACGCGGCCCCCTGTCGCCGTCCGCCGCGTCGCCGATGCCGACGCCGTCGAAGCCCCAACTCACCTCTCCCACCGAGGCGTTCGCCAACCAGGGCGTGCCCTTCAAGCACCTCCTGCGCGCCACGCACGAACCCGTGCGGTTCGCCGCGGACGGACTGCCCGACGGCCTGCGCGTCGACAAGCGCACCGGCCTGATCTCCGGAACCCCCACCCGGACGGGCCAGTTCAAGGTCACCACCACCGCGGGCAACGCCGCCGGAGACGCCAACGGCACCCTGACCCTCACCGTCGGCACGCCGCCGCCCGCGCCCTGGACCTACGGCGACCTCGGCGACGTCGTCCTCGACGACCGCGCCTACGGCACCCTCGGCGTCGTCGCCGTCCGCACCCCCGGCAGCACCGCCCACCAGGACGGGACCTTCGTGGTGCGGGGCGCCGGAACCGACCTCACCGTCAACAACCAGGGCATGACCGGCCAGTTCGTCCGACGGCCCGTCACCGGTGACTGCGAGGTCACCGCCCGTCTGCTCTCCCGCGCCGGAGCCACCGGCGACCGGGTCGGCCTGCTCATGGCCAAGTCCCTGTCCCCGTTCGACCAGGCGGCCGGGACGATCGTCACCGGCGGCACGAGCGCCCAGCTGATGCTGCGCCCGACCGTCGCCGGCAAGTCCACGTTCACGGGCAACGCGGCGGTCACCGCCGGCTGCCTGCTGCGGCTGAAGCGCACCGGGACGCACTTCACCGCATTCGCCTCGACCGACGACGGCGCCACCTGGACCCCCCTCGCCGAGGGAGACATCCCCGGCTTCGGTGACGCCCCCTACTACGTGGGCCTCGTGGTCTGCTCCCGCGACCCCCTGGCCCGCAGCACCACCGAGTTCGACGAGGTGAGCATCACCCCCATGTAGCACTTCACGGATCGGAGAAGCACGCATGAGCCGCACTTCCCCCCACACGCACCACGAGGGCGGCCAGGTGAGCCGCCGCGGTCTGCTCAAGACCGCCGGCGGCCTCACCGCGGCCCTCGCCCTCGGCGCCACCGCCACCGCCACCACGGCGGACGCGGCCCCGGCGACCTTCACCCACCCCGGCATGCTGCACAACGCCGGCGACATCAACCGCGCCAAGGTCAGGGTCGCCGCGGGCGACGACCCCTGGGCCTCCGGCTGGCGCAGACTGACCGCCAACTCCCACTCGGCGTCCACCTGGACGGCCAGGCCCCAGTCCGTCGTCTACCGGGGAACGGGCTTCCCCGAGAACTACCAGCTCCTCTACAACGACATCGCCGCCGCCTACCAGAACGCCCTGCGCTGGCAGATCGCCGGCACCGCCGCGAACGGCGACTGCGCCGTGCGCATCCTCAACGCCTGGGCGAACACGCTCACGTCCATCCAGGGCACCGCCGACCGGTTCCTCGCCGCGGGCATCTACGGCTGGCAGTTCGCCAACGCCGCCGAACTCATGCGCGGCTACGCCGGCTTCGACCTGAACAAGTTCAAGCAGATGATGCTGAACGTGTTCTACCCCATGAACAACAGCTTCCTGACGAACCACAACGACGCCTGCATCACCAACTACTGGGCCAACTGGGACCTGTGCAACATGGCCTCGGTCATGGCCATCGGGATCCTGTGCGACGACGGCGCCAAGTACGACCAGGCCGTCAACTACTTCAAGAACGGCGGCGGCAACGGCCAGATCCAGCGGGCGGTGCCGTTCCTGTACCCGGGCGTCGAGGGCTACGACCTAGGCCAGTGGCAGGAGTCCGGCCGCGACCAGGGCCACACCGTCATGGGCATGGGCCAGATGGGCGCCCTGTGCGAGATGGCCTGGAACCAGGGAGACGACCTGTACTCCTACGACGGCCGCCGCTTCATGAAGGCCGCCCAGTACGTCGCCAAGTACAACCTGAACATGAACGTGCCCTTCACCACCTACACCTGGGGCAGCGGCCAGAACTGCTCCCAGCAGTCGCACACCGCGATCAGCTCCATCTCCCGCGGCCAGGTCCGCCCGGTCTGGGCGATGCTCCACTACCACTACGGGCGGCGCCTGCTCCTCGACGACAAGTACATCGCCCAGATGTGCTTCTCCGTCGCCCCCGAGGGCGGAGGAGGTGACTACGGCACCACCAGCGGCGGCTTCGACCAGCTCGGCTTCGGCACGCTGATGTACGCCAAATAGACGTACGCCACATAGCGGGCCCCGTGTTCCAAGTGTCTGCCAAATAGCGGCCAAGTCGGCTCGTGCACCGGAATACCGGCGAGCGATGTGGTGCTCTGGTGTTCCCGGTGCACGAGCGCGGCGAAGGGCTGGTGGGCGATGACGGCAGACCAGGCGGACCCCGTGGTCACGAGCCCGTACGGGGCCGTGCGCGGCCGCTACGAACGCGGCGTCGCGGTCTTCCGCGGCATCCCCTACGCGGCGCCTCCCTTCGGCCCCCGCCGCTTCCGCCCGCCCGTGCCCCTCAAGCCCTGGGAAGGCGTCCGCGACGCGGGCGCCTTCGGCCCCACCCCGCCCAAACCCCCGTACTCCGACGCCTTCGCCCACTACCTGTCCGACCCGGTCGTGCCCGGCGACGACTGCCTCAACCTCAACGTCTGGACCCCCGACCCGGACCCCGCGGCCCGCCTGCCCGTCCTGGTCTGGCTGCACGGCGGCGCCCTGACCCGGGGCTCCTCGGCCGTCCCCGTCTACGACGGGCACGCCTTCGCCCGGGACGGCGTGGTCTGCGTGTCGGTCAACTACCGGCTCGGGGTCGAGGGCTACGGCCTGTTCCCGGACACGCCCCCGAACCCGGGCCTGCGCGACCAGATCGCCGCCCTCACCTGGGTGCACGAGGCCATCGAGGCCTTCGGCGGCGACCCCGGCCGCATCACCCTCTTCGGCCAGTCCGCCGGGGCGATCAGCATCGGCGCCCTCCTCGCCGCCCCGCAGACGCAGGGGCTGGTCCGGCGGGCGGTCCTGCAGAGCGGGCCGCCCGAGGCGTCCGAGCGGGCCAAGGTGCGGCGGATGGTGCGCCGGATGGCCAGCCGGCTGAAGATCCCCGCCACCGCCGAGGCCTTCGCCGCCGTCGACCGCGACCTGCTGCTGCGCACCCAGGCCGAGGTGGGCCGGCTCAGCAGCCCGGTGGTCGGCGGCCCCGCCTTCGGCATCGTCGTCGACGGCGACGTCGTCCCCCGCGACCCCCTGGACGCGCTCGTCGAGGGCGCCGCTCCGGGCGTGGACCTGCTGATGGGCTGGACCCGAGACGAGTACCGGCTCTGGCTGGTCCCGGGCGGCCTGCTGGACCGCGTGGACCGCCTCGGAGCCGTCGCCCTGGCCGGTGCCATGGCCCGCTGCCACTGCGGCAGCGAGGTGCCGCGCGGCTACCGCGCCCTGCACCCCGAGGCCGGGGCGGCGGAGATCGTCGGCCAGCTCGTCACCGACCACCTCCTGCGCATCCCCCTGCACCACCTGGCCGACGCCCGCCCGGAACGGTCGTACGTCTACGAGTTCGCGTGGCCCTCGAACCTCCCCGGCCTCGGCGCCTGCCACGCGCTGGAACTCGGCTTCGTCTTCGACACCGGGGACGTCCCGGAGGCCCGCAAACTGGCCGGAGAGGGCGCCCCGCAGGAACTGGCCGACGAGATGCACGCCGCCTGGGTGCGCTTCGCCACGGACGGCGACCCGGGCTGGGAACGCTGGGACGCCCACCACCCGGTACGGATCTTCGGAGACCGCGCCGAGGACGCGCAGGACGGCCTCGCCTACACGGCCCACGGCCCCCGAGACCGCGAACTCGCCCTCTGGCACGCCGATGCCGCCCGCCCCCCGGACCCTCAGCTCCCGCGCGAAGAGTCACCCACCGAAGTGCGCACGGTCGTACGCCGACTGCGCCGATCCGGGGCACTGCGCCGGTACTGACCACGGCGGGCGGTCCTCCGAACGGGCGACTCAGGCATATTTTCTCCCGGCTTGCTCCACCTATGGCAGGGAACGCCCTATCAGCTCGACCAGCAGGAGAGCGCGCCCATGACCGGGACAGCCGACCCCCACCAGAACTCTTCGCGAGCGGCCCGGCCCGACTGCGCGGCCGAGCCGATCGCCGGCATCCTGGCCGAATTCGTGGACAAGCGGATGGGACAGCGGATCGCCCAGGGCCAGGACCCGGTGCTGCGGCCGGTCTTCGTCAAGTACCACGGCACCGCCCGGGGCGTGCTCACGGTCGACCCCGGTCTGCCGGAGGACCTCTGCATCGGTTTCCTCAAGGCCGCCCGGGACCGTCAGGGCGGCCTGACCGCCTGGGTCCGTTTCTCCAGTGACACGCAGCCGGACCGTCCGGACTTCCGTCGCACTCTCGGCATCGGCGTCAAGCTGTTCGGCGTCCCCGGCCCGAAACTGCTGGAGGACGAGGGCCAGGCGGACACACAGGACCTCGTGCTGCAGAACCACGACGTGTTCTTCGTCGACACCGCCCGGGACATGTGCGAGTTCCAGCAGGACCCGGTCGCGTACCAGAACGCGCATCCGGAGACCCGCGCCATCCTGCAAGCCATGCGCAAGCCCGAGGAGAGCGCGCTGACGGCCAGGTACTGGGGCGTGCTGCCGTACGCGTTCGGGCCCGACCGCCATGTGAAGTACTCGCTCGTGCCGGTCTCCTGCCCGCCCGGCGACCCGGCGGCGACGCCCCCGGACGAGGACCCCTCCTTCTTCCGGGAGGACCTGCGGCACCGGCTGGTTGAGGGTGAGGCCGCCTTCGACCTGACGGTGCAGTTCCGCACGGACGCGGACCGGATGCCCCTGGACCGCGCCACTGTCCGCTGGGAGGAGTCGCTGAGCGCCCCCGTCCGCGTGGCGAGACTGACCCTGCATCAGCAGGACGTCAGGGCACGCGGCCAGGACGCCTACGGCGAGAATCTGGCCTACAACCCCTGGCACTGCCTGGCCGAACACCGGCCCGTCGGCAGCATGGCCGAGGCCCGCAAGGCCGTGTACCGCGCGTCGGCCGCACGGCGCCGCGACGCGAACGGCGTCCCCGCCGCGGAACCCGGCCCCGCACGGCCGCCGTCCGGCGAACCCCACGGGCGGGACACCCGGATCGTGCGCGCCGCGATCCATCCCGCCATCGGAGTGGCCCGCGTCGGCGACAGCGCCGACGAGTTCTTCCTCGCCCCCGAGGTCGACGACCCACCGCCGCTGCCCGCCGGCTCGTACAAGGACGCGACCGGCGCCCTGAAGCGGCAGGCGGCGCGCTTCCGCGTCTACGGCTACAACGCCGCCGGGGAGGCCGTCGCCGAGCTGACCGCGGACAACGCGGACATCCGGTGGACCGTGCACGTGGCCAACAAGAAGGCCGCCTGGTACCAGTTCCAGCTGGCCCTGGACATCCCCGAGGCGGCCGGCGCCCCCGCCAGCGCGCTGCGCAACGCCAAAGTGCCCCCCGAGGAGCGGGGCCGGCTGGTCATCGACCCCGGCCCGCGCTCGATCCGAGGCCGGGACCGCGCGGGCCGGCCCGAGTACCGGTTCGACACCGGCTGCTTCCTCGGCAGGCCCGTCCCGCTGGGCGAGGTGCGCACCGACGGCGCCGGCCGACTGGTGTTCCTCGGCGGGCACGGCGTCTCGGCCTCGGTGGAACACGCCCAGGCCATGCACTTCGCCAACAACGACGGCTGGCACGACGACATCTGCGACGGCCCGGTCACCGCGCACGTCCGTGTCGGCGGCCGTTCCGTCCCCGTCGAACCGGCCTGGGTCGTGGTGGCGCCGCCGAACTTCGCGCCGGAGCTGAAGTCCGTACGCACGATGTACGACCTGATGCGCGACGTCTTCGTGTCCGCCGGAACCCTGCCGCCGCCGGACACCGTCTCGTTCACCCGCGACGTCCTGCCGGTCCTGCGGCGCCTGTGCGACCTCCAGTGGGTCAACCGCGGCATCGCCACGCTGTTCGGGCACGGCGGGCGGGAGCACTTCCTGGCGCCCGGGCGGCTCGCCCGGCTGGCCGACCCCGGGCCGCGCAACGCGGAACTGCGCCAGCAGATCTGGGCCACGATGCGCGACCTCGACCGTGACGGGCTCTCACCGGTGCCGTGGCCCCCGCTCTACGGCGACTCGATGAGCGTGCGGCCGGTCTCCGCGCGGCAGCACCTGACACTGACCCCGACGCAGTACCGGTCACTGGCCCGGTGGGCGGCGGGGGACTTCGACGCCGACCACGACCCGGTGGCAGTGCCCCCCGGGAGCCTCGACGAGGTGCCGCTGCCGCAGCGGCCGGCCATGCTCGACCGCGCGGCCCTGTCGTTCTGCCTGGCCGACGCGTTCCACCCCGGGTGCGAACTGTCCTGGCCGATGCGCCACAGCACCCTGTACGCGGCACCGTTCCGGGTTCGGCACCGCGCACCTGGCACACCCGAACCCGACTACGGCAGCGTGCTCACCCCGCAGACGGCGCTCGGCGTCGACGGCCCCCTCTACGGGCAGGGACCGGGCGATCTGACGCGCTGGATGGCGGTGCCCTGGCAGACCGACACCGCCCGCTGCCGCTCCGGCTACTACCTCGGGTACGGCCCGCGCTACGACCCCTACCTGCCCACCTTCTGGCCGGCGCGCGTGCCGAACCACGTCCTGACGGAGCAGGACTACGAGGAGGCGGTCGACCCCGGCAGGCCCGCCGAGGAGCGCCGGGCCGCCTTCGAGCGCCGGGCCGTGTGGGACCGTTGGCTGCCCGAGGACCGTATCGAGCAGATGAACGCCATGGTCAAGGACTTCGGCCGGCTGGGCCTCGTCGAACGGCGCCCGGGTGCCGACGACGACCCGGAGCTGCCCGCCACGATGTTCGTGGAGACCGCGGTGGGCTTCCATCCCGAACAGCCTCCGCCCGCCCTGCGGCACCTGCGGTGCCTGCATGTGCCGGAGGCGGCGGATCCCGAGCCGGACGGCGGCGCCCTGGCCGCGGCCGTGGCCCGGACGGACGTACCTCAGGAGCAGGTCATGGCGGGCTACTTCGAGAAGGTCGACCGCTTCCCGGAGGAGCGGTGACCGAGCGGTGACCTACGAGGTGATCGTGGCCGGGGGCGGCCCGGCGGGCGCCGTCGCGGCGCTGGTCCTGGCACGGGCCGGCCGCCGGGTCCTGCTGGTCGACAAGGGCGCGGACGGCCCCGGGCCGTCCCCGTTCCGGGTCGGCGAGACCCTGCCGCCCGCGGCCAGGCCGCTGCTCCAGGACCTGGGCCTGTGGCCAGGGTTCGCCGCGGGGCCGCACCTGCGGTGCGTGGGGACGTACGCCTCCTGGGGATCGGAGCGGCTCCACGGCCGAAGCCACCTCCACGACCCGCACGGACCCGGCTGGCACCTCGACCGGGCCCGGTTCGACGCGTTCCTGCGGAGCGCTGCCGAAGCCGCGGGGGCCGAGCTGCGCCGGGCCGAGGCCGTGCCGCGCCCCGCGCACGCGGGCGACCGTTGCGTACTGATCCGCGGCGACGGCCGGCCCGAAGAGGTGCGCTGCGACTGGGTCGTGGACGCCACCGGCCGCCGCGCCGTGATCGGCCGTCGCCGGGGCCGGCGCCGCAAGCAGGACCGGCTCACGGCCGTCTACGCCCTGTTCGGACGACGGCTCCCCGGCCGGCCCACCCCGGACGCGGAACTCCGCACGCTCGTGGAGGCGGTCCCCGGCGGCTGGTGGTACACGGCCAAAGTGCCGGCCGGGCGGCTGGTCGCGCATCTCACCGACTCCGACCTCACCGACTCCGCGCTGCGCACCCCGGAGGGATTCCTCCGCGCGGCCCGGGACACCCGCCACGTCCGTACCCGCCTCGACGGCTACGACCCGGCCCACGCCCCGGCACCCCGCTGGACCGCGGCCCACGGGCTGCGTCTGCACCCGGCGTCGGGCCCCGGCTGGATCGCCGCCGGAGACGCCGCCGTCGCCTTCGACCCGCTCTCCTCCCAGGGCATCCTCACGGCCCTGCACTCCGGAGCCCGCGCCGGCCGGACCGTCGACCGGTGCCTGTCCGGCGAGACGTCCGCCCTCGCGGACTACGCCCTGTTCCTGGACCGGATCACGGACGCCTACGAGCGGCATCACACCGAGACCTACGGCCAGGAGCGGCGCTGGCCGGAAGACCCCTTCTGGGAACGCCGGCGCCCCACGCCCCGGGAGCCGTCGGCCACCGCCGAGGCCCGCACCCGGGTGTGACCACCGCCGTTCGGCCGTTCGAGGGCGGTCTCGCGCGCCCGGCGTGTGGAATCCGGTCGTCAGCGGGGGCGGGATTACGCTCCGTGTCCACGGAGGTGCGACATGCGTGGACGAACGCGGCGACTGCTCGCCGGTGCCGGTGTGTGGGGGAGCGTTCTGCTCCTCGTTTCGTGCGGCGACTCGTCCGAACCCGGCGGCGACACGTCCCCCACACCGACGCGGTCGACGGTGTCGCCTTCGGAGACACTCCCGACCGCGTCCACGACCTCCGGCACCCCCGAGGCGACGGTCTCCGGTTCCGCGTCCGCGACCACCGGTCCCAACGCCACGGCGGATTCCGGCAGCTCGGAGCTTCCGCCGCCCCCGCCTCCGCCGACGCGTACGCGCAGGGCGACTCCAGGACCTTCTCTGGCCCCGACCCAGACCGCCCCTCCACCGGCGGTGCCCGACTCGCCTCCGGGCCCCATGACCACATGACGGAGCCGTGGGACAAGCCCGGCGCCGACGCGCTGACGCTGGGCAAGGCCGTCGTGGCCCAGGCGTCCTTCATCGCCGCCCTGATGTTCTACCTGGGGGCGATCTACACCAGTGCCTACTACGCCTACTACCACATCTCGCTCAGCTTCCTCGGCTTCGGTTTCGCCCAACTGGTGCTGCAGAGCCTCCATCTGCTGCGGTTCGAGGTCCTGGTCGTCGTGGTCGTGGGGCTGCTCGTCCTCGAGGCGTCGAGGAACCCCGGGCACCTGCCCGTTCCCGGTGCGCTGCGGCGGGGTCTGCGGACGGCGGGGGAGGCGCTGGCGCGGTGGCACCTGGTCGTCGTCGCGGCCGGGCTGGCTCTGCTGTTGATGTGGTCGCGCATTCACCCCTATGCGTGGACGGCCCCGCTCACCATCGCGGTGGGACTCCTGCTCGGACAGACCCGACCGGCCCGGGACGGCCGGCCGTGGCAGGCCGGCAGCCGGTCCGTGGTGATCCTGGCGGCCGCGGCGTTCCTGTTCTGGACCCTGACCCAGGCCGCCTGGCAGTTGGGCGACCGCGACGCGAGGACGCACGCGCGCGACGTCGTCAGCTGGACCGGTGTCGTCATCCTCAGCACCGAGCGACTGTCCTTCCCCACCCGGTCGGTGCAGCCGGAGGACCTGCGGGAGGGCTGGCGTCACCGCTACCGCTACACCAACCTGCGGCTGCTCCTGGAACGCGACGGCCGCTACCTCGTCGTGCCGACGGACTGGGACGCCCGCAGGGACCCCATCTACGTCGTCATCGAGGACGCGAACACGTGGATCGGCCTGACTCCGGGCGAGCAGGAACCCGTCTGAGCGGAGCGGGACTACCGCGCCGCGGGCGCCGCCACCGAGTCCCGCACCACCACATGCGTGCCCAGCAGCAGATGCTCGTCCGCCGCGCCCGGCGTGTGCTCCAGGGCCGTGCGGACGGCGAGGCGGCCCAGTTCCTCGTAGGGGACGTGGACCGTCGTCAGGGCGGGGTGCAGGTCGCGGGCGAAGGGGATGTCGTCGTAGCCGGCGAGGGAGACGTCGCCCGGCACCGTCAGGCCCGCCTCGTGCAGGGCGGTGAGGGCACCGGCCGCGACCATGTCCGTGGCGGCCACCACCGCCGTGAACTCCAGCCCCTCCTTGAGGGCTTGCTGCATCAGGCGGTGGCCCGCGTCGCGCGTGAAGTCGCCGTGCAGCAGGAGCGACGGGTCGGGGGTGAGGCCGCGGGCCCGGTGAGCCGCGAGGTAGCCGCGCTCGCGGCCCAGGGCCGTGGTGTGGTCCGCCCGGCCGCCGAGGAACAGCACCCGGCGGTGGCCCTGGGCGAGGACGTGCGCGACGAGCGTGTAGGCGCCGCCCTCGTTGTCGTACTCGATGACCGTCACCGGGGCGCCGGGGTCCAGCGGCGGCCGGCCGCAGAGGACCAGGCGGGAACCGGCCGAGGCGAGGGAGTCGGCCATGCGGTGGGTGCGTTCGCGGTACTCGGGGGTGTCGGCCGTGCCGCCGACCAGGATCACGGCGGCGGCCCGCTGGGCCCGCATCATCTCGACGAACTCCAGCTCGTGCCGGACGTCGCCCTCCGTACTGCACACCAGGCAGAGGTGACCGAGCCGGGTCGCCTCGCGCTCCACGCCGTGCGCCATGTGCGCGAACGACGGGCCGGTGATGTCCTCCAGGACGAAGGCGAGGGTGGGCGTGCCGACGCCCGCGATCGCCTTCGCCCGCGCGTCGGCCACGTAGTCCAGGTCCCGGACCGCCCGCATCACCCGGCCGCGCGTCGCCGCGCTCACCGGGTAGACGCCGCCGAGCACCCGGGACACCGTCGACGCCGAGACCCCCGCGCGGGCCGCCACGTCCCGGATGGTGCTGCGGCTCGCGTCCCCGCTCTTCCTCGTCATGCCTGCCTCGTCTCTCCCGGGCACCGGTCCGCGCCCACCCCCTCGGGAACTGCGGCAACGCCGTAGCAACCGGTTCCCATCACGGAGGCTAGCAGCGGAGAGGGGAGGGGAGGAGGGGTGTGCGCGGACTGGTGAGGGGCCGGCCGGGGCGGCCGGAGGGGTGTCCGCGCGGCTGCGTCGTCCGCCTGGTGGGGCGAGAGCGGGTGTGCCGGGCGTCGCCGAGGTGGGCCGTCGGCGGCGGCCCCACGGGGTGCCCGTGAGGCCGCGGCGTCCGCCCAGCGCGGCGGATGGGAGTGCCGGGCGTCGCCGAGCGGGCGCGTCCCCGCCGGCGGCCCCGCGTCGGCCTCGTCTAGGCCGCGCTCAACGCCCCGGCGATCCCCGTGATCGCCTCCGGTCCCACCCGGCAGCAGCCGCCGATCAGTCGGGCCCCCGCCTGCTGCCAGCCGCGCACCTGGTCGGTGGTGAAGGAGGAGTGGCCGGTCCAGGTGCGTGCCTCGGCGTCCCAGGTCTCGCCGCTGTTGGGGTAGACGACGACCGGCTTGCCGGTGACCCGCGCCGCGGTCGCCGCAGCGGCGTCCACGTCCTCGGGCGCGCAGCAGTTCACGCCCACCGCGATCACCTCGTCCGCGTCGGCCGCCAGGGCGAAGGCCTCCTCCAGCGGCTGCCCGGCCCGGGTGCGGCCGCCCGCGACGGAGTACGTCAGCCAGGCCGGCACCCCGAGCCCGCGCACCGCCCGCAGCAGGGCCGCGGCCTCGTCGGCGTCCGGGACCGTCTCCAGGGCGAGGACGTCGGGGCGGGCCGAGGCCAGCACCTCCAGGCGGGGCCGGTGGAAACGCTCCAGCTCCTCCACCGTCAGCCCGTAGCGGCCCCGGTACTCCGAGCCGTCCGCGAGCATCGCCCCGTACGGCCCGGCCGACGCCGCCACCCACAGGGGCCGGGCCACGCGCGCGCGGCGGGCCGCCTCCCGGGCCAACTCCACGCTCAGCGCCATGAGTTCGGCCGCCCGGTCGTGGTCGATCCCGCGCTTCGCGAAGCCCTCGAACGTGGCCTGGTAGCTGGAGGTGATCGCCACGTCGGCGCCCGCCCGGAAGTAGGCGAGGTGCGCCTCGGTGACCGCCTCCGGCTGTTCGGCGAGCAGCCGCGCCGACCACAGCTCGTCGCTCAGGTCGTGCCCGGCCGACTCGAGCTGGTTGGACATGCCGCCGTCCAGGACGACCGTCCCGGCGGCGAGGGCTTCGGCGAGGGTGAGGGTGCTCGTCATAGGGGTGACGGTAGTCGACGTCCGGTGGCGGACCCCAGTCGAATGTGTCCAGTACATGAACAGGTCGCCCAACATGTGGGATGGCGGGTTACGATCACGGCCCTCCCCCTCCGCCCGTACAGGAACACTCATGACCGTCCCCCGCCCCGCCGAGGCCGCCGAACCCACCGGGCCGGCCCCCGCCACGGCCGCCGCGCCCGCCCCCCGCCGCACCTTCGGCCTCGCCGCCGCCACGGCCCTCGTCATGGGCAACATCATCGGCGGCGGCATCTTCGCCCTGCCCGCCACCGTCGCCCCCTACGGCACGGTCAGCCTGCTCGCCTTCCTCGTGCTCTCCGTCGGAGCCGTGCTGCTCGCGCTGCTCTTCGGCCGGCTGGCCCGGCGCAGCCCGGTCACCGGCGGGCTGTACGTCTACCCCCGGGACGCCTTCGGCGAGTTCGCCGGGTTCCTGTCGGCCTGGTCGTACTGGACGATGTGCTGGGTCAGCATCGCCGCCCTGGCCGTCGCGGTCGTCGGCTACGTCGACGTCCTGATACCCCTGCACGGCAACCACGCCCTCCAGGCCGCCGTCGCCATGGCTGCCCTGTGGCTGCCCGCCGCCGCCAACTTCGCGGGCACCCGCTGGGTCGGCGCGGTGCAGGTCGTCTCCACCGTCCTGAAGTTCGTGCCGCTGCTCCTGCTCGCCACGGTCGGCCTCTTCTTCGTCGACGCGGACAACTTCGGCCCGTTCAACGCCTCCGGGCAGAGCGTCTCCGGCGCGCTGGCCGCCTCCGCCGCGCTGCTGCTCTACAGCTTCCTCGGGGTGGAGTCGGCGGCGGTCAGCGCGGGCGAGGTCCGCGACCCGGAGCGCACGGTCGGCCGGGCGAGCGTCCTCGGCACCCTCGCCTCCGCCCTGGTCTACATCCTCGGCACGGTCGCCGTCTTCGGCCTCGTCCCGCACCGCGAACTGGTCGACTCCGGCGCCCCGTTCGCCGACGCCGTCAACGCCATCACGGGCGGCGGCTGGGGCGGCACCGCCATCGCCCTGGTCGCGGTCGCCTCGATCACCGGCTGCCTCAACGGCTGGATCCTCATGGCCGCGCAGATGCCGTACGCCGCCGCCCGGGACGGCCTCTTCCCCGCGCCGTTCGCCCGCGTCGGCAAGGGCGGCGTCCCCGGCTTCGGCGTCTGGGCGTGCGCCGTGCTCGGCACGCTTCTCATCGCCCTCAACTACACGGCCGGCCCGGACACCACCTTCCGTGTCCTCGTCCTGATCACCACGTTCACCGGCTGCGTGCCGTACCTGCTGTCGGCGGCGGCCCAGCTGTACTGGCTGGCGCGCGGCACCCGCGACCGGGTCCGCCCCGCCGGACTCGCCCGCGACCTCACCGTCGCCGTGCTGTCGTTCGGCTTCTCCTTCTGGCTGATCGCGGGCGCCGGGTACGCGGCCGTCTACCAGGGCGTGCTGTTCCTGTTCGCCGGGATCCCGGTGTACGTGTGGCTGCGGGGACGCGGGGACAGGACCGAGGCGTCGGCATAGCATCGGGGGATGCCCGAGGTCGCTGCCCCGCAAGCCGAAGTACGTGAAGTCCTGGGAGTCCCGGCGGACGAGGCGGTGTTCGAGCCGCTGCCGCACAACCCGCTGAACGGTGTCACGGCGGGGGTGTGGCGCGTCACCGGCGGCGGGCGCTCGGCCGTGCTGAAGGTGCTGACGCGGACGAAGGAGACCGGCGTCTCCTGGGCGGCGTCCAACGACCCCCGCCACTGGAACTTCTGGCGCCGCGAGGCGTACGTCTACCGGTCCGGGCTCGCCCGGGTCTGGGAGCGGCACGGCATCCGGGCGCCCCGGCTGCTGGAGTGCGCCGAACGCCCCGGCGGCGACGTGGCGCTGTGGCTGGAGGACGTGCCGGGCGAACCGGCGACGACCTGGCCCCTGGCCCGGCACGTCGAGCACGCCCGGCGCCTCGGCGCGGCGCAGGGCGCGGTCGGCGCGGGGGAGGACCGGCCGTGGCTGTCCCGGCGGTTCCTGCGCGACTACACGGCGGGGAAGACGACGGGCGCGGCCCTGCTCGACGACGACGAGGCCTGGCGGCACCCCCTGGTCCGGTCCCACTTCCGGCCCGGCCTGCGCGAGGACATGGTCCGTCTCCATCACGACCGCGAGTGGCTCCTCACGGTCATGGAGTCCCTGCCCCGCGCCTTCTGCCACCTCGACCAGTGGCCGGCGAACCTCCGTTCCGACGGCCCCGACACCGGCGCCCTGCTCGACTGGGCCTTCGCCGGTGACGGCGCCCTCGGCGAGGACCTCGGCAACTACCTCCCCGACACCGTCCTCGACCACTTCGTCCCCGCCGCCGAGCTGCACGGCCTGGCGAAGTCGGCCTACGACGCCTACGTCCACGGCCTGCGCGAGAGCGGCTGGCACGGCGACGAACGCCTCGTACGCCTCGCCGTGTGCGCCTCCGCGGTGAAGTACGACTGGCTCACCGCGCTGCTGCTGGCCAGGGCGGACGAGGAGCCGGTCGGCTACGGCGGTACGGGCACGGTCGCCGCCGCCGTCCGCTACCGCGAACGGGGCCTGACCCTCGCCTTCCTCGCCGAGTGGGCCGCCGAGGCCCGGCTGCTGGCCCCGCAACTCGGCTTCCCCGAGGCACCGAGCGGCCGCTGACCGCCGCCGGGGCTCACACCTGCGTGGGGACGGCGGCCGGACACCGGCGCCCGGGTTCCCCGATGCTCACCGCCGGGCCCGGACCGCGTGGCGTCCGCCCCGCCGCCCTCCCCGGCCCCGCCGGGTCGCCACCGGTACGGCGAGGCTGACGGCGAGGGCGAGACCGAGGGCGTAGGGCCACCAGCCGAAGCCGACGCCCGCCGACGCGCCGGCGCTGCGGGGCGCCACCCCGCCGGACCCGGACACCGCCGGTGCGGTGGGGGAGGGGCCCGGGGCGGTGACCGCCGTCAGGGCGACGTCGTTGCCGTCGCCGGCCCGGTAGCTGATGCGGTAGGTCGTGTCGGCCAGTTTCAGTCGGGCGCCCTCCGCCAGACCGGTGAAGGTCCCCGCCGGTGCGCCGCGGCCCGTGTGGTCGATCACGGTGATCTCACGGGCGGGTCGTTTCCGGCCGGGCGCCCCGGCGGCCGACAGGTCGAGGTCTCCGGCCAGCCGTACCGCCCCCGTCACCTTCAACGGCCCGTCCCGCAGCACCAGCGAGCCCCGCGCGCTCTGCGTGTAGGCGCCGTCCACGGTGAGTCCGGTGGTGACCGTGCCGTCGCTGGTGACCGGGCCGCGCACCGTGCCCTTGCCGGTGAGGGACTTCGCCACGTGCAGGCCTGCCCGGCCCGTGTCCAGCCGGGCCGCGGCCGACGTGAGCCGGACCGCCTCGCTGCGGTCGAGCGTGGCGCCCCGGCGCAGGGCCAGCGTGCCCCGGGCGACCGTGGTCGTCCCGGTGTACGTCACCGCGCGGCCCGTCAGCGTCGTCGTGGCGGCTCCCGACTGGGTGAGCGAGCCGCTGCCGCCGATCCGGGACAGGGTGAGGGGCCGGCCGGTGTTGCGCAGCACCAGGGAGCCGTTGTTGACGACCTTGTAGTGGGGGCCCGCGGTGTACAGCCCGCCGTCGCCGCCCCGCTTCCCGCTGCCGAGCCGCAGCACCGCGCCCTTCTCGACCGTCGTCGAGCCGTCGTAGTACTGCACGGCCGCGAAGGTCACGTCGTTGCCGGGGGTGCCGGCGATGACGACGTCGCCGGCGCCGGGGGCCGAGAGCGTGTCGTGGAACCTGCCGCCGCCGATGGGGGCGCCCAGGGTCACCGGGCCGTTGTAGTCGAAGGTGAGGCGCGACCGGGAGCGGGCCGCCAGCAGGTTGATGTAGACGGTTTCCGCGGTGCCCGGCATGAAGATCCGGTCCGTGGTGCCGTCGCCCCACCGGACGTCGGCGCCCTTGATGTTGGTGCCGCGCTTGTTGACGTTCTTCCGCGCGGGCGTCCAGTTCAGAGCCGGGTCGCTGAGCGAGGGGTCGGTGTCGCCGCCCCGGTCCGACCAGCTGTACTGCCCGGTCAGGACCACCTTGCCGCCCGGCCTGGACTGCACGTTGATGTCGCTGCCGTACTCGCGCTGGTAGAAGTCCATGCCCAGGGTGACGGTCTGCCCCAGCGGGGTGTCGACGGTCCAGGTGCCCTGGTTGAGCACCTTGCGGACGCGGGGCAGGGAGGTCGCGTACTCCGGGCGGCCGGCGTTCAGCTGCGTGCCGTTGTCGATGACGCCGGAGAAGGGGTGGGTGCCCGACAGGTCCCAGGTGCCCCACAGGAACCTCGGCTGGGTGATCAGCCCCGAGCCGCTGATGGTGCCGAGGTTGTAGGCGCTCCTGAGGGACAGCCGGAGGGTGCCGTCGACCCGGATGTTGTCCTGGTTGAGGCGGAACGCCGGGGTGTCGTACGGGAAGTGGCCGATCAGGCCCGTCGTACCGCCGTTGCCGTACTGGAGCGTCGCCCCGTGCTCGACCGTGACCGCGGGCGGGTCGGGGCGGGTGACCGTGACGTACGGGTGGTTGCCGCCCCGTGTCCGCACCTGCTGCCGCTGCCGGGACCGGGGAAGGGTGAAGTCGCTGTCCTTGGTGAGGACCAGGGTCCCGGTGCCGCGTACCGTGAGCGTGCCCTCGCCCCGGAAGACGCCGTCGTACGTCGTCGTCCCGGGCGGCACGGTGACGACCGTGTCGCCGGCGAGGGTCACGTCCCGGTCGGCGAGCACGTCGGCCGTGACGTCCCGGGGCCCGGCGGCCACCGCCGGGGGAGCGGCGAGCAGGGACGCGACCGCCGCGAGGACGCCCGCGGCCGCTGCTGTGGTGTGGGTGAGGCTGCGCACGTGACCGGAGACGGATCGCGAGGTCCGCCGATAACAGAAAAACTCGCTACGGCCGCCTCGGCCGGAGCAGTGCCTGGGCGACGATGACGCGCTCCCCGTCGAAGGTGACGGCGGGGCCGCCGTGCAGCTCGTAGCCGAGGTCGAGCGCCTCGCTCACCCGCCGGCAGAACGCGGCGTCGTCCGGTCCGGTCAGGACGCGGTAACGGGGCAGGTCGTCGGGTGGTGTGCTCATAAGGAGCAGGATCGCAGAGTCTGTTGGTCCCGTCAGACCCGTTGACCTCCCCGTGCCACCCCCTTACCTTTTTCGGCGTTCGTAATGACAGATGGTGTTCGAGATGTCAGACGACGCATCAGATGACGCCGTGTGTCCCCCAGTGAGAGGCAGGCCCCTCCGCATGAGCCGCGACCGCGACCCCGCTCTGCCCGAACCCCCCAGTCGCAGACTGCTGCTGAAGGGCGCCGCAGCCGCCGGTGCCCTCGCCGCCATCCCCGCCGCCCCGGGCGTGGCCCAGGCGGCCGTCCCGGCCGGGCGCCCGAAGCCGGCCCCCTTCGTGAACCCGCTCGTCCGCAACCGCGCCGACCCGCACATCCACCGGCACAAGGACGGCTTCTACTACTTCACGGCCACCGCCCCCGAGTACGACCGCATCATCCTGCGCCGCTCCCGCACCCTGAACGGCCTGGGCACCGCCGCCGAGTCGGTGATCTGGCGGGCCCACCCCACGGGCCCGATGGGCGCGCACATCTGGGCGCCGGAACTGCACCGCATCGGCGGCAAGTGGTACATCTACTTCGCCTCCGCGCCCGCCGAGGACGTCTGGGCGATCCGCATCTGGGTGCTGGAGAACGCCCACCCCAA
Organism: Streptomyces sp. NPDC006140; assembly: GCF_040628815.1. NCBI lineage: Bacteria > Bacillati > Actinomycetota > Actinomycetes > Kitasatosporales > Streptomycetaceae > Streptomyces > Streptomyces sp. NPDC006140. The sequence goes on along the minus strand of NZ_JBEXTS010000004.1, from coordinate 107,713 downwards.
CCCCTTCAAGGGCACCTGGGTGGAGAAGGGCCAGGTCAAGACGGCCTGGGAGACCTTCTCCCTGGACGCCACCACCTTCACCCACCGGGGCAAGCGCTACCTGGCCTGGGCGCAGCACGAGCCCGGGATGGACAACAACACCGGCATCTTCCTGTCCGAGATGGCGAACCCCTGGACCCTGAAGGGCCCGCAGGTGCGGCTCTCCACCCCCGAGTACGACTGGGAGCGCATCGGCTTCAAGGTCAACGAGGGCCCGTACGTCCTCAAGCGCAACGGCCGCCTGTTCATGACGTACTCGGCCAGCGCCACCGACTCCAACTACTGCATGGGCCTGCTGACGGCCGACGCCGACAGCCACCTCCTGGACCCCATGAGCTGGTCCAAGTCGCCGACCCCGGTCTTCACCAGCAACGACACCACCCAGCAGTACGGCCCCGGCCACAACTGCTTCACGGTCGCCGAGGACGGCCGCACCGACGTCCTCGTCTATCACGCCCGCCAGTACAAGGAGATCAACGGCGACCCGCTGAACGACCCCAACCGCCACACCCGCGTCCAGAAGCTCGGCTGGAAGCCGGACGGCACCCCCGACTTCGGCATACCGGTCGCCGACACGGCCACGGCAGGTGACTGACATGAGACGTGCGTACGCCATCCTCCTCGCCCTGTGCCTGGGCGTGTTCGGCGCCCTCGCCACCGCCGGGCCCGCCCAGGCCGCGCCCCAGACCATCACCAACGGCACCCAGTTCACGGACACCTCGGGCAACCCCGTCCACGCCCACGGCGGCGGGGTCATCAAGGTCGGCTCGTACTACTACTGGTTCGGCGAGCACCGCAACGCCGACAACACCTTCCGGTACGTCGACGCCTACCGCTCGACCGACCTGAAGAACTGGGAGTTCCGCAACCACGTCCTGACCGAGGCCAGCGACCCGGAGCTGGCGACCGCCAACATCGAGCGGCCGAAGGTCATGTACAACGCGTCCACCGGCAAGTTCGTGATGTGGATGCACAAGGAGAACGGCGTCGACTACAGCCAGGCCCGCGCCGCGGTCGCCGTCTCCGACACCGTCGACGGGAACTACACCTGGAAGGGCAGCTTCCGGCCGCTCGGCCAGCACATGTCCCGTGACATCACGGTCTTCACCGACACCGACGGCGCCGGCTACATGATCTCCGCCGCCCGGGAGAACTACGACCTGCAGATCTACCGCCTCACCGCCGACTACACCGGCATCGCGAGCCTGGTCGCCAACCCCTGGCCCAGCGGCCACCGCGAGGCCCCCGCCCTGTTCAAGCGGAACGGCGTGTACTTCATGCTGACCTCGGGCGCCACGGGCTGGAACCCCAACCAGCAGCAGTACGCCACCGCCACGAACATCGCCGGCCCCTGGTCGGCCATGAAGAACATCGGCGACTCGACCACGTTCGGCTCGCAGACCGCCTACGTCCTGCCGGTGCAGGGCAGTTCCGGCACCTCGTACCTGTACATGGGCGACCGCTGGGGCAACTCCTTCGGCGGCACCGTCAACGACTCCCGGTACGTGTGGCTGCCGCTGACCTTCTCCAACTCGACCACCATGTCCATGTCCTGGTCGCCGGAGGTCACCATCGACACGGCCGCCGGGACCATCGGCGGCACGAACGCCACGTACAACACGCTCATCGCCCGCCACTCCGCCAAGTGCGCGGACGTCACGAGTCAGTCGCTCTGGCCGGGCGCCCAGATCAAGCAGTACGACTGCAACGGCGGCGCCAACCAGAAGTACTGGTTCAAGTCCGTCGGAAGCGGTTACTACCAGCTGATGGTCAGGAACAGCTCGCTGTGCGTGCAGGAGAACGCGAGCACGGTCACGCAGGAGAACTGCAACGCCTCCGCCACGAGCCAGCAGTGGTCGCTCACCACCACCGGCTCGTACGTGAACGTCAAGTCCCGCGCGTCCGGCGAGTGCCTGGACGTGAACGGCGCGTCCACCGCCAACGGCGCCGCGCTCATCACGTACACGTGCAACGGCGGAACCAACCAGCAGTGGACGCGCGGGACCTGACCGGCGCTACGCCAGCAGGTCGATCGCGTCGACCGCGGTCCCCGCGCTGAGGAACCCGGTCGTCCCCGACCCGCTCACCACGTCGATCCTGAGCACGTTGTACTGCCCCGTGTCCGTCTTCCAGGCGGACGCGGGGACGCTGTACGTGAACGTGTGGTTGTTGCCGCGGTAGGAACCGTTGGTCAGCGACCGGGTGTCCGACTGGGTCGGCGGGGAGGGGATGGCCGAGGTCCAGGTGTCGTTCACGGTGACCTGCGGCCGGCCGTTCGCGTACGCCGTCGTCACGCCGATGCGCAGGGTGTGCGCGGCCGCGGCCTGCGCGGCGGTCAGCCGGAAGTACACGAGGATGCCGCTGTTGACGTCCTTCCAGAGGTAGCAGGGGAAGGCCGCCGTCTCGCCGTCGCCGATGACGACGTTCCCGGTCCAGGGCGCGGCGCGCACGTCGGACGGATGCGCGTACGTCATCAGGTCCGCGTTCTTGAACCCGGCCGGTGTGCCGTTCCAGTCGCCGATCCGCCAGATCGCGCTCGCGTTCGAGGGGTCGTTGGAGGACGGGATCGCGATCGTGTTCAGGGTGGTGGTCGCACCCGCCGACACGCTCACCGACGTGGTGTACACGGCCAGTTCGCCCTTGAAGACGGTCAGCGTGTACGTCCCCGGCAGCACACCCGTGAGGGAGAACCAGCCGTCCGAGGAACGCGCCGCCCCCCAGTACTGGGCCGCGGAGTTGGCCAGCCCGACCGTGTACGGGTACGCCGTGTCCCGCCCGGAGATCCCGACGCCCGCCACCTTGCCCCGGCCGCTCGCCGGCACGTACCCGGCGATGCCGAGCGAGTCGGCCCACGGCGTGGTCAGCGTGCCCGGGTACAGGGCCGAGGAGGGCGCCCCGCCGTCCGTGAAGGCGATGACGTACGGCCCCTGGAGGCCGAACCGCTGGGCCTCCGTCTGGTTCTGGCCATAATGGAGGATCTCGTACAGGCCGCCGCCGTCCGCGCTCTGGTGGCGCAGCAGGGAGCGGTAGAAGGGGCCGCCGGCGGCCTTCTCGTGGTTGCTGCGCACCATCCACAGGCCGACGCCGCCCGCCGACCAGCCGACGTAGTCGTAGTCCATGACGCGCCGCCGGGCGTAGTGCTTCGAGCGGGTCTGGCCGTCGGACTTCCGGAACACGTCCGAGGCCTCGATGGCGGTGGGCGCGTACGCGTAGGAGTCGGGCTCGTCGTTGAGGAAGGCGCCCTTCTTCACGCGCACGATGTACCGGCTCGCGGGGACGGACGTGTCGGCCTTGTGCGTCCACAGGTAGACGTTGTTCTCGCCGCTGCGGGCCGCGTAGTAGTGCCGCAGCGTGCCGTGCGTGACGGAGACCAGGATCGTCGAACCGGACTGTCTGATGCCCACCGTGGAGGCGCCGAGGCCGGACTCGATGTGCGAGTTCATGCCGCCGTAGCCCTGGTACTCCGTGCCCCGGTGGACCAGGGACGTCAGGTCGCCGGTGGACTTGCTCACCTTGAGGACCAGCTGGGCGCCGGTGTCGATGACGTAGTTCGAGCCGTCGTCGGTCCAGCCGAAACCGGCGGCGCGCGCCGTGCCGGTGAGGGCCGCGCCGACGGCGGCGGTGGCGCCGAGGACGACGGCGCGGCGGCCGACGGATCCGGTCGCGGGTCCGGGCATGGGGGTGCCTCCTGCCGAGGGTGGGGGGAATCGCGGGTGGGAGCGAGAGTGACAGTTGAATCGATTTCGCGAAAGGGCTTTCACCGATGTGCGGCGGGAGATCTGGTGAATGCTGCTGAAGGTCTAGAAAGCGCTTGTCCGGAGCGGTACGGTCCCCCTCCAGGTCTTGTCGTCCGCTGGGAGGAGCCCGGAGTGAGACGTTTCAGCATCGCCGTCGTCGCGGCGGTGACCCTGGGAACGGCGTTGTCGTCCGTACCGGCGCAGGCACACCAGGGCCGCCCGGCCCTGGGCCTCGCGAGCTGCACCGCCGGCACCTGCCACTTCGACGTGCCGCTCGGCACGTACGACGTCCAGGTCACGCTCGGCGGGCCGGCCGCGTCGCGCACGAGCATCAGCGGCGAGACCCGCCGCTCCCTCCTGCCGGAGACGGCCGCACCGGCGGGCGAGCGCGTCACCCGCACCTTCACCGTGAACGTCCGCACGCCCGAGGGCGAGCCCACCGGCCCCGCGGGCACCCCCGGCCTCGACCTGCGGATCGGCGGCTCCGCGCCCGCCCTCGCCGACATCCGGGTCACCCCGGCACGGCAGGCCCGCCAGATCTTCCTGGTCGGCGACTCCACCGTCTGCGACCAGCCCGGCGACCCCTACTCCGGCTGGGGCCAGCAGCTGCCCCAGTACCTCGGCAAGGGCCTGTCCGTCGCCAACTACGCCGACTCCGGCGAGAGTACGGTCTCGTATCTGGGGAACCCGCGACTGTGGGCCACCGTACGGCCCCTGATCCGCCCCGGTGACCTGGTCCTCGTCCAACTCGCCCACAACGACAAGACCACGGACGGGGCCACCTACCGGGCCAACCTGGAGAAGCTCGTGGCGGGCGTCCGGGAGCGGGGCGGACAGCCGGTCCTTGTCACTCCCATCGTGCGGCGCTGGTTCAGCGCCGACGGCACCCTGAACAACGGAACCGCGCTCCTGGTCAACGGCCTGGGCGTCGACCACCCGGCGGTCATCCGCTCCGTCGCCGCCGCGCGGGGCGTCCCGCTGATCGACCTCACGGCGAAGACCAAGGCGCTGGTGGAGTCCCTGGGCGTGGAAGGCTCCAAGGCGCTCTACCTCACCAACGAGGCGCGGGACAACACCCATACCTCCGTGCGCGGTGCGACCGTCTACGCGGGCCTGGTCCGCGACGAACTCGTCACCCGGCATCTGGTGCCGAAGGGCAAGGTGCGGGTGGGATGAGCCCCTGGGGCGCCCCGACCGGAACCGGGGCGCCTCAGGTCCGAACCGTCCGAGCACGAAAGAGACCCGATGCAGCTGCCGCCCGCCGACCGCACGACCAGCCCCTTCACCGGCTACACCCGCGCCCACTGGGAGGCGGCGGCCGACGCCCTGCTCGCCGCCGTCGAGCCCTACGCGAGCGACGACCGCGCCCTGTACCACCTGCCCGGTGACCGGACCAGCTGGTCGGGCCGCCTCTCCGACGGCCTGGAGGGGTACGCCCGCACCCTGCTGCTGGCCGCCTTCCGCCGCGACGAGAAGGCCCTGGAGCGTTATGCCGACGGGCTGGCCGCCGGAGTATCGGGCGTCTGGCCCCGCATCGAGGACCGCAGCCAGCCCCTGGTCGAGGCCGCGTCCGTCGCCCTGGCCCTGCGGCTCACCCGCGACCTGCTGTGGGACCGCCTGGACGACGCCGTACGGCAGCGCGCGGCGGCCTGGCTGGCCGATGCGCTCACGGCCGAACCCTGGCCCTGCAACTGGGAGCTGTTCCCGGTCACCGTGGGCGGTTTCCTCGCCGAGATCGGCCACGAGCCGGACGCGTCCCGCGCGGCGATCGACCGCGGCCTGGAACGGATCGAGCAGTGGTACGTCGGCGACGGCTGGTACACCGACGGCGACGGCCGCAAGTACGACTACTACAACGGCTGGGCGATGCACCTCTACCCGGTGCTGCACGCCTGGCTGGAACGGGACGAGCGGCTGCTGGAGCTGTACGGGGGCCGCCTGGAGCGGCATCTCGCCGACTACGCCCGGCTCTTCGGCGGCGACGGTGCCCCGATGCACCAGGGACGTTCCCTGACCTACCGCTTCGCGACCACGGCCCCGCTGTGGCTCGGCGCGCTGACCGGCCGTACGCCCCTCGCGCCCGGGGAGACGCGGCGCCTGGCCTCCGGGGCCCTGCGGTACTTCCTCGACCGGGGCGCGGTCGACGAGCGGGGCCTGCTCTCCCTGGGCTGGCACGGCCCCGACGCGTCCGTCCTTCAGGGCTACTCGGGCCCGGCCTCCCCGTACTGGGCGAGCAAGGGCTTCCTCGGCCTGCTCCTGCCGCCGGACCACGAGGTGTGGACGGCGCCGGAGGAGCCCGGACCGGCCGAACGCGCGGACGCCGTCACCCCGCTCGGCCCGCCCAACTGGCTGCTGCAGTCCACCCGTTCCGACGGCGTGGTCCGCCTCCACAACCACGGCAGCGAGGACGTCCGCTACGACCCGTACTACACGCGCCTCGCCTACTCGACGGTCACGGCGCCCGCGCCGTCGTACGACAACAGCGTGATCGTGGGCGGCGACCCGAGCCGCACCGGCATCGAACCGCTCGGCGCGGGCGAGGGCTGGGTGGCCTCGCGGCATGCGGCGGGCGGGGGAGCGCGGGTGACGAGTGTCGTGCTGGCGCGCGGGGCGGCGGAGGTGCGCGTGCATCTGGTGTCCGGGGCGGAGCCCGGGACGCGGGTGCGGGTGACCGGGTGGAGCGCGGCGGAAGGCGTCCGCGCGGAACTGCTGCCCGCCCTCGGACTCGGGGACGACCTCACCGGCGTCACCACCGGCGGCCCGACCCTGTTCGCCGCCCTCGCCCGCCTGACGGCGGACCCGGCCCCCGCCCCGCTCGCGGACTTGGTCTCCGTACGGGCGGAGGGGACCGGGGAGCTGGAGGTCCGCTGGAGCGACGGGGCCGGGGTTCGGGTCCGGCTGGACGGTTCGGGGGTGGACGTCACGGCCGGGGAGTGACGGGCCGGCTCACGTCGTCGGCGCTCCCCGGCCGCTCAAGGGGGATGCCTGGGCGGGGATGCGGGCGACCGAGCCGTAGCGGCGGGTGCGGCGGGCGTACTGCTCCATCGAGTCCCACAGGGTGCGGCGGTCCACCGCGGGCCAGGGGGTGTCGAGGAACAGCAGCTCGGCGTAGGTGGCCTGCCAGGGAAGGAAGTTGGAGGTCCGCTGGTCGCCGCCGGTACGCACCAGCAGGTCGACGTCGGGCAGTTCGGGGACGTGCAGGCAGCGGGCGAAGGCGTGCTCGGAGAGGGAGCCGGGGTCGACCCGCCCGGCGACCGCTTCCTGGGCGAGTTTCGCCGCGGCTGCCGTGATCTCGGCGCGGCCGCCGTAGTTCACGCACATGGTCAGGGTCAGTCCGGTGTGGTCGCGGGTTTCCCGTTCGGCGTCGAGGAGTCTCTCGACGACGTCGGCCGGGAGGCGGGAAGGCGTGCCGGCCCAGCGCACCCGGACGTCCACTTTCTCGGTCACCAGACGATGTACCACCTGGGGGATCTCGTACATCAGGGTCTGGAGTTCGTCGGCGGGGCGTTTCCAGTTCTCGGTGGAGAACGCGTACAGGGTCAGGTGCTCCAGGCCGATCTCCAGGGCGCCGTGGACGACGTCGACCAGCGCCTCGACGCCCCGCCGGTGGCCGTCGGTGCGGGGCAGGCCGCGGGCGGTGGCCCAGCGGCCGTTGCCGTCCATGACGATCGCGACGTGGCGGGGCATGGCCTCGGCGGGCAGCCGGGGCGGGCGGGCGCCCGAGGGGTGGGGAGGGGGAGGGACGACCGGGCGCCGCCGCGCGGCCTGCAGCCGCTCCTCCTCGGGACCGTCGGGCGTCTCGGCCGGCGCGGGTTCCGGCGGGCAGGGCTGGACGGGGAAGGGGAACAGGCCCCAGGACAGCGCGGCCTTCGCCCGGGCCGGCAGCAGCAGGCGCAGCCGGGCGCCGCGCGGCAGGGCCGGGCGGCGGTGCAGCAGCGCGGCGGGGGCATCGGCCGCGGCCTTCAGACGCAGCCGGTACAGGTCGGTGTAGGCGCCGAGCGCGACACCGACCGCCGGGTGTAGCACGGGCGGCAGTGCCATGCGGTCCAGCCAGGTGCGCGCCTGCTCGGCCAGGCGGCGCGCGAGGTCCTCGAACTCCGGGGTGGTGCGCCGGGCCAGCAGGTCCGTCCGGCACACCCCGGCCTCGTCCAGGGCCTCCTGCGGCAGCGGCACATGGCCGCGGCCGAGGTCGTCGGAGAGGTCGACGAGGGCGTCGGTGAGGTAGATCGCCTCCACGGCGGTCTGCCACAGCACGGCCACGTCCGGCACGTTCGCGGCGATCGCCTCCGGCTCGGCGGACACGCCCGCGGCCCGCAACAGCAGCGAGCCGGCGCGCAGCACGAGCGGGGTGTTGATCAGGCTGTTGTAGCGCCGCCACTCCTGCCAGGTGGCGAACTGCCGTCCGTGCACGTCCTGGCGCAGCTCCTCGAACAGCGTGTGCAGGAACCCCGGCGGCAGGTTCCAGGTCAGCATGGTGTGGATCAGCGCCTGCCGCACCGGGTCGCTGCCGCGTCCCGCGCGCAGGTCCGCGTCGAACGCCGCGATCCACGCCTCCAGCCGCCCGGCCCGCCCCGGGTCCGCCGCGCCGTCGGGCCCGACCGCGTCGGCCAGGTCGTCCACGGCCCGGACGGCGCCGTACAGCGCCCAGGTGGCGATCCGCAGCGGCGGTGGCAGCAGCAGCGAGACGGCGTACTCGATCTCGCCCGTCGCGCGGGTGGCGCGGCGGCACGCCTCGTAGCCGCGGCGCAGGGCCGCGTCGTGGATGCCGCTGCGCCGGTAGACACAGGTGGGGGGCACGGCGGGAGAACTCACCTCACGCCTCCTCTTCCGGGTTCGAAGGTGCTTGCCGGGGGATCCAGGCCAGGGCCAGGGCGCTGCCGACGGCGGTGAGCAGGAAGCCCAGCAGCAGGCCGCCGAGGTTGGCGGCGATCAGGCTGACCAGGGACAGCACGGCGGCCAGGACGCCGGAGAAGTAGCGCAGGGCCGGGTTGCGCCACGTCGTCACACCGGCGACCACGAACAGGGCGCCCAGGATCCACGAGGCGGCGCCCGCGGTGCCGGTGAACCGCAGGAAGCCCAGCCCCACCCAGGAGACGCAGATCAGTTCGAGTCCGCCGAGGCCCAGCAGCAGCCCCGCCGTGAACGGGCGGCTCCGGCGCCATCCCCGCCACCCGGAGCGCCGACCGGGTCGCACCGCCGTCGTCATCGGGTGGTCCCCGGCGCGCAGCCGCCCTTCCCCCGGCGCATGTCGATGGCGACACCCCGGGTCGTGATCGTCCCGGCCGTGAAGGCGTGCGGCTGCGTGGTCACCTCGCTGCCGCTGACCTCCCGCGCGCCGACGGTGAACAGGCCCGTGGGCCGGTCCAGGGAGACCCGCGGGGTGCCGAACGTCGCGCCGGAGAGCTTCACCGACCCGGCCGTGGCCTTGCCCGCCTCCACCGTCAGGCCCGTGGCCGAGGCGTGCTCGATCCGCACGACGGCCGTCACCGCTCCGACGAGCGGCAGCCGGGCCGTGGAGGTGACGCAGGCGTCCTCCACGGTCGCCCGGTCCAGCCGCGTGGCCAGCGCGGGCAGCAGCCCGCCATGGCCCGAGGCGGCCGGGGAGGCCGACACGCCCGACCCGGAGACCCGCGCGGCACGGACCGTGACGGGAACCTCTCCCGCGAACGCCACGGAGACGGCGCCCGCGGCGCTCCCGGCCAGCAGGACGCACGCGCCGACGAGCAGGGGAGCCAGCGCCAGAGCGAACCGTCGGCGGCTCGTCCGCCCGCCGCATGTCCTCATGGGGACGTCGTCATCGATCACGACCGGCCCAACGATCGTCCCGGGCCGAAGTACCGCCAAGCTCACCATCGGCTGATAGGACCTCGCGGGGATGGCACGTCATGGGCAGCGGGCCGGGGGAGATGACGATGCGGGCGCGCGGCCGGTAGCGGTGACCGGGGACGGCGCGCAGTTGCCAGCGGGCGGCGATGGTGGCCACGGCCGTGAGGATCTGGTTCATGGTCAGCGCGTCGCCGACGCACTTGCGTACCCCCGTGCCGAAGGCGACGTCGGAGCAGCGGGCCAGGCTCCTCGCGCGCTCGGGCAGCCAGCGGTCCGGGTCGAAACGCAGCGGATCGGGGTGGACTTCGGGATTGCGGTGCAGCGCGTAGGTGCAGTAGGCGAGTTCGGTGCCGGCCGGGAGTTCGGTGGTGCCGAGGCGTACGGGGACGAGGGCGCGCCGGCCCAGCATCCAGGGGGCGGGGTGCAGGCGCAGCGTCTCCTTGACGACCCGCCGCGTGTAGTCGAGCGCGGGCAGGTCCTCGGCCCGCACGGGCCGCCCCCGCAGGACGGAGCCGATCTCCTCGTGCACCCGCCGCTCGACGTCGGGGTGGAGCGCCAACTCGTGGAAGACGTGCGGCAGTACGTCCTTCAGGCCGTGGGTGGCGGCCCAGAGCAGGAACAGCGTGTCGGCGATGATCTGCCGGTCGCCGAGCGGCTCGTCCGTGTCGGAGTAGCGGGCCCTCAGCAGCTGGGAGAGGACGTCGTCGCCGGTCGCGCCCTGGCCGCGGAGGTGGGCGAGGGAGGCGGCGACGGCGGCGCGCAGACCGGACAGCGCCCGCCGGAACCCGCCGGTGCCCGGTACGTGCCGGAGGTGGGCGAGTCCCGGGAGGGCGAGGCGCCAGTACATCCCGGGGGTGGTGCGGGCGCTCAGGGCCGCGAGCCCGGCCGTCACCCGGTCGAGTGCCGGTGTGTCGCCGCAGACGGCGCGGGCGTTGACGCGGTAGGCGAGGCGGGCCATCTCCTGGTCCACGCGGAGGGTGGTGCCGGGCGTCCAGCCGGCGACGGCCTCGTGCACGGCATGCCGGAGCGCCGGTGTCCAGGCGGCGATCCGGCGGGGGTGGAACGCCGGTTGCACGGCACGACGGTGCCTCAGGTGCGAGGCGAAGAGCGTCAACCCCTCGAAGCTCATGTCCATCACCAGGCTGATGCCGAACTGGGAGCCGATTCCGGCGGTGATCCGGGCCTGGGAGTAGCTGCGGGCGTCGGTCACCAGGAGCTGGTGCAGGAGGTCCGGCGAGTTGACCAGATAGACGTCGGGCGTGAAGGCGGGGCCCCGCATCCGCACCAGGGGCCCCAGTTCGTTGAGCGACGCCATGAAGCCGAGCGGGTCACGCAGGAGCTTCAGGCCGTGCCCGAGCAGGGGCAGTGCTCCGGGGGCGGTGGGGACGGCGGGGGGAGGCACGGAAGCAGCCACGGGCCCTCTCTGCATCGGATCATGTGCACATACTGTGATCGCCAATGTACCTGCGGTGACGGAAGGTTGGGGTGGGGTGGTGCTGCACGAGGTGCTCGTCGTGGGCTCCGGGTTCGGCGGGAGCGTCGCGGCGCTGCGGCTGGCGGAGAAGGGCTACCGCGTCACGGTCGTCGAGGCCGGGCGGCGCTGGCGGCCCGAGGAGTTCGCCACCTCCCCGTGGCAGGCGCACCGCCTGCTGTGGGCGCCCTGGCTCGGCTGGCGCGGCATCGTCCGCCTGCGGGTACGGCGCCGGCTGACCGCGCTGACGGGCATCGGGGTCGGCGGCGGCTCCCTCGTCTACGCGGGGGTGCACTACCGGCCCGACGCGGGCGTGTTCCGCGACCCCTGCTGGGATCCGTCCGTGGACTGGGAGGGCGAACTCGCCGCCGCTTACGCGTCGGCGGAACGGATACTGGGCACCACACCCGTCCCGCGGCAGGCGGCGGGGGACGACGCCCTGCGCCGTGCGGCCGACACCCTCGGGGTGCCCGGGGGCATCCACGCCACCCGGGTCGGCATCCACTTCGGCCCGCCCGGCCGGGCCCTGCCGGACCCCTTCTTCGGCGGCCGGGGCCCGGCCCGCGCCGGCTGCTCGGAGTGCGGCCGGTGCACCCTCGGCTGCCGGGCCGGCGCGAAGAACTCCCTCGACCACAACTACCTGCACCTCGCCGAACGGGCCGGAGCCGACATCCGGCCCCTGTGCGAAGCCCGGGAACTGGTGCCGCAGCCCGACGGCACCTGGCAGGTGCACACGCGCGACGGCACCGGCACCGCCCGGCGCCGGGCCGTGCTGTCGGCGCACCAGGTCGTGCTCGCGGCCGGGGCCTGGGGCACCGCGGAACTCCTGCACCGCTCCCGGCCGCACCTGCCCGGGCTGTCACCCGCGCTGGGCACGCGCACCCGCACCAACCGCGAAGTGTTCGCCGCCGTGTCCGCGGCCGGCTTCGACGTCGGGCCCGGCGTCGCCATCAGCTCCGCGCTGCGACCGCACCCGGACCTCCTGGTCCAGCTGTGCCGGCTCGGGCCGGGCTCCCATCCGGCCGCGCTGCTCACACCGACGGCCCGCCTCTCCTGGCGGGACTTCGGCCGTCGTACCGCCGTACTCTTCGCCATGGAGCGGGGCGACTCCCACCTGACCAGCCGCTACCGGCGCGGAAGACTGACCCTCCACCCGGGAAGCCCGCGGCCCGAACCCCTGCGGCTCGCCGCCGCCGAGGCGGTGGCGCACCACTACGCCCGGCACATCGGCGGCCGGGCCGCGCTGCCGTGGAACACCACCCTGCGCCTGCCGGTCACCGCCCACCTGCTGGGCGGCTGCCCGATCGGCGGCGACCCCGCCACCGGCGTCGCCGACCTCTACCACCGCGTCCACGGCTACCCGACCCTGCACATCGCCGACGCCTCCGCCGTCCCCGGCAACCTCGGCGTCAATCCCGCCCTCACCGTGACCGCGATGGCCGAACGGGCCTGCGCCGCCTGGCCCGCCGCCGGCCGCGCCGACCGGCGCCCCGCCCAGGGCGAGCCGTACCGGCGCGTACCGCTCCCGACGCCGGAGGACGCCCTGTGACCCACCCCCTGCTCGTCCGCTTCGCCACCAGCCGTGCCGTTCTCCGGATCGCCCCCCATGTGCTGCCGCGCTGCGACCTGTTCGTCCACCGCCTGACCCGGGGCCGGCTGCTGCCGAGCGGACTCGTCCTGGACACGATCGTGCTGGGCACCATCGGTCACCGCAGCGGAACCCCACGCGCCACCCCCCTGGCCGCGCACCGCGCGGCGGACGGCACCTGGCTGGTGGTCGGCAGCAACTTCGGCCGGCCCCGGCACCCGGCCTGGAGCACCAACCTCCTGCACCGCCCCCACGCCACGGTCACCGCACGAGGCCTGTCCTGGCAGGTCACAGCCCGCCAACTCACCGCCCGGGAAAAGGAGCGGCAGCGCCACCGCATCCTGCTGGCCGTGCCCTTCTACGACACCTACGCCGCCCGGGCCGGCCGGGACATCCGAGTCTTCCGCCTCACCCCGCGCCCGCGGCGTGATCCGGACGGCAGCCCTTAGATGTCGAGCGCCTCGACCAGCAGGGCGACGCCGGCAAGGTCCGGTACGGTCCGCAGGCACCTGACGGTCTCGTCGCCCGCGAACGCGCGCTGCGCGGCGGTGACGGCCGGATCGACAGCCGTCTCGGCCTGCACCTGGATGTAGTTGAGGGCCGTGGCGAAGAGCATCGAGAACGACTCGGGACCCGTGACGACGGCCGGCCCCCCGGCCTCGCGGTAGGCCCGTGCCAGGCGCCGGGCCGCGTCGACGTTCACCTCGTTGCCGCCCGACCACACGTGGACGGCACGCGCGAACTCCCGTTCCGCCGCCACCGGCCCGGCGTTGTCCCAGTCGAGGAGGACCGGGCCGTCCGGGCCGACCAGCACGTTCTGGGGCTGGAGGTCGAGGTGCGAGGTCACCAGGCCGCCCGGCGGGGACGGGGACACCCACCGCGCGAGCCGCGGCGCGGACGCGGCGACGAACCGGCCCAGTTCGTCGGCCCACGGCGGGCCGGCGTCCCGCACCCGCTGGAGCAGCTTCTCCCAGTCGGAGTCGTCCGGACACCGCTCGTACCAGTCGTTCGGCGTCCCGGCCGCCCCTTCGCCGGCCTGGTGCAGCAGCGCCATGGTCCGGCCGAACCAGTCCAGGACGTCCGGATCGGAAGGGTCCGCGGGGGTGCCGTCGACCCAGTCGTACAGCTTCACCCAGGAGCCGCCCGGGAGGGGCCGGCACACGGGTGCGCCGCGCCGGTCGCGGAAGAGCCGGGGGGAGGCGATGCCCAGCGCGGCGGCGGTGTCCCGTAACGCGGCCTCGCGGTCGACCTGGTCCTCGTCGCAGCCGAAGAGGAGTTCCTTCACGGCCCAGGAGGAGCCGTTCCCGGAGAGCTTCCAGATCTGGCCCAGGGCGCCCCGGGTGACGGGCACCATGGTCCAGGGGCCGGCGCCGAGCGCGTAGGCCTCCGCTATGGAGCGGGCGGTGGCGTCGGGGCGTGCGGGGTCAGGCATCGGAGGTCCTCGTTTCGCGGGGCCAGTTCTGGAGCAGGACGTGCAGGGCGTCGATCGCCCGGTCCCAGGACGCCTGCACGTCGCGGGGCGCGCCGAAGGCGCCCGTGGACTCCAGGGCGCAGTAGCCGTGGAAGCTGCTGCGCAGCAGGCGGACGGCGTCGGTCAGGTCCGGTTCCTCCAGGCCGTAGGCGCGGAGCAGACCGTAGGTGACCTCGGCGGTGCGGCGCAGGGCGGGGGCATCGGCGAGAAGGGACTGGTCGACGCGGATCTGGGTGGCCGCGTACCGGCCCGGGTGCTCCAGGGCGTAACCCCGGTAGGCGGCGGCGAAGGCGGCCAGCGCGTCCTTGCCGGACCGCCCGGCGACGGCGACCGCGATGCGGTCGATCAGCTCGCCCCCGGCCAGCAGAGCGACGCGGGTGCGCAGGTCCTGGAGGCTGCGGACGTGCGAGTACAGGCTCGCGTCCTTGACGCCGAAGTGCCGTGCCAGCGCGGAGATGGTGACCTTCTCGAAACCGATCTCGTCGGCGAGGCCGGCGGCGGCCGCGACGACCCGCTCGGCCGTGAGACCGGCTCTCGGCATGGCATCCGCCTCCGTCACGGCCGGACCTGGGACTTCCAGGCGGAATCCTAGTACGTGTCCCGTGAGCCCCCGGCTGCCCGCGAGAGGGATCCTGGAACGACCATGCCCATCGTCTGCGTCATCGCCGTCCTGGCCGCCGTGAACCTGCTCACCAACTGGCTGCTGCGCGGGCAGGTCGCGTACGTCGTCGTCTGTGTGGCCGCCACGGGCGTCCTGCTGCTGCTCGCCCGGTGGGACGGTCTCACCCTGGCCGATCTGGGACTGGACGCGGCGGGTGTGCGCCGGGGGCTGCGGTGGGTGCCGTTGCTGACCGGTGCCGTCCTCCTCGTCCTCGTGCTCCTCCTCGCCGTCCCGGCCGGCCAGGACGTGTTCCGGGATGCCAGAGCGGTCGGCCTGTCCCTGGGACAGGTGCTGTGGCGGGCGCTGGTACGGGTGCCCCTCGGCACCGTGCTGCTGGAGGAGACCGCCTTCCGCGGTGTGCTCTGGGCCATGATCCGGCGGCGGCGGGGAACGGGCTGGGCCACCGCCGTGTCGTCGCTGCTGTTCGGCCTGTGGCACCTCATGCCCTCGCGCGGCCTCAACCGCTCCAACGCCGCCGTCGGCGAGGTCTTCGGCGGCGGTTCGGCGGGTGTCGCGCCGGCCGTCACGGCGGCGATCGTGGCGATGATCGCCGCCGGGGCGGTCCTGTGCGAGCTGCGACGCCGGTCCGGCAGCCTGCTGGCGCCCGCGGCGCTGCACTGGGCGGTCAACGGCTTCGGCTACGCCTTCACCTGGGCGGCGAACCGGTGGTGGCTCGCCGGCTGAACGGTTCAGCGGATCGGCGCGTACACCACCCCCAGCTTGTCGATCTCGTCGCCCGCGCGGCCGGTGAAGCCCGCGATCTGCCGGCCGGCCGGGGCTGTGAAGGTCTTCGCGTCGGACGTGGGCGTGCCCGCGGACAGGGTGCGGCCCTTGTCGGTGGTGAAGGACGCCGAGAAGATCCGCGTGCGGCCGTCCTTCTGGCCCTGCGTCAGTTTCACCGAGGTCAGGTGCTCCCCGGGGGCCAGCGTGAGGGACGTCGCCGTGCCGCCGGTGCCGCCGTGGGTCAGGGTCGGGCCGCCGTCGTGGGTGAGGGACACGCCGTCCAGGCGGGCGCTGCCGCGCAGTGTGAGGGTGCGGGGCGAGGGCGTCGCCGGCAGGTCGTCCGCGTCGTTGAACGCGGTGCCGTGCGGGCCGCCGAAGAAGTCGCTCGCGCGCAGGGCGGAGTCGAGCGTGTAGGAGAAGTCGACCCGGTGCGGGAAGTGGTCGGAGAGGTGCTTGCCGTCGGAGCGGAGGAAGGACGCCCAGTCGTTGTTGTAGCGGGTGGCGGTGAGGTTCACGAGCTTGCTGCCCCGGTAGAGGACCTTGTCCACGACCTCGCAGTCGTTCGTCGGCGCCGCCGCGTCGCAGACCAGCGCGTCACTGCCCTGCGCGGGCGGCCTGCCGCCCTTGACCAGGTCCACCCACGGGTCCTTCAGGCCGTTCTCCGCCAGCAGGGTGCGGATGTTGTCGCCGGCGCGCGTGTACCGGGTGTTCGTGTCGCCCATGACGATCACAGCGTTGCCCGCGGAGTTGGCCTGGATGAAGTCGGACAGCTGCTCGATGTTGGCCCGGCGGGCGGCGAGGGCCGCGTCGTCCGAGTCGGCGTTGGTGTGGACGTTGTAGAGGTCGACGAACACGCCCTCGGCCAGGCGCACCCGGGCCAGCGAGAAGCCCTTCGGTGTCAGGCAGTTGGTGCCGGTGCACTGGTTCCACTTGACCCGCTGGAAGTCCTCGAAGGAGTGGTTCGAGAGGGTGTTGAGGCCGTCGCCGAAGGCCGCGCCGCCGCTGGTCGCCGTGCGGTACGGGTGCTTGTCGTTGGCGTACAGCGAGGCGTGGTAGTTGAAGTCCTCCTGCACGTTGACGATGTCGTAGGGCCCGAGCCGCTGCCCGATCAGCGGGGTGTTGGTCTCCGGGTCGCTGTCGCCGAGGCCGAGCGGCAGGCCCGCGATGTTGTACGTCAGGACGTCGAAGGAGCCGGAGTCCGCGGCCGCCGCGGGTGCCGAGGAGGCCGCGGTCAGTCCGGTCAGGGTCAGGGTGGCAGCGGCGAGGGTGCCGAGGAGTCGTCTCATGGGGGTGTCTCCGGTCGGAGGAGGCGGCGAGAACATGAACGGTGCTCAGATTCGATGTCAACGAGTGTGACGGACAAGGTCAGTTGAGGAAACAGTGAGAGATGAGGCGAGCTGCCGCGCCCGGGCCGTCCGCCGATCACCCCTTGGTCGTTCAACGTTCATGTTTCGCCCTGATCCTCCACACGCGGCGCGGTTCACGCGTCGCGGAAGGCGGCCGCGGACGGCAGCGGCACTCAGGAGGCGCTTCATGGGACACGGGCACGCACACGGCCATCACCACCACGGGCACGACCACGAGCACGAGGCCGCGCCGGCCCTGCCCGCCGCCTTCGACACCTCCGTACCCGACGAGGCCCTCACCCCGGAGCAGCGCTCGCGCCGCTCGCTGCTGCGCCGCGCCGGCCTGCTCGGCGCGGGCCTGGCGGCCGGGAGCGTCCTCGGCCAGGCGACGCCCGCCGCGGCCGCCGCCTCCTCCGCCTCCGGCCGACGCCGGGACGGCTTCCTCTGGCTGGCCGGCGACCACCACATCCACACCCAGTACAGCAACGACGGCAAGTACCGCGTCGTCGACCAGGTCCGCCAGGGCGCCAGGCACGGCATGGACTGGCTGGTCATCACCGACCACGGCAACGCCACCCACGCGAAGATCGGCGTGGAGAAGGTCAACCCGGACATCCGCGACGCCCGGTCGGCCTACCAGGACACCCTCGTCTTCCAGGGCCTGGAGTGGAACATCCCGGCCGCCGAACACGGCACGGTCTTCGTGCACCCCGGCAAGAACGAGGTCGCCGTCCTCAAGCAGTTCGAGACCGACTACGACGGCAGCGTCAAGGGCGCCTCCGACTCCACGCCCGCCAACGAGGCACTGGCCGTCGCGGGCCTGAACTTCCTCGCCGACCAGGTCCGGCGGCGCAAGGTCAAGGACGCCCTGATGCTCGCCAACCACCCGGCGCGGCGCGGCGTCGACTCCCCGCACGAGATCCGCGCCTGGCGCGACGCCACCGGCACCCGGCACCGGATCGCCGTCGGCTTCGAGGGCGCCCCCGGCCACCAGGCCGCCGGCCTGCCCGCCCCGCTCGGCATGGCCCGCTCCCGCGGCCTCTACGACAACAACCCCGGCGCCAACTCCTTCCCCGGCTACCCGCCGGAGAGCTACCGCACCTGGGGCGGATTCGACTGGATGACCGCCACCGTCGGCGGCCTGTGGGACAGCCTCCTCGCCGAGGGCAGGCCCTGGTGGATCACCGCCAACTCCGACTCCCACCAGGTCTACGCCGACACGGCCGTGCGCGGCGGCCCCGACGGCGACTACGCCGCCAACGGCAGGCACACCGACCCGGTCTACGGCGGGAAGATCGACCTCACCCAGGGCGACTACTGGCCCGGCCAGTACAGCCGCACCCACGTGGGCGCGGACGGCTTCTCGTACGCCGCCGTCATGGACGGCATCCGCGCCGGCCGGATCTGGGTCGACCACGGGCAGCTCGTCAGCGCCCTGGACGTCCGCGTGACGGGCGGCGGCCGCTGGGCCACGCTCGGCGGCGCGCTGCACGTGAGGAAGGGCACCAAGGTCACGCTGACCGTCGACGTCGCCCCCGCCGGCGGCCCCAACTGGGCCGGGTTCGTCCCCGAACTGGCCCGGGTGGACGTCATCCAGGGCGATGTGACGGGCCCGGTCACCGACCGGGACACCTTCACGGCCCCGACCGCGAGGGTCGTCAAGGCGTACGACGTCGGCAAGGCCACCGGCGTCATCCGCCTCACCTTCGAACTCGGGCGCGTGGAACGGCCGGTGTACCTCCGGCTGCGCGGCACCGACGGCAACCGCTCCGCCGTCGGCGCGATGGGCGCGGCCGTCGACCCGGCGGGCCCCGCACTCGACGTCGCCGGCGACGCCGACCCATGGCGCGACCTGTGGTTCTACACCAACCCGGTGTGGGTCCTGCCCTCGTGACGCCGTACGCCCTCACCGTGGACACGGGGACCAGGGAACTGCGCGCGGCCGACCACCTGCTGCACACCCTGGCCGCCGAACTCGCCCTCCCCGAGGACGTGTTCGGCTGCACGCACCTCGTGCGCGGCGAACGCCCGCGGGTCGTCGTGTCCCTCACCCTGCCGTCGGAGCCGCTCCAGCGCACCGCCGTGGAGCGGCTCGCGGCCCTGGGACACGGGGTGGCGTACGGCGTGCCGGACCCGGTGGGGCGCGCGGTGCTCTACCCGGGCGCCGCGTCGCTCACCGGCACGCTGACGGTCGGGGACACGCTGTCCCGGTCCGCGATCGACCGCGTGAGCGTCCTCGGCACGCCGGAGCCACCCGCCCCGGACACGCCGCTGGCGACACGGGACCACGTACGTCCGCAGTGGCAGGACGGCGCGCTCGTCCTGACGGCGATGCCCGCCGCGGGCGGCGCCCTCGTCCCCTTCGAGGTCCCAAACCCGACACCGTGCTGCGCGGACCACTGACGCCGGTCAGGACCGCCGCAGCAGCTTCAGGTCCTCGCCCCAGGCGTCGAGGACCCGGTCGTGGCCGGCCCGGCGCGCCCCTTCCTCGACGCCGGCGAAGAGCGCGCGCTGGGTGGGCGGGTCGCCGTCGGCCAGGATGCGGCGCAGGACCGGCAGGAGCCGGCTCGCGTCCCACCGGGGCTCGCCCAGCGGCTGCCGCTCCAGCTCCCACTGGAGGTACTTGTTGTACGGCCGGACCCGGCGGTGCAGCGCGAAGAGCACCTCCAGGGCGTACGGGACGGTCTCGGCGGCGTCCAGGTGGCCCATGGCGGGGCGGCCGTCGCGGTAGCTCTTCAGGGAGCGGTAGGTCTGGTTCACGTACGCGTCGAGCCAGCCGTCGACGGCGGTCCGGGCCTCTTCGGCGTCCAGCGTCCGCTTCTCGTCGAGGATCCGGGCGATCTCCCCGCCCAGCCGGTCGAGCAGCACCTCGGCGTGGACGTACGAGTACCGCGCGAAGCTGTCCGGGCGGCCCGGCATCCCGCGCGTGCGGAACTCCGCCAGCGGGATGACCACGAGGTCCAGGTGAGCGGAACGGAACCAGTCCAACTCGGCGATCGGCGAGGCGTGCCGGTCGCTCAGGATCACGTGCAGGTCGTAGTCGGAGTGGACCGTCGGCATGCCCTCGTGCACCCGGGAGCCGCTGAGGACCAGCCCGGCGACGCCGGGGTCGGCGGCCGCCCGTGCGGTGAAGGCGGCCAGGGTGTCGTCGGGGGTACTGCCCAAGGTGATGTGCATGGTGATCTCTCCGTGCGGAAGGTCAAGGTGCGGATCGGGTTCGCGTCTGCGGTGTCCGGGCACCGCGGGAGAGACCACCTCACGGTGCCGACGCTACTGCGCCCGCACCGCCCACCGGTAACGAATTACGCCTGCTCGGTGCGCAGCGCGCCATAAGGTTGCCGGGGACTCGGGACTCGGGACGCGGGGGAGGCGGCATGAGCCACGAGGCGGCGCGGCGCGGGGACGAGCCGGGCGGCGGCACCGCCCCGGACCGTGCCGGCGGCGGCTTACCCGGCGCCCGGCCGCTGTGGCGGCAGCGGGACTTCGGGATGTTCTGGGTCGCGCAGACCCTCTCCGTGCTCGGCGACTCCTTCGCGCTGATCGCCCTGCCCCTGCTGGTCCTTCAGGCCACGGGCTCGGTCGCCCGCATGGGCCTGCTGACGGCGGTGGGCGGGGCCGCCGCGGTCGTCGCGGCCGTGTTCGCCGGGGCGGTGGTGGACCGGGTGGACCGGCGCCGGCTGCTCATCGCCTGCGACCTGGCGCGCATGGGGCTCTACGGGGTGATCCCGCTGGTGTGGCTGTTCGGCCCGCAGACCTGGCTGCTGTACGCGGTGCTGCCGCTGTGCGAGGCCCTCGGCATGCTCTTCGCGGTCGGCTACGTCACGGTCGTGCGCGGCCTGGTCGGCACCGAGCGGCTCACCGAGGCCAACGGGCGCCTCAACGCCACCGCCGCGGCGGCGGGCGTCCTCGGGCCCCTGTGCGCGGGGCTGGTCGCCGCCTGGTCCGGCCCGGCCGCCGCGGTCGGCGTGGACGCGGCCAGCTTCGGGGTGTCGGCCCTGTGCCTGTGCTTCGTACGGTTCCGCGCCCGCCCGGGCGACGAGCGGACGGACAAGCGCGCCGGACTGTGGCAGGACCTGCGCACCGGCATCGCCTTCCTCAACGGCCACCCCGTCCTGCGCTCCCTCACCGTCCTGCTGTTCGGGTTCAGCTTCCTCACCCTGGGCCTGAACGACCTGGTCATCTACCACCTCAAGCACGACCTCGGCCATGACGACGGCACGGTCGGCACCGTCATGGCGGTCGGCGCGCTCGGCACCATCACCGGCGCCCTGCTGGTGGCCCGGGTCCGTCGCCGTCTCGGCTTCGGACCGACGTGGACCGGCTCGGTCGCGGTGTGCGGCCTCGCCTTCGCCGGTCTCGGCTGGGCCCGTGACGTGCCGGTGGTGGCCGCCCTGAGCGCCGCCTTCCTGGCCTGCGCCGGCATGGCGGGCACCTGCTCGATGTCGCTCCGTCAGGAGGTCACCCCGGAACACCTCCTGGGCCGGGTCACCTCCGCCTTCTGGACCCTCCAGTACGCGGCGGCACCCCTCGGCGCGGCCCTGCTCACCTGGGCCGCCGAGGAGCGGGGCACGGCACCGGTCGCCCTGGCCGCCGGGGCGACCTGCGTCCTGATCGCCGTGGCCGCGCTGTTCACCCCCGTCCGGGGGGCGGGCCGGGGCTGACGGACCGCACCGGTGCGGTCAGGAACCCTGTTCCAGCAGACGGGCCCGGTACACGGTCGGTGTCACGCCTGTCGCGGCCTTGAAGGCGCGGGTGAAGTCCGAGGCCCGCGGAAAGCCCCATCGGGCACCGACACTGCCGACCGGTACGGCGCGCAGGCCGGGGTCGGCCAGATCCCTGCGGCAGCGGTTGATCCGTTCGCCGCGGATCATTCCGCTCACGGTCTCACCGCGCGCCTGGAAGATGCGGTGCAGGGTTCGCGTGGAGATGCAGTGTGCCGCGGCGACAGCGGGCGGCGTGAGGTCGGGGTCGTCCACATGGCGGCGGATGAACGCGACGATCTCGTGGTAGAGGGCTTCGGTGCGTGCCTCCGGCGTCAGCGCGGACGTCTGCTCGCACTGCCGGGCGACGACAGCGGCCGCGAGATCCACGATCGTCGTGCCGAGCCTGGCGCGATCCCGGTCGGTGAGGTCGGTCTCCGTGTCGGCCAGGGCTCTGAGTGTCTGCCGGAAGACATGACCGATGCCGGATGCTGACAGGCTCGACCCGCACAAGGGGGCGACCGTCTTCTCGGGGAGCGGCATCAGTTCCCGGGGAAACTGCACCAGGAGCGAGCCGCCTGCCCGCCCGTCGGTTCCGACCGAGGCTTCGAAGGGCCGGGAACTGTCGTAGAAGATCATCTCGCCCGGTTCGAGGGACGTGCGGTGACCGGCCTGTTCCATGCCCTGCCGCCCAGTGGTGATCACGGCGAGCTGGTACAGCTCCGGGTCCGACTGCCGGACCAGGCGGGGCGAGCGGTAGCAGGAGAAGGGGGCGAACACGTTCGCGGAGAGCTGGGCCGGCCCCAGCTCCATGACAGAGATGCGCGCCGCGAAGCGTTCGGGCTCGGCGACCCGGCAGCGCTTCGGCACCAAGGCCAGCGCCGCGGCCTCCATCCACGCCGCGGTCTTCTCGTCCCGCAGCAGGCCGTCCGTATCCAGCACCGTCCTGAACACCAGCAGCCCCCGGTCAGTCCCCAACAGCCCAGGGCCGATCCCCGGCCCGCGTCACCACAATCGCACGGAAAGGCACCATCTGCGTCAACTATCCCCGGCCGGCCGGAGGTTACACCGAGCAGAACCGTCGGAAGTCAGCCTTCTTGGCGCTGAGCGCCAAGAAGGGAGGCACTGAGCGCTAACGACAGGGCCGCGGCCCGGCGGCATGCTGATACCGCGTGCCGACGCGCCACCGCCCTCGAGGGGCAGGGGCAGTGGCGACGCGTCGGCCGACGGGGGGGCCGACGCGTCGACACCCGGGGCACAGCCGCGGGGGAGGCTGTGCGGGGGCGTGCCGGCACGCGGGAGGGAGGGCCCGCAGGTGGCTGCGGGCCCTCCAGGCGATCGGCGGGATCTCCCACCGTCAGCCGTTGATCCCGGTGTAGTGCCGCAGACTCCACCGCCACACCAGCCGCGCCCCCAGGTACGCCAGCAGCCCGAGCAGCGGCGCGGACGCCGCCAGCCAGTAGGGCACGCCGGTGGTGTGGCCGTGGCCGGTCAGGACCGCCGCCGGGAAGTAGGCGACGAACGCGAGGGGAAGGCCGTACGTCAGGAAGCCGCCCACGGCCCGGGGCAGGACGTTCAGCGGGTAGCTGCCGAACGTGCCGAGGAGTTCCTCCAGCCAGCGGCCCCAGTAGTCGGCGGCGGGGAACCGCAGACCCGCGGAGGCCACCAGCGTGAACAGGGCCGCCTCCAGCAGCATGCCGCCGAGGACGGCCGCGACCAGGTACGAGATCCGGCCCGCCGTCCAGTCCAGGTCGCTGCGGGACAGCGCCCCCACCATCAGGCCGGCCGCGACCGTCAGGTCCCCGATGGCGTTGGTGGGGAAGAACGCCAGCTGGATCTGCCGGTGGACGGGCATCGGACGCATCAGGTAGATGTCGATCCGGCCCTCCTGGATCTGCCGGCCCGCCCAGTGCATCCGCCCCAGGAACAGCACGAAGAGACCGTGCGCCAGCATCCGCGTCGCCGGGATCAGCAGCACGTCCGAGCTGTCCCAGCCGCCCATCCCGGCGAACCGGGACAGCAGCACCGTCGCGAACACGATCACCGACACCTGCCAGATCGCCCCGATCGCGATCATCAGCAGGAACTCGGTGCGGTACTCCATCTGCGCACGGAAGTTGAGCGCCGTGACGCGCCACACGATCCGCAGTGCCTTCAGCGACATCTCAGCCTCCCTGCGAGATCACGCGCCGGGCGGCCCGCCGCCACAGCAGCCGGGTGAACAGCGCCAGCACCACGACCCACGCGGCCTGGACGGACAGCTGGAAGGCCGCGTCGGACAGGGGGATCCGCCCCACGTACAGCGACAGCGGCACGCTCAGCGTGGCCTGGAAGGGCAGGAAGGCGCTCATCGTCACGAACCAGTCCGGGAAGAACCACAGCGGCGCGTACACCCCGGACAGCAGGTTCTGCGCGAACAGCAGGATCAGCATCGCGGCGGTGTTGCGGATCGTCCAGAAGCACAACTGGTCGAGCACCAGCATCACGTAGTACAGCACCCACTGCCCGAGCAGCATGCTGAGCGCGAACACCCCGGCCACGGCGGCCGAACCGGGCGGCTCGACGACTCCCGCGGCCAGGCAGATCACGTACCCCGTCAGCGCCCACGCCAGCCCGTACAACTGCTCGCCGGCGGCCCGCAGGGCGTAGTAGCGCTGCGGCGGCAGCGGACGCAGGTACCAGTAGACGATGGTGCCGAAGTGCATGTGCTGCAGGACCGTGTCCCGGCCCGCGTACTGGTCCAGCTCCCGCAGCCGGGACGCCAGTACGGCCAGCACGGCGTAGGTGACCGCCTGGTCGCGGCTCAGGCCGGCCGTCGTGCCGGTCTGCGCGTACAGGCCGCGCCACAGCGACCAGACCAGCACCACCTGAACGGCCAGCCGCAGCGCGACGGCGGTCATGCGGGGCGGGGCGTTCAGCTCGCCCAGCGGGGTGACGCGGGCGGCGCGCCAGGCGTGCGGGGCGGCCACCTCAGACCTCCCCGGAATGCACGTACGCGGCCCGCATCACGTCCTCCAGGTCCGCCTCCTCCAGGGCGATGTCGGTGACCTCGAACCGCTCGATCACCGCCTTCAGCGCCTGGTGGACGGTGGGGGCGTCGGCCCCGTCGGGGCCGAAGACGACCTGCGCGCCGGTGTGCCGCAGCAGCGTGGTGCCGGGCGGCGGCACCACCTCGGCGTTCGGGTCGGCGAGCGTGGCCCGCACCTGCCAGGTCGAGCCGAACTTCCGGCGAATCTCGTCGAGGGTGCCGTCCAGCATCAGCCGGCCGTGGTTGACCAGCACGACCCGCTCGGCGAGCCGCTCGACCTCCGTCATGTCGTGCGTGGTCAGCAGCACCGTACGGCCGCGCTGCTCCACCTGATGGCGCAGGAACTCCCGCACCTGCTCCTTCACCACCACGTCCATGCCGATCGTCGGCTCGTCGAGGAAGACCACCGGCGGGTCGTGCAGCAGAGCGGCGGCCAGATCGCTGCGCACGCGCTGGCCGAGGGAGAGATGGCGGACCCGGGTGTCCCAGAACGACGACAGGTCCAGGATGCCGTCGAACTCCTTCAGCCGGGCCGCGTGTTCGGCCTTCGGCACCTCGTAGATGTCCCGCAGGATGGCGAAGGACTCGCGCACCGGCAGGTCCCACCACAGCTGGGTGCGCTGCCCGAACACCGCGCCGACGTTGCGGGCGTTGCGCTCGCGCTCCCGGTACGGCACCACGCCCGCGACCCGGGCCTCGCCGGAGGTGGGGGTGAGGATGCCGGTCAGCATCTTGATGGTGGTGGACTTGCCGGCGCCGTTCGGGCCGAGCAGGGCGAGGAGTTCGCCCGGGGCCACGTCGAAGGTGATGTCGGTGACGGCGTGCTTGGCGACTCGCTCGGGGTTGACCAGGGAGCGGACGGCGCCCAGGAACCCGGGGCGGCGGACGGTGGTGTGGAAGGTGCGGGACAGCCCGCGGACCTCGATGGCGGCACTCAACTGACCCACCAACTTCCGTGCGTGGTGAACGCAGTTGCGGCCGGTCGGCTACGAGGGCCGACCGGCCGCGGATGACGTCCCGACACTGTCGGAATGTCGATCAATCGGTCAATCGATTAAATCGGTTTCTTACCTCGGTTTCTTACCTCGGTTTCTCACCTTGGTTTCTCAGCCGGTGGTCGAGAACACGAACGCGAACTGAGCCGGCTCGGCCTTCAGGAAGTACTGCGGCAGCGGGCCCGGGCCGCAGGACTGCGAGCCGATGCCGTGCTGCCCGTGGTCGAGGTTGACCCACACCGTGTCGCCGGGCGTGAGGTCGGTGCGGTGCCGGGCCGCGTCCAGCTGCTCGGACGTCCAGCGCCGCGCGGTGAACCAGAACTCCGGGTCGCCCTCGATCCTGAGCCCGCCGAGCTCCACCCAGCGGACGTCGGCACGGGCGCCGTTCTCCTGCGGGCGGAGGTACGGCGTCTGCAGCTCGTCCACCGTGGACTGCCAGCGGCCGATCATGGACGCCGCCCTGGTGTCCGGGTACGCCTCGCCGGGACCGCCGCCGAACCACTCCACCCGGTCGGCCTCCGTCAGACCGAAGCGGACGCCGAGCCGGGGCAGCGGCACCGTCCAGTCGCCCTGAGGCGTCACGGACACGGCCAGCCGCAGCCGCTCCCCGTCGGACGTCCAGCGGTACACCGTGTCCAGGCCGACCTCGCGGGCGGCGGGCGCCACCCGGGTGCGGACCGTCAGCGCGTCGTCGCCGGCCTCGACCGAGACCAGGCGGTGCCGCATGCGGTGCAGGCCGAGCGTGCGCCACAGCATCCCGTAGCGGGTGTCGGTCTGCCACTCGGCGCCGTCGTCGTTGTCGGTCGGCGCCCGCCACACGTCCAGCCGCGGCGTCGCGCCGACCGGCACCCCGCCGATCGAGAGCAGCGCCCCGGTCCGGGCGTCGAACGCGGCCGGGCCGAGCGTGACCCGGTCCGCCTCGCGCACCGGACGGTCGGTGGCCGGGAAGGTCGGCAGCGGCCGCGCCCCGGCGGCGAACTGCCCCCAGGCCACGACGTGGCCCTTGGGCGCCCAGGACGTGTCGTCCGCGAGCAGCGCCCGCACCGTCCACTGCCGCTCGCCGCCGCGGCCGTCGGCGGGCGGCTCGGGCAGCTTCACCTCGGCGCTCTCGCCCGGCGCGAGCGCCGGCACCGCGAGCGAGCCGGACTCGACGGTCTCGCCGTCCACCTGGCAGGACCACTCGAAGGCCAGCGCGGACAGGTCGGCGAAGTCCTGCTTGTTGGTGACGCGGACGATGCCGTTGGCGCCGTCGCCCTCGATGTGGACCGGCTCGATGACCTTCTTGTACTCGACCAGGCCCGGCGACGGCGTCCGGTCCGGGAAGACCAGCCCGTCGCAGACGAAGTTGCCGTCGTGCAGTTCCTCGCCGAAGTCGCCGCCGTAGGCGTAGCCCAGCTCGGGGTGCTTGACGCCGTGGTCGATCCACTCCCAGATGAACCCGCCCTGGAGCCGCTCGTGCTTCTCGAACAGCTCCTGGTAGTCGGCGAGCCCGCCCGGGCCGTTGCCCATCGCGTGGCCGTACTCGCACTGGATGAACGGCAGCTCGCGGCGCTTGTGCGTGCCGCCGTCGAGCTTCTGCCCGATCTTGTCGACCTCGTCGTGGAAGGCGTACATCCGCGAGTAGACGTCGGTGTCGCGGCAGTTCCAGTCGCCCTCGTAGTGCACCAGCCGCTCGGGGTCGCGCTGGTGGATCCACTCGGCCATGGCGGTGAGCCCGCGGCCGGTGCCGGCCTCGTTGCCCAGCGACCAGAAGACGATCGACGGGTGGTTCTTGTCCCGCTCGACCATCCGCGCGGCCCGGTCCAGCAGGGCCGGGGTCCAGCGGTCGTCGTCGACCGGGTTGTCCCGCCAGTCCTGCTCGGTGAAGCCGTGGGTCTCCAGGTCGCACTCGTCGATGACCCACAGCCCGTACTCGTCGCACAGGTCGAGGAAGGCCGGGTGCGGCGGGTAGTGCGAGGTGCGCACGGCGTTGAGGTTGTGCCGCTTCATCAGCAGCACGTCCTCGCGCATGGTCTCCAGGTCGAGGGCGCGGCCCCGCTCGTGGTGCCACTCGTGCCGGTTGACGCCCTTGAAGAGGACGGCCCTGCCGTTGACCTTGATGAGCCCGTCCTCCAGGACGACCGTGCGGAAGCCGATCCGCAGCGGCACCCGCTCGCCCTCGGTGGCCAGCACGCCGTCGTACAGCGTCGGCGTCTCGGCGGTCCACGGCTCGACCGCGACCGTCACCGACTCGCCGGTGGCGACGTCGATGCCCAGGGCCGGGACGGTCACCCGCCCGTCGACGTCGGAGTCGACGCGCAGGGTGCCCTCGCCGGTGGTGTGGTCGTAGGAGGCGTGCACGAAGAAGTCGCCCACGCCGCCCGCCGGGCGGTGCAGCAGGGTGACGTCACGGAAGATGCCCGGCAGCCACCACTGGTCCTGGTCCTCCAGGTACGACCCGGCCGACCACTGGTGCACGCGCACGGCCAGCACGTTGCCGCCCGGCTTCAGCAGGTGCCCGACCGCGAACTCGTGCGGCAGCCGGGAGCCCTTGAACTCGCCGAGTTCCGTGCCGTTGAGCCACACCCGGGCACAGGACTCGACGCCGTCGAAGCGCAGCACCGCCCCGCCGTCCGACGGCCAGTCGGACGGCAGGTCGAAGACGCGCAGGTGGTCACCGGTCGGGTTCTCCGTCGGCACGTGCGGCGGGTCCACCGGGAAGGGGTAGAGGTGGTTGGTGTAGATGGGGGATCCGAACGCCCCGTCGCCCTGGAGGACCCAGTGGCCGGGGACCGCGACCTCGGCCCAGCCCCCGGCGTCGTAGCCCTCCTCGGCGAACGAGTCGTCCTCGGCGTCGGCCGTGGCCGACAGCCGGAAGCGCCAGGTGCCGTTCAGCGACAGGGACTGCGCGTCCGAGGTCGCGTACCAGGCCCGCGGCGGGAGGGTCCCGCGGCCGGGTGAGACGTCCTCGACGTAGTCGGCGGATGGGGAGGTGCGGAAAGACATCGGTCTCCTAGCTCAGCCCTTGATGCCGGTCTGCGCGATCCCCTGCACCAGCCAGCGCTGGAGGAAGAGGAAGACGAAGACCAGGGGCAGGATCGAGATGGCGGTGGCCATGAAGATCAGGTGGTAGTTGACGGTCTGGTTGGTCATGTACGACGACAGTGCCACCTGGACCGTCCAGGCGCTCGGGTCCTGGCCGATGACCAGCGGCCACAGGAAGGAGTTCCAGCCGTTGATGAAGGTGATCGTGGCCATCGCCGCGAAGAAGTTCAGCGAGTTGGGTACGACGATCCGCCAGTACGCGCCCCAGTAGCCGAGCCCGTCCACGCGTGCCGCCTCCTCCAGCTCCTTCGGGAACCCGAGGAAGTACTGCCGGAACAGGAAGCAGGTGAAACCACTGAAGAGGCCCGGGATGATGAGACCCCGGTAACTGTCGACCCAGCCGAGGGACGAGACCAGCACGAAGCTCGGCACGAAGGTGACTGCCGTGGGAACCATCAGGGTGGCCAGGACGGCGTAGAAGACCTTGTTGGCGTGCTTGTACGGGATGCGGGCGAGCCCGTACCCGGCGAGCGAGCAGATCAGCAGGATGCCGGCGGTGTGCAGGACGGCGACGACCACGGAGTTCCACAGGGAACGGGCGAAGTCGACCGTGACGTCGTTGAAGGGCTCGGCGAAGTTGCCCCACTGGATGGTGGTGGGGAACCACTTCCAGTTCTCCCCGGTGATCTCCGGGTCCGTCATCAGCGCGTTGCGGACGATGAGGTAGAAGGGGATCAGGAAGAGCAGGGCCGCGATGCCGGTCGCGATGTACAGGCCGGTGCTGCTCATCACGCCGCCGCGCTTGGCCTTGGCCGGCTCGGTGACCTTCCCGAGGTCGGGTGCTGTGGTGGTCACTTGGACTCCTCACCCCTTCCGAAGCCCATGATCTTGCCCTGGAACAGCGTGACGACGCAGATGAGCAGGGTCAGGACGACCGCGCCCGCGCTGCCGACGCCGTAGTTCTGGTTCTCGCCGAGGGCCATCTTGTACAGCTCGACCAGCGGCGGCTGACCCCAGGTGGCCTTGGGCAGCAGGTTCCAGAACTCGTCGAAGGCCTGGTAGGCGGCGATCAGCAGGAGCAGGATCACCGCGGTGGAGGTGGCCCGCAGCTGCGGCAGCGTGATGTGCCGGAAGGTCTGCCAGCCCGGCTTGGCGCCGTCGATGGCGGCGGCCTCGTACAGCTCCCGCGGGATGTTCTGCAGCGCCGCCAGGAACAGGATCATGTAGAAGCCCGACTGCAGCCACAGGCGGACGGTCACGATGACCAGCCAATACCAGGGCGGGTCCGGGTTGGCCAGCCAGGCGATGTTCTCGACGCCGAACCAGCCGAGGAAGGTGTTGGCCATGCCGAAGCGGACGCCGTTGAAGATGGACATCTTCCAGATCAGCGCGGCGGCGACATAGCTGACCGCGGTGGGCAGGAAGAACACCGACCGGAAGAACGCCCGCATGAACGTCAGCCGGTTCACCAGGAGCGCGAGTCCCAGGGACATCGCCCAGGTGGCGGGCACGATGAACGCGGCGAACACGGTGAAGGTGACGAGCGAGTTCAGGAAGTCCTTGTCCGTCAGGATCGACTTGTAGTTCTCGAGGCCGACGAACTCGCTCGGTGTGACGGTGAAGCGTGCCTCGAAGAAGCTGAGCCAGATGCTCCAGCCGATGGGCACGAAGACGAAGATCACCAGGCCGATGAGGAACGGCCCGGTGAAGAGCCAGAAGTTGAAGGTGCTGTTCGCCCTCAGGCCCCGCCGCGGCCGGGTCTTGGAGACCTTGGCCGGGGCGGGGGAGGCGACCCCGCGTGTGGTGGTGGTCGACATGTCGAGATCCGTCCGGTGGTCTATCCGAAGAGCTTCTTGAGCTCGGCGTCGACCTTCTTCTCACACGCGTCGAGCGCGGCCTTCGGGTCGCCGTTCTTGCGGACGGTGTTGGCGATCACGTCCCAGAACGCGGCGATCATGGACTGCGTCCAGCCGATGTTGTCGAAGTGGCCGAACTCGTTGAAGAGCTTGACGCCCTCGGCCGGCAGGCCGGACTTCAGCTTGTCCGCGGACTGCGCGAGCGAGAGGCGCGGCGGGATGTGGAAGCCGTAGGAGGTGGCGAAGTCCTCCTGGTACTGCTTCTGGTCGATCCACAGCCACTTCACGTATTCCTTGGCCGCGTCGACGTTCTTGCCCTTGGCGTTGACGAACATCGACCAGCCGCCGTTGTAGACCGACTGCTTGCCGGCCGAGCCGACCTTCGGGAACGGGAAGATGCCGATGTCGTCGCCGAGCGCCTTCTGCATGGCCGGCATGGCCCACATGCCGCACCACTGGATCGCGGTGAGGCCCTGGATGAAGGCCGACGGGTCCCACGAGTCGGCGGGGGCGTCGAGGAGCAGGTTGCCGCTGGTGAAGAGGCCCCGCAGCTGCTTGAGGCCGTCGGCGACGGCGTCGGTGTTGAAGGCGGGCTTGTTGTCCGCGGTGAGGGTGTCGGCGCCGGCGGACCAGATCAGCGGGCGGTCGATCGAGGTCAGGTCGTTACCGAGGAAGATGCCCTTGACCTTGTTGGTGGTCAGCTTGTCGGCGGCCTCGATCAGCTCCTCCAGCGTGGTGGGGACCTCGATCTTCGCCTTCTCGAACAGCGAGGGCCGGTAGAAGAGGAACTGCGGGTCGTCGATCATGCGGACGCCGTATATCTTGCCGTCGACCGTGTGCGACTTGATGTCGGCCGGGTTGAAGTCGTCCTTGACCGGGTCGATGATGTCGGTCAGGTCCGCCACCTGACCGCTCTTCACCATCTGGATCTGCGGGTGGAACTCGAAGACGTCCGGCGCGTTCTCGGTGAGCAGCGCGGCGAAGAGCTTCTGCTCGAAGTTGTTGCCGGTGATCCACTGGGTCGTGACGTTGGCTTCCTTGTAGGCCTTCGCGTAACGCTTGACGGCCTGCTCCACGCCGGCCTCGCCGTACGCGTGGAAGTACTGGACGAGGCCCTTGCCCGACCCGGAGCCGCCGCCCCGGCCGGTGTTGCTGCCGCACGCGGCCAGTCCACCGGCGGCGGCCAGGCCCATCGCGGCCCGCAGTACGGTACGGCGGTCCCAGTTCATGTTGCTCGATGCCGACATGCTGACGTCCTTGTCTCGAGTGCGGCTGCGGCTCTGCGGCTCACTGCCTGAGGGCGCGGGGCCCGGTGGCTCGCGCCGGTTGGCTCAAAGAGAGGTGCGGTGCGGGACGCTAGAGCTTCGACTAAGGCTTCGGCAAGGGGTTGGACGAAGTCTGTTCGAAGCGTTGCGTCCGGTTCGTCATTTCGAACACGCGGGTCTCGCGGAGGAGTTGCTTCCGCCGTCACGAGGGTGGTGCGGCGGTGCGGCTCCTCACGGGTGTGGTGCGTTTGCCGTTCTTCTGCCCGACGATCTGGAGCGCGCCCTCCAGCGCGAACGTCGCCGCGCCCAGGCACACCGGATCGGTGGGGATCGGGGAGAGGACGATCTCGGTGGCGGCCAGCGGCCGCGGCAGCGCGTGCCGGGTCACGGCCTCGCGCACCTCGTGCAGCAGCGGTTCGCCCAGGGCGAGGGCGACCCAGCTGCTCAGCACGACGATCTCGGGGTTGAACAGATTGACCAGGTCGGCCACGCCCGCACCCAGGTAGCGGGCGGTCTCGTGGACGGCCCGGCGCGCCACGGGGTCGCCCGCCGCGACGCCGCGCGCCAGGGCGCCGATGGTCGCCGTCTGGTCCTCGGGGTGCAGCAGGGCGCTGTCGGGGCTGACCTCGCGCAGGTTCATCATGATGCCGCGCGCGCCGACGTAGGCCTCCACGCAGCCGTGGTTGCCGCAGCGGCACAGCCGCCCGTCCAGCACCATCGTGGTGTGGCCCCACTCCCCGGCGCTGTTGCTCACCCCGCGGTGCAGCCCGCCGCCGAGGACGAGCCCCGCGCCCACCCCGGTCCCGAGGTTGACCACCACGGCGTTCCCGCGCCCGCGCGCGGCCCCGAACCACAGCTCGGCCACCGCGCTGGCGCGCAGCGGGTTGTCCAGGTACAGCGGGTAGGCGATGTGCTCGGTGAGCAGGTCCAGCAGCGGTACCTCGTGCCAGTCCCAGTTGGGCGCGTACTCCGAGACGCCGGTGGCCCGGTCGACCTGCCCCGGCACGCTCACGCCGACCCCGAGCACCCGGGCGCCCTCGATGCCGGCCTGGGCGACCACCGAGCCGACGGCGGTGGCGACATGGGCGACCACCTGCTCGGGCAGGCTCTCGCTGGGCCGGACGTCCTCCTCGGCCCGGGCCAGGACGTTCAGTCCCAGGTCGAACAGCTCGACGTGGACGTACGTCTCGGCGATGTCGACGCCGATCAGCGCGCCGCCCGAGGCGTTGACCGCCACCAGGCCGCGGGGGCGGCCGCCGGCCGAGTCCTCGAAGCCGACCTCCGTGATCATGCGGAGGTCGAGCAGCTCGCCCACGAGGGTCGCGACCGTGGCGAGGCTGAGGCCGGTGGCGGCGGCCAGCTCCTGCCGGGAGGTGGGCGACGCGGCGATGATCTGGCGCAGCACCTCGTAGCGGTTCGCGGTGCGGATGTCACGTGATGTGCGCTTCACCGGAGTGCCCATCCTTTCCCAGGCCGGCCAGGGCCGGGTCGACATCGGCACCGGCGCGGCGCAAGGCTATGGGCTCCCGGGACTTTCGACAAGGGGTTAGGAAAGGGGCTTTATAAAGTGCGCCGCTGGTGGGGACCGGTGGTGCCCGGCCGTGGCCGGACCATGATGCCCCGGAGATGCCCCGGAACGGGTGAGCGGGGTGCGTCAGCCCTCGTCCTCGGCCGCGCCGGCCGTGTGGCACAGGGCCGCCCCGCCCTGGGCGCCCGCGCCGGCGACCGCCGCGGCGAGCTGTCGCTGCACCTGTTCCGGCAGCGTGCTGCCGTGCACGGTGCCGACCAGTTCCCGGGCCAGCTGGTGCAGCTTGGTGTTGGTGTTCTGGGAGGTCCTGACGAGCACGCTCCAGGCCGCCTCGGGGCTCAGGCTGAAGGAGGCCATCAGGATGCCGCGGGCCAGATCGATGGTCGGCCGCGTCTGCATCGCGCGCCGCAGCTGGGCGACTTCGGCGAGCAGGTGGTCGCGGTCGGTGTCGGTGGGCTCGGCGTCCGCGTGTGTGGCGTCTTCGTGTGCGGCGTCTTCGGCGTCTGTCCGAGGGGCGTCGCCGTCCGTTCGTCGGGTGTCCGTCCGAGGGGTGCCGCCGTCCGTGTGTGCGGCGTCCGTGAACAGCTCCCGCGTGCCCGTCAGGTCGAGGAGGCGTTCGACCGCGAGGCCGGCGGAGCGGATCACGACCGTCTTGCCCTGGTCGAGGGCGCGCACGCGCAGGTCGAGCAGGACGTTGACACCCGAGCAGTCGCAGAAGCCGACCGAGTCCAGGCGCAGGTCGACGCCGCTGCCCGACAGCGCGAGGACGTCGTACAGGTCGGGCAGGAGCCGTCGGCTGCCCAGGTCGAGTTCGCCCCACAGGGTCACGGTCATCCGGTCGCCGTCCGGCAGGACGTCCAAGGTCGCCATGCAGGGCGGAACCGCCGGTGCGGCGTCCGTCACCGCGGGCGCGGCGCCCTCCTGCGTCCGAGGCGCAGAGTACGCAGGCTCCGGCATGGCTCTGATCTCCCTGTCTGTCGGCCCGCCTCCGGTTCAAGCCTTGCCCCTCTACCCCACACACGTCAATCAATACATGAAACGCAGTACGTGTTTTTGATTGCGTGAATGCCCGGTCGCTAAAGTGGGACCATGGATGGAGTGCCTGAGCCACACACCGGATGGACGTTCCTCACCAACCATGCCCGGGTGCTGGCGGCCATCGCCGACAATCACAGCGCCCGCATCCGGGACATAGCCGCACACTGCAGGCTCACCGAACGCGCCGTTCAGAAGATCATCGCCGACCTGGAGCAGGACGGCTATCTCTCGCACACCCGGGAGGGCCGCACCAACACCTACCGGATCGACCCGGCCAAGGTGCTGCGCCACCCCGCCGAGGCCGGTCTGACGGTGGCGGCGCTGCTCTCCCTGCTCGTCCAGGACGAGGCCGACCGCACTCTGCCCCCCGCCCGGCCGCAGACCACGCCCCCCGCCCGGCCGCACGCCACGACCTGACCGCCCGGCCGTCCGCTCCGGTCGGCCTCGCCTTCACGCCCGGGTCAGCACATCCCGCACGAACGCGTTGGCGAACGTCCCGTCGGGGTCCAGTTCCGACACCAGCGCCCGGAAGTCGTCCAGTCGCGGATACAGCCCCCGCAGTACCGTCGCCGGCACGGTGAACACCTTCCCCCAGTGCGGGCGCGCCTCGAACGGCGCCAGCGCCGCCTCCACCTCCCGCACCACCGGCAGCACCGCCCGGGTGTCCTCGACCCAGGTGAAGTGCGCGGCCACGGTGTCCCGGCCGTGGGACGGGCTCAGCCACTGGTCGTCGCCGGCGACCGTGCGCACCTCGCAGGTCTGCAGGACAGGGGCGATCGTCTCCCGGATCGCGTCGAGCGCGTGCAGCATCCCCACGGCGTGCTCGCGCGGCAGCAGGTACTCCGACTGCAGCTCCGCCCCGCTGCTCGGGACGAACTCGGCCCGGAAGTGCGGCAGCCGCTCGTGCCACGGCCCCGGCACCCCGAACTGCTCGGTGCAGTTGACCGCGGGCATGCCCGGCACCGGATGCATCTTCTCGGTGGCCGCGGCGGCCCAGGGGAAGGCGGGCAGCGGCTGGTCGGTGCGCCGCTTGAGCCACACCTGCCGGAAGCCCGGCGCCCGCCAGTCGGTGAACAGGCTGACGCTGTACGCCGTCGCCATCACCGTCTCGAACGTGCCGGAGTCCAGCCCGTGGAACGGCAATTCGGTGAAGACGTACTGCTCGACCTCGTAAGCGGGCTCCAGGTCGAGGGTGAGCGCGGTGACGACACCGAGCGCGCCCAGGGAGGTGACGGCCCCGCCGAACCGCTCCTCGTCCCGGCCTATGACCACCGCCCGGCCGTCCGCCGTGATCAGCTCCACCTCGCGCACGGGCGTCGAGAGCGGGCCGTTGAGCACGCCCGAGCCGTGGGTGCCGGTCGCGACCGACCCCGCGACCGAGATGTGCGGCAGGGACGCCATGTTGGGCAGCGCGAGACCGTGCGCGTGCACCCGGCGGGCCAGTTCCGCGTAGCGCACGCCACCGCCGACCCGGACCGTACGGGCCGCCGTGTCGACCTCCACCTCCGGGGGCAGGCCGGCCAGCGACAACAGGACGCCCTCGGCGCCCGGATCGGCGATCCCGTTGAACGAGTGCCCGCTGCCCAGCACCCGCACCCGGCCGCTGCCCGCGACGAGCGCCCGCAGCGCGGCGAGCGAATCCGGCCGGTGCACCTCCTTGGCCGCGTAGGTGATGTTGCCCGCCCAGTTGGTCACGGTGCCGTTCATCGCGTCGTCCTTCCCCGAGGCAGCGGGGACCGGCAGAGCCCCCCGCCGGAACCTACCCCGGCCTCTCGTCCATTGCCGTCGCCGCCCCGGCCGCATACCGTGGACGCCCTGTAGAGAGCGGTTACTACCTGTCTCGCCGAGCCGGAAGGTCACCTCCTTGAGCCAGCGCCCCCAGGCACTGTTCGCCATGGCAGCCGAGCACGTGCCGCAGGTCTTCCCGCCCGAGGTGCTGGCGCGGCTGCGGGCGTCCGTGGACATCGACCCGGCCCTCGTGGCCGGGGACTTCACCGACCCGCGTGTGCGCGACGCGCTCGCCCGGGCCGAGATCCTGGTGACCGGCTGGGGCTGCCCCCGGCTCGACGGGACGGTCCTCGACGCGGCTCCCCGGCTGCGGGCGGTGCTGCACTCGGCCGGCTCGGTCAAGTCCTTCGCCACGCCAGGGATCTGGCGGCGCGGCATCGCCGTCTCCTCGGCCGCCGCCGCCAACGCGCTGCCGGTGGCCGAGTACACCCTCGCCGTGATCCTGCTCGCCGGGAAGGACGTCTTCGCCGCCCGCGAGCGGCTGCGCGCGACCCGGGCCTCCGCCGGCTGGGGCGTCATCCCCGGCATCGGCAACCACGGCCGCCGGGTCGGCGTCATCGGCGCCTCCCGCATCGGCCGCCGCGTCCTGGAACTGCTGCGCCCCTTCGACCTGCGGCCGGTGCTCACCGACCCGTACGTCGACGAGAAGGAGGCCGCCGCGCTGGGCGTGCCCCTGCTGCCGCTCGAGGAACTGCTGCGCACCTGCGACATCGTCACCGTGCACGCCCCCGAGACACCCGAGACCCACCGCATGATCGGCCGCCGCGAACTCGCCCTGATGCCCGACGGGGCGGTGCTCATCAACACCGCCCGGGGCGCGCTGGTCGACCACGACGCCCTCGTGGCCGAACTGCGCTCGGGGCGCCTGACCGCGGTCCTCGACGTCACCGACCCCGAGCCGCTCCCCGCCGACTCGCCCCTCTACGACCTGCCCGGGGCCTTCGTCACCCCGCACCTCGCGGGCTCCCAGGGCAACGAGCTGGCCCGGCTCGGCCTGGCGGTCGCCGAGGAGGCCGAACGGCTGCTGGCCGGGGGAGAACTGGCGCACGCCGTCGACCCGGCGGCGCTGGAGCACGCGGCCTGACGCGACGACCGCCACCCGCAACCCGGCAAACCGCCACGATCCCGTCATTCCCCCGGCTCGGGGGGACCCGGTACCGCCCCCGCGCACCCATGGGCATACCGTGAGGAGTCGTACGTCCGAGCCGGGAGGAGAGACGGGATGGGCAGCGGCAGCCGTACCGCGCTGGTCGAGGATCTGATGGAGCGGTTCCCGCACGTCCCGCGGGAGGCCGTCTTCAAGGAGGACCTGCTCCGCGGCGGCGTGGCCTTCGACCCGTCCGCGCTCAGCGACAACGAGGGCGGCGAGGTCAAGCCGAAGTCGTACTTCATCTTCTCCTTCGACCACGGCACCCTGCCCGAGCTGGGCGAGGCCGCGCTGCGCCGCCCGCCCGAGGAGATCATCCTCACCGGCGGCCCCTACGACCTGCGCCGCACGGTCGTCTCGGTCCGGGTGAACCCCGCCTCGCCCTACCGCGTCGCCGCGAACGAGGACGGCGTCCTCGGCCTCTACCTCGACGGCAGGCGGATCTCCGACGTCGGCGTGCCGCCGATGCCCGAGTACTACCGGCACACCCTGTCCAACGGGAAGTCGGTCATGGAGGTCGCCCCCACCATCCAGTGGGGCTACCTGATCTACCTGACCGTCTTCCGGGTCTGCCAGTACTTCGGCGCCAAGGAGGAGTGCCAGTACTGCGACATCAACCACAACTGGCGCCAGCACAAGGCCGCCGGCCGGCCCTACACGGGCGTGAAGGACGTCGAGGAGGTCCTCGAGGCCCTGGAGATCATCGACCGCTACGACACCGCCAAGGCCTCCACCGCCTACACCCTCACCGGCGGCGCCATCACCAAGACGGTCTCCGGCCGCGACGAGGCCGACTTCTACGGCCACTACGCCAAGGCCATCGAGGAGCGCTTCCCCGGCCGCTGGATCGGCAAGGTCGTCGCCCAGGCCCTCCCGCGCGACGACGTCCAGCGGTTCAAGGACTACGGCGTGCAGATCTACCACCCCAACTACGAGGTGTGGGACGAGTACCTGTTCAAGATGTACTGCCCCGGCAAGGAGCGGTACGTCGGCCGCGACGAGTGGCACAAGCGCATCCTGGACTCCGCCGAGGTCTTCGGCGCGCGCAATGTCATCCCGAACTTCGTCGCCGGAGTCGAGATGGCCGAGCCCTTCGGCTTCAAGACGGTCGACGAGGCCATCGCCTCCACCACCGAGGGCCTGCGCTTCTTCATGTCGCACGGCATCACGCCCCGCTTCACCACCTGGTGCCCGGAGCCCACGACCCCGCTCGGCAAGGCCAACCCGCAGGGCGCGCCCCTGGAGTACCACATCCGCCTGCTCCAGGCGTACCGGCAGACGATGGAGGACTTCGGCCTCTCCTCGCCCCCCGGCTACGGCCCGCCCGGAGCCGGCAACGCGGTCTTCTCGGTCAGCTCCTTCATGGACAGCCTCCCGGCGGACGAACCCACCCCGCTTGTATAACGCTTCGGTGACGTCGTCCATCATTGCGGTACGGCGTTGAGTCACAGGGCGGCCGCGTCCGTACGGCATACGGAGGCCGGAACCAGGGGGCGCGCCGCCCTGTCCTGATATCTGAACAGGGCGCTTGTCAGTTGTGTGGGAGGCGTGAAAAGCTCTGGCCCTGCCCCGAGGTTCCCCCCAACTCCACTGCCAATTCGGTGAGTTGACCTCGCTTGTGGATGCAGGAGACCCATGCCCGACCTGCCGACCCCTCAGGACGCCACCGAGGCCGCGCTGTTCTCCGAGTGCTGGGACGCGGTCCTCGCGTACGCCGACCTGTGCACGTCCGGCTCCACCGCCGCCGCACAGCTCGGCCGCGAGGCGTTCGCACACGGCATACGCGAGGCCCGCGCCGCCGAGACCGGGCCGGTCCGCGCCACCGGCCGCCGCCCCGCCCGGCTGCCCCGCATACCCCTGCTGCTGACCGCCGTGCGCACCACGGCCGCGGCCTGGGAGGAGGAGGGGCAGGGCCACAAACTCGACCCCGACCTGCGCCTGTGGCTCAACTCGGACAAGGCCGCCCGCTACACCGGCCCGCCGCTGCGGCGCCCGCTCGCGCTGCGCGGCCTGCGCGACCTCCAGCAGGCGGACGCCGAACTGCTGTGGCTCGCCGAGGTGGAGGCGCTGCCGCTGTCCCTGGTCGCCCGCCGCCTGGGCCTCGACCCGGCCACCGCCGCCGAGGAACTCCAGCAGGTGCGCACCCTGTTCCGGGACCGCTGCCACCGCAACCACCTCGACACGCCGATGGACGCCGGGTGCCGCAGCTACGCCCGGCTGCTGGACGCCGTCACCCGCTCCTCCGCCGCCGACACCCCCGGCGACCTCTCCCGGCACCTCGCCACCTGCGTGCAGTGCGCCGAGGCCGCCGCCTGCCTGCGCCTGCACGGCGGCGGACTGCCCGGGGCGCTGGCCGGCGGGGTGATCGGCTGGGGCGGTCTCGCCTACCTGGAGCGCCGCCGCCGCGCCGCCGAGGTGCGCCTCGGCGCCGGCCGGCCCGGCCGGCCGGACCAGGCGGCCGCGGAAGAGGAGGACGGGGCGCAGAAGGCGCGCGTCGCCCGCAGCGGCCTGCTCGTCGCCGCCGTCCTGGTCTCCCTCCTGGCCCTCGGCGTCTCGATGATGCCCTTCGGTGGCTCCGGCGGCGATCTCGGGGCCCGCGACGACGCCGGCCGGCAGCCGGTGGCCGGCCCCGGCCCGTCCCTGCCGTCCGCTCCCTCCCTGCCGCCCGCGACCTCGAAGCCGGCCGACCGGGCCACCGGGGACACGGAGCAGCCGGACGAGCCCGGCAAGCCGGAGGGCAGCAGCCGCCGGACCGCACCGCAGGGCACCTCCTCGCCCGCCGGCCGGTCCGGAGCCGACGAGAGCGCGGATCCCACCTGCCGGGTCGAGTACGACCTGGTCAACCAGTGGCCCGACGGCTTCCAGGCCACCGTCACCGTCACCAGCAGCAAGGCCCTCGACTCCTGGCGGGTGTCCTGGTCCTTCCGGGACGGCCAGCACGTCGGCCAGATGTGGGACGCCTCCGTCTCCCAGGACGGCTCCCGCGTCACCGCCACCGCCGCTGACTACAACAAGTCGGTCCCCGCCGGCGGCAATCTGGCCTTCGGCTTCCTGGCCTCCTGGCGCGGCAAGAACTCCCCGCCGTACGACTTCGCGCTGAACGGGGACGACTGCGCGAAAAGCGGTTGACGCGACTGTGCCGTGACGGGATACCGTGACGGAGGTTCCCCCGAGTGCCGGGGCGTCCCGAAGAGTCGAGGATCGAGGAGGTGTTGACCGATGGCTGTCATTGCGATGAGCGCTGCCCGCATCCAGATCATCACGTCCACCTCCATGGCCGCCGGCTGATCCGACCGACCGTCGGGCCGGGGGCCGACCTTGGAAAGGGTCACCCTTGACTTCCAGCTCCGCCGCATCCGCTTTCTCCGCGCTCGCTCCCTACGGCTGGGACGACGCATGGGCGGACGCGTTCGCCCCGTACGCCACCGAAGGACTCCTGCCCGGACGCGTCATCCGGGTCGACCGCGGGCAGTGCGACGTCGTCACCGCCGGCGGGGTGCTGCGCGCCGACACCGCGTTCGTCACGCCGCACGACCCGATGCGGGTCGTCTGCACCGGCGACTGGGTCGCCGTCGAGCCCGGCGGGAACCCGCGCTACGTCCGCGCGTACCTGCCGCGCCGCACCGCGTTCGTCCGCTCCACCTCCTCCCAGCGGTCCGAGGGGCAGATCCTCGCGGCCAACGTCGACCACGCCGTCGTCGCCGTGTCCCTCGCCCTCGAACTCGACCTCGGCCGCATTGAGCGGTTCCTCGCGCTCGCCTGGGAGTCCGGGGCGCAGCCCGTCGTCGTCCTCACCAAGGCCGACCTCGTGCCGGACGCCGTCACCCGCTCCCACCTCGTCCAGGACGTGGAGACCAGCGCGCCCGGCGTGCCGGTGGTGACCGTCAGCGCGCGGGACGGGGAGGGGCTCGAGGTGGTCGCGGCGATCGTCGGCGGCGGTACGTCCGTCCTGCTCGGCCAGTCCGGCGCGGGCAAGTCGACCCTCGCCAACGCGCTCCTCGGCGAGGACGTCATGGACGTCCAGGCCACCCGCGACGTCGACGGCAAGGGCCGCCACACCACCACCACCCGCAACCTGCTCGCGCTGCCCGGCGGGGGCGTCCTCATCGACACGCCCGGACTGCGGGGCGTGGGCCTGTGGGACGCCGAGAGCGGCGTCGGGCAGGTGTTCTCCGAGATCGAGGAACTGGCCGAGCGGTGCCGCTTCCACGACTGCGCCCACGAGGCCGAGCCGGGGTGCGCCGTGCAGGCCGCCGTCGCATCCGGTGAGCTGCCGCAGCGGCGGCTGCACAGCTACCGCAAGCTGCTGCGGGAGAACCAGCGCATCGTCGCCAAGACCGACGCCCGGCTCCGGGCCGAGATCCGCAAGGACTGGAAGCGGAAGGGGGCGATCGGCAGGGCCGCGATGGAGGCCAAGCGCGGCCCGCACTGGCGTTCGTAACCGCGCGGTGTCCCGCGAGCGCCGTGTCCGATTTCCGCCAGCGGCATCCCCGCCGACGGCGGAGACTGGACACCGTGAGGGACCAGGACACGAGGGAAGACCCCAGGTACGAGGCCGTACGCAGCCGTGACGGTCGTTTCGACGGCGCCTTCTTCTTCGCCGTCGAAACGACCGGCATCTACTGCCGGCCGAGCTGCCCCGCGGTGACCCCGAAGCGGGCCAACGTACGGTTCTTCGCCACGGCCGCCGCCGCGCAGGGCTCGGGCTTCAGGGCCTGCCGGCGGTGCCGCCCGGACGCCGTGCCCGGCTCCGCCGAGTGGAACGTCCGCGCGGACGTGGTGGGCCGGGCCATGCGGCTGATCGCCGACGGCGTCGTCGACCGCGAGGGAGTCGCCGGTCTCGCCGCCCGGCTCGGCTACAGCGCCCGGCAGGTGCAGCGGCAGCTCACCGCCGAACTCGGCGCCGGGCCGGTCGCCCTCGCCCGGGCACAGCGGGCGCACACCGCGCGCGTCCTGCTCCAGACCACCGCGCTGCCGGTCACCGAGATCGCGTTCGCGTCGGGCTTCGCCAGCGTGCGGCAGTTCAACGACACGATCCGCGCCGTGTACGACTCCACCCCGAGCGAGCTGCGCGCCGCCGCGCCGAAGACCGGCCGGGGCCGCCGCACGGCCACCCCGGGCGCCGGCATCCCGCTCCGGCTCGCCCACCGCGGCCCCTACCAGGCCGGCCCCGTCTTCGACCTGCTGGAACGCGAGGCCGTACCCGGCATCGAGGAGGTCACCGGCCCACCAGGAGCCCGCACCTACCGGCGTACGCTCCGCCTGCCGTACGGCACCGGCATCGCCGCCGTCGAGGAACGGCCCGGCAGCGCGCGCACCGGGCTCGGCGCCCACCCCGGCGGCTGGCTCGACGCCCGGCTGCACCTCACCGACCCCCGCGACCTGACCACCGCCGTCCAGCGGCTGCGGCGGCTGTTCGACCTGGACGCCGACCCCTACGCCGTCGACGAGCGCCTCGCCGCCGACCCGCGCCTCGCGCCCCTGGTCGCCGCCCGCCCCGGGCTGCGCTCGCCGGGCGCCGCCGACCCGGAGGAACTCGCCGTGCGCGCCCTGGTCGGCCGGGCGGAGGCGGAACGGCTCGTCCGCCGCTACGGCAAGGCCCTCGACGCCCCCTGCGGCGGCCTCACCCACCTCTTCCCCGAGCCGGCCCTCCTCGCCGGGGCCGAGCCCGACGGCACCCTCGGCGCGCTCGCCACCGCCCTCGCCGACCACGCCGTCCGCCTGGACCCGGGCGCCGACCGGGACGACGCGCAGGACGCCCTGCGTGCCGTGCCCGGCCTGGACGCCCGTACGGTCGCCGCGATCCGCACCCGCGCCCTCGGCGACCCGGACGTGGCCCCGCCCGGCACGGACGTCCCCGACAGCTGGCGCCCCTGGCGCTCGTACGCCCTGAACCACCTGCGCGCAGCAGGGGAGTTGGAGCTTTGATGAACCCTCCGGCCTACTGGACGAGCGTCCCCAGCCCCCTCGGGCCGCTGCTCCTCACCGCCGCCCCGAGCGGCGAGTTGACCTCGCTGTCCGTGCCCGGGCAGAAGGGCGGGCGCGAGGTGCGGGACGACTGGCGGCGGGACCCCGGGCCGTTCCGCGAGGCCGAGGAGCAACTCGCCGCCTACTTCGCCGGGGAGCTGAAGGAGTTCCGGCTGACCTGGCGCACGGAGGGCACCGCCTTCCGGGAGAAGGTCTGGGCCGCCCTCGACGACATCCCCTACGGGGCGACCACGACCTACGGCGAGATCGCCGCGCGGATCGGAGCCCCCCGGGCGGCGGTACGGGCCGTCGGCGGTGCGATCGGGGCCAATCCGCTGCTGGTGGTGCGGCCGTGCCACCGGGTGATCGGGGCGGACGGCGCGCTGACGGGATACGCGGGGGGACTGGACCGCAAGGTGCGGCTGCTGACGCACGAGGGTGTGCTGCGCCCCTGAGGGCCCTGTCGCCGGTGAGGGCTCATCCCCAGAAGACCGCGCCCACCCAGGTCGCCGCGATCAGCTGGCAGGTGAACAGTTCGGCCAGGATGCTGGAGCCGCCCGCGCGCATCACCGTGCGCAGGGCGGCGACAGCGTCGGTGTGCCGGCCGAGGCGGAGACGCTCGTAGAGGTAGATGCCGGCCAGGAAGCCGGGGATCGCGCCGAGCACGGGCAGCAGGACGAAGCCGAGGGTGGAGCCCGCTCCGGCGTACGCCAGCATGCGGCGGTTGGCGCCGCTCGCCCGCAGCCGCCGGGGCGGCAGCGCCCAGCGCACGGCCTGGGAGACGAACATCAGGGCCGTGGCACCCACCAGGACCCACCAGGCGACGGGCTGCGGGTCCTGCAGCGCCCACCACATCACCGCGGCCCACACCAGCAGTGACCCGGGCACCGCGGGCACCAGCACTCCG
This sequence comes from Streptomyces sp. NPDC006140, assembly GCF_040628815.1. NCBI lineage: Bacteria > Bacillati > Actinomycetota > Actinomycetes > Kitasatosporales > Streptomycetaceae > Streptomyces > Streptomyces sp. NPDC006140. Next base: position 63,608 of record NZ_JBEXTS010000004.1, on the reverse strand, counting down.
CAGAGACCGAGCAGGATGACCAGCCCGACCAGCAGGAGGTCCCACACTCCCATCTGACCAGACTGCCGGAAGCCGGGAGAAGACGCAGGTCAGGAGCGTGGCGGCGGCCCAGACGCGCAGGTCAGCCGGGTGCGGCACCCGGGGCGTCCCGGTATCGCATGGCCGTTCTACGGCTCACTCGACGCGCCGTTCGTCTCGGGGTGGCGGGCCGGTTTTTCCCCAAGCACCGTTTTCATCCGGCTCGTGCGGTGGACAATTAGGGGCATGAGCCAGCAGGGGGGAAGGCCCACCGGTCACGAGGACGACTGGTGGGGGCAGTTGTACGACGACTCCACCGGCGACACGGGCCCCGCACCGGCCCCCGATTCCCTGGACGACCGTTTCGCCTCGGCGGCGGGGGCGGTGGGTGACCAGGGCGTTTCCCCGGCGAGCGACGAGCGGCCCGCTCCCGGCACGGACATGGTGACGGACCGGCCGTACCGGAGGGACACGGACCGGGTCGTCCCGATGCCGAGGGCCGGGGCGGACGAGGCGAGGGAGACGCCGCCGGGGGCGCGTCCCGCCGACCGGGCCCCCGACCAGGCCCGTGACCGGCCCTCGGACCGGGCTCCTTGGCGCGCGCCGTGGGAACCGCCGCCGGGTCGTCCGACGGGCCCCGTGACCTTCCCGACCCCCGCGAAGCCACCGGGACGCGCCGAGCGGCGTCCCGAGCCCCCGCCCACCGGCGGCACGTCCTCACGGCCCGGGCCTTCAGGGTCTCCCGGGCCTTCCGGGAACCCGGGGGCGACGTCGGCGGGGGCGGCTTCCGTCTCCTCGTCGGCGGGCACCGGGGCTCCTGGGCCTTCGGGGAGCCCGGGGGAGGCGCCCGGGGGCAGGGTTCCCGAGTCGCCGTCCGATGCTGCGGGCGGACCGCCGCAGGCGCCCGGGGCGCCGGCTCCCGCCCCGCCGCCCGAGCCCCCCAGGCCCTCGGAGAGCCCGAGGCAGACCGCCGCGACGACGCCCCCCGCCCCGCGGACGCCCCCGCCGCCCGCCCTCCCCCCGTCCTGGCCGGTCCGGGAGGACCCCTCGGGTGCGGTGGAGGAAAGGCCCGAGGGGGGCGCGCCGCCGACGCCGTCTGACAAGGTCGCGCCGCCGACGGCCGCCGCCGAGCCCGGCAGCAGCGCGTTCCTCACAGCCGCCGGCCCACCGCCCGCGGCACCGCCACCCATGCCCCTGCCCCCCACCGAGCCCCCGTCCGACCGCCCCGACCCTCAGCCCGGCGGGTACGTCGGCTCCCGGCCCCCCACCGAGCCCCCGTCCGACACCCCCACCCCCCGGATCGAGCCCCCCGCGACCGACCCACCGCCCGGTGGGTACCTCGGCACCCAGCCCCCCACCGAGCCCCCGTCCGACGCCCCCACCCCCCGGATCGAGCCCCCCGCGACCGGCCCCCGGCCCCGTGGGTACGTCGGTTCGCGGCCCCCCACCTACGACGCCGAACCCACCGCCCTGCCGGTCGCGGATCCCGATGATCTCGATGACCTCGTCGCGGACACCGTGCTCGACGGGGCGCGGTACGGGGCCTGCACCCTGCGGGCCGTGTCGGTGCGCGGGGACTCCGCGCGGTATCGCGGGGAGCCCCGCCGGGACTCGCTGCTCACCGCCCGCTTCGGGACGGGCGAGCACGCGTTGCTGCTGGTGGCGATGGCGACCGGGGCCCGCGCCACGCCGGGCGCGCACCGGGCGGCCGCCGAGGCCTGCCACTGGATCGGGCGGGCCGTCGGGCGCAGTCACTCCCGGCTCGTCGAGGACATAAGGGCCGGCCGGCGGGGCGACCTCAAGTCCGGCCTGCACCGCCTCACCGACCGCAGCCTCGGCAAACTCCGCGCCAGCGCCGCCGAACAGGGCGTCGACCCGGAGGAGTACGCGGCCGGCCTGCGCTGCCTGCTGCTGCCGGCCGACCCCGAGTGCCGTACGCGCGTGTTCTTCGGCGTCGGACCCGGCGGGTTGTTCCGGCTGCGCGAAGGCGAGTGGCAGGACATCGAACCGCAGGTCACCGACATCAAGGGCGAACCGGTCCTGGGCTTCGGCTCGCCGCCCTCCGAGACCCCCGAGGGCGACCGGCTCACCATGGACCTGGGCATCCCGACCCCGCCGAGCCCCTACGAACCGGCCCCGGAACCACCCCGCGAACCCTTCCGCTTCCGCACCTCCGTCGCCCGCCCGGGCGACACGCTCCTGATGTGCAGCAGCGGCCTCGCCGACCCGCTGCGCGGCGAACCCGAACTGTGCGAGTACCTCGGCGACCGGTGGTCCCGCCCCGAACCGCCCGGTCTCGCGGCCTTCCTCGCCGACTCCCAAGTCCGGGTCAAGGGATATGCCGACGACCGTACAGCCGCGGCGGTGTGGGAGGCGTGACCGCGCCCGGTGTGACTTGATGGAACCCGGAGGGATCCCAGGAGACCGAAGGGGCAGACGAGAACCATGGCCAAACAGAACGTCGCGGAACAGTTCGTCGACATCCTCACCCGCGCCGGCGTCAAACGCCTCTACGGCGTCGTCGGCGACAGCCTCAACCCCGTCGTCGACGCCGTCCGCCGCAACTCCGCCATCGACTGGATCCACGTCCGGCACGAGGAGACCGCCGCCTTCGCCGCCAGCGCCGAGGCCCAGATCACCGGCGGCCTCGCCGCCTGCGCCGGCTCCTGCGGCCCCGGCAACCTCCATCTCATCAACGGCCTCTACGACGCCCACCGCTCCATGGCCCCGGTCCTCGCCCTCGCCTCGCACATCCCCTCCAGCGAGATCGGCCTCGGCTACTTCCAGGAGACCCACCCCGACCGGCTGTTCGCCGAGTGCAGCCACTACAGCGAGATGATCTCCAGCCCGGAGCAGATGCCGCGGCTGCTGCAGACGGCCATCCAGAACGCCGTCGGCCGCAGCGGCGTCAGCGTCGTCACCCTGCCCGGTGACATCGCCGACCGGCCCGCCCCGGAGCAGGCAGCCGAGACCGCCCTCGTCACCTCCCGGCCGACCGTCCGCCCCGGCGACGCAGAGATCGACCGGCTCGTCGAGATGATCGACGAGGCCGGCAAGGTCACCCTCTTCTGCGGCAGCGGCACGGCCGGCGCGCACGCCGAGGTCATGGAGTTCGCCGCGAAGATCAAGTCCCCGGTCGGGCACGCGCTGCGCGGCAAGGAGTGGATCCAGTACGACAACCCCTTCGACGTCGGGATGAGCGGACTGCTCGGCTACGGCGCCGCGTACGAGGCCACCCACGAGTGCGACCTGCTGATCCTGCTCGGCACCGACTTCCCGTACAACGCCTTCCTCCCCGACGACGTGAAGATCGTCCAGGTCGACATCCGGCCCGAACACCTGGGCCGCCGCTCGAAACTGGACCTCGCGGTGTGGGGCGACGTACGGGAGACGCTGCGCTGCCTGATCCCGCGCGTCCAGGAGAAGAAGAACCGGCGCTTCCTCGACCGGATGCTGAAGAAGCACGCGGACGCGCTGGAGGGGGTGGTGAAGGCGTACACCCGCAAGGTCGACAAGCACGTGCCGATCCACCCCGAGTACGTGGCGTCCGTGCTCGACGAAGTCGCCTCCGACGACGCCGTGTTCACCGTCGACACCGGCATGTGCAACGTCTGGGCCGCCCGCTACATCTCACCCAACGGCCGCCGCCGCGTCATCGGCTCCTTCTCCCACGGCTCGATGGCCAACGCGCTGCCCATGGCGATCGGCGCGCAGTTCACCGACCGAGAACGGCAGGTCGTGTCGATGTCCGGCGACGGCGGCTTCTCCATGTTGATGGGCGACTTCCTGACGCTCGTGCAGTACGACCTCCCGGTCAAGGTTGTCCTCTTCAACAACTCCTCCCTCGGCATGGTCGAGTTGGAGATGCTGGTCGCCGGGCTCCCGTCCTACGGCACCGCCAACAAGAACCCCGACTTCGCCGCCGTCGCCCGCGCCTGCGGCGCCTACGGCGTACGCGTCGAGAAGCCCAAGGACCTCGCCGGTGCGCTGAAGGACGCCTTCACACACAAGGGCCCGGCCCTCGTCGACGTCGTCACCGACCCCAACGCCCTGTCCATCCCGCCGAAGATCAAGGCCGAGATGGTGACCGGGTTCGCCCTGTCCGCCTCCAAGATCGTCCTGGACGGCGGCGTGGGCCGCATGCTCCAGATGGCCCGCTCCAACCTGCGCAACGTGCCGCGGCCTTAGGAGCGTCGCGGTCCCGCAGGCGGTGGGCCAGCCTGCGGCCCCAGTTCTGGCCCGGCGCCTCGACGTACCGGTGGGTCAGCACGCACAGGGGCAGCAGGACGGCGAAGAACGCCACCAGCAGTGCGAGCTGGTCCGGCCGGCGGCGGCCGACCGTGCCGTCGATCACCGCCAGCAGCACCGGGTGCACCAGATAGACCGAGTAGCTGATCGTTCCCAGGCCGGTCAGCACCCGCGGGATCCGCCGGCGGCGCGCGGCCAGCCCGGCGCCGAAGGTGAGCACGGCCGGCAGGAACGCCGTGATCCAGCCGCGCCGCGTGAAGTGGTCGCCGTCGCCGTACCGGTAGGCACTCGCCACGGCACACGCGACCACCACGAGGGCGGCGCCCGCCGCACGCCGCCAGGTGATCTGACCGTGCTCGGCACGGTGCACGGCGGTGCCGAGGAACATCACGGCGAGGATCACCAGACCCTCCCACAGCGGGATCGTGCCGTTGAACGGGACCAGGACCAGCGCCGGCACCCCGCCCAGCACGCCCCCGAACGCCCGCAGCACGGGAGACCTGGAACTCGCGCAGCCGATGGCGACCACCATGGCGACCGACGCGCACGCGATCAGCGGGCCGGTGCCGGCCCTGCCGGACAGAGCGGAGGCCGGCGGCACCGCTCCCACCGCCACGCTCACCGCGGCGAGCACGGCCAGGACGACGGCGGCGGACGCGGACCCGCGATGCCGACGGACCGTGAACAGGGCGACGACCAGCAGGTAGAAGCACATCTCGTACGAGAGGGTCCACAGGACGAGCAGCACACTGGGCGTCCCCAGCAGCTCCTGCAGCAGCGTGACATGGGCGACGGCCACCGCGGCCGCGCTCTGCCCGCCGAGGTCACGCCCCTCCGCGAGGCCCAGGAGAACGACGGCGAGGTACACGGTGACGACGGCCGCCCACAGCGGGTACACCCGGAAGACCCGTCCGATCCAGAACGTCCGGACGCAGCCCCGGCGTTCCAGCGACGCGGGGATGATGTAGCCGCTCACCAGGAAGAACACCATGATGCCGTAGCGACTGGTGTTGAACTGCGGCATCAGCTCCCGCCGGAAGTCCGCCAGGAAGGTGTACGCCGAGTGGTCGAACACCACGACGAGCGCCGCGAGGCCGCGCAGCGCGTCCAGCCAGCCCAGCCGCGCCGGACCGGCGGTGGCGATGGTCATGCGGCTAGTCCTTCGGCAGCTCGACCCGCACCGGAACGCAGGGCTCGGCCTCGGCCCTGGTCCGGTAGAACTCGACCGCGCGCGGTCGGGATTCGCCCCTGATGTTCTCGAAGGCCAGGACGTTGCCCCGACGCAAGGTGACGTCCCAGCGCGCCTTCAGGGGGATGAGGACAACGCGGTTGCCCTGCTCGTCGACTGCCGGGATCCCCGTGACGTTGCTGCGCTCGCAGACGTGGCCGGAGGGGAGCACGTCGACCGTCACGTGAACGCCCCACGCGCGCACCTTCCGCGCGAGTTCCCGCTGGGCCTCGACACTCATGTCCTGGTCCCTGACGGTGAGCCTGACGCTGCCGTCGCCGCGGGGTGCCACCGCGTACGCCGTCGACTCGGCCGGCGAGCCGGGCACGGCCACCGTGGCGAGCCAGGCCGCCGCACAGGCCAGCGCGACGACGGCGATCCGGCGCGGGGCGAACCCGGGCCGCCGGGAAACTCCCGCCCCGCCCCGCCCGGTTCCGGCCCCGCGCTGCTCGATCTCCCGCTTCAGCCCGTCCAGCAGCCGGTCCTCGAACGTCGTCCTCGTGCTCATGCTTCTCCCCTTGCGACGCGCAGCAGCGATGGGTCCGGCGCCTCCGGCCCCGTGGGACGTGCCGGTACGGCCGGAGGGGGCGTCTCGGCTGCCCGGGCGGCGGACTCCTCCCGCAGCGCCTTGCGCGCCCGGTGCAACCGGACCCGGGCGGTGACCTGGCGGATGCCCAGCGCGGCCGCCGCTTCGGTGACCGTCAGCTGGTCCACCGCGATCAGTTCCATGACGGCCCGCTCGCCCTCGGGGAGTCTCGCCAGGGCGGCCAGCGCGCGCCGCCCCGGGCTCTCCGCGTCGAGTCTGTCCTCGATGCGGGTGATGTCGTCCGGCTCCAGCAACCGCCGCCCGGTGATGCGCAGATCGCGCTCGGTCTCCCGGGCGACCCGGCGGCGCTCCGACGACACGACGTTGCGTGCGATGCCGTACAGCCAGGCGGTCTCGCTGCCGAGGCGCGGCCGGTAGGTGTGGGCCGAGTCGAGGACGGCGAGGAAGATCTCGGCCGTCAGGTCGGCCGCCGTGTGCGGATCGTCCACCCGCCGGGCCACGAAACGCATCACCGCGTCAACGTGGCGCCGGTAGAACTCCTCGAAGAGCCGCGGGTCCCGCACCGCCGCGGCGGGCCCGCCCCGTAACCGTTCCGCGTCATCCACAGGTGTCACCTTGTCGTCGAAGGCACGTCACCTGTTCTTGGAACGAGGCGCGGAAAGCGTTACAGGGGAGACAGCGGAGGCGGTCAGCTGTACGGCGTCCACTGGCGCGCGGACGTGTCGTACATGTAGCGGGGCAGGCCCTCGATGCCGCTGGTGCGGAACGGGCGGCCGTCGTCGTCGATGCGGACCGTGCCCCGGCGGCCCTGGGAGGACCAGTCCAGCTCCAGGTACCAGCGGCAGTCGCAGCCTGCCGTCCGGGCGGTGACCAGCAGCACCTCCGGGTCCTGCGCCGAGACGCGGTACGGCATGCGCACGGCCGGGATCGGCGTGCCGGCGTCGCTGCCGGGGACCGCGTGGGCGAGGGGACGGTCCTTGTCCAGGTCCACGGCGAAGTGGCGCGGGGTGACGGAGCCGCCGCAGCCCTGGTCCATGGCGTAGGCGTTGCCCTGGACGGGTGCCGAGCGCCCCACCACGCGCACGCGCAGCGCGTGCAGCACCACGGCCGTGTCCGACCGCCCCTGCACCGACAGTTCGACGAGCGTCTCACCACCGTGCACCGCGCCGTGGGCCGCCGCCCAGGCGCCGGCGTCCTGCGGGGGCGGGGGCGGGGCTACCCGGCTCGGCGGCCTGGCGACGACGTAGTCGTGACCGCAGCCGAGCTTCCAGGCCTGGGAGTCGGCGGACCAGGTGAGGGGCGGGCCGGAGGGCGCCTTGCCGGTGGGCGGGGTGGTGCGGGAGGAGGGGGCGGGGGAGGGCTCCTTCTTCTTGGGGGTGGCGGACGGTGAAGGCCGTTCCGTGGTGGACGAGTTGTCCGGCGTGGGCGAGGCGGTGCGGCGGTCCGCTGCCCCGGCCTCCGGCGTGCCGGTCGCGGACGGGCCGACGGCACGGGCACGGTCGTCGGCGGGTGTCCGGCGGCCGTCCGGCAGCGCGGAGAGGCTGCCGAGGGCCGCGAGCAACGCGCAGGCGGCCGCCAGCCCGACCGCGATGCGTCTGCGGCGGTACCAGGGGCGACGGGGGAGCGGGGTCTCGCCGGAGGGGCCCGTCTCCTGCCCGAGCGCGGTGTCACCCGCCGTGCCTGTCGTGCCGGTCGGGGCTTCCTCCTCCGCCTCGGCGGCGCTCACGCCCTCCTCGGCCGTGCCCGCCGTGTCCGCCGTGCCCGTCGCGCTTGCCGTGCGGGGCCGTTGCCGCGCTGCCACCGCCAGGAGCCAGCGGCGGTGGAGGTCCAGGCGTTCCTCGGGGGACGCCCCGCAGAGGGCCGCGAAACGCTCCACGGGGGCGAAGTCGAGCGGGACCGCATCGCCCGCGCAGTAGCGGTGCAGGGTCGAGGTGTTCATGGCCAGACGGCGGGCCAGCGAGCCGTAACTGCGGTCCGTGCGCTCCTTCAGCGCCCGCAACCGCGCCGCGAACTCCCCGACGTCGTCGACCTCGTCGTGTGCCGGCACCGTTCCCCCGTCCTCGTGTGGTCCCCCCGCCCGGGACGGCATCCCAGGCACCCATGTACCTGCACGTCAGAGGGGCTGGGATGGTTCCACCCCGCCGGACCGGGCGCCGGCTGTTGCGCACGCCTGCCGTGACGGCTGATGCTTCTGGTGCCGCGCCGACCAGGCCGGACGACCACCGGCGTCGCCGCGGCATCCGGTATCCACGCACTCACCCACGGGGGAACACTCATGTCCATGCGCATCCGAGCAGGCGCGCTCACCGCACTCGCCGTCGCCGCCCTCACGGCCGGCACGATGTTCACGGCACCGGCGGCCGGTGCCGCACCGAAGGCCGCCTCGCCCACGTTCCTGTCGGCGTCCGAGCTGCCGCCGCACCCCACCTCGGCCTGGACGGCCGGCCCGGTCACCGAGGGGTTCCCGGAGGGACTCGGCTGCGTCGACACGGAGGGCGTGACCTCCTACGACTACCGGCACCGGGAGTTCCGGACCGACCTGGAGACCAGCGCCGTGCAGCTGACCGTCGTGGCGGACACGCCCGCCCTGGCCAAGGCCCTGGCGAAGCACTACGACGACCTGATCCGCACCTGCGCCGACCGCATCGAGAAGAACGACCCGGACGTCGTCGAGGCCGAGGGCCGCGACTACGGGTCGCTGCCCGTCGAGGAGGGCGCGCGCGTCCGCGGCCTCCACACCGAGACGTCCTGGGGCGCCACCGACATCTCGCTGCTGTCCGTCGGACGGGACGGCAGGACCGTCACCGTCGTGTCGTGGGGCCAGATGGGCGACTTCGACGACGCTCCCGTGGCGGCCTTCAAGAAGACGACGACCACCGCCGTCAACAAGCTGTACTGACCGCGCGTCCGCCGGAAGACCGGGGCCGTCCTCCCGCCACGGGGGTGGGGGAGGGCGGCCCCGTCCTGCTCATGACGGCCTTGCGGACCGTCGTACTTCGGCCAACTTCACCGCGGCACCGCGCACTCCGCCCCGCCGCCCCAGCCCTTCACCGCGTACGCAGGGATCGGCAGTCGGCCGTCGGCCCATCGTCCGATCTCCGGCGGTCAGGATCCGCCGCACGGCACCCACCGGCTACCCTCTTGTCCCCCTCCTCCGTGCCGTCGTCCTGCTCAAGGGCCTTCCGCCCGGCCCGTCGGCCCCGTTCCCGTGGCCGAACACCTGGTCGTTGACAATTCGACATGACTGTCGCGTGTCCGATGGGGCATGGATCCCCGTGAACGTGTTCGAGCAGGAGGGGAACCGACATCGGCGCGCGGGCGGGGGTCATGGAGAGGCAGGCACGAGGAGGCGGTCCCGTAGCGATAGGGGCCTTCTCGGCGAAAACGGTGGAGGACAGGGCCGACGACGTCACGGAGCAGGTGCCGGCGCCACAGCTGAGGCGCAGACTCGGGCGGGCGGACCTCAGGGCCGTACCGGAAGCCCGCAGGGCCCTGCGGGAGTTGCTCCGGCAGTGGGGCAGGCCCGGGCGATCCGATCTTCCCGACATAGCGGAACTGCTCACCAGCGAACTCGTCACCAACGCGATCGTCCACACCGACCACGACGCGGTCCTGACGGCCACCGTCGGCCCCCGCGGACTGCGCGTGGAGGTGCGGGACTTCGTGGCCCGCAGACCCCGGCTGCGCCTGCCGGTCACCGACGACGGCACGAACGGCCGGGGCCTGTTCCTCGTGCAGTCCCTCGCGGACGCCTGGGGGGTCAGGGCCCACGGGGTGGGCAAGGCCGTCTGGTTCGAGCTGGCGGCCGAGGCGGCGTGAACACCGAAGGGGGCGCGGCCCGCAGGCCACGCCCCCTCCGCTTCCGCTGCGGCTCGCTCAGCCGAACTGCTGCTCCAGGTCCTTGAGCTTGCGCTCCAGGGAGTCGAGGCGCGGCAGCGCCATGGTGTCGTCCTCCGCGGTGAGGTCGACGGTCACCGGGTCAGCTCCGTGGCGAACGGGCTGCAGGGAGGGACGCGAGCGGACGGGCAGTTGTTCCGGCGCGGATATGGCAGGCTCCGCGGAGACCTGCGAGGAGCCGCGCTCCACCTGCACCTCCAGCTGCCGGCCGCCGCCGCGGCCGAGGTAGCCGCGGTGACCGCGGCTGATCGCCTTCAGCTGGGCCCGCTCCACGCGCTGCTGGTCGCGGCGGCGCTGCCGGTCCGCGTCCTTCTTGCGCTTGTCCTCGCGGACCTCGTCGACCGCCTCGTCGAGGCTGCGCACACCCTCCAGCAGCATCAGCGACCAGGCCTTGTACGTCTCGCGGGGGGCCCGCAGCCAGCGCACGATACGGATCTGCGGCAGCGGGCGCGGCACCAGGCCCTGCTCGCGCAGGGCGGCCCGGCGGGTCTGCTTCAGCGCGCGGTCGAACAGGACCGCCGCGGAGAGGGACATGCCGGCGAAGAAGTGGGGGGCGCCGTCGTGGCCGACGCCCCTGGGTGCGTGCACCCAGTTGAACCAGGCCGCGGCGAGCGCGAACGTCCAGACCAGTATCCGGGAGCCGAGCGCGGCGTCACCATGGCTGGCCTCGCGCACCGCGAGCACGGAGCAGAACATCGCCGCGCCGTCCAGGCCGAACGGGACGAGGTACTGCCAGCCGCCGGACAGGCCGAGGTTCTGCTCGCCGAAGCCGACCAGGCCGTGGAAGGAGAGGGCGGCGGCGACGGCCGCGCAGCAGAACAGGAGGACGTAGGAAACGGTGCCGTAAAGGGCCTCTTTGCGTCTGCGGCGTTCCTCGCTGCGCTCCCAGGAATCGTCCGCGCTCGTGTCCTTGACCGAGGAGCGCTTGCCGCGCGCGAGCACCGCCACCGCCGCCAGCATGCCCAGGAGAAGCACGGCGCCCGGAAGCAGCCAGTTCAGCGATATGTCGGTCAGTCTCATCTGGGTGGTCCCTTGCATTGGGATAGGGCGTAACGCCCGCCATAGTGGCCCAATCCCACCGGCCCTCAGGGGGTTTCGGGGCAAGAGGCCGCCAAGGAAGTGCAAGGGAATGCCCAGGGCGGCGTTCTGCTCGAACTGCCGCTTGAGGGGCGGGAGTTGAGTTCGAGCAAGAGTACCCGTACGGGTGGTTCTCCGGAAAGTTCCCGTGACGCGTGAGGAAGTTGTGAATCGCCTGTGGGCGTGTGGGTGTCCGGTTCCGTGATGATCCTACGGGACGCCGGGAGGCGCGTTGTCCGACAGAGTGTCAACTGGCCGTGGCCAGGAGCTTGGTGACCCGGTCCGCGTCACAGGTGCGCGGGCAGGTGGCGCAGGTGTCCTCCGGGCGCAGGGTGTAGAACATGCAGCAGCTCGCGCGGTCCCGGGTGCGCAGGGGTTCCCCGCCCGGGCCGGTCAGCTCCCGGAACGCGGCCGTGCCGACGTACGGCTTCGTCGCGCCCGGCAGGAGCAGCTCCAGCTCCCGCATGGCGCGCCGCTCCTCGATCCCGCCGAGCAGCTGGGCGACGTACCACAGGCCCTCGACGATCTCGTCGGTCGCCATGCCCCACAGGGCCCGGCCGCGGCGCCGCATTCTTGGGCCGAAACCCGTCAGGACCGGCTCCAGGTGCTCGGCGACCGCCGACCGCACCTCGGCCCGCAGCGCCTCCTCGTCCGGGACGACCCGGGCGCCGGGCAGCGCGGCGGCCTCGTCGTCGGGCAGGCAGGCGAAACCGGTCGGCCGGACCGCCATGCGGCCGAGGGCGTGGCCGGGGGCCGTGCGGTCGTACGAGACGTGCGTCACGGGGTAGCGCGGGACCCTGCGGTGCAGGAACCAGGGCGCGGTGATCAGGAGGCAGGCGGGCCAGGCGTAGCGGTGCAGGCCGAAGCTGGCGACGACGTCGGGGCGGGCCCGCTGGTCGTAGTCCCGTTCGATCTGGGCGTCGTCCCAGGCCAGGTACGCGTCCAGGGCGGGGCCGGCGGCCGCGAGGTCGGCGGCCGTGACCCAGCCGCCGCCGCGCGGGGTCTCCTCTTCGGGGGTCAGTTCGGTGACGGCGAGCCCCGGGAGGATCTCGGCCAGGCGGGCGTAGGCGCCGGAGACGGCCGAACGGGGCACGGGCATGCGATCACCGATCCACGTCTGTTGAGGGGCGTTTGGAGGTAAGCCTTACCTTACCCAAGATCGCTGGGATTTGAACTGACGGTCGGTGCGCTTATGGTGCTTGACGGGCGAGTAACAAGCCGCCGTAATGACGCCAAGTACTGATACGTCCGGAGGAGGACCCTTGAAGCAGGGCGCGCAGGGCTCCGCCGGGACGGGGGTTCCACGAGGTGCCGGGGCGGGTGCCGGTGCCGGGGCGGGTGTGCCGGCCGGGCAGGCCCGGGTGCCGGAGCAGGCGGGGGCCGTGCGGGGGGAGCACACGCACAGCGAGCCGTCCGCGCCGTGCGCGCCGCGGGTCCGGGCCGTCGTCCAGCGGGCCTCCGTGCGCGGGCAGATCGTGGACGCGCTGCGGGCCGCGCTGGTGGCGGGGGATCTCAAGCCCGGGGAGGTGTACTCGGCGCCGGTGCTGGGCGAGCGGTTCGGGGTCTCGGCGACGCCCGTACGGGAGGCGATGCAGCAGCTGGCCCTGGAGGGGGCCGTCGAGGTCGTGCCGAACCGTGGGTTCCGGGTGGTCGAGCGGGGGGCGCGGGAGCTGGCGGAACTGGCCGAGGTGCGGGCGTTAATCGAGGTCCCGGTGATGCTGCGGCTGGCCCGTACGGTCCCCGCCGAGCGCTGGGCCGAGCTGCGCCCCCTCGCCGAGGCGACGGTCCGCGCGGCGTCCACCGGCTGCCGGGCCACGTACGCGGAGACCGACCGGAGGTTCCACCGGGCCGTGCTGTCCCTCTCCGGGAACGAGCAGCTGGTCCAGATCGCGGAGGATCTGCACCGCAGGGCGCAGTGGCCGCTGGTCGGGGGTGGGCCGGGAGCGCGGGGGCGGGCGGACCTGGTGGCGGACGCGCATGAGCACACGGCGTTGCTGGACGCGTTGATCGCCCGGGATCTGGAGGTGGTGCGGGTGCTGGTGGGGGAGCACTTCGCGGGGGCGGCGGGCGGCTGAGCGGGGCCCTGCCTCGGGCCGTCGGGTAGCTGAGCGGGGCGCTGCCTCAGGCCGTCGGGTCCCACAGTCCGCCGGCCTCGCCGCGGGCGAGGTGCTCGGCGTAGACGCCGACCTTCCAGGCGATGAGCGAGCGGCACTCCTCCAGCGCCTGGATCTGCACCTCGACGCGCCGTTGATGGGCGTCGAGGAGCCGCAGCCGTTCGGCTTCGTTGCCGGGGCCCTGCCGCACCAACTCGGCGAACCGCTTGAGGTCGGCCAGCGGCATCCCGGATTCCCGCAGCTTGACGCAGATCAGGAGCCATTCGACATCGGCCGCCGTATATCGCCGTCGGCCGCCCGCGGTGCGCCGGACCGGCCCGACCAGCAGGCCCTCGCGCTCGTAGAAGCGCAGCGCGTGCACGCTGAGTCCGGTGCGCTCGGCCACTTCGCCGATGCTCAGTGACTCCGCACGGGATTCGGTGGTCGCCATGCCGCCAGCCTAGGACTTGATCTAGACCTCGCTCCAGCTTCTAGCGTCGTCGGCATGACCATCTCTGATCAGCAGCCGTTCGACTCGCCCTTCTCGGCCGCCGGCACCGCCGAGGACGTCCTGGCCGGCTTCGACCTCTCGGGCAGGACCGCCCTCGTGACCGGGGGGTATTCCGGACTCGGCCTGGAAACCGCCCGGGGCCTCGCGGCCGCCGGGGCCCGGGTCATCGTTCCGGCACGTCGGCTCGGCGTCGCCCGCGCCGCTCTCGCGGATGTGGACGGTTGTGACGTCATCCCCATGGACCTGGCGGACCTCGACAGCGTGCGCGCCGCCGCCGTACAGCTCAACAACTCCCTCGACAGGCTCGACCTCCTCATGGCCGTCGCCGGCGTCATGGCCACCCCTGAGCGACGCGTGGGACCCGGCTGGGAAAGCCAGCTCGCCGTCAACCACTTCGGACACTTCGCCCTCGCCTGCGAGCTCTACCCGCTGCTGGCCGCCGCCGGCGGTGCGCGCGTCGTCGTCAACAGCTCCGCCGGGCACGCCCTGACCGACATCCGCTGGCACGACCCGCACTTCCGCACCGGCTACGACAAGTGGCTGGCCTACGGCCAGGCCAAGACCGCCAACGCGCTGTTCGCCGTGCAGCTCGACGCCCTCGGCCGCACTGACGGCGTCCGGGCGTTCGCCCTCCACCCGGGCAAGATCATCACCGGCCTCCAGCGGGAGATGACGCTCCAGGAGCAGATCGAACGCGGGTGGGTGGACGAGCACGGCGACGTCATCGGCGCCGGCTTCAAGACACCGTCCCAAGGCGCCGCCACCGGCCTGTGGGCCGCCACGTCTCCCCTCCTCGACGGCCGCGGCGGGCTCTACCTCGAGGACTGCGACGTCGCACGCGTCTCCGCCCCCGGCGCGCCCATGGACGACGGCGGAGTGCGCGCCTACGCCATCGACTCCGGCGCAGCGGAACGGTTGTGGGACCTGTCCGTCGCGGCGACCGGCGCCGTCCCGGTCCCGCGATGATGGTCCGCTGCCCGGCGGACGACGACCAGCTCGCCCCGACCCGGCTCGGCAACGCGATCCGCCGCTACGCCGTCGCCGCCCCCGCCGCCGGAGGCATCGGGGTCAACTGCCGGGCCAGCCACGTGGGCACGCCTCCGAGCAGCCGGAACAGCCGGCGTGCCTCCTCCCGCAGCCGGGACGCCTCCGGTTCCGTCTCCGTGTCGGCCAGGGAGACCAGCGCCGGGGCCGTGCCCACCAGGTAGCCCAGCTCCTCCCGGATCCGCAGGGACTCGGTGAAGCCGTGCCGTGCCTCCGCCAACTCCCCGTCCCGGAGGGCGAGTCCCGCCAGGTGCCGCCATGTGAAAGAGAGCAGCAGCGGGTCGGCGTGGGCCGTCGCCCCGGCGTGGGCGCGGCGGTATGCGGCGCGCGCGGCCTGGGGCGAGCGCGTCAGGTTCTCCGCCAGGAGGCCGCGCCGGAAGTCCAGCAGGGCACGGGCCGGAGCCCCCGGAGGGATGAGCGCCGCCGCCCGGCCCAGCGCCGCCCGCGCCTCGTCGGCACGGTCGCGCACCGCCAGCAGCGTCGCCGCGTAGGCCAAGTACCCGCGTTCACAAGCGGCCGCGCCCCGCTCGTCGTCGCTGTGCGCCAGCGCCTCGGCCGTGCGCAGCGCGTCCTCGGTCTCCTCCCAGCCCTGCTCGGTGTAGAGACACCGTTCCACCAGCAGCGCGGCGCGTTGCAGCGCCGCCGCGGGGGTGTCCGGCAGCAGCAGGGCGGCCGCGTCGGACCAGCACCCGCGCGAGCGCAGCCGCCATACCGCGGTCTGGAGGGGATCGTCACCGGCGGTCGTTCCGTTACCAGACATGGCGGTATGCGCCACGTTGCCCTCCCCGAGCACGCCATCGAGCTGTTGAGTGGTGGCGGCATCTCAGCATGAATCGGCGGGCCGGGCCAAGAGGCTGGGTGAAGGATTTCACAAAGTCGTGGGACTCCGGGGCGCCCCGTGTTCGGGCCGGGACACCCCGGGTCTCAGCTCATCCGCAGGGCCAGGAAGAAGTCCAGCTTGTCCTCCAGCCGCGACAGGTCACGGCCCGTCAACTGCTCGATCCGGCCCACCCGGTAGCGCAGCGTGTTGACGTGCAGGTGGAGGCGGGTGGCGCAGCGGGTCCAGGAGCCGTCGCAGTCGAGGAAGGCCTCCAGGGTGGGGATGAGCTCGGCCCGGTGGCGGCGGTCGTAGTCCCGCAGGGGGTCGAGCAGCCTCGCCGTGAAGGCGCGGCGGACGTCGTCGGGGACGAAGGGGAGCAGCAGGACGTGGGAGGCCAGTTCCTGGTGGCCCGCCGCGCAGACCCGGCCCGGCCTGGCCGCGGCGACGCGGCGGGCGTGCCGGGCCTCCTCCAGGGCGCCGCGCAGGCCCTCGGCCGAGTGGACGGCCGCGCTGACGCCGAGGGTGAGGCGGCCGTCGCCGTCGAGGCCGGCCGTGAGGGGGGCCCGTACGGACTCCAGGAGCGCGTCCGCGAGGACGCCGGTCTCCGAGCCGTCGTGCTCCGCGGAGACGGCGGGCAGGGGGACCAGGGCGACGGCCTCGTCGCCGGTGTGGGCGACCGCGATGCGGTCGGAGTGCTCCGGCCCGGCGGACCGGGGGTCGACCAGGATCTCCTCCAGCAGGGCCTGGGCGACCGGGCCGCCCTCGATGTCGCCGCCGTCCCAGTCGACGCGGGCCACGACCACCTGCCAGTGCGGCGCCGCGCCGAGGCCGGGCAGCAGGACGGGGGCGGCCACGCGCAGGCGCGCGGCGATCTCGGCGGGGGCCGCGCCCGCCTGGACGAGTTCCAGGACCTCCTGGGCGAGGCGGCGGCGGACCGTGCGGGCCGCGTCCCGGCGGTCCCGCTCGACGGCGATCAGCTGGGTGACGCCGTGCAGCAGGTCGAGGCGCTCCTCGGCCCAGTCGCCGGCGTCCGCCTCGACGGCGAGCAGCCAGTCGGAGAGGACGGTCTCGCGGGTGTCCCGGGGCGTCTGTGGGGAGCGGCCGGTCGAGCGGACCGGGAAGAGCGAGTAGGTGGTGGCGCCCAGGATGACGCGGTGGGGGCCGCGGCGGCCCGTGCGGGTGGCGGTCAGGTGTTCCGCCGCGAGTCTGCCGCAGGCCTCGGGGGGCAGGGCCGGGCCCGATGTCTTCGGGCCCGCGATCAGGCGGCCGGTGGGGGAGAGGACCCAGGCGCGCAGGTCCAGGTCCGAGCCCAGGAGGTCCAGCACCACGTCGGGGCCGCCGCCCGCCGGGCCCGAGGTCATCATCCGGCGGTGCCGGTCGACCACCGCCGCGAGGTCTCCGGCGCGCTCGCCGGAGACCTGCCGTACGACGTGCTCGGTGATCGTCGCGAAGGCCACCGACTCGTGCACCGCGAAGAGCGGGAGGCGGTGGCGGGCACAGGCCGCGACCAGGTCGTCGGGCACGTCGCCGAGTTCCGCCTCGCCCGCGGCGAGGGCCGCCACCCCCGCCTGCACCAGGATGCGGACGAACGGCTCCGAGTCCGCGGCGTCCCGGCGCCAGGCCAGGCCGGTGAGCACCAGCTCGCCGCCCGAGAGGTAGCGGCTGGGGTCGCGCAGGTCGGTGGTCATCACACCGCGCACGGCGCGATCCAGTTCGTCCTCGCCGCCGAGCAGCTTGAGGCCCAGCGCGTCCGTGTCCAGCAGTGCGCGCAGCCGCATTCTCGTCGCCGCCGTTCTTTGTCTCGAAATCTATGGTGGATCTTGGTGGGGCGCGGGGTGAACGCCTGTTCGGGGGGCTGGTGAGCGAGGCTCGCCGTCCCCGGGATGTGTCCCGGCTGTGTCCCAGGTCACGCGGCTGTGTCGCGCGTTTCCACAGGAAAACGAGGAGGTTTCCGATGGCCTCCGTTCATACGAATCTACAAGATGCCTCTCCTGGCCAGCCAACTCCTTCATGGTTTCCGTGACTGACCCGGCGGAGCACGGCGCTGTGTACTGAGTCCATTACGCGTGAACAGCACATGAACGAGCCGGGACCGCCGCACACGGATTGGCTCAATCTGAACGCCCCACGAGAAGACGAAGAAGAGAGCCGGTCATGGACTTCCTTCGCCCCGCCAGCTGGGAGGAGGCGCTCGCCGCGAAGGCCGAGCACCCCGCAGCTGTGCCGATTGCGGGTGGCACCGACGTGATGGTCGAGATCAACTTCGACCACCGCCGGCCCGAGTACCTCATGGACCTGAACCGCATCGGCGACCTCTCCGAGTGGGAGGTCGGCGAGGAGAGCGTGCGGCTGGGTGCCTCCGTGCCCTACACGAAGATCATGGAGAACCTCCGCGCCGAGCTGCCGGGGCTCGCCCTCGCCTCGCACACGGTCGCCTCCCCGCAGATCCGCAACCGCGGCGGCGTCGGCGGCAACCTCGGCACCGCCTCCCCGGCGGGCGACGCCCACCCCGCCCTGCTCGCCGCGGGCGCCGAGGTGGAGGTCGAGTCGGTGCGCGGCTCGCGCCGCATCCCGATCGACGCGTTCTACACGGGTGTGAAGCGCAACGCGCTGGAGCCCGACGAGCTGATCCGGGCCGTGCACGTGAAGAAGGCCGACGGGCCGCAGCAGTTCTCCAAGGTGGGCACCCGGAACGCGATGGTGATCGCCGTGTGTGCCTTCGGGCTCGCCCTGCACCCGGAGTCGCGGACCGTGCGGACCGGGATCGGTTCCGCCGCCCCGACACCCGTCCGGGCCAAGGCCGCCGAGGAGTTCCTGAACGCCGCGCTGGAGGAGGGCGGCTTCTGGGAAAACGGGAAGATCATCACCCCGTCGGTCGCCAAGCAGTTCGCGGACCTGTGCTCCGCCGCCTGCAACCCGATCGACGACGTCCGGGGCACCGCGAGCTACCGCCGCCACGCGGTCGGCGTCATGGCCCGCCGCACGCTGACCTGGACCTGGGAGTCCTACCGCGGCGCCCGCCGCACCACCGAGGGAGCTGCCTGATGCGCGTCAACTTCACGGTCAACGGCCGTCCGCAGGAAGCCGACGACGTGTGGGAGGGCGAGTCCCTGCTGTACGTGCTGCGCGAGCGGCTCGGGCTGCCGGGTTCCAAGAACGCCTGCGAGCAGGGCGAGTGCGGCTCGTGCACGGTCCGCCTGGACGGTGTGCCGGTGTGCTCGTGCCTGGTCGCGGCCGGGCAGGTGGAGGGCCGCGAGGTCGTCACCGTCGAGGGCCTCGCCGACTACGCCAGGCAGCGCGCCGAGGGCGGCTGCGCGTCCGGCGCCTGCGGTACGTCCCTGCAGAACGCGCAGCAGTGGGAAGCCAAGAGCACCGACTCCCAGACCGGCGAGGGCACCGAGCTGTCCCCGATCCAGCAGGCGTTCATCGACGCCGGCGCCGTCCAGTGCGGCTTCTGCACACCCGGCCTGCTGGTCGCCGCCGACGAGATGCTGGAGCGCAACCCCAACCCGACCGACGCGGACATCCGCGAGGCCCTCTCGGGCAACCTGTGCCGCTGCACCGGCTACGAGAAGATCATGGACGCGGTCCGCCTGGCGGCCGCCCGGCAGGGAGAGGCGGTCTGATCATGGCGTCCCCCAACGGAACCCCCACCAAGATCACCCAGGGCTCGCAGACCAAGGGCGGCATCGGCGAGTCCACGCTCCGCCCGGACGGCACCCTCAAGGTCACCGGCGAGTTCGCGTACTCGTCCGACATGTGGCACGAGGACATGCTGTGGGGGCAGATCCTCCGGTCGACCGTCGCGCACGCCGAGATCGTGTCCATCGACACGAGCGAGGCCCTGGCCCTGCCGGGCGTCTACGCCGTGCTGACGTACGACGACCTGCCGACCGACGTGAAGAACTACGGGCTGGAGATCCAGGACACCCCGGTCCTCGCCCACGGCAAGGTCCGTCACCACGGGGAGCCGGTCGCGATCGTCGCCGCCGACCACCCGGAGACCGCGCGCCGCGCCGCCGCGAAGATCAAGGTCGACTACCGCGAGCTGCCCGTCGTCACCGACGAGGCCTCCGCCACCGCGCCCGACGCGATCCTCGTCCACGAGAACCGCGACGACCACCACGCCGGGCACGTCCCGCACCCCAACATCGTGCACCGCCAGCCGATCGTCCGCGGCGACGTGGCGGAGGCCCGCAGGCGGGCGGACGTGATCGTCGAGGGCGAGTACACCTTCGGCATGCAGGACCAGGCCTTCCTCGGCCCCGAGTCCGGGCTCGCCGTGCCGGAGGAGGACGGCGGCGTCCACCTCTACATCGCCACCCAGTGGCTGCACAGCGACCTGCGCCAGATCGCGCCCGTGCTCGGCCTGCCCGAGGACAAGGTGCGGATGACGCTGTCCGGCGTCGGCGGCGCGTTCGGCGGCCGCGAGGACCTGTCGATGCAGATCCACGCCTGCCTGCTGGCCCTGCGCACCGGCAAGCCCGTCAAGATCGTCTACAACCGGTTCGAGTCCTTCTTCGGGCACGTCCACCGCCACCCCGCGAAGCTGTACTACGAGCACGGGGCCACCAGGGACGGCAAGCTCACCCACATGAAGTGCCGGATCGTCCTGGACGGCGGCGCCTACGCCTCCGCCTCCCCGGCCGTCGTCGGCAACGCCTCCTCCCTGTCCGTCGGCCCGTACGTGATCGACGACGTGGACATCGAGGCCATCGCCCTCTACACCAACAACCCGCCCTGCGGCGCCATGCGCGGCTTCGGCGCGGTCCAGGCGTGCTTCGCCTACGAGGCGCAGATGGACAAGCTCGCCGCGAAGCTCGGCATGGATCCGGTGGAGTTCCGGCAGCTCAACGCCATGGAACAGGGCACGCTCATGCCCACCGGCCAGCCGGTCGACTCCCCGGCCCCGGTCGCCGAACTGCTGCGCCGCGTCAAGGCGATGCCGATGCCGCCGGAGCGCCAGTGGGAGTCCAGCGAGGGCGCCGACGTACGGCAGCTGCCGGGCGGCCTGTCCAACACCACGCACGGCGAGGGCGTCGTCCGCGGGGTCGGCTACGCCGTCGGCATCAAGAACGTCGGCTTCTCCGAGGGCTTCGACGACTACTCCACCGCCAAGGTCCGCATGGAGGTCGTGGGCGGCGAGCCCGTCGCCACCGTCCACACGGCCATGGCGGAGGTCGGGCAGGGCGGCGTCACCGTCCACGCGCAGATCGCCCGCACGGAGCTGGGCGTCACGCAGGTGACGATCCACCCGGCCGACACCCAGGTGGGCAGCGCCGGTTCGACGTCGGCCTCCCGGCAGACGTACGTCACCGGCGGCGCGGTCAAGAACGCCTGTGAGCTGGTGCGGGAGAAGGTGCTGGAGATCGGCCGCCGCAAGTTCGGCTCCTACCACCCGGCCTGGGCGACGGCCGAACTGCTGCTGGAAGGCGGCAAGGTCGTCACCGACGGCGGCGAGGTGCTGGCCGACCTGGTGGACGTCCTCGGCGAGGACGCCGTCGAGGTCGAGGAGGAGTGGCGGCACCGGCCGACCGAGCCCTTCGACCTGCGCACCGGCCAGGGCAACGGGCACGTGCAGTACTCCTTCGCCGCGCACCGCGCCGTCGTCGAGGTCGACACCGAACTCGGCCTGGTGAAGGTGATCGAGCTGGCCTGCGCCCAGGACGTCGGCAAGGCGCTCAACCCGCTCTCCGTCATCGGCCAGATCCAGGGCGGCACCACGCAGGGCCTGGGCGTGGCGGTCATGGAGGAGATCGTCGTCGACCCCAAGACGGCGAAGGTCAAGAACCCCTCCTTCACCGACTACCTGATCCCCACCATCCTCGACACGCCGACCATCCCCGTCGACGTGCTCGAACTCGCCGACGAGCACGCCCCGTACGGGCTGCGCGGCATCGGCGAGGCACCCACCCTGTCGTCGACGCCGGCCGTGCTCGCGGCGATCCGCGCGGCGACCGGGCTGGAGCTGAACAGGACGCCGGTCCGCCCCGAGCACTTGACCGGCACCGCGTGAGAGCTCTCCGGGCGGCGCACCGGAACGTCACACTTCCGCGCCGCCCGGAGGACCGGGCACCGCACCGCTCGCGGTCCCCGGTGACCGACTGATCGTTCGTCTCGGGCCGTCCCCCGGGTCGTGCGGCCTGTAGGCCCTGTCGTCACATTCCCGCCTGCCCGGCGGCGCCCGCCCTTCGGGCGGACGACAGGAATGTGACGACAGGACCCAGCACCTTCCCAAATCCCGCACGTCGTCCCGACGAGCCGCGGGTGCCCCTATGAACCTTGGGAGTAGGCCCACATGACCCAGCAGTCAGTAGAGCCGAGGACCACAGCCGAAGACGCGGGCGAAGGCACCCGCGTCCCGGCCGGACGGTCCTGGCTCGACCGGTACTTCCACATATCCCACAGAGGGTCCACGGTCGCCCGCGAAGTGCGCGGCGGCGTCACGACCTTCATGGCGATGGCGTACATCCTTCTGCTCAACCCCCTGATCCTGTCCGGCAAGGACGCGGCCGGGGCCACGCTCGCCCAGCAGGCGCTGATCACCGCGACCGCGTTCGCGGCGGCCCTCACCACCCTGCTGATGGGCTTCGTCGGCAAGGTGCCGCTCGCCCTGGCCGCGGGCCTGTCCGTCTCCGGGGTCCTCGCCTCCCAGGTCGCGCCCGAGATGACCTGGCCGCAGGCGATGGGCATGTGCGTGATGTACGGCGTCGTCATCATGCTGCTGGTCGTCACCGGCCTGCGCGAGATGATCATGAACGCGATCCCGCTCGCGCTCAAGCACGCCATCACCATGGGCATCGGCCTGTTCATCGCCCTCATCGGCTTCTACAAGTCCGGTTTCGTGCACCAGGGGAAGGCCACTCCCGTCACGCTCGGCCCGGCGGGCGAACTGGCCGGCTGGCCGGTCCTGCTCTTCGCCGGCACGCTGCTGCTGATCTTCATGCTCCAGGCCCGGAACATCCCGGGCGCCATCCTGATCGGCATCGTCAGCGGCACGGTCGTGGCCGCGGCCCTGAACGCCGCCGGGGTCGTCGACCCCAAGCAGTGGGCGGCCGGGGCACCCGAGCTGCACGGCAGCGCGGTGTCCATGCCCGACTTCTCGCTCTTCGGCGACGTCGAGTTCGGCGGCTGGGGCGAGGTCGGCGCGATGACCGTCGGCATGATCGTCTTCACGCTGGTGCTGGCCGGGTTCTTCGACGCGATGGCCACCATCATCGGCGTCGGCACCGAGGCGAAACTCGCCGACGACAAGGGCCGCATGCCGGGCCTGTCCAAGGCACTGTTCATCGACGGGGCCGGCGGCGCGATCGGCGGTGTGTCCGGCGGCTCCGGCCAGACGGTGTTCATCGAGTCGGCGACGGGTGTCGGCGAGGGCGCGCGCACGGGCCTCGCCTCGGTCGTCACCGGACTGTTCTTCGCGGCCTGCCTGTTCTTCACCCCGCTCACCGCGATCGTGCCGCAGGAGGTGGCGTCCGCCGCCCTCGTCGTCATAGGCGCGATGATGCTGATGAACGCCCGGCACGTGGACTGGGCCGACCGCGCCACCGCCGTCCCGGTGTTCCTCACGGTCGTGCTGATGCCGTTCACCTACACCATCACCACCGGTGTCGCCGCGGGCGTCATCTCCTACGTCGCCATCAAGACCGCCCAGGGCAAGTGGCGCGAGATCGGCGCCTTCATGTGGGTGCTCACGGCGGTGTTCCTCGTGTACTTCGCCCTCCACCCGATCGAGAGCTGGCTGGGCGTCCACTGACGCCCCGCCTTGTCGCCGCAGCCTTAAGGAGACCGAGACAGATGCTGGACATCGCCGAGGAGCTGAACCGGTGGGTCGGGCAGGGCCGTGACTTCGCCGTGGCCACCGTGGTGGCCGTCGGCGGCAGCGCGCCCCGGCAGCCCGGCGCCGCGCTCGCGGTGGACGCCGACGGCACGGCGATCGGCTCGGTCTCCGGCGGCTGCGTGGAGGGCGCGGTCTACGAACTGTGCGAGCAGGCGCTGCGCGACGGCGAGACCGTCCTGGAGCGCTTCGGCTACAGCGACGACGACGCCTTCGCCGTGGGCCTGACCTGCGGCGGCGTCATCGACATCCTGGTCACCCCGGTACGGGCCGCCGATCCGGTCCGCCCGGTGGTCGCGTCCGCGCTCACCGCCGCCGCCCGAGGGGAGGCGGCGGCGGTGGCGCGGATCGTGTCGGGCCCGCGCGACCTCACGGGCCGCGCCCTGCTGGTCCGCCCCGACGGCTCCTGGGAGGGCGGCTTCGGCGGCCACCCGGAACTGGACCGCACGGTCGCGGCCGAGGCGGGCGCCTTCCTGGACGCCGGGCGCACCGGCACCCTGGAGATCGGGGAGCAGGGCTCTCGCTGCGGAGCACCGCTCACGGTCCTGGTCGAGTCCTCGGTCCCCGCGCCCCGCATGATCGTGTTCGGCGCGATCGACTTCGCCTCCGCCCTGGTCCGCGTCGGCAAGTTCCTCGGCTACCACGTCACGGTGTGCGACGCGCGGCCCGTCTTCGCGACCCGGACCCGCTTCCCCGAGGCCGACGAGATCGTCGTCGAATGGCCCCACCGGTACCTGGAGCGCACCGACGTCGACGCGCGCACGGTGCTGTGCGTGCTGACCCACGACGCCAAGTTCGACGTCCCGCTGCTGCGGCTCGCACTGCGCCTGCCGGTGGCGTACGTCGGCGCCATGGGCTCCCGGCGCACCCACCTGGACCGCAACGCCCGGCTGCGCGACGTCGGCGTCACCGACCTGGAGTTGAGCCGCCTGCACTCGCCGATCGGCCTCGACCTCGGGGCCCGTACGCCCGAGGAGACGGCCCTGTCGATCGCGGCGGAGATCGTCGCGGCCCGGCGCGGCGGCAGCGGGGTGCCGCTGACCGGGGCCCACACGCCGATCCACCACGACCCGGAGTCCCGGCAGGTCGGGCGGATCGGGTCGGTGGCCTGACACCCAGTCAGCCGGCCGCGGCGGCCTCCAGCAGTGAGAACGGCTCGGCCTCCGGGAGCGGGGTGACCGAGAGCAGCGACAGGCCGGCGGCCCGGCACAGGTCCTCGAAGTCCCGGCGGGTGCGTTCCTGGCCGCCCACGTTCACCAGCATGTTGAGGTCGCTGAGGTAGATGGCCGCCGCGTCGACGCCCCCGGAGCCGCCGGCCACGGCCTCGGGCAGCACCGGTTCCAGGATCAGGACCCGTCCGCCCGGGGGCAGGGCCGCGCGGCAGTGGCGCAGGATCGCGACGGCCCGGTCGTCCGGCCAGTCGTGCAGGATGCTCTTCATGAGATAGAGGTCCGAGCCCTCCGGTACCGAGTGGAAGAAGTCCCCGGCGACCAGGGAGCAGCGGTCCGCCAGCCCGTGCCGGCGCAGGGTCTCCGGTGCCTGGGCGAGGCCGTCGGCCGTGTCGAGGACGACGCCCCGGAGATCCGGGAACGCGGCGAGCACGGCGGCCAGGAGGGTGCCGTCTCCGCCGCCGACGTCCGTGACCGCGGCGAACCGGCCGAAGTCGAAGGCGCCCGGCAGGACGGCCGCGGCCTCCCCGGTGGCCTGGCTCATCGCCGCGTTGAACTCGGCGGACAGCTCCGGCCGCCGGGCGAGATGGCTGAAGAAGTCCGTGCCGAAGACGGCGTCGAACGCCACGTCGCCGGTGCGGACGCTGTCGTCCAGGTGCTCCCAGGCGCGGGTGATCTCCGGTTCGGTGAACATCCGCACGAACGACGTGAGGGAGCCGGGGCGGGCCGGGTCGAGGAGGGCGCCCGCCGGGGCCACCGCGAAGGTGCCGAAGCTGTGTTCCCGCAGCAGGCCGAGGCCCGCCAGGGCGCGCAACAGCCGGGTCATGGGCTGGGGTTCGGCACCGGCGTCGATGGCGACGTCGGCGGCCGGGCGGGGGGTGTCGCCGATCAGTTCGACGATCCTCAGCCGGACGGCCGCACGTACGGTCTGCGCGGCCATGCCGCCGAAGACGAGGCGCACGAGCAGGTCGCGGTCGGTCATGTCCGGTGCCAGGGCAGGGGTGTTCGCCACGGGGCTTCTCCTGTGGTGTGTGGTCCGGTCAGCCGGCGGTGGTGGCGCGGCCGGCCAGGGCGGTGGGCGTGCATCCCGCGAACGCCAGGATGTCGCGGTGGAGATGGGGCTGGTCGACGTAGCCGCACTCCAGGGCCACGTCGACGGGGTGGGCGCCCGCGCTGAGCGCACGGGCGGCGTGGTCGAAGCGGACCAGCATGGCGGCGCGCTTCGGGGTGAGGCCGATCTGGTCGCCGAACCGTGCCCACAGCCGCTTGCGGCTCCAGCCGCAGGAGGCGGCGAGGTCGGCGACCCGTACCCGGCCGCGGCGGGCCACGATGGTGTTCCAGGCGGCGGCGACCTCGGGCGCCATCGCCGGTGCCCGCGCGGCCCGTCCGGTGAGGAACGCGTCCACCAGCGTGAGGCGTTCCTGCCAGGCCGGGGCGTCGGCCAGCCGCTCGCACAGCCGCCGCCCGTCCCGGTCCCAGAGGTCCTCCAGGTCGGTGACGGATCCGTCCAGCTCGCGCGGGCTCACGCCCAGCAGGGCGTAGGCGGCCCGGGGCGACAGGCGCAATTCGACGCACTCGACGCCCTCGCCGCGGATCCGGGCCGGTCCCGGGGACAGCGCGGCGACGAGGCTCCGCAAGGGGCGGTGGCCGGTGGCGTCCTCGACCGAGAGCGGCTCCTCTCCGAGCCCGAGCACGACGATCACCGCCGGCTGCGGGAGCACGTGCATGTCCAGTCCGACGGCGGCCCGGTCCCGGAACCCGGCCATCCGGACGCCGTGGAGCGACGTGCCGCTCTGGGGGAGGGCGACTTCCCAGCCGAGCCGGGCCTCCGCTTCGTCACTGCGCATGCGTCCACGGTCGCCGACTTCGGCGGTGCTGTCTTGGAAGAAAGTTCCGCGCCAACGGCGGCCGGGCCGTCAGGCCTGTCTGAGCAGGCGGTTCAGTGCCCGCCCGAACACATACCGGGCCGAGCGCCGCAGCACGCCGTCGAAGAGCGACGGCAGCGGACGCACCCGGATCTCCTCCCGCCACACCACACGGGCCCGGCCTCCCGGCCCCGGGCGCACCTCCAGCTCCGCCCAGCCCCGTACGACACGCCCCCGCTTCTCCAGCCGGCACAGTCCCGCGGCCCCGTCCTGCGGCGGCTGCCAGACCGTGATCTCCATCGGATCGTCGAAGGCCAGCGGCCCGACACCCGACCGGGCCACGACGAGCGTGCCCCTGCGGGTCGGCGCGGGCGGCTCCACCCTGACCCTCGTCAACGGCACCACGTCCCCGTGCCGCCGCCACTGCGTGACCCGCCGCCACGCCTCGTCGAGGGGCAGCGGGACCGTACGTTCGAGCAGGATGTCCACCACGCCACGATCGTAAGGAACCGGTCGACGGCCGGGACGCCTACGGAGCCACCCGGGCCACCGCCCCCGTCTCCAGGGCCACCCACAGGGCGCCGTCCGGGCCCACCGTGATGCCGTGGGGTTCGCAGGAGGGGGTCGGCAGGGCGTGTTCGGTGAGGGTGCCGGAGGGGGTGCGGTGGGCGACGCGGCCGGTGGCCCACAGGGTGATCCAGCAGTCTCCGGGACCGGTGGTGGTGAGGGCGTGGGGGCGGGACGCGGGGTCGGGGAGGGGGAACTCCTCGATGCGGCCGGCCGGTGAGATGCGGCCCAGCCGGCCCGCCGCGATCTCCACGAACCACAGGTCCGTGCCGTCGCTGGTGATGCCGACCGGTGCGGCGTCCGGGGTGGGCAGGGGGTGCAGGTCGACGGAGCCCTCGACGGTGATGCGGCCGATGGCGCCGGCCTGGTTGAGGGTGAACCACAGGGCGCCGTCGGGGCCGGTGGTGATCGCCGAGGGGTAGGCGCCCGTCACCGGCAGGGCGAACTCGGTGAACTCGCCCTCCGTCGTGATCCGCCCGATGCGGTCCCGGTTCATCTGCGTGAACCACAGCGCGCCGTCCGGGCCCGCGGTGATGCCGTAGGGCCCGCAGTCGGGTGTCGGCGGCCGGAACGACTCCGCCTCGCCGCCGACCGTGACGCGCCCGATGCGGTGGTCTCCGAGGCGGGTGAACCACAGGGCGCCGTCCGGGCCGGGCGTGATGACCGCGGGGCGGCAGGACGGCGAGTCCAGCGGGTACTCCGTGAGCCCGCCGTCCACGGTGAGGCGCCCGATCCGTCCGCCGTGCACGAAGGTCAGCCACAGGGCCCCGTCGGGCCCGGTCGTGATGCCGTAGGGGCCGGCGTCCCGGTCCGCGACGGCGAACTCCTGGACGGCGGGGATGTCGGACACGCGTTCTCCCTTCGACGCCCTCGCACCCTCCCCGCGCCCGACGGCGGACGCAACTCCTTTTCGGCACTGTGCGTGCTGTTCCTGGTGTCTCCGCTCCCCCTCTGGCTACTCGCGCCGTCAGGCAAGTGACAGCGAGTGGAGGGAGAGCCCCGTGGGCGGTCACGCCTGGCGCCGGGCCCTGGTGACCGGTGGCGCCGGATTCGTGGGGTCCCATCTGTGCGCGCGGCTGCTCGACGCCGGTACGGAGGTCGTGTGCCTGGACAACCTGGCCACCGGCTCCCGCGCCAACGTGGCCGAACCGGAGCAGCGGCGCGGCTTCCGCTTCGTGCCCGGCGACGCCACCGACCCGGCCCTGTGGCGCGCCCTGCCCGGCCGGTACGACCTCGTGCTGCACTTCGCCTGCCCCGCCTCGCCGGCCGACTACCTGCGGCTGCCGCTGGAGACCCTCGACGTCGGCAGCACGGGCACCCGCCTCGCGCTGGACCGGGCCCGCGCCGACGGCGCCCGCCTCGTCCTCGCCTCCACCTCCGAGGTCTACGGCGACCCGCTGGAGCACCCGCAGCACGAGGGCTACTGGGGCAACGTCAACCCGGTCGGCCCGCGCAGCGTCTACGACGAGTCCAAGCGCTTCGCGGAGGCCCTGGTCACCGCCCACCGCGGCGTGCACGGCACCGACGCCGCCATCGTCCGCATCTTCAACACCTACGGACCCCGCATGCGCACCGGCGACGGCCGCGCCGTCCCCACCTTCGTCGCGCAGGCCCTCGACGGCATGCCCCTGACCGTCGCCGGCGACGGCGGGCAGACCCGCTCCCTGTGCTACGTCGACGACACCGTGGCGGGCGTGCTCGCACTGGCCGCCTCCACCGAGACCGGCCCCGTGAACATCGGCGGCGGCGACGAGATCACCGTGCTGGAGCTGGCCCGCCGGATCGTCGGGCTCACCGGCTCCGCCTCGCGCATCCGGTTCGTGGACCGCCCCGTCGACGACCCCGCCCGGCGCCGCCCCGACACCCGGCTGGCCCGGGAACGGCTCGGCTGGCACCCCCGGATCGGCTGGAGCGAAGGCCTGGAACGCACCATTGGCTGGTTCTCGCGGGCCATCGCCGCCTGAGCCGGTCACCGAGCGGTCATCTCCGCCCGACATAAAGTGAAAAATCCGGCCTTGTGGTGACAGTTGGCTCCAAGTGTTTGAGACAGCTGCACCGCGGCACTCGCCAGCACCGTAGTCCTCACAGCCGTCGGGACGGAGCACAGCCCCCATGCGCATCCTCGGTATCAACGCCCTGTTCCACGACCCGGCCGCCGCTCTCGTCATCGACGGCCGTACGGTGGCGGCCGCCGAGGAGGAGCGCTTCAGCCGTCGCAAGCACGGCAAGCGCCCGCTGCCGTTCTCCGCGTGGGAGCTGCCCGAGCTGTCCGCCCGCTGGTGCCTGGAGCACGCGGGCCTCAGGCCCCAGGACCTGGACGCCGTCACCTACTCCTTCGACCCGGCGCTCGCCCGGCCCGCCCGCGACATGGGCCTGGACGACCCCTGGGACCCGCTGCGGCTGGAGTACGCCCGCCGCGCCCCCGAGTTCCTCGCCGAGGCCCTGCCCGGCCTCGACCCCGAACGGGTCGTCTTCGTCCCCCACCACGTCGCCCACGCCGCCTCCGCCGGGCCCGCCTCACCCCACCCCGACAGCGCCGTGCTCGTCCTCGACGGCCGCGGCGAGGCCGCCTCCCACCTGGCCGGCCGCTACCACGACGGCACGCTCGACACCCTCGCCACCCAGGCGCTGCCCGACTCCCTCGGCCTGGTCTACGAGGAGCTCACCGCCCACCTCGGCTTCCTGCGCAGCAGCGACGAGTACAAGGTGATGGCCCTCGCCTCCTACGGCACCCCGCGCTTCCTGCCCGGGCTGCGCCAGTACGTCCACCCCACCGGCCAC
The DNA here is from genome assembly GCF_040628815.1 of Streptomyces sp. NPDC006140. Classification (NCBI taxonomy): domain Bacteria; kingdom Bacillati; phylum Actinomycetota; class Actinomycetes; order Kitasatosporales; family Streptomycetaceae; genus Streptomyces; species Streptomyces sp. NPDC006140. The sequence goes on along the minus strand of NZ_JBEXTS010000004.1, from coordinate 33,906 downwards.
GGCGGCTTCCGCGCCCACGGCGTCGACTGGGCGTCCTTCGCCCCGCCCCGTGCCCCGGGCGAGCCCTGGACGCAGGACCACGCCGACCTCGCCGCCGGCACCCAGGCCGTCCTGGAGGAGGTCCTGCTGGAACTCGTCGACTGGCTGCACCGCGAGGCCGGCGGCGAGGCACTGGCGATGGCCGGGGGCGTCGCCCTCAACTGCGTCGCCAACTCCAAGATCGCCGCCAAGGGGCCCTACCGGGACGTCTGGGTGCAGCCCGCCGCCGGTGACGCCGGCACCGCCCTCGGCGGAGCCCTGCACCTCGCCGCCACGCGGGACGGGCGGCCCGACCCCATGCCCGGCGCCGACCTCGGCCGCGGCTGGAGCGACGACGAACTGCGCGCCCGGCTGGACACCGCGGCGATCCCGTACGAGAAGCCCGACGACATCGCCGAGACCGTCGCCGAGGTACTGGCCGAGGACGGCGTCGTCGCCTGGTTCCAGGGCCGCAGCGAGTACGGCCCGCGCGCCCTCGGCCACCGCTCCCTGCTCGCCCACCCCGGCCGCGCCGAGAACCTCGAACGCCTCAACCACGTCAAGGGACGCGAGGAGTTCCGGCCCGTCGCCCCCATGGTGCTGGCCGACCGCGCCGCCGACCTGTTCTCCGGCGGCCCGATCCCCAGCCCGTACATGCTGTTCGTGCACGACGTCGCCGAGCGGTGGCGCGAGCGCGTCCCGGCCGTCGTGCACGTCGACGGCACCGCCCGCATCCAGACCGTCGAGGAACGACGGGAACCCCTCGTGGCGCGGATGCTGCGCGCCTTCGAACGGCGCACCGGACTGCCCGTCGTCGTCAACACCAGCCTCAACACCGCCGGACGGCCCATGGTCGACGACCCGCGCGACGCCCTGGAGTGCTTCGGCTCCGCGCCCGTCGACCTGCTGGCCATCGGGCCCTACGCGGTCCGCCGCGGCCGCGCGTTCGACGCAGGGAGGACCGCCGCATGACCCCGTACGCCGTGGTGATCCCCACCCTCGTGCGGGACACCCTCGCCGACTGCCTCGCGGCCCTCGCCGCCGCGACCGGGCCGCGCCCCGAGGAGATCGTCCTCGTCGACGACCGGCTCGACCCCGAACCCGGGAAGCTGGAGCACCCGTTGAGCGTCCTCGGCGATCTGCGGGAGCGCACCACCGTGCTGGGCGGCGGCGGTCGTGGGCCCGCCGCCGCCCGCAACACCGGGCTGCGGGCCGTGACCGCGCCGTGGACCGTGTTCCTCGACGACGACGTCCAGGTCGGGCCCCACTGGTGCGACCAGCTGGCCGAGGACCTCGCCGAGACGACCCCCGACATCGCGGGCGTCCAGGGCGTCATCGCCGTGCCCCTGCCCGGCGAACGCCGCCCCACCGACTTCGAACGCGGCACCGCCGGACTCGCCCGGGCCCACTGGATCACCGCCGACATGGCCTACCGCACGGACGCCCTCAAACAGGTCGGCGGCTTCGACGAACGCTTCCGACGGGCCTTCCGCGAGGACGCCGACCTCGCGCTGCGCGTCCTCGACGCAGGCTGGCGCATCCGCCAGGGCCGCCGCACCACCCGCCACCCCGTACGCCCCGCCGACCGCTGGGTGTCCGTGCGCCAGCAGCGCGGCAACGCCGACGACGCCCTCATGCGGCACCTCCACGGACCCGACTGGTGGGACAAGGCGGTCGCGCCGCGCGGCCGGATCCGCAAGCACGCCGCGATCACCACCGCGGGCGTCGCCGCGTGCGCCCTCGCCGCCACCGGCCACGCCCGGGCCGCCACGGCCTGCGCGCTCGGCTGGGCCGCCGGCACCGCCGAGTTCGCCCGGGCCCGCATCGCCCCCGGCCCCCGCACCCGCCGCGAGGTGACGACCATGCTGGCGACCAGCGTGCTCATCCCACCCGCCGCGACCTGGCACCGGCTGACCGGCGAATGGCGCCACCGCCACGCCCACGCCTGGCAGGAGGAGACACGATGAGCCCGGTCAAGGCCGTGCTGTTCGACCGCGACGGCACCCTCGTCGAAGACGTCCCCTACAACGCCGACCCCGACCGCGTACGCCCCGTCGACGGCGCCCGCGAGGCCCTCGCCCTGCTGCGCGAACGCGGCATCCGCACCGGCGTCGTCACCAACCAGTCCGGCGTCGCACGCGGCCTGCTCACCGACGCCGACGTGCGGCACGTCAACCACCGCGTCGACGAACTCCTCGGCCCCTTCGACGTGTTCGCCGTCTGCCCGCACGGCCCCGACGACGGCTGCCACTGCCGCAAACCCCAGCCCGGCATGGTGCTGTGGGCGGCCGGACGGATCTGCACCGCACCCGCCGACCTCGTCGTCATCGGCGACATCGGCGCCGACGTGGAGGCCGCCCGCCGGGCCGGCGCCCACGGCATCCTCGTCCCCACCGCGCAGACCCGCCCCGAGGAGACCGCGGCGGCCGACCATGTCGCCCCCGACCTGCTCACCGCCGTCCGCGCGGTGCTGGACGGACCGCCGCGGGGCCGCGTCCTCGCCGACGAACGCCCCATTCAGGAGGCCTTCACCACCGGCCCCGGACCGGGACGGGGGAGGTGCCGGTGAAGGCCCTCGTCACCCGCCTCGACAGCTTCGGCGACGTGCTGCTCGCCGGACCCGCGATCCGCGCGGTCGCCGCCCGCGCCGACACCGTCACCCTGCTGTGCGGGCCGCGCGGCGCCCCCGCCGCCCGGCTGCTGCCCGGCGTCGACGACATCCTCGTCTGGGACGCCCCCTGGGTGGGCTTCGCACCCCCGCCCGTCGGCCGCGGCGAGGTCGAGCAGCTCATCGACACCATCGACGCCGACACCGCGCTGATCCTCACCTCCTTCCACCAGTCGCCGCTGCCCGCCGCCCTGCTGCTGCGCCTGGCCGGCGTCGGCTTCATCGCCGCCGACAGCGAAGACCACCCCGGCTCCCTCCTCGACGTACGCCACCACCGCGCCCCGCACGCCCACGAGGCCGAGGCCGCCCTCGACCTCGCCGAGGCCGCCGGATTCCCGCCCGCCGACGACCCCCGGCTCCGGGTGCTGCCGCCGCCCGCCACCGCCGGACTCACCGGCCCGGGACCGTACGTCGTCCTGCACCCCGGCGCCAGCGTCCCCGCCCGCGCCTGGAGCCCCGAGCGCTGCGCCGAGGCGGTGCGCGAACTGGCCGCCGCCGGGCACCGCGTGGTGGTGACCGGCGACGCGGGAGAGAGCGACCTGACCGCGTACGTCGCGGGCGAGCACGCCCTCGACCTCGGCGGCCGCACCGGCGCGGCCGAACTCTCCGGCGTCCTCGCGGGCGCCGACGCCGTCGTCACCGGCAACACCGGGCCCGCCCACCTCGCCGCCGCCGTCGGCACCCCGGTCGCGTCCCTGTTCGCGCCGGTCGTGCCCGCCGAACGCTGGCGGCCGTACGGCGTCCCCTACGTGCTGCTCGGCGACCAGGACGCGCCGTGCGCGGACAGCAGGGCCAGGCAGTGCCCCGTGCCCGGCCACCCCTGCCTGGACACCGTCACCGCGCACGACGTGGTGACCGCCGTCGAGAAGCTGCGGGGGGAGGCATGAGGATCCTGCTCTGGCACGTGCACGGATCGTGGACCACGGCCTTCGTGCAGGGCCCGCACACCTACGTCGTCCCCGTCACCCCCGACCGCGGCCCCGACGGCCTCGGCCGCGCCCGCACCTGGGACTGGCCCGACTCCGTCGTCGAAGTGCCGCCCGAGCGGCTGCGCGAGGAGCACATCGACGCCGTCGTGCTGCAGCGCCCGCACGAACTCGCCCTCGTCGACGAGTGGCTGGGCCGCCGCCCGCCGCTGGTGTACCTGGAGCACAACGCCCCGCACGGCTCGGTACCCGACACCCGCCACCCCGCAGCGGACATCCCCGGCGCCACCCTCGTCCACGTCACGCACTTCAACCGGCTGATGTGGGACGCCGGTTCGACGCCCAGCACCGTCATCGAGCACGGCATCGTGGACCCCGGCCCGCTGTGGACCGGGGAGCTGGAACGCGCCGCCGTCGCCGTCAACGAACCCCTGCGGCGCGGCCGCACCACCGGAACCGACCTGCTGCCCGCCTTCGCCGAGGCCGCCCCGCTGGACGTCTTCGGCATGGGCACCGAGGGCCTCGCGGACCGGCTCGGCATCCCCGCCGACCGCTGCCGCAGCCATGAACTCACCCAGGCCGGGCTGCACACGGCGATGGCCCGGCGTCGCGTCTACGTCCACCCGGTGCGCTGGACCTCCCTCGGCCTGTCCCTGCTGGAGGCGATGCACCTGGGCATGCCCGTGGTCGCGCTCGCCACCACCGAGGTCACCGAAGCCGTACCGCCCGGCGCCGGAGTGGTCTCCAACCGGATCGAGGAACTGACCGGTGCCGTACGGGACTTCATGGTCGACCCGCTGCACGCGCGGATGGTCGGCGAGGGAGCGCGGGCGGCGGCGCTCGCCCGCTACGGGCTGTCCCGCTTCCTGGACGACTGGGAGCGGCTGCTGAAGGAGGTGGCCCGATGAGGATCGCCATGGTCTCCGAGCACGCGAGCCCGCTCGCCGCGCTCGGCGGCGTCGACGCCGGCGGCCAGAACGTGTACGTGGCCCGCCTGAGCGAGGAACTGGCCCGCCGCGGCCACGACGTCACAGTCTACACCCGCCGCGACGCGGCCGGCCTGCCCGACCGCGTACCGCTGCCCGGCGGCGCCGTCGTCGAGCACGTGCCCGCCGGACCGGCCGCCCCCGTACCCAAGGACGAACTGTTCCCGCACATGCCCGCCTTCGGCGCCTGGCTGGCCCGGGCCTGGGCCCGCGAGCGGCCGGACGTGGTGCACGCCCACTTCTGGATGTCCGGCATGGCCTCCCGGATCGGCGCCCACCCGCACGGCGTGCCCGTCGTGCAGACCTTCCACGCCCTGGGCACCGTCAAGCGCCGCCACCAGGGCCGGCGCGACACCAGCCCGCCCGAACGGGTCGGCATCGAGCGGCAGATCGGCCGCGGCTGCGCCCGCGTCCTGGCCACCTGCGGCGACGAGGTGCACGAACTGGCCGAGATGGGCGTGCCGCGCTCGCGGGTGTCGGTGGTGCCCTGCGGGGTGGACGCGGAGCAGTTCCGGCCCGGGGTCCCGCCCGGCGGCGTCCCGGCCCGCCGGCGGCCCCACCGGCTCCTCGCCTGCGGCCGGCTCGTCCCGCGCAAGGGCTACGACCAGGCCGTACGGGCCCTCGCCCGCGTCCCCGACGCCGAACTCCTCATCGCGGGCGGCCCCGCGGCCGGCCTGCTGGACGACGACCCGGAGGCCCGGCGGCTGCGGCGGCTCGCCGAACGCACCGGCGTCGCCGACCGGGTGCGGCTGCTCGGCGCGGTCGACCCGGCCGCCATGCCCGCCCTCATCGGCAGCGCGGACCTGGTGCTGTGCACCCCCGTCTACGAGCCGTTCGGGATCGTGCCGCTGGAGGCCATGGCCTGCGGCGTGCCCGTCGTCGCCACCGACGTCGGCGGCCACCGCGACAGCGTCGCCGACGGCATCACGGGCCGGCTCGTCCCGCCGCAGGACCCCGAGGCGGTCGCGGCCACCGTACGCGAACTCCTCACCGACGACGCCCTGCGCCGCCGCTACGGCAGCGCCGGCCGCGCACGCGTCCTCACCCACTACACCTGGCGGCGCGTCGCCGACGGAGTCGAGCGGGTCCACCGCCAGGTCCTCGCCGGACACGCACAGCAGAAGGAGGTGGCGTGATGACCGTGCACCCGCCCGTCACCGGGCACTGCGACGAACTCCCGGACGCCCTGACCGCGTTCCGCGACTCGGCGCACATCACCGAGCGGTGGGGCGAGCGCCTGGCGGACGTCCTCACCGGCGGCGGCCGGCTGCTCGCCGCGGGCAACGGCGGCAGCGCCGCCCAGGCCCAGCACCTGACCGCCGAACTCGTCGGCCGCTACCGCGACGACCGGCCGCCGTTCTCCGCGCTGGCCCTGCACGCCGACACCTCCAGCACCACCGCGATCGCCAACGACTACGGCGTGGACGAGGTGTTCGCCCGCCAGGTCCGCGCCCACGGCCGCCCGGGCGACGTCCTGATGCTGCTGTCCACCTCCGGCGCCAGCGCCAACCTGCTGTCCGCGGCGGACGCCGCCCGGGCTGCCGGGATGCGCGTGTGGGCCCTCACCGGCTGCGCCCCCAACCCGCTGATGGCGGGCAGCGACGAGTACCTGTGCGTCGAGGCGCCGACGGCGGCGACCGTGCAGGAACTGCACCTGGTCGCGGTGCACATGGTGTGCGCGGCGTTCGACGCGGCGGTGGCACGCGGTGGCCGGCGCGACGGCGACGGCGGGAGGTGACATGAGCGGCAAGGCACCCCTGGTCGTCGTCGGTGACGCCCTGCTGGACCGGGACCTGACCGGCCGCGCCGAACGGCTCGCGCCCGACGCGCCCGTGCCGGTCGTCGACGACTGCGGGGAGCGGACCCGGCCCGGCGGCGCCGCCCTCGCCGCGTACCTCGCGGCCCGCGACGGCCGGGACGTCACGCTGGTGGCGGGCGTGGGCGACGACCCCGCGAGCCGCGAACTGCGCCGCCTCCTGGAACCCTGGCTCACCCTGATCCCGCTGCCCCTGACCGGCCCTCTGTCCGAGAAGACGCGGGTCCTGGCACACGACCGCCCGGTGGTCCGCCTGGACCGGGGAGCCGGCCGCACCCGCGAGGCCACGGACGCCGCCCGCGCGGCCGTCCGCGCCGCGCCCGCCGTTCTCGTCTCCGACTACGGCCGCGGCGCCGCCGACGCCCTGCGCGACGACCTCGCCGCCCGCCCGCCCCTGGTCTGGGACCCGCACCCGCGCGGCGGCCCGCCCGTGCCGGGCACCCGGCTGGTCACCCCGGCCGAGAAGGAGGCCCACGGTCTCGCCCCGCAGGACGGCACACCGCGCCGGGACCTGCACGCCGCCGCCCACAGCGCCGCCGCCCTCGTACGGCACTGGCGGGCCGCCGCCGTCGCGGTGACCCTCGGCGCACGCGGCGCCCTCCTCTCCTACGGCGAGCACCCGTTGCTCCTCCCCGCCCCCGCCGCGCACCCGGGTGACAGCTGCGGGGCCGGCGACCGGTTCGCCGCCACGGCGGCCGGGCTGCTCGCCGACGGTGTCCTGACCGCCGAGGCCGTCGAGGGCGCCGTGGCCGCCGCGACCGGCTTCGTCGCGGCGGGCGGCGCGGCGGCGCTGCCGAGCGCGGACACCCCGCCGGTACTCCCGCCCGACGAGGACGACCCGAACGCCCTGGCCGCCCGGGTCCGCGCCGCGCACGGCACCGTCGTCGCCGCCGGCGGCTGCTTCGACCTGCTGCACGCCGGCCACGTCGGCCTGCTCCAGGCCGCCCGGCGGCTCGGCGACTGCCTCGTCGTCTGCGTCAACTCCGACGCCTCGGTACGGCGCCGCAAGGGCGGCGGCCGCCCGGTCAACCCGCTCACCGACCGGCTCCGGGTCCTGCGCGCCCTGGCCTGCGTGGACGCGGTCGCCGTCTTCGACGAGGACACCCCCGAACGGCTCCTGGCCGACCTGCGTCCCGACGTGTGGGTCAAGGGCGGCGACTACGCGGCCGCCGACCTCCGCGAAGCCGCCCTCCTCCAGGAGTGGGGCGGCCAGGCGGTCCTGCTGCCCTACCTCGACGGCCGCTCCTCGACGGCCCTGCTGGAAAGGGCGGCGGAGGGAGCGCGGTGACCCACCCGATGAGCCCGCTCGCGGGGGCGGACACCGAGGGCACGCGGCAGTCTGCTGCCATGACACCGGACACGGCACCCGACGCGACGACACCCCGCCTCCTCGTCCTGCGTGCCCTGGGCCTCGGTGACCTGCTCGCCGGTGTCCCCGCCCTGCGCGCCCTGCGGCGGGCCTACCCGGGGCATGAGATCGTGCTGGCCGCGCCCGCCGAACTGGAGCCCGTCGCCGCGGTGACGGGGGCCGTGGACCGGCTGCTGCCCGCCGCCGCGCCGGGGCGGGCCGTGCCGCGGTCGCTCGACTGGACCGGGTCGCCCCCGGAGATCGCCGTCGACCTGCACGGCAACGGCCCGCCCAGCCACCGGCTGCTCATGGACCTGCGTCCGCTGAAGCTGCTCGCCTTCGCCCATCCGGACACGCCGGAGGTCGACGGCCCGCCCTGGTACGCGGAGGAACACGAACGCGACCGCTGGTGCCGCCTGCTCCAGGCGTACGGCATCGACGCCGACCCCGGCGACCTGCTCCTGCCCCGCCCGCACACCGCCTCCCCGGCACCCGGCGCGGCCGTACTGCACCCCGGCGCGGGGTCCCCGGCCCGCTGCTGGCCCGTCGAGCGCTACGCGGACGTCGCGGCCGGGCTGCGCGCCCGGGGCCTGCGCGTCGTGGTGACCGGCGGCGCCGACGAGGGGGATCTCGTGGCCCGGCTCGCCAAGCAGGCCGGCCTGCCCGACACCGACGTGTTCGGCGGCGGCCTCCCCTTCGGCCGGCTGTCCGCGCTCGTCGCCGACGCCCACGTCGTGATCAGCGGCGACACCGGCATCGCCCACCTGGCGGTCGCCCACGCCACGTGCTCCGTCACCCTCTTCGGCCCGGTCGCCCCCAGCCGCTGGGGCCCGCCGCCCGGCCCGCGCCACCGCGCGCTGTGGTACGGCCCGGAGGGCGACCCGCACGGCCGCCGCCCCGACCCCGCGCTGCTGCGCATCACCCCCGACGACGTCCTGAACGCCGTCGACGAACTGCCCGGCATCCGACACCCGTGAGGGGCACCCCGCACGATGACCACGATGACCGTCCCGAACCCGGACCCGAGCCCCGTCGGCATCGTCGGGGCCGCCGACCTGCTGGACCGGCATCCGGCGCTGGGCTCGGTCACGGCCCGGATCGTCGTCGAACCCGACGGCGGCGACGACCCGATCGTCGAGGAGCTGCGCAACTCGCCCGTGCCCGGGCCGGATTGGCTGCCGGGACCGGCCCTGGGCTCGTTCCTGGCGGCGGCGACCGTGCTGCGCACCGACGCCTTCCGGGCCGCGGGCGGCTTCCATCCCCGGCTGTGGCTCGGCGGCGAGGAGGAGTTGCTCGCCGCGGACCTCGCGGCCGACGGCTGGTGGCTGACGTACGCAGACCACCTGGCGGTGCACCACCATCCGTCCGTCGCCCGGGACGCCACCCTGCGCCGGACCCACGGCATCCGCAACACCCTGTGGTTCACCTGGCTGCGCCGCCCGGCCGGTCCCGCGCTGCGCCGGACCGTGAACCTGGCCCGCACGGTCCCGCGCGACACCGCGTCCCTGCGCGCCTTCGCCGAGGCGGCGGTCGCCCTCCCCTGGGTGCTGCGCGAACGCCGGGTCCTCCCGCGCCGGGTGGAGTCCCGGCTGCGCCTGCTCGAACCGGCCCAGCGGGCCTCGAAGGCCCGCCGCTACACCGGCTGACGCGCTCCGGGGCGGCCGGCGCTCAGCTCCCGCACCACCGGCACATCAGCCGGAACACCGCGAACAGCGTCAGCGGCCAGACGGCGGCGAACGCCCAGATCACCCCCGGCTCGGAGGTGACGATCCCGGCCACCATCAGGGCGACCGAGACCGCGAGCAGCACCGCCACGGTCCAGCCCCGGGGACGGTAGGAGCCCAACCGGGCCAGGACACGGGCCGGGTCGGGAAGGCGGCTCAGCCGCAGCGTGCGCAGCCGGCGGTCGAGGCGGCGGTCGCGGCGCAGGGCGCGTTCCATCTCGTCGAGGATGCGCTGCTCGTTCTCGGGGAGTCGGCCGATGGACACGCTCTCTCCTTCCGGGCGGCCGGAGCGTCTCACTCTTCCGGGGGAGGGGGGGACGTAAGAGCGGGTGCCCCGTGGGGCCCGGGAGCTAACCGGGGACGGGCCGCGCCAGCGCCTCCACGAGCCGGTCCGCGCTGTCCGGGACGGTGCCCTCGCGGAACCCGTCGCGGATCTGCCGGGCGGTCACCCGGCCGCCGGTCAGGCACCAGTCCCACCAGCGGTCCAACTGCCGCACGTCCAGCCGCTCGGCGGGCACCAGCGCGGGCCAGCCGCAGGCGCGGGCCTGCGCGGTCATCTTCGCGCCGCCCTCGACGGGGTCGACGGCCAGCACCGGGGTGCCGACCCGCAGCGCGATCACCAGCCCGTGCAGCCGGTCGGTGACGACGAGGTCCAGCCGGGCCAGCACCGACTGCAACTGCGCGGGCGTGGCGCTCAGATGCCAGTCGTGGGTGTCCAGCCGCGTCTCCAGCTCCAGCCGGGCGCAGTCCTTCCCGGCCAGCCAGCGCGTCACCTCCTCGGCGACCTGCCCGTGCCGCCGCAGCGTGCCGTACTCCTCCTGCCCGTGCGTGAGGATCACCCCGACGACCGGCCGGGCCGGCACCTCGGGGGCGCGGGCCGCCAGGTCCTCCACCGGCTCGCTGTCCGGCGCGTCCCGGGGCAGCACCCGGTGGAAGCCGGTCACGGCCGCGCTGGCGGGGTCGATCACCGAGGTGCCGACGGCGATCCGCACGCAGTGCGCGAACCGCCGGTGCAGCTCCTCGACCTGCGGCCCGTGCAGCGGGCCGCACACGAACACCAGGTGGGAGTAGTCCTTCGGCCACAGCCGGTCCAGATGCAGCGCCTCCGGACGGAAGCCGGGACTCCAGGCGATGTCGTAGGGGATGCCCGTCCCCCGCAGTACGTCCTCCACCCGGCGCAGGGCCAGCACGTCCCCGGCGGTCGCCTCCCCGTCCCGGAAGCTGAACCACCCGGTCAGCAGCACCTTGCGCGGTCGCATGCCCTCTCGTGTCTGCACATGCCCTGAGTGCCCGCCCACCGGCGAGACAATCAGGGCATTACGTGCATTTACTCTTCGGTCACTGGGCGTAGAAGGTGGCGTCCGCCCGGTCGGTGGCCGTGCTCACCGCCTGCACGCTCAGCAGGTACTCCCAGTGGCGGACGTATCGCCCGGGGTAGTTGTACGACTCGTACGACACCCCCGCGGAGTCGGCCAGCCCGGCGCGCCGGTGGAAGGTGGCGTCGGCCGCGAACTGGGCGCTGCCGTCATCGCGCTCCAGCCACACCTCGAAGTTCTTGTGCCGCAGGTAGGAGCCGGGGAAGTTGGCCGACTCCAGCGAGACGGTGCCGCTGCCGGCGAGACCGGGCACGACGCGGAACTGCGAGTCGGCGAGCTTGGTGACGTTCGCCTCGATCCGGGCCCGGTAGTCCCAGTGGCGGATGTACCGGTCCGGGAAGTTGTACGAGGAGAAGCGCTGCGGGGTGACCCCGTCGGCGACCGGGATGCCGAAGTTCGGGGTGCCGTCGGCGTTCCAGTACACCTTCTGCACGCGGGTGCGGCGGTTGGGGTCGTTGAGCGGGTCGCCGCTGATGTCCTTGTAGCTGCGGTCGTGGTAGACGAGGATGTCGCTCCTGCCGTCCTCGGAGACGGTGAAGGAGTTGTGGCCCGGGCCGTACTGGCTGGTCGCGGCGCTGCTGGCGAAGACCGGGGTGGCGCTCTTGCTCCAGGAGGCCTGGCTGAGCAGGTTCGCGCTCGCGGAGGCGGTGAGCATGCCCAGGCAGTAGTTGCTGTCGGTGGCGCTCGCGGAGTAGGTCATGAACACCTTGCCGCCGCGCTGGATGACGGCCGGGCCCTCGTTGACCTTGTAGCCGACGGTCTCCCAGGAGTAGGTGGGCCGCGACAGCATCACCGGGGTGCCGGTGATCGTCCAGGGGTTGGCCATCCTCGCCAGGTAGATGTCGGTGTTGTTGTTCACGGACGGGTCGCGCTGCGCCCAGGCCAGGTAGCGCACCCCGTTGACCACGAAGGTGGTGGCGTCCAGGGAGAAGCTCTCCCACTGGGTCTTGATCTGCCCCTTCTCCGTCCAGGCGGCGGTGAGGGGGTTGGCGCCGGTGCCCTCCAGGACGTACATCCGGATCGCCCAGATGTCGTTCGTGGCGCCGGCGGCGAAGTACACGTACCACTTGCCGTCGATGAAGTGGATCTCCGGCGCCCAGATGTGGGCCCCCATCACACCGCTGGCGTGCTTGGTCCAGATGGTGGTCTCGGGGGCCGTCCTCAGCCCCTGGATGGTGGTCGCCCGGCGCAGCACGATGCGGTCGTACTCGGGGACGGTCGCGGTGAAGTAGTAGTAGCCGTCGGTGTGCTTGAAGATGTGCGGGTCGGCCCGCTTCTCCGCGATCGGGTTGGTGTACGTGACGGCGGGGGAGTCGGGCACGGCGGCCTGCGCGGGCGCGCCCGCGAGGCAGGTCGCGAGGGCGACCAGGACGGCCATGAGGAGCCGTACGGCAGTGCGTCTCAAGGGAGCTCTCCGGAGGGGATCAGGAGGTGGGGCGAGCCGCCTCTGTCCGTGATATCGAACGTAGTTCGTGAATTCGGCCATGAATTCGGTCAGAAGATAAGTGGGGCTCTTACCCTCGTCAACGGTTTGGACAGGCAGGGCGCGCGAGACGGCCGGGTCGCTCATCGACGTGAAAACCATGTTCATCTAGCATGGGGTGCCGACGAAGACCCCGGTCGACCTAGGAGTCCCCTGATGGGCGAAGCGGAGCAGGGCCCGGCGGCGGGACGTGTCCCCGCCCCGGGCCTGCGCAGCACCCGGCAGCGCCGGGCCGTGCTCGACGCCCTGGGCCGCTGCCGCGAGTTCGTCTCCGCGCAGGAACTGCACGCCCTGCTGGCCGACTCCGGCAGCACCGTCGGCCTCACCACCGTCTACCGCACCCTGCGCGAACTGGACCGCGCCGGGTTCGTCGACGTCGTACGCGACGAGGGCGGTGAGCGGCTGTACCTGGGGCGGCCGACCGGTGAGCACCGCCACTACCTCATCTGCCGCCGCTGCGGGCGCAGCCGGCCCGTGGACGCGGAGACGGTCGAGGAGTGGGCCGCCCGGCTCGCCGAGATCACGGGCTTCTCGGAACTGGAGCACACCCTCGAACTCACCGGCGTCTGCGGGCCGTGCGGGCGCGAGCCGGCCCCGGCCGCCTGCCCGCCGGCCCGGTCAGCCGGTGAAGCGGGCCGTGCCCACGAGGACGCGTACGTCGAGGTCGGTGACCGCGTCCGCCGTGAGCCGGGCGGTGAACTCGGCGCGCACCCGCTCGACGGCCGCCGGTGACAGCCCGGCGAACATCCCGCGCGTACCGCTGCCGGTGGCCAGGACCCAGGCCGTCTCCGGGGTCAGCGGCGTGTCGAACCGCCGCCGGACGACCCGGGGTTCGCCGCCGCCGAGGTCCGTCAGCCAGGCCGCGAGGGTGTCGGTGGAGTCGATCCGGGCCAGCTGCTCCCGCTGCGGCGGACGCGGCAGGTCGCGCTCCGTGCGGACCGCGTCCCACAACGCCGACTGCCAGCCGCCGAGGGCGCCCTTCTCCCAGACCGTCACGACGAACCTGCCCCCGGGGCGCACCATCCCGGCAAGCGCGGCCGAGTCCCGGTCCATGTCCGGGAAGAAGAACACCCCGAGCGCGCACTGCACGACGTCGTAACCGTCGCCGGGCGCGGGCCACGAGGTCACCTCGTGGTGGTGGAAGCGGATGTTGGCCAGGCCCTCCTCCCGCGCCCGGCGCTCGCCGATCGCCAGCAGCCCCTCCGCGAGGTCCACGGCGTCCACCCGGCCCGCCGGCCCCACGGCCCGCGCGGCCGGCAGCGCCGACGCCCCGGCCCCGCAGCAGGCGTCCAGCACCGACTCCCCGACGGCCGGGGCGGCCACCTCCGCCGTGGCCTCGCCGACCGGGTCCCACAGCGCCCCGGACCAGCGGTGGAACTCCTCCGCTCCCGCGCTGAAGACGTCTCCGACGGTGTTCTGACCGGTGGTCATACGGCAGCCCCCTCGTTTTCGGCCGAGTCTAGGCAGCAGGCGCACCCGGGGCGTGGTGATTTCCCTCAGTCGGGCGGCAGTTGGCGATCCGGCGCACTGCGTGGGGCAGGGGGCGGCGCGGTCGTGGCCCGGGGGATCACCTGGGTCGGCAGCACGAGGTGCCGTTCGCGGTCCGCGCCCGGGTCGTTGATGAGCGACAGGGCCAGCTCGCCGGCCTCCCGGCCGATCCGCGAGGGCGACTGTGCCACGGTGGTCAGATCGAACCACTGCGCCACCGGCTGGTCGTCGAAGCCGACGACCGACACCTGCCCGGGCACGTCGATCCGCGTCGCCCGCAGGGTCCAGATCACGGCGACCGCCACCTCGTCCTGCTCGGCGAAGACCGCGGTGGGCGGCTCCCGCAGCCCCAGCAGCCTGCCGACCGCCTCGGCGGCGCCCCGCTTGTCGCCCGCCGGGGTGGCCACCACCAGGTCCTCGTCCGGCGGGATGCCCGCCTCGGTGAGGGCCTGCCGGTACCCGACCAGCCGTTCCTGCGAGCTGAAGGAGAAACCGCCGGTGCCCACCGTCTGCACATAGGCGATCCGGCGGTGGCCGAGGTTGATGAGGTGCCGGGTGCCGCGCAGCGCGCCGGCCACGTCGTCGACGTAGACGCTCGGGCGTCCGTCGACGTGCTGGCTGACGTAGACGACCGGCATGCCGAGCTTGTCCAGCCGCCCGGTCTCCTCCTCGGTGAGGTCGAAGGAGAACACCAGCAGCGCGTCCGCGTTGCGCCGGGCCGGGAGATGCTCGAAGAACGCCCTGCGCTCCGCCATGCCGGGGATCACGTACACCGTCAGGTCCATGCCGGCCGCCCGCAGGACGAGACCCAGACCGGACAGGGCCGCGCCCACGAACCACGAGGAGAGCGTGGGCACCAGCACCGCGACGCTGCCCGTCCTGCCCGTGACCAGGCTCGCGGCATGCCGGGAGGCCGCGAAGTCCAGCTCCCGCGCGGCCTGTTCGACCCGGGCGCGGACGTCCGGCGAGACGGTGGTCAGACCGCGCAGGGTGCGCGAGACGGTGGAGACGGAGACCCCGGCCCGCTCGGCGACGTCGGCCATCGTGGGGTGCCGCTGACCTGGTGACATGTGCCGGACGCTAGCACAGCCACCCTGCGCTCCGCGGCTCGTGCTGGTAGCGCTGTCTCACCTGATTCTTGCCTTCTTGGGGCGTTGGAGCACATTGACTTCCCGACGGGGCGCTCCTAGCGTGCAAACGTTGTCTCGACAGGATCGAAGTCGCCCCGGAGGGACGCCTCTCATCCGCTGTGACCTGCGTTTTTTATCAGCGGAATGCCGTGGCAACGCAATCTCATGACCAAAGCCATCCCGGGGGAACCGTCACGACTTCGGTACGTCACGACCAGGAGAGACAGTGAAGACCAGCACCGCCAGAGCGATCCAGTGTTCCGCAGCGCTCACCGCCGCCGGGCTCCTCCTCACCGCCTGCGGCTCGTCCGGCGGCAGCGGCTCCGGCTCCGCGCAGCCCGCGCCGGCGAAGTTCAACGGCCGCGGCCCCATCACCTACGTCGCGGGCAAGGACACCACGGGCACCGTCCAGACCATCATCGACCGCTGGAACAAGGCCCACCCCAAGGAGAAGGTCACCTTCATCCAGCTGCCCACGGACGCCGACTCGCAGCGCCAGCAGATGATCCAGAACGCGGAGACGAAGTCCGACGCCTACACGGTCCTCGCCACCGACGTCGTGTGGACGTCGGAGTTCGCCGCCCACCAGTGGATCGAGCCGCTGCCCGCGAACCAGTTCCCGCTCGGCAAGATGCTCCAGCCCGTCGTGGAGACCGGCAAGTACCGCGGCAAGCTCTACGCCGTCCCCGCCAGCTCCAACGGCGGCCTGCTCTTCTACCGCACCGACCTGCTGAAGAAGGCCGGCATCACGCAACCCCCCGCCACCTGGGCGCAGATGACCGCCGACTGCGCCAAGGTGAAGAAGCTGCCCGAGGCGAAGAACATGTCCTGCTACGCCGGGCAGTTCCAGAAGTACGAGGGACTCACGGTGAACTTCGCCGAGGCCGTGAACTCCGCGGGCGGCCGGATCACCGACGCGAACGGCAAGCCCGACGTCGACACCCCGCAGGCGAAGAAGGGCCTCGACTTCCTCGTCAAGTCCTTCAAGGACGGCACGATCCCCAAGGAGGCCATCACCTACCAGGAGGAGGACGGCCGCCAGGCCTTCCAGTCCGGCAAGCTGGTCTTCCTCAACAACTGGCCCTACGTGTACTCCTTGGCCCAGAAGAGCGCCATCAAGGGCAAGTTCGCCGTCGCGCCCCTGCCCGGCCTGAACGGCCCCGGCGCCTCCAGCCTCGGCGGCTCGAACCTGGCCCTGTCGTCCTTCGCCCAGCACAAGGCCACGGCCCTGGACTTCATGAAGTTCTTCACCAGCGAGGAGAGCGCCACCTACTTCCTCAAGAACGCCTCCCTCGCCCCGCCCTACGCCGACCTGTACGACAACGCCGCGCTGGACAAGCAGTATCCGTACCTGCCCGACCTCAAGCAGTCCATCACCAAGGCCGTACCCCGCCCCCGCGTCGTGCAGTACGGCGACGTCACCGCCGCGATCCAGAACGAGGTCTACGCCGCCCTCACCGGCAAGAAGAGCAGTGCCCAGGCGCTCAAGGACCTGCAGGCCGACCTGCAGAAGCTGACGGCCCAGTGAGGGCGCGGATCATGGCCGACACCACGATCCCGCTCGATGCCACCGCGACCGTGCCCGGGGCGGCGGCCACCCGCCGCGCCGGGCGGTCCCCGGCCACGCGGCGCCCCCGCTCCCGCGCCACCGCCGGCTCCGGACGGCTGGCGGCACTGCTGGTCTCCCCGACCCTGCTCGTACTGACGATCGTCGTCCTCTACCCGACGCTCATGGCGCTCGACGAGTCCCTCTACGGGCCCAAGGGACTGGACCCCAGGACCGGATTCATCAGCGACACCGAGCCGTTCGTCGGCCTGAAGAACTACACCGACATCTTCACCCAGGCCGGCGACCGCTTCTGGAACGCCTTCTGGAACACCACGTTCTTCACCGTCGTCACGGTGTCGCTGGAGACCGTGATCGGCGTGGCCATGGCGCTCATCATGCACAAGGCGTTCCGGGGCCGCGGCCTGGTGCGGGCGAGCATCCTCGTGCCCTGGGCCATCCCCACCGCCATCTCCGGACTCCTCTGGAAGTGGATCTTCAACGCCGACGGCATCGCCAACGTCCTCCTCGGCCACCAGGTGCTGTGGACCGCCGACGGCTTCTCCGCCAAGGTCGCCGTCGTCATCGCCGACGTGTGGAAGACCGCCCCCTTCATCGGACTGCTCGTCCTGGCCGGCCTCCAGGTCGTCCCCAAGGAGGTCTACGAGGCGGCCCGGCTCGACGGGGCGAGCGCCCTCCAGCAGTTCTGGCGCATCACCCTGCCACTGGTGAAACCCGCCCTGCTGGTCGCGGTGCTCTTCCGCTGCCTGGACGCACTGCGGATGTTCGACCTGCCCTACATCCTCATCGGCGCCCAGAAGGGCTCCGTGGAGACCCTGTCCATGCTCGCCCAGAACGAGGCCTCCAACGTCCGCTTCGGACCGGCCTCCGCCTACGCGGTCCTGCTCTTCCTCTACGTCTTCCTCATCGCGCTCGCCTTCGTCCGGCTGCTCGGCGCCGACCTCATCGGAGAAGTGGGCGGCGCGAGAAAGAGCAGGCCGCGCAAGGCACGGGAGGTGACGGCATGATCCTCACGGCCAAGTGGCGGCAGTGGCTGCCGTACCTGGGCATCGCCGCGGTGGTGGCCTACTGCCTCGCCCCGTTCTACTGGATGCTGGTCTCCAGCCTCCGCCGCAGCAGCGACATCTTCAGCACCTCGCTGCTGCCCTCCCCGCTGTCCCTGGAGAACTACCGCTCGGTCTTCAGCCCCGCCCAGGGCTTCACCCGGGCACTGCTCAACAGCCTGATCGTCGCGGGCGTCACCACCGCGCTGTCCCTGCTGCTGGCGACCTTCACCGCCTACGCGATGGCCCGGCTGGAGTTCCGCTGCAAGCGACTGATCCTCACGCTGATCATCGCCACCTCGATGTTCCCGGTGGTGTCGATCGTCGTGCCGCTGCTGAAGCTGTTCACGGACATCGGCTGGATCAACACCTACCAGGCGATGATCGTGCCCAGCATGTCCTTCACGCTGCCGCTCGCGGTGTGGAACCTGACCACGTTCTTCCGGCAGATGCCGGACGAGCTGGAGCACGCCGCCATGGTCGACGGCTGCACCCGCGGCCAGGCATTCCGCAAGGTCATCGTGCCGCTCGCCGCGCCGGGCATCTTCACCACCGCGATCATCACGTTCATCGCCGCCTGGAACGAGTTCCTCATCGCCCTGTCGATGACCAACAAGCCCGGCATGCAGACCGCGACCGTCGCCATCTCCAAGTTCTCCGGCGCCACCACCTACCAGACGCCGTTCGGCAGTCAGATGGCCGCGGGCGTCGTCGTGACCATCCCGCTGGTGGTCATGGTGCTGCTCTTCCAGCGCCGGATCGTCGCCGGGCTCACCGCCGGCGCGGCCAAGTAGCCACCGCCCCCGTCCTCTTGTGAGGAGTGCCATGCCCCGTCCCGCACCCTGGTGGCGCAGCGCCGTCATCTACCAGGTCTACATCCGCAGCTTCGCCGACGGCGACGGCGACGGTGTCGGCGACATCGCCGGCCTGCGCGCCCGCCTGTCCCATCTCAAGTCGCTGGGCGTGGACGCCATCTGGATCAACCCCTGGTACCGGTCGCCCATGGCCGACCACGGCTACGACGTCGCCGACTTCCGGGACATCGACCCGCTGTTCGGGACCCTGTCCGACGCCGAGCGGCTCATCGAGGAAGCGCACGCGCACGGGATCCGCGTCATCCCCGACATCGTGCCCAACCACACCTCCGACCAGCACGCCTGGTTCCGGGCGGCCCTGGCGGCCGGACCCGGCAGCCCCGAACGCGAGCGCTACGTCTTCCGGCCCGGGCGCGGCCCCGACGGGGCGCAGCCCCCGAACGACTGGGTCTCCTGCTTCGGCGGCCCGGCCTGGACCCGGCTGCCCGACGGCGACTGGTACCTCCACCTCTTCGCACCCCAGCAGCCCGACCTCAACTGGCAGCACCCCGAGGTGCGGACCGAGTTCGAGTCGATCCTGCGGTTCTGGTTCGCCCGGGGCGTCGACGGCTTCCGCATCGACGTCGCCCACGGCCTGGTCAAACACCCGGAGCTGCCCGACCTGCCGCCCCGCGCGGAACCGGCGGTGGCGGGACCGCTCACCCGCCGCGACGAGGTCCGCCCGCACCTGGACCATCCGCACTGGGACCGGGACGAGGTGCACGAGATCTACCGCGCCTGGCGCAAGGTCGCCGACGAGTTCCCCGGCGACCGCTCCTTCGTCGCCGAGGCCTGGGCGGACACCCCCGAACGCCTCGCCGCCTACGTCCGCCGGGACGGCCTGCACACGGCCTTCAACTTCGACTTCCTGATGTGCGGCTGGGACGCCAAGGACCTGCGCGCCGTCATCGACGACTCCCTCGCCATGCTCGGCGCGGTGGGCGCACCCGCCACCTGGGTCCTGTCCAACCACGACGTGATGCGCCACCCCAGCCGCTACGGCCGCAGCGCCGCGCGGAGCTGGCTCGCCAACGCGCGGTACGAACCCGAAGGCCCCCTCGACCTCGAACTCGGCACCCGGCGGGCCCGCGCCGCCGCCCTGCTGATGCTCGCCCTGCCCGGCGGCGCCTACGTCTACCAGGGCGAGGAACTCGGCCTGCCCGAGGTCGAGGACCTGCCCGAGTCCGCCCTCCAGGACCCGATCTGGGAACGCTCCGGCCACACCGACCGGGGCCGCGACGGCTGCCGCGTCCCGATCCCCTGGTCCGGCCAGGCACCCCCGTACGGCTTCGGCCCCGCCGGCGCCACCCCCTGGCTGCCCCAGCCGGCCGACTGGGCCGGGCTGAGCGTCGAGGCGCAGACCGGCGACCCGGACTCCATGCTGGAGCTGTACCGCACGGCCCTGCGCGTCCGCCGCGACCACCCCGCCCTCGGCGACGGCACCATGACCTGGCGGGACGCCCCGGAGGGGGTCCTGTCCTTCGGCCGCGACCCGGGCTTCGCCTGCGTGGTCAACCTCTCGCCCGAGCCGTACGCGCTGCCCGCCCACTCCGCGGTCCTCCTCTCCAGCGGCCCGCTGGTGGACGGTGTGCTGGAGCCGGACCGGGCGGTGTGGCTGGCGGTGGACGAACACTAGGCGGAGCCGGTGCGCCTGGGTTCGTAGGAGAGCTGCTTGATGCGGCGCAGGGTCAGCGCGGTCTCGACGGACTGGACGCCTTCGAGGGCGCCGATCTTCTCGCTCAGGTACGTGTACAGGTCCCCGGCGCTGCGGTGCAGGCTGGCGGCGAAGATGTTGGCCTGGCCGGTGACGGCCGCGGCGAAGGGGACCTGGGGGTGCTCGGCGAGGGCGCGGCCCACGGAAGCGAGGGCGGCCGGGGCCACCGTCAGCCACAGGATGGACTCCACCTCGTGGCCGAGCAGGCTCGTGTCGTGCTGGACGCGGAAGTAGAGCACGCCGGTGGACCGCAGCCACTCCAGGCGCCGCTTGACCACGGACTCCGACTGGCCGGTGGCCGACTGCAGTTCGGTGAGCGTGGCGCGGCCGTCGTGCCGCAGGACGTCGATCAGCGACTCGTCGTCCGCGTCCAGGGCGACCGGGCCCGCGGGCGCCGCGACGGGCGGCGGGCGCAGCGCCGCCTGCTCGTCGGGGGAGAGGGCGTCGGCCTTGTTCAGCCAGCCGAGCGCGCCGCCGTAGAACGGGTGCAGCACGCAGTGGGCGCTGACCGACGTGACGCGCGGGGTGCGCTGGAGCCGGTCGAGGAGGAGTTCGTCGCGGGCCTCCCGGTTGCGCGGCTTCATCATGCACATCACCTCCGTGCCGCCGGAGTTCAGGCTGACGTAGGAGGTGTCCGGGCGCCGGGCGAGCCCGCCCGCCAGTTGCTCGGCCACGTCCGGGGTGCAGCGCAGCCGGACGATCCAGCTGCTGCGGCCGAGGCGGTTCTCGTCGGCCACACCGAGCACCTTCAGGCGGGCGCGGGTGTGCAGCCGCCGGTACCGCCGGGCGACGGTCTGGTCGGAGACGCCGAGCACGTGCGCGATCCGGCTGAACGGCGCCCGCCCGTCCAGTTGGAGCGCCTGCAGCAGCTTCAGGTCGAGCGGATCGAGGGCGGCGCCCGGTTCCATCGCTGTCTCCTCCTCGCCTCGTGATCACGCACGGACTGCAAGGAGACCACGTCGGCGGCTGTCGTGGCGCAGCCGGCCGCGGGCTGGACGCACGGCACGCCCGGGCGGTTCCGCGACGAGCCTTCGTCCGGCGGTCAGTGGGCCCGCACGGCCGGTTCGGCCGCCCGCGAGGCCGCGTCCGCCCTGCCGCCCGGGTGGCGCAGGGCGCACAGGAAACCGAGGCCCAGGGCGACGGCCATGCCGTAGAACACCCACTGGTTGGCCTCGGCGAAGTCCATGCGGACGGCGGCCATCGCGTCCCGCGTCGCCTCGGCGGCGGTGCCGGTGCCGGTGGGCGGCCGGGAGTCGCCGTTGCCCGTGACGGACTCGGTGACGTCACGTGCCACGGTGTCCGCGTCGCCGGCGGGCACGCCCCGGGACTCCAGGGTGCTCACCACGTTGCGGGTCGTGACGTGCGTGAGGATCGTGCCGTAGACGGCCAGGCCCACGCTGGCCGCGTAGTTGCGCACGGTCTGGGTGATGCCGGTGACCTCGCCGTAGGACGCCCCGATGGCCCGGTTGACGGCGTCCGTCGAGGCGGGCGCGAGGACGAGGCCGATACCTGCCCCGGCCAGGGCCGCGTACGGCCACTGGTCGTGCATGGACAGGTCGGTGAGCTCGCCCGCCCACAGCGCGAACCCGGCGGCGCCCACCGCCGTGCCGAGTTTCAGGGCCGGGCGCGCGCCCTGCTTGTCCAGGATCCGGCCGCCCCACTGCGAGGCGATCGCGAAGCCCGCGAAGAAGTACAGCAGGAACAGCGCCGCCTGGTTCGGCGAGGCGCTCAGGGACACCTGCGCGTACACGGAGGCGAAGAAGAACAGCGGGACGAAGGCGAGCATCGCGAAGAACAGCACCGCCGCGTCCACGGTGAACGCCCGGTCCCGGAAGACCCGCAGGTCGATCAGCGGATGCGCCTGCTGCCGCTCGTAGCGGACGAACCCGTGGAGCACCACGAGGCCGCCCACCACGCACACCCAGGTCGCCCAGCTGTCCCACCCCCAGGACCAGGCCTGCTGGAAGCCCAGGACGCTCAGGCCCATGCCGGCCGCGACGAGGACGGCGCCCCGCACGTCCAGCGTGCCCGGCCGCCGCCGGTCGGGAATGTGCGCCAGGGCCGTGAGCACCAGCGCCACGATCGCGACCGGGACGTTGACCCAGAAGACGGCCCGCCACGTCCAGCTCGTCAGCCAGCCGCCCAGCAGCGGGCCGAGGGCGGTCAGCGCGCCGGTGACGCCGAAGAACAGGGCGAGGGCGCGGCCGCGCCGCTCGACCGGGAAGACCGCCACCACCACGGCGAGGGCCGCCGGGAAGAGCAGGGCCGCCCCGAACCCCTGGACGGCGCGGAACACGATGAGCCAGGTCTGCGCCGCACCGCCCGCGGGGACGCAGCCGCACAGCACCGACGAGACGACGAACACCAGCGTGCCGGTCACGACGACCCGGCGCGGCCCGTAGAGGTCCGCGAGGCGCCCCCCGAGGGCGAAGAACGCCGCGAGGACCAGCAGGTAGGCGTTGACCACCCACTGCATGCCGGAGGACGACAGGCCCAGTTCGCGGACGATGTCCGGAGCCGCGATGGACACGATGGTCTGGTCGATGAAGGTCATGGCGACGGCGAACATCATCGCCGCCAGCGCCACGGTCTGCTGCGGAGCGGTTCGGGAAGGGGACGCGGTCCCGCGCCCCAGGCGCGTGCTGCTCACAAACCCAGTCTGCGCCCGGCCCTGTCGGGCCGCATCACAGCACACTCTCGTCCCGGGCGGCACACCGATACCCCCGTACGCCTCTCGCGGCAACCCCTCGGTGGTGTGAGGACGACCTCCTCGGCCATGTGACCACGGCCCGCCGCCAATACCGCGTCGAGCGTGCAGGATGCGGGCACCGATGGAGAACAGGCACCCGAACGACGAGAGAGGCAGACGATGGTCCCAGCGGAACCGGAACCCCAGCGGATCGGCATACCGGCCGAGTCCACTGCGGGCGAGACCAGGGTGGCGGCCACGCCGGCCACCGTGGGGAGACTTGCCGCACTCGGGTACGACGTGGTGGTCGAACCGGGAGCGGGGGCCTCGTCCCGCTTCTCCGACGAGGCCTACGAGGAGGCGGGAGCCCGGCTCGGCGACCCGTGGCAGGCGGAGATCGTGCTCAAGGTGAACGGGCCCTCCCGCGAGGAGATCGGCCGGCTGCGCGACGGGGCGACCCTGATCGCGCTGATCAGCCCCGCGCTCAACCCGGAACTGGTCGAGGAGCTGGCCCGGCGGCCGATCACCGTGCTCGCCATGGACGCCGTGCCGCGCATCTCGCGCGCCCAGTCCCTGGACGTCCTCAGCTCGATGGCGAACATCGCCGGCTACCGGGCCGTGGTCGAGGCCGCGCACGCCTTCGGCCGGTTCTTCACCGGCCAGGTCACCGCCGCCGGCAAGGTGCCGCCCGCGAAGGTCCTGGTGGCCGGGGCCGGTGTGGCCGGACTCGCGGCGATCGGCGCGGCCCGCAGCCTCGGCGCCGTGGTCCGCGCCACCGACCCCCGGCCCGAGGTCGCCGAGCAGGTCCGCTCCCTGGGCGGCGAGTTCCTGACGGTCTCCGCCGAGCAGGAGGTGAGCACCGACGGCTATGCCAAGGCCACCTCCGAGGACTACGACCGGCTCGCCGCGCAGCTCTACGCCGAGCAGGCCGCCGACGTCGACATCATCATCACCACCGCGCTCATCCCCGGCCGCCCGGCGCCGAGGCTGATCACCGCCGAGGACGTGGCGCGCATGAAGCCCGGCAGCGTCATCGTCGACATGGCCGCGGCCCAGGGCGGCAACGTCGAGGGCACGGTCCCGGGCAAGGCCGTCGTCACCGACAACGACGTGACGATCATCGGCTACACCGACCTGCCCGGCCGGCTCCCCGCCCAGGCCTCGCAGCTGTACGGCACCAACGTCGTCAACCTGATGAAGCTCCTCACGCCCGGCAAGGACGGCCGGCTCGTCCTCGACTTCGACGACGTGGTGCAGCGCTCGATCACCGTGGTCCGCGAGGGCGAGAAGACCTGGCCGCCGCCCCCGGTGCAGGTGTCCGCCGCACCGGCCCCCGCCCCCGCGAAGGACACCGCGGCGCCCGCCCCCGAGGCGGCGGCCAAGCCCGCCCGGCCCGCGTGGGCCTCCTACGCCCTGGTCGCCGCCGGGGCGCTCGCGCTGTTCCTCGTGACGGCCTTCTCACCCGGCGAACTCCTCGGCCACTTCACGGTGTTCGTCCTGGCGATCGTCATCGGCTTCTACGTCATCGGCAACGTGCACCACGCCCTGCACACCCCGCTGATGTCGGTCACCAACGCCATCTCCGGGATCGTCGTGGTCGGCGCGCTGCTCCAGATCGGGCAGGGGGACACCGCCGTCACCGTGCTGTCGTTCGCCGCGATCCTGCTGGCGAGCATCAACATCTTCGGCGGATTCGCCGTCACCCGCCGCATGCTCGGCATGTTCTCGAAGGGCTGATCAGGGATGACCACAGACACGGCCGCCCAGGCCGCCTACGTCGTCGCCGCGCTGCTGTTCATCCTCAGCCTCGCCGGCCTCTCGCAGCACCGCACCTCCCGCTCCGGAGTCGTCTGGGGCATCGCCGGCATGGTCGTCGCGCTGGCCGCCACCGTCGGTCTCGCCTCGCGCAGCATCTCCGCCACCGGGCTGGTGCTGATCGCCGTCGCGACCGCCGTCGGCGCCGGCATCGGGCTCTGGCGGGCCCGGGTCGTCGAGATGACCGGTATGCCCGAGCTGATCGCCATCATGCACAGCCTCGTCGGCCTGGCCGCCGCGTTCGTCGGCTGGAACGGCTACCTCGACGTCGACGCCGAACTCTCCGGCTCGCTGCTCGGCATCCACCACGCCGAGGTGTTCATCGGCGTGTTCATCGGCGCCGTCACCTTCACCGGCTCGGTCGTCGCCTACCTGAAGCTCTCGGCGCGCATCGCCTCCCGCCCGCTGACCCTGCCGGGCAAGCACGTGCTGAACATCGGCGCGCTGGTCGCCTTCGTGGGGCTGACCATCGCGTTCGTCGCCCGCCCGAACATGGGCCTGCTCATCGCCGTCACCGTGATCGCGCTCGCCCTGGGCGCGCACCTGGTCGCCTCGATCGGCGGCGGTGACATGCCGGTGGTGGTCTCCATGCTGAACAGCTACTCCGGCTGGGCGGCGGCCGCCTCGGGCTTCCTGCTCGCCAACAACCTGCTCATCGTCACCGGCGCGCTGGTCGGCTCCTCCGGTGCCTACCTGTCGTACATCATGTGCAAGGCGATGAACCGGTCCTTCATCTCGGTGATCGCCGGCGGCTTCGGCACTCCCGCCGCCGCGGCCGACGAGGGCGAGCAGGGCGAGCACCGCGAGATCAGCGCCGAGGAGACCGCGGAACTCCTCGGCAACGCCTCCTCGGTGATCATCACCCCGGGCTACGGCATGGCCGTCGCCCAGGCGCAGTACCCGGTCGCCGAACTCGCCCGCAAGCTGCGCGAGCGGGGCGTCGAGGTACGGTTCGGCATCCACCCGGTCGCCGGCCGGCTGCCCGGGCACATGAACGTGCTGCTGGCCGAGGCGAACGTGCCGTACGACATCGTCCTGGAGATGGACGAGATCAACGACGACTTCGCCGCCACCTCGGTCGTCCTGGTCATCGGCGCCAACGACACGGTCAACCCGGCCGCCACCGACAACCCGTCGAGCCCCATCGCGGGCATGCCGGTGCTGCATGTGTGGGAGGCGGCGAACGTGGTCGTCTTCAAGCGGTCGATGGCCGCCGGGTACGCGGGCGTGCAGAACCCGCTGTTCTTCCGCGAGAACACCCAGATGCTCTTCGGCGACGCCAAGCAGCGGGTGGAGGACATCCTGCGCGGCCTGGACGCCCTCGACGCGCCGGTCCCGGAGATGGCGGGCACCTCCCGCTGAACCACCGGCCGCGCAAGGGGAAGGGCCGGCCCGACACTGTCGGGCCGGCCCTTCCGCCGTGGTCACCGGGACAGGTCAGTCGTTGCCCGACTCCATCGCCGCGCGGTCCAGCCAGGCGTCCTCCTCCGAGACCGCGCCCCGGGAGGCGATGGCCTCGGCGCCGCCCTCGGGCAGCTCCGGCATGGTGCCGATCAGGCCGGTCGCGGCGGCCTGGGAGGCGCCGATGGTGGGGCTGCCGGTGCCGATCAGGCCGATGCCGGCGTACTGCTCCAGCTTGGCGCGCGAGTCGGCGATGTCCAGGTTGCGCATGGTGAGCTGGCCGATCCGGTCCACCGGGCCGAACGCGGAGTCCTCGGTGCGCTCCATGGACAGCTTGTCCGGGTGGTAGCTGAACGCCGGGCCGGTCGTGTCGAGGATCGAGTAGTCCTCGCCGCGCCGTAGCCGCAGCGTGACCTCGCCGGTGACGGCCGCGCCGACCCACCGCTGGAGCGACTCGCGGATCATCAGCGCCTGGGGGTCCAGCCAGCGGCCCTCGTACATCAGCCGCCCGAGGCGCCGGCCCTCGGTGTGGTACTGGGCGAGGGTGTCCTCGTTGTGGATGGCGTTGACGAGGCGCTCGTAGGCGGCGTGCAGCAGGGCCATGCCGGGGGCCTCGTAGATGCCGCGGCTCTTGGCCTCGATGATCCGGTTCTCGATCTGGTCGGACATGCCGAGGCCGTGCCGGCCGCCGATGGCGTTGGCCTCCATGACCAGGTCGACGGCGGAGGCGAACTCCTTGCCGTTGATCGTCACGGGGCGGCCCTGGTCGAAGCCGATCGTCACGTCCTCGGTGGCGATCTCGACCTCGGGGTCCCAGAACTTGACGCCCATGATGGGCTCGACCGTCTCGATGCCGGTGTCCAGGTGCTCCAGGGTCTTGGCCTCGTGCGTGGCGCCCCAGATGTTGGCGTCGGTGGAGTACGCCTTCTCCGTGCTGTCGCGGTAGGGCAGGCCGTGGGCGACCAGCCACTCCGACATCTCCTTGCGGCCGCCCAGCTCGGTCACGAACGCC
The DNA here is from genome assembly GCF_040628815.1 of Streptomyces sp. NPDC006140. NCBI lineage: Bacteria > Bacillati > Actinomycetota > Actinomycetes > Kitasatosporales > Streptomycetaceae > Streptomyces > Streptomyces sp. NPDC006140. The sequence goes on along the minus strand of NZ_JBEXTS010000004.1, from coordinate 6,848 downwards.
GCGTCCAGCCAGGGCTTGTAGATCCGCAGGTGGGGGTTGGCGAGCAGGCCGTAGCGGTAGAACCGCTCGATGTCGTTGCCCTTGAAGGTGGAGCCGTCGCCCCAGATCTGGACGTTGTCCTCCAGCATCGCCCGCACCAGCAGCGTGCCGGTGACGGCGCGGCCCAGCGGGGTGGTGTTGAAGTACGCCCGCCCGCCCGAGCGGATGTGGAACGCGCCGCAGGTCAGCGCGGCCAGGCCCTCCTCGACCAGTGCCGCGCGGCAGTCGACCAGGCGCGCGATCTCCGCGCCGTAGGTCTTGGCACGGCCGGGCACCGAGGCGATGTCGGGCTCGTCGTACTGGCCGATGTCGGCGGTGTAGGTGCACGGGACGGCGCCCTTGTCGCGCATCCACGCGACCGCGACGGAGGTGTCGAGACCGCCCGAGAAGGCGATGCCGACGCGCTCGCCGGCGGGCAGGGAGGTGAGGACCTTGGACATAGAAAGAGTATGTATCACTTTGCATAGTCATGCAAGCCGTATGCGAAATCGGCGCTCGGACCGCTTGCGCTTCAGGAATCCGCCGCCTTTGAGCCGCCGCCGAACGCGCCGAGGATCCGCTCGGCCGCCAGCGTCGGCGTCAGCTCGCCGTCCCGTACCCGCTGCTCCAGCACGGGCGCCAGGGCCCGCACCGCCGGGTCGGCGTGCAGCCGGCCGAGGAGTTCGTCGCGGACCATGCCCCACGTCCAGTCGACCTGCTGGTCGCGCCGCTTGGCGGTGAGCCGGCCCGTGGAGTCCAGCAGCGTGCGGTGCTGCTCCAGGCGCTCCCACACCGCGTCCAGGCCGGTCGACTCGCGGGCGCTGCAGTGCAGCACTGGCGGCGTCCAGAACGCGTCCTTGCCGTGCATCAGCCGCAGCGCGCCGGCCAGTTCCCGCGCGGCGGCCCGGGCGTCACGCTCGTGCGGCCCGTCCGCCTTGTTGACGGCGATCACGTCCGCCAGCTCCAGCACGCCCTTCTTGATGCCCTGCAGCTGGTCGCCGGTACGCGCGAGGGTGAGCAGCAGGAACGAGTCGACCATGTTGGCGACGGCCGTCTCCGACTGGCCGACACCGACCGTCTCCACCAGGATCACGTCGTAGCCGGCCGCCTCCATCACCACGATCGACTCGCGGGTGGCCTTGGCGACCCCGCCCAGCGTCCCGGCCGTGGGGGAGGGGCGCACGAACGCCGCCGGGTCCACCGCCAGGCGCTCCATGCGGGTCTTGTCGCCCAGGATGGAGCCGCCCGTACGGCTGGAGGACGGGTCGACGGCCAGCACCGCGACCCGGTGCCCGAGGGAGGTCAGCAGCGTGCCGAAGGCGTCGATGAACGTCGACTTGCCCACGCCGGGCACCCCGCTGATCCCGATGCGCCGGGCCCGGCCGCTGTGCGGCAGCAGGGCCGTCAGCAACTCCTGGGCCAGCGCGCGGTGTTGCGGCCGGGTCGACTCGACGAGCGTGATCGCGCGGGCGATGATCGCCCGCTTCCCGTCGAGCACGCCCTTCACATACGCGTCGACATCGATCACAGGTCGTGCCCGAGGTCGTCCGACAGCCGCTTCACCAGGTCGTACGCCGCGTCCGGGATCACCGTCCCGGGCGGGAACACGGTCGCCGCGCCCATCTCCAGCAGCGTCGGCACGTCCTGCGGCGGGATCACCCCGCCGACCACGACCATGATGTCCTCCCGGCCCTCCCCGGCCAGCGCCTCGCGCAGCGCCGGGACGAGGGTGAGGTGACCGGCCGCCAGCGAGGAGACGCCGACGATGTGCACGTCCGCCTCGACGGCCTGCCGGGCCACCTCGGCCGGCGTCTGGAACAGCGGGCCGACGTCCACGTCGAAACCGAGGTCGGCGAAGGCCGTGGCGATCACCTTCTGGCCGCGGTCGTGGCCGTCCTGGCCCATCTTGGCGACCAGGATGCGCGGGCGTCGGCCCTCGGCCTCCTCGAAAGCGGACACCAGGGTGCGGGTGCGGTCCACGCTCGGGGACTCTCCCGTCTCGTTGCGGTACACGCCGGTGATCGTACGGATCTGGCTCGCGTGCCGGCCGTACACCTTCTCCAGGGCGTCGGAGATCTCCCCGACCGTGGCCTTGGCGCGGGCCGCGTGCACGGCCAGCTCCAGCAGGTTGCCCTCGCCGGCGGCGGCCCGGGTCAGCGCGTCCAGCGCGTCCCGGCAGGCCGTCTCGTCGCGCTCCGCGCGCAGCCGCCGCAGCTTCTCGATCTGCTGGGCGCGCACCGAGGAGTTGTCGACCTTCAGCACGTCGATCTGCTCGTCGGTCTCCACGCGGTACTTGTTGACGCCGATGACCGGCTGACGGCCCGAGTCGATCCGGGCCTGCGTACGGGCCGCGGCCTCCTCGATGCGCAGCTTCGGGATGCCCGCGTCGATGGCCTTGGCCATGCCGCCCGCCTGCTCGACCTCCTGGATGTGCTGCCAGGCCCGCCGCGCCAGGTCGTACGTCAGCCTCTCCACGTACGCGCTGCCGCCCCACGGGTCGATGACCCGGGTCGTGCCGGACTCCTGCTGGAGCAGCAACTGGGTGTTGCGGGCGATGCGCGCCGAGAAATCGGTGGGCAGGGCGAGCGCCTCGTCGAGGGCGTTGGTGTGCAGCGACTGCGTGTGGCCCTGGGTGGCCGCCATGGCCTCGACACAGGTGCGCGTGACGTTGTTGAACACGTCCTGCGCGGTGAGCGACCAGCCCGAGGTCTGCGAATGGGTACGCAGGGAAAGGGACTTGGCGTTCCGCGGGTCGAACTGCTTCACCAGCTTCGCCCACAGCAGGCGCGCCGCCCGCAGCTTGGCGACCTCCATGAAGAAGTTCATGCCGATCGCCCAGAAGAACGACAGCCGCGGCGCGAACGCGTCCACGTCCAGGCCCGCTTCACGGCCCGCCCGGATGTACTCCACGCCGTCCGCGAGCGTGTACGCCAGCTCCAGGTCCGCCGTCGCACCGGCCTCCTGGATGTGGTAGCCGGAGATGGAGATGGAGTTGTAGCGGGGCATCCGCTGGGAGGTGAAGGCGAAGATGTCGGAGATGATCCGCATCGACGGCTTCGGCGGATAGATGTAGGTGTTGCGGACCATGAACTCCTTGAGGATGTCGTTCTGGATGGTCCCCGCCAGCTTCTCCGGCGGTACGCCCTGCTCCTCGGCGGCGACGATGTACAGCGCCAGCACCGGCAGCACGGCGCCGTTCATCGTCATCGACACCGTCATCTTGTCGAGGGGGATCCCGTCGAACAGCTGCCGCATGTCGAGGATCGAGTCGATGGCCACGCCCGCCATGCCGACGTCACCGGTCACGCGCGGGTGGTCGCTGTCGTAACCCCGGTGCGTGGGCAGGTCGAAGGCGACCGACAGGCCCTTCTGCCCGGCCGCGAGGTTGCGCCGGTAGAAGGCGTTGGACTCCTCGGCCGTGGAGAAACCGGCGTACTGGCGGATCGTCCAGGGCTGGTTGACGTACATCGTCGGGTACGGGCCGCGCAGGTACGGCGCCGCTCCCGGGTACGTGTCCAGGAAGTCCAGGCCCTCCAGGTCACGGCCGGTGTACAGCGGCTTGACCGCGATGCCCTCCGGGGTCTCCCACAGCAGGTCGTCCCCGCCGGAGGCGTTCTTGACCGCCGCGCGCCACTCGTCGGGCGTGCCGTCGGCGGCCGGGACGCCCAGCTCGATCCCGGAGAAGTCGGGGACGGACGGGCCGGAAGGGGCGGTCATCGGGACACTCCCATGCGGTCGAGGGTCGCGGACAGCACGGCCACGGCGTCGCAGCCCGCGAAGACGTACGCGTCGACACCCGGATACTCCCCGGGCCGCCCGGCGAGGAACACGTGCGAGGCGCCCGCCTCCTTGAGTTCCGCGGCCCGGACCACCGCCTGCTCCTCGTACAGGGCGTCACTGGAGCACAGCACGGCCTCGCTCGCGCCGCTCTCCGCGAACGTGCCCTCGGTGACCGGCTCGATGCCGCCCGCCTGGAACAGGTTCGAGGCGAAGGTGAGACGCGCGGTGTGGGCGGCGGCCGGGCCGAGCGCGGCCAGGTAGATCCGGGGCCGGGAGCCGGTCGCGGCCAGGTGCGCGTCCGAGCGGGCGCGCAGCGCCTCGAAGGCCTCGTCACGGCGCACCCGCGGCAGCCCGCCGGACGGCTGCTCCGGCGCGCTCTCGCGCAGCACGGGCTTCTCCGCCAGGAACGGGAACTCGCTGACACCGGTGACGGGTTCGCGCCGCTTGGCCAGCCTGGCGGTCCGCGCCCGCCAGGTCTCGGCGAGGTCCCGCTCGACCTCACCCGAGCGCAGGGCGGCCGCCATGCCGCCGAGCCGCTCGACGCGCTGGAAGAACTCCCAGCCCGCGTGGGCGAGTTCGTCCGTCAGCCGCTCCACGTACCAGGAGCCGCCCGCCGGGTCGATCACCCGGGCCAGGTGCGACTCCTCGATGAGGATCGTCGAGGTGTTGCGGGCGATGCGGCGCGCGAACGCGTCGGGCAGGCCGAGGGCGTGGTCGAAGGGCAGCACGGTCACCGCGTCGGCCCCGCCCGCGCCCGCGGCGAGCGTGGCGATGGTGGTGCGCAGCATGTTCACCCACGGGTCGCGCCGGGTCATCATCACCGGCGAGGTGACGACGTGCTGGAGCTGCGCTCCCGCGCGCGGGGCGCCGCAGACCTCGGCGACCCGGGCCCACAGCCGGCGCGCGGCCCGCAGCTTGGCGATCGTGAGGAACTGGTCGGCGGTCGCCGCGTACCGGAACTCCAGCTGTCCACAGGCCTGTTCGACGCTCAGGCCCGCCTCGGTCAGCTCCCGCAGGTACGCCACCGCCGTCGCCAGCGAGGCGCCCAGCTCCTGCGCGGCCGAACCACCGGCCTCGTGGTACGGCAGCGCGTCCACGGTCAGCGCCCGCAGCCCCGGGTACTCCGCGGCGCACAGCCGCGCCAGCTCCGTGGCCGGCGCGGCCTCGGCCCGCTGCCCGGTCCGGGCCTCGTACCCGAGGGGATCCGCGCCCAGACTGCCGCGCGCCGCGTCCCGGGCGACTCCCCGCTCCTCGTACAGCCGCAGCAACTCCCGTGCGGCGGACCCGGTTTCGCGTCCCGCGTCGAGGGCGACGGGGGCCAGATCGAGGTAGACGCCGTCGAGGACCCGGCCCAGTTCCGCGACCGGGATTCCGCCGTCCCCGACCGTCAGCCAGAGCGAAGAGACGCCGTTCTCCAGGTCCGCGAGGACCGCGTCGCGGTCGGCCGTCGTGTGCCGCTGCCGTACGTCCCAGCCGCCGACGGTGTTCCCCTCGGCCCGGCCGCCCCGCACAAAGGGCGCGAACCCGGGCAGCCCCGGCTCGGGCGCGGCGTCGTGCGAGGTGTAGAGGGGCCGGGTGCGCAACCCGTCCTCCAACGCGGTGGACAGGGCTTCCTCGGCCTCGGCCCCCTCGACGTCCTTGCCCGACTTGCGCAGCACACCCGCAACCAGGCGCTGCCACTGCTCGTGGGGAACGTCAGGGAACTCGCCGGCCAGCTCAAGCCCGTCGTCAGGCAGGACCGTCATGCTCGGATGCTAGGACACGAGCACGAAGGAGCAGCAGAGGGCGCGGCTGTGACCTTGCCCTCCCCCTGAATGTGACCTCGCCGACACGCCGCCGGGGCGGCGTACGCCGACGGGATGTCGGTGTGCGCCGCCCTCGGGCGTGGAGCGGTCCGTGCCGTCGTGGTGGTCACTTCGGGTCGGCGTTGAACTTCGAGGTCGACCAGAAGCAGCCGAGCACCGCGAGACCCAGGCACCAGGCCACGGCGAGCCATCCGTTGTGGCCGATCCCGGTGCCGAGCAGCAGGCCGCGCAGGGTCTCGATGGCCGGGGTGAACGGCTGGTACTCGGCGACCGGCCGGAACCAGCCCGGCATCGCGTCGACCGGGACGAAGGCGCTGGACAGCAGCGGCAGCAGGATCAGCGGCATCGCGTTGTTGCCGGCGGCCTCGGCGTTCGGGCTGGACAGGCCCATGCCGACCGCGATCCAGGTGAGCGCCAGGGCGAAGAGCACGAGCAGTCCGAAGGCCGCGAGCCACTCCAGGGCGTTGGCGTCGGTGGACCGGAAGCCGATGGCCACGGCGACGGCGCCGACGAGGACCACGCTCATGACCGACTGGAGCACGCTGCCGACGACGTGCCCGACGAGCACCGAGGGGCGGTGGATCGCCATCGTACGGAAGCGGGCGATGATGCCCTCGGTCATGTCGTTGGTGATGGAGACCGCGGTGCCGATCGTGGTGCTGCCGATGGTCATCAGCAGCAGGCCGGGGACGATGTAGGCGATGTAGTCGGAGCGGTCTCCGCCGCCGATGCCCGCGCTCATGGTGTCGCCGAAGATGTAGACGAACAGCAGTAACAGCATGATCGGCGTGAGCAGCAGGTTCAGGGTCATCGACGGGTAGCGCCGGGCGTGCAGGAGGTTGCGGCGCAGCATGGTGGAGGAGTCGCGCACGGCGAGGGAGATCCGGGCCGGGCGGGCGGGGGCGGTGGGTGTGCTCATCGGGCAGCCTCCGTCAGGGCGAAGAAGACGTCGTCGAGGTCGGGGGTGTGCAGGGTGAGTTCGTCGGCCTCGATGCCGGCGGCGTCGAGCCAGTCGAGGAGGGAGCGCAGTTCGCGCTGGCTGCCGTCGCTGGGGATGTGCAGGGCGAGGGCGTCGTCGTCCCTCGTGGCCTCGCGCAGGGCGGAGGCGGCGGCGCGGTAGGCGGCGGGGTCGGTGAAGCGGAGCCGGACGTGTCCGCCGGGCACGATGCGCTTCAGTTCCTCGGCGGTGCCCTCGGCGGCGATCTTTCCGTCGTGCAGGACGGCGATGCGGTCGGCGAGCTGGTC